>CAIYUN010000032.1 GCA_903929355.1 uncultured Opitutaceae bacterium
ACCACCGGGGCGTTGGCCGTGGCGGCGGGGCGCACGGCCGGCCCCGCGGCGGGCGCGACTACCGTTGGCGCCGCCGCGGCCACCGCCATGGCCTTGGCCCCGGGCGGCGGCGTCTCTTGCGCCATGATGTCGGCCGAGTTGATCGGCGTGTCGAGCACGCCGCGCGACTGGAGCCACTGGCCGGGAAAGTTTTCGGCGAAGGCCTGCGCCTTCGGGTCGGCGAGCATCCGTTGCACCTGCGCGCGGAAATTTTTCCGCAGCTCGTTGCGCGCGGCCAGGCCGGTCAGCTCCTCGTCCGGCATCGAGGCCCAGAGGGTGTACGAGAGGCGCGAGGCTAGCGTGTATTCATCCACGCTGGCGAAGACCTGGCCGGGCCCGAGTGCCTCCGCCCCCTCCAGGTGGAAAAGGAAGCGCGGCGACGAGAGCACGGCGGTGATCGCCTGCGCGATGCCTTTCTCAAAGGGATTGCCGGGCACCGCGTAGGTTTTCTCGGCGAGATCCACGAGTTGCTCCACTGTCTGGGTGTCCACCGGACGGCGGTAGGCTTTGGCCACAAATTTGGCCAGCACCTCCCGGGCGTAGGCGCGACGCTCGGCGGGATTTTCCGGAGGCACGTCGCGGGGATAGAGCTGCCGGTAGCCGGGGGGCTGCTCCCAGCCTTTCCGATCCAGCGGGCCTTCGAGGCGGACGTAGAGAATCTTGAACTCCATCTTCGTCCGCAGCGGCTGGAGGTCGAGCAGCGGCTTCGTCGTAAAGCTCACCTCGTGCTCGCCCGGCTCCCAATGGACCACCCGTTCGTCGGTGAAATAATCGGCGTCACTCCAGTGGTATTCCTGCCGGAAAAACTCCTGGCCGTCGGACTGCGCCGTGATCTGGACGTGCTGCGGATCAGGCGTCGCCTCGCCATCCACCTTGGACGAGATGACGAGGCGGTAGTCACCCGCCACCTTGGCCTGGTAGCGATGGCTGACTGTGCGGACTTGGTAAAACGACAGATGCTCGGCGGTCTGCCCGTCGGCCGTGACAAAGTCCGTGGGCAGATGGAACTGCGTCGGAATCACCACCGTGTCCTGCGGCACCCCCTGTTTCACCACGGCCATGGCGGCCTCGATCAGCTTCTCCATGCGCAGGGGCGAGAGGTTCAGCACGTCCCCGATGTTGTCGAATCCATACCCGATGTCGTCGGGCGGGAGGGCTGCGTCCGCGTCGAAGTCCACGCCCAGCAGATCGCGGAGGGTGTTGCGGTATTCGGTGCGGTTGAGGCGGCGAACGGTCACCCGGCCCGGGTCGGGATTCTCCGGGTCGGCCCCAAACGCCGCCAACTTGATCCAGTTTTCCAAGGCCTGCTGTTCGGCGGCGGTGGGCCGCGGGTGGTCCGGTGGCGGCATGATGCTCGCGCGGGTGTTCTTGAGCACCTTGAGCCAGAGCTCGGGATTCTTCAGCAACCCGTCGTGGTTGCTGTTCGGGGCGTGGTCCAGCTTGTCAAACGCGATCCCCGCCCGGCTCTCGCCATCGCCGTGGCAGTCGTAGCACTTGTCGCGCAGGATCGGCTCGACGACCAGGTGAAACTGTTTCACTGCCAGTTCGGAGGGTGGGGGAGTCGGCGGGGCCGCCACCGTGATCGCTGGCGCGGGGGTCTTTGGGGCCGCCGGCCCCGAGTTGCACGCCGCCAGCCAGACCAGGCCCGCAGCGAGGCCGGCCCCTGCGGTCAGGGCTACCAAAGGATTCCGGCAATGAGTGAAAGGGGTGACCATATAACGGGGTAAAGCTCCCCTGAAAACTGCCCCCATCCTCCTCCCAAGCAAGGCCCGATTTGCCCCTTCCTACCTCCACCAAAAAAATCTTTCTCTTTCTCCCTGCGGCTCGACTCATAAGTGCATATCAGTGAAAACCAGTGGTTCATCCCTCCGGCCTCTGCCTTCGTTCCCTTCGTCGCCTTCTGTTCTAATCCGTGTTGATCCGTGTCATCCGTGGTTAAACTCTGTGGTCCGTTCCCCGCACTTGGAGGTTGAACGTTCCATCTTGAACGTTGAACGTTGCCCGCTTCCCGCATGACCCTTCTCGAAGATCTCCAATGGCGCGGCCTCGTCGCCGACTGCACCGACCTCCCCGCGCTCGCCGCGCGCCTGGCGCAGGGTCCGGTCACGCTCTATTGCGGCTTCGATCCCACCGGCGACTCGCTCCATGTCGGCCACCTCATGGGCCAGCTCACCTTGCGGCGCTTTCAGCTCTCCGGCCATCATGTGCTGCCGCTCGCCGGCGGCGCGACCGGCATGATTGGCGACCCCTCTGGCAAGTCCGCCGAGCGCAACCTGCTCACCCCGGGGCAGCTCGCGCACAATGTCGCCTGCATCAAGGGCCAGCTCTCGCGCCTGCTCGACTTCGAGACCACCACCAACCCCGCCCGTCTCGTGGACAACGCGGCCTGGACCATCGGGGTGAGCTACCTCGATTTCCTGCGCGACATCGGCAAGCATTTTTCGCTCAATGTGATGCTGGCCAAGGACAGCGTGCGCTCCCGGATGGAGGGAGACCACGGCATCAGCTACACCGAGTTCAGCTACCAGCTCCTGCAGGCGTTTGATTTCTACCACCTGCGCCGGAGCCTCGGCTGCGAACTCCAGATCGGCGGCTCCGACCAGTGGGGCAACCTCACCGCCGGCACGGACCTCATCCGCAAAAAACTCGGCGTGCCCGCGTGGGGCCTGACGTTCCCGCTGATCACCAAGAGCGACGGCACCAAGTTCGGCAAGACCGAGGGCGGGGCCGTCTGGCTCGACCCGCAAAAAACCAGCCCCTACCGTTTCTATCAGTTCTTCATCAACACCGAGGACAGCATGGTGGTGGAGTACCTGAAAAAGTTCACCCTGCTCCCCCGCGCCGAGATCGAGGCCTTGGAGGCCAGGCATGTCGCCAACCCCGGCGCGCGCGAAGCCCACCGCGCGCTCGCCCGCGAGGTCACCACGCTCGTCCATGGAGCCACCGCCAGCTCCGACGCCATCCGCGCGAGCGAGATCATGTTCGGCGGCGGGCTCGACGGCATCAACGAGGCCCTCTTTCAAGATGTGGTCGGCGAGATCCCCACGAAAGTTTTGGAGCGGGCCAAACTCGAAGGCCCCGGCACCGCCCTGACCGAGCTGCTGGTCCACGCCGGCCTGTGCCCGTCGAAGGGTCAGGCCCGCAAAGACCTCGAAGGCGGCGGCATCTCCCTCAACAACACCCGCGTCGCCGAGGCCGCCCGCGCTGTCACCAGCGCCGACCTCCTGTTTGGGAAATATCTCCTCCTCCGCAAAGGCAAGCGGACGTATGCGGTGTTGACGGTTTCTTAGACGACATCCTCGGGCGCGCGGCTGTGACTCCGGTGCCTAAACCATGATGCATCCGGCCTTGTCCCAGTTGGCACACCGGCCCTGGCCGCTCCCGACCCGGCCGTGGCGCTGGCGGCAAACGTGGCACGACCTGCTCTTCGCGCACTGGCCCATCCCGGCCGCCGCGCTCCGTCCGCTCGTGCCCCCGTCCCTGACGATTCAGGAATTTGCCGGAACCTCGTGGATCGGCCTCGTGCCTTTCCGGATGACCGGGGTCATGCGCCGCCCGCTGCCCAACCTGCCGTGGGTGTCGGCCTTTCCCGAGCTCAATGTCCGCATTTACGTCGAGCACGACGGCAAGCCCGGGGTTTGGTTCCTGAGCCTGGACGCAGGCAACCCGCTCGCGGTGTGGGCGGCGCGGCGCTTTTTTCATCTGCCCTACTTTTGGGCGCGGATGTCGATCACTGCCCAAGGGGACGGCTTCAACTACTCATCCCGGCGGGCCGGGGCGGAGTTTTCCGGCACCTACCGCCCAACCTCGGACGTGTGTCCTGCGGCCCCCGGCACGCTCGAACATTGGCTGACTGAGCGGTATTGCCTCTACGCCTCCGCCCCGGACGGCTCCCTGTGGTGGAACGAGGTGCACCATGCCCCGTGGCCGCTGCAGCCGGCGGAGGCGAGCATCGGGCGCAACACGATGTTCGCATTTCACGGGCTGGCGACCGACCCGGGTCCCCCGCTCCTGCATTTCGCCCGGCGCCTCGACGTGGTGGTGTGGAATGGCGAGCGGGTTGGCGTGTGACTTCTTTTGACATCACGGACCGAACCGGGCGCGATGCCCCGGTCATAAGCTCATCAATCTCACTCCCTTTGTCCCGCATCCAACGCGTGCAGAGTTTCCACGAGCTCGTCTCGACGCCTTTCGCCAACGGCGTCAACGCCCTTTGCTGGGAGCGAACGCTGCCCGGTGATTTTGCCGGGGTCGTGACGGAGCTGGGCCCGGGCGAGGGGATCGTCCCCCTCGATGAGGCGACGTTGCTGACCCTCCCCGCGACTGCCGCCGGCCGGGAGGCCATCGAGTTTCTCCTCGCCGACCTCCAGCTGCTCCAGGATCGCGGACTCGACCCGGTGCTCAACTGCATCCACGGCTACCCGCGCGACGACGACCCGGGCCCCGTGCCCACCGATGTCTTTTCTTTCCACGCCGACAGCGCCCCGGTCCCGACCGACACCTGGCTTTGCACCTACCACGGAGCGCCAAGCGAGGGGCTGCCCAACGCGGAGGCGCAACGCCGCGTGGATGACCCTGTCACCCGCGCCGAGCTTCTCCGACGCTTCGGCGGGGAGGACAACGACGCCTTCCGCGCCCACCTCAAGGAACACTGCTACGACCTCCATTACGCCCCGCTTCCGTCCGCCCGGCCCTTTTCCTTTGGCGTGGGCAACCTCTGGCGAATCGCCCTGGAATATCCCGGCTGTCCCGTCCTCCCTTGCCTCCACCGTGCCCCAACCACCCAACCCGGCGACCCGCCCAGGCTGCTGCTGATCAGCTGATTTGGTCTCTCAAGCTTCCGCCAAGCCAGGTAGCTTCCGGTTCAGCAACCCACCGGCCATCACCATCTTGTGGAGCTCCCCTTCCACGTCCACCAACGCGACCGACGCGTTGCGCTCCAGGGCAAACTGCTGTGTTCGGCGCATCAGTTCCTTGATGAACGAGGCGCTGGCCCGCTCCGTGCGCCGGGCGATCTCCCCCAACAACTCGTCGGTCATGACGCGTACAGGCTGAATTCCACACCAGCAGCATACAATGTCAACTAATAGTAGACATTTTCTATTCGCCAAGGTTACCCTGTCCGAAAACGAGTCAGTGCCTCGTTTCAGTCAGAGGGCAGGTGCGTGTAATTCGGGTTTTCATGGTCCAAATCAATTCGCTCAGATAGTTTTATGCTTAGAATCATTCCAATTCCAGCTTGCAACTTGGAATCATTCCATTTTGGTTTCTCGCCTCCGACCATGTCCACCGCCACCCAAACCAACCCTGACGCCCTCGCGCAGCGTCTAGCCGACAGCGGCCTGCGCTCAACCCCCCAGCGCGAACTCATCTATCGCGTCCTCCTCGACAAGCGCGACCACCCCACCGCTGACCAGGTCTTCACCCGCGTCAAAGCCGAGCTGCCCGGCATCTCGCTGGCCACCGTGTACAACTGCCTGGAGACTCTCGTGCAGTGCGGCCTCGTCAAGCAGGTCAACCTGGAGCGCGAGCCCACCCGTTACTGTCCCAATCTCCACCCGCACGCCCATTTTCACGACGAGCGCACCGGCGCGACCCACGATATCGACCTCCCTCCCGGGATTTTCTCCGAACTCCGCGCCGTCCTCCCCCCCGGCTACGAGGCCGCCGGCGTCGAAATCACCTTTCGCGGGTCCGCCGTCGCCGACGCCCACCCCGCTTCCGTCCAGTGACCTGCTTGGAAAATCCAAATTCCAAAATCCAAATTCCAAAATCCGTTCATGTCCTGTCTCGAAATTCAAAACCTCCACATCTCCATCGGCGACAAGCCCATCGTCAAGGGCTTCACGCTGACCATCGCCAGCGGGGAGGTCCACGCTGTCATGGGACCCAACGGCACCGGCAAATCCACCCTGGCCAAGGCCATCGCGGGCCATCCCGACTACACCATCACCTCGGGTGACGTGCTGCTCGACGGCCGCTCCGTCCTCGCCATGGAGGCCGACGAGCGCGCCCGGGCCGGCCTTTTCCTCGCCTTCCAATACCCGAGCGACATCCCCGGTGTCTCCATCGCCAACTTCCTCCGCGCCGCCGTGCAGGCCCGCCTGGGTGAGGGCGAGGACCTTGACGCCACCGCCTACTACAAGCGGCTTTACGCCAAGATGGACCTGCTCAAGATTGACCGCAAGTTCACCTCCCGCTCCGTCAACGACGGCTTCTCCGGCGGCGAGAAGAAACGCTGCGAGATCCTCCAGATGGCCATGCTTGAGCCCAGGTTCGCGCTCATGGACGAGACCGACTCCGGTCTCGACATTGACGCCCTCCGGATCGTCGCTGACGGAGTCAACGCCCAGCGGGGCGGGGCGAACTCGCCCGGTATCCTGCTCATCACCCACTACCAGCGCCTCCTCGACCACATCGTCCCCGATCACGTCCATGTCATGTGGGACAGCCGCATCGTGAAGAGCGGCGACAAGTCCCTCGCCCTCGAACTCGAGGCCAAGGGCTATGACTGGGTCAAAAAAGAATTCGCCGCCGCCTAAAACACCAAAATCTGCGACACAGAGAACACTGAGGGAACACCGGGAGATCACAGAGACCATCATCTGAATTCCTCCTCCGTGACCTCTCTTTATCCTCTGTGCCCTCCGTGACAACAATCTGCCCATGATGCCGCCCACCGACACCCTTTCCCTTCCCGCTGCCGACACCGCCATGGCCAATCCCGTCGCCGGCATCGACCAGTCGTCCGGCAACTTCTCCTACCCGCAGAACTACGAGTTCGACGCCGGCACCGGCCTGTCTGAGAACACCGTCCGTTACATCAGCGAGGTCAAGAAGGAGGCGCCGTGGATCCTGGAGTTCCGCCTCAACGCACTGAAGAAATTCCTCGCGATGCCCATGCCCACGCACTGGGCCACGAAAGACCTCGAAAACATCAATTTCGACAAAATCCGGTACTACCTCTCGCAGGGACAGAAGCCCAAGCGCACGTGGGACGAGGTGCCTGACGACATCAAGAAGACCTTCGAGCGCCTCGGCATCCCCGAGCAGGAGCGCAAGTTCCTTTCCGGCGTCGAGGCCCAGTTTGATTCCGAGGCCGCCTACTCCAACATCAAGGACCTCGTCGCCAAGCAGGGTGTCATCTTTGCCAACTCCACCGAGGCCCTCCGCGAGCACCCGGAAATTTTCCGCAAGTTCTTTGGCAAGGTGATCCCGACCGGCGACAACAAGTTTTCCGCCCTCAACAGCGCCGTCTTCTCCGGCGGCTCGTTCATCTACGTGCCCAAGGGCGTGAAGGTCGCGCAGCCGCTCCAGGCCTACTTCCGCATCAACGCCGAGAACTTCGGCCAGTTCGAGCGCACCCTCATCATCGCCGACGAGGGCAGCGAGGTCGTCTACATGGAGGGCTGCACCGCCCCCAAGTTCTCGACCAGCACGCTGCACAGCGCCGTGGTCGAGCTCGTCGCGCTCAAGGGCGCGAAGATCCAGTACATCACCGTCCAGAACTGGGCCAACAACGTCTTCAACCTCGTCACCAAGCGCGGCGTCGCGCACGAGGAGGCCGAGATCAAGTGGATCGACTGCAACATCGGCAGCCGCCTCACGATGAAGTATCCCGGGGTCGTGCTCAAGGGCCGCAAGGCCCGCGGCGAGGTTCTCTCCATCGCCCTCGCCAACGACGGCCAGCACCAGGACACCGGGGCCAAGATGATCCATGCCGCCGACGAAACCACCTCCAACATCGTCGCCAAGTCCATCTCGGTGGGGCAGGGGCGCAGCACCTACCGCGGCATCGTCCACATTCCGCGCCACCTCAAGGGCTGCCGGAACAACACCGAGTGCGACGCGCTGCTGATCAACACCAACAGCCGCACCGACACCTATCCCGCCATCACCGTGCGGGGCGACCGCAACGCCACCCAGCACGAGGCGAGCGTCTCCAAGGTGAACGAGGAGATGATCTTCTACATGCAGTCCCGCGGACTGACCGAGGGCCAGGCCATGAGCCTCGCCGTCAACGGCTTCATCAACGACCTCGCCCGTCAGTTCCCGATGGAGTATTCCGTCGAACTCAAGCGCCTCATCGACCTCGAAATGGAAGGCTCGGTGGGCTGAAGCCCACCACGGCTGACTGGCGAATGCGGAGTGCGGAATCGCAACCCGCCATCGCAGCCGGCCTGATTCTACAATCCGCACTCCGCAATCCGCACTCCGCAATTTTCGATGTCCGATATCGCCACCATCACCGCAGCCCCAATCGGCTCCTTCACCGCCGAGGTCTTCGCCGCGCATCTCGCGTCGCTGGGCGACGCGCCCGCCTGGTGGCTCGAGCGCAAGCGCGCCGCCTATGCGACCTTCGCGTCCCTCCCGCTGCCCACCCGCACCAACGAGGGCTGGCGCTTCAGCAACCTCTCCGGCCTCCAACTTGCCGGCTTCAAGGTGGAGCGCGTTGACCCCAACGGGCAGCTTCTCGCCAGCCCCTTCGGCCCCGCCCAGCTCAACTTCATCAACAATACCACGGTCGGTGACGGCGCCGGCGCACGGGCCGAACTTGCCGCGCGCGGCGTCCTTGTCACGACCTTGTCCGCCGCGCTCCAATCGCACCCCGACCTGATCCGAGAGCACTTCATGGCCCAGCCGCAGAAGCTCGGGTCCGAAAAATTTGCCGCCCTCCATGCCGCTTTCGTTTCCGATGGAGCGTTCATCTACGTGCCGCGCGGGGTCGAGGTTCCTGCCCCCATCGTCATCACTCACGCCGCTTCCGGCTCCGGCACCGCCGTCTTCCCCCACACCCTCGTCATCGCCGAGGAGAACTCCAAGGCCACCGTCGTCGACCACTTCGTCTCAGTCTCCGACATTCCGCACTCCGCACTCCGCACTCCGCAATTCGCCTGCGGCGCCAACGACCTCTACGCCGGCCACGGTGCGCAACTGACCTACCTCGCCGCCCAGAACTGGTCCCGTGACACCCTCTCGTTCCAGTTCAACTCCACCGTGGTCCGCCGCGACGCCCGCGTGCAGTCGCTCAACCTCCACCTTGGCGGCCGGCAGGCCCGCCATGAGTCGCACTCGCAGCTGCAGGCGCCCGGCGCGTTTTCCGAGATGCTCGCGCTCACGGTGGCCGACGGCGAACAGGAGTTCGACCAGCGCACGCTGCAGATCCACCAGGCGCCCAACACGAAGTCCGACCTGCTCTACAAAAACGCGCTCCGCGACCGGACCCGCACGATTTTCTCCGGTCTGATCGTGGTGGACTCCGACGCGCAGAAGACCGACGCCTACCAGAGCAACCGCAACCTCATGCTCTCCGACGACGCGGAGGCCAGTTCGCTCCCCGGCCTGGAGATCCAGGCCAACGATGTGCGCTGCACCCACGGGGCGACCTCGTCGCGCCTCGATCCCGGGCAGGAATTTTACCTCCAGTCGCGCGGCATCCCCAAGGCCGCGGCCGACGAGCTGCTCACCTTTGGCTTCTTCGAGGAGGTCCTCAGCCGCCTCGCCAGCGAGCCCCTCCACGACGCCCTGCACCAGCTGATCAAAACGAAATTCAAACAGTAGGCGCGAAGCCGCGAAGTCGCCAAGTTAAGTCTCCAAGGGCCCAACCAATTCCCAGTCTTCATTCCGAACTTTGCGTCTTTGCCTCTTTGCGCCTTTGCGTTAACTCTGAATCCCATGGAAAACCGCGAACGCACCCTCTCCCGCGACCTCACCGCGACCCAAATTCCGTCTGGCGACAAGACTCCCCTTGCTTCCGGCACGAAGGTCTTCATCCACCAGACCTTGGGCGGGAGCTACACCGTGCAGACCGACTTCGGCCTCTTCCGTCTCGACGCGAAGGATGCCGATGCCATCGGCGAGCAGGTCACCGATCATTCCGTCAAAACCGCCACGCTCGCCAATGGCGCGCCCGATCCCGAGGCCGTCTGGGCACAGCTCCGCCAGGTCTTTGATCCTGAGATTCCGGTCAACATCGTGGACCTCGGACTGGTCTATTCGATGGACATCGCTGCGCAGCCCGACGCCAACCCGCCGGCCTATCAGGTGGTGGTTGCGATGACACTCACTGCCCCCGGCTGCGGCATGGGCCCCGCCATCGCGGAGGACGCCAAGGGCAAGATTCTCCTTGTCCCCGGTGTGGCCGCCGCCGATGTCCGCATCACCTGGGACCCGGCCTGGAACCAGTCGATGATCTCCGAGGAAGGAAAAATGAAGCTCGGCCTGATTTGAATGTGGATGGGAGCGTGACCGCTCCCGGTCGCTGGTCTTCTTGGTAGGGATGGCTCTCCGAGCCATCCGCGCTCGCCTCGGAGAGGCCCCCTCCATTCGGCCGCCCCTATCCCGTCTTCACCCCAGTCGTAAAAGTTTCCAATCCGGACCGATCCCGCCTAGGAAGTGGTGGGATTCTCCATGAAATTCTCCGCCTCCCACCTCAAACGCTACCGCCAGATCGTCTCGCTGCTCTGGAAATACGGGCGCTCCGACTTGGCGCACCAGATGAGCACCGAGGAGGGTTTTGGCTTGGACCAGGAGGCCGCCTCCGAGGCCTTGCCTGTGGCGGGGGATGCTCCCGCCTCCCCCAAAGACGCCTCACCCGAGCATCTGGCCGACGACCTGGAGGCGATGGGGCCGACCTATGTGAAGGTGGGCCAGGTGCTCGCCGGCCGGCCGGATTTGCTCCCGGAGAACTACCGCAAGGCGCTCGAACGGCTGCAGGACCATGTGAAGCCGTTTCCCTATGCCGAGGTGGAGGCCATAGTCATGACCGAGCTCGGCGTGCGGATCTCCAAGGCGTTTTCACGTTTCGATCCCGAGCCGGTTGCCGCCGCCTCGCTGGGGCAGGTGCACCGCGCGGCGCTGCGCGACGGCCGCGCGGTGGTCGTGAAGGTCCAGCGCCCCCATATCCGCCAGCAAATCGCGGAGGACTTCGAGGTGCTGGAGGAAATCGCCGGTTTTCTCGACGCCCATACCGCACTCGGCCGCCGCCACCGTTTTCTCGTCATCCTGCAGGAGCTGCGGGTGGCGATCCAGCAGGAGCTCAATTACGAGCGCGAGGCGCACAACCTCGTCACCCTGGGTAATAATTTGCAGGAATTCAAGCTCATCCAGGTGCCGCAGCCGGTGCCGGACTATTTCACCCGCTCCATCCTGACCATGGAGGAGATCCAGGGCCGGAAGATCACGGCGCTCGGTCCCTTGGACCTGCTGGATCTCAACGGCACGCGGCTGGCGGAGGAGCTGTTCCAAGCCTACCTCCAGCAGGTGCTGGTGGACGGTTTGTTCCACGCCGACCCGCATCCCGGCAACGTCTTCGTGACCGACGACGGGCGCATCGCCCTGATTGATCTCGGGCTGGTGGGACACGCGGGGCCCGCCATGCAGGAGAACCTGCTCAAAATTTTGATGGCCATTGGCGAGGGCAACGGGGAGGCCGCCGCCGAGATCGCCATCCGCATGAGCGAGAAACTGGACGACTTTGCCGCGATCGAGTTTCGCCGGCGAATCAGCCAGTTGGTGACCCTGCACCGCGACCAGGGGTTGGAGCAGCTCAACGTCGGCCGCTCTCTCCTGGAAGTGAGCGGCGTCGCCCATGAGAACGGTCTGATCGTGCCCGGCGAGCTCGTCCTGCTCGGCAAAACCATGCTGCAACTCGACGAGGTCGGGCGGATCCTGGACCCCAAGTTTGACACCAACGCCTCCATCCGTCGCAACGTCGCCGCGCTCATGGCCCGGCGCCTGCGCAAGGATCTCACGCAGGGCAGCGTCTACAGCGCGATGCTGGAGATGAAGGATTTCGCGACCGGGCTGCCCTCGCGGATCAACCGGATCATGGACACCGTGGCCAACGCGGAGCTGGAGGTGAAGGTGAAGGCCACCGACGCCAAGATGGTCGTGGACGGCATGATGAAGATCGCCAATCGCATCACCATGGGGGTCGTCCTCGCCGGCCTGATTGTCGGCGCGTCGCTGATGATGCGCGTTGAGTCCAATTTCAAACTCTTCGGCTATCCCGGCCTCGCCATCCTGTGTTTCACCGCCGCGGCGACCGGGGGCTTTTGTCTGGTGATCAGCATTTTTGTCTCCGACTACAAGAGCCGGAAGAAGTTTCCGCGCTGAGCGACGGGACGCGGCGCAGCGCGGAAACCATCGGGATTACAGCGAATCGAGAAACTCGAGGAGCTGCTGCTGCGCCACCGGGCTCAGCTGGTTGTATTCCCCGGTGGAGACTGCCCCTTCGCCGTCATGGGCGCGGATCGCGGCGTCGAGGGTTCTGGCCCGCCCGTCGTGCAGGTAGGTGGGGCGGGTCCGCAGCCCCCACAGCGGCGAGGTGCGCATTTCCGTCGGACCGGCGGGGCCTTGGGCGAACCCGTCTCCCAGCGTCCCCATGTTGTGCAGGAGCAGGTCCGAATAGAGGAAAACCTCGACGTTGCTCAAGGCCGCGATGGCATTCGTCCCGGTGTTCATGGACGGGGTGTGGCAGCTCGCGCAGCCGACCTGGCTGAAATATTGCTGACCGACGACCGCTCCCGGGCTGCGTGGACCGGGCGCGGGCGGAGCCAGATAACGCATGTAGTCGGCTTCCCGGTCAATGGCCCCCTTGCCGGTCACCGGATTCACCTTGTCCTTCGGGCCGCTGTTCAAATTGACGAATTGGGCGAGCAGCGCGACATTGCCGTTGGGCGCTGGCTGCACTGGGAAAATCCGATTGGTGATACCGATCTCGTTGGTGGACGCATCACCGGCGAAGCTCAGCAACGTCGCATGCTGGGCCTTCCAGCCGAAACGTCCGACCCGGAGCTGGCCCGTGGCCGCATCGGTCACCACCGCCGCCCGTCCGCCCACCCCCGGCGGTTTGCCCCTCGGAGTGGCGTTCAGCAGGATCGTGCTGTCGGGAATGGCCTCGATCAGGCCTGCGCCATAGAGCGGGGTGGTCAGCCGGTGGGCGATGGTGTTGGCTGCGGCCGGAATGAGCTCCTGCAGCGCGGGAGCGATGGCCCGGGCATGCAGGAGACTGCCGTCGAGCTGGGTGAGCGGATCGAAGACCCCGTTGGTGGTCCGGCCGAACCGGGTCACGGTGATCGTGCTGGCCCCGCCCGGGCTGGGCACGGAGTGGCACGCCACGCAGGAAACATTGTTGAAGATCGGACCCAGCCCTGTGGTGGGGGTTTGCACCGCGTCGAACGCCGCCAAACCCGCGTTGAAATCATTCAACTCAGTGCCGTTCAGGCGGGCCAGGGGTTGACCGAATTGCCCCGGCCCGGTCGGTGGGGGTGCGAGGGGTGGGGGCGGGGGGGGCTGCAGCGGCTGCGGAGGAGGCGGTGGCTGCTGAGGTTGGAGGCGGGTGGGCGGGGGCAGGGGCAGACCCCGGGCAGGACCGAATTTGGGAGGACCACCGGCGGGCTGCGCAAAGGAAAGCGCCGTGCCCGCGAACAGGACCGCGCCGACCAGAACAATTCTTTGGGTGTTTTTCATGGGAGGGGAAGTTTTGACTGCGCCACCACTTTACGCGTTTCCACCTTAAGGGATCGTGAAGGACCAAAAGTTTCCGCCAAAAACTTTCGTTTTCCCTTCATCAAATCTTAAGGTCCGTTCAGGCATGATCGATCCTTGCGACCGACCCGGCCCCACTCATCCTCAGCTTCCCCTGCACCCGGCCCCGGCCGCCATTACCCGATGAGGCTCCTTGTGATCGAAGACGAAGACGACCTGCGCGCCAGCCTGGCCCTTGCGCTGCGCGACAGTGGCTATGCCGTGGATCTCGCCGCCGATGGCGGCGAGGGGTTGTATAAGGCGGGCAACTCCGACTACGACGCGATCGTGCTCGATGTCATGCTCCCGCGGCTCGACGGTTGGGAGCTGCTCCGGCAGCTGCGACTGACCAGGCAGACTCCCGTGCTCCTGCTCACCGCCCGCGACGCCCCCAAGGACCGGGTGCGGGGCCTGGACACCGGGGCCGACGATTACCTCGTGAAACCGTTCAACCTCGACGAACTGCGCGCCCGTCTCCGGGCGCTCATCCGCCGGACGGCCGGCCGGGCGGGCAACGTCATCGTGATCGGGACGGTCGCTCTTGACACCGCCGCGCGCATGGTCCGTCGCGACGGCCGGCCGGTGGCGCTGACGGCCCGCGAGTATTTCCTCGTCGAATACCTGGCGCTGCACCAGGGGCAGGTCGTGACCCGCACCGCCCTGTATGAGCATCTGTTCGACGAGGACGACAACACCTTCTCCAATCTGCTCGACGTCCATGTGTCCAATGTGCGCAAGAAGCTCGGGGCGGAGTTCATTGTGACGGACCGGGGCCACGGTTACCGCATCCCATGAAGCCCTTCCGCTCCATCCGTTGGCGTTTGCAGTTCTGGCACGCCATGCTCCTGGCCGCCGTGCTGGCCGGATTGGTTGTCACCGGTCACCGGTTGCGGCGCACCGAGATTTTTCACGAGACCGACCAGCAGCTCGGGCAGAGGCTGGATCCTGTGGCCGCGCTGTTCCGGCCGGCCCGTCCACCCCCGCCGCCGGGCGGGCCCGGCGGGCGGGGCGGGCCCGGGCTTCCGCCCAATCCATCCCCATTGCCCCGGGGGCTGGCGGCGCTGCCCCCGGGCACGGAGAACCTGTTTGCCGCGACCTCCGGGGATGGCTTCTATTTTGTCGCCTGGAACCGCAATGCGGTGGAGCTGGCCCGCTCGGCCTCCGCCCCGGCCGGTGTGCCCCTGCCCGACGACACCGAGGATGCACCGGCGGCGCGGATGCGGGGCACATTGCGGGAGGTTTATCGCTTTCTCCCGTCGGGCGAGTGTGTCCTCGCCGGTTGCGACCTGCGCGAGCAGCTGGCGGGTCTCGCCCGGTTCGGCTGGCTCCTCGGCGGCACCGGGCTGGTGATCTTTGCCTGCGGCCTCGCGGGGGGCTGGTGGATCACCGACCGTGCCCTCCAGCCCCTGGCCGAAATCAGCTCCACCGCCGGCCGCATTGCCCGCGGCGATCTTTCCCAACGGATCCAGCTGGCCGAGACGGACGATGAACTCGGGGAAATGGCCGGGGTGCTCAACGAAACGTTCGACCGGCTCGAGGCCAACTTTGCGCGCCAGGCCCGGTTCACCGCCGACGCCTCCCACGAATTGCGGACCCCCCTCACCATCCTGCTCACCCAAACGCAGGCCATGCTGGCGCGGGAACGGTCGCCTGAGGAATACCGTGCGAGCCTGGCCGCCTGCGAGCGCGCGGCGCGGCGGATGCGCCGGCTCGTCGAATCCCTGCTTGCCCTGGCTCGCCTGGATTCGGGTGATGCTGCCGCCCGGCGCGAGCCGTGCGATCTGGCCGCCATCGCCGACGAGACGGTCGAACTGCTCAGACCATTGGCCGAGGAGGCCAAAATCACCCTGAGGGCGGACCTTGCGCCGGCCGCATGTTTCGGGGATCCAGACCGTCTGGCCCAGGTCGTGACCAATCTTGTCGGCAATGCGATCCAGCACAACCGGCCGGGCGGGGAAGTCACGGTGAAGGCGGGCCGGCGGGACCAACAGGTGTTTGTGACGGTGGCGGACACCGGTCCGGGTATTGCGGGGGTGGATTTGCCGCATATTTTCGAACGATTCTACCGCGCGGACAAAGTCCGCGCCGGGGCGTCCGGTCGGACGGGCCTTGGCCTGGCGATCACCCAGGCGATTGTCGAGTCACACGACGGCACGCTGGAGGTCAGCAGCGAGGTCGGGCGGGGCAGTGTGTTCACCGCGACGTTCCCCGCCGCGCGGCCGGGGGAGTGAAATGAAACCATTCCGGTGGGGCCGTGCGAGGGGATGAAGGCGTTGTAACCGGAGCCCCGGCCCCGGTCCTCTGCGCCGAGCCAAATAATTTTTGTCGGATTTGCCGCCGGGCGGATTCTGACATCTGACAACCCAGTGAACGACGATGCCGACCTGCTGCAGCAATATGCCCGCGAGGGCTCCGAGGGAGGACGCGGAGTCTGCGATTGACCTCGGCGAGAAATCCGCCCGAAAATTTTTGCCGCCACCTGTACTGACGGATCCCCCCCTCCGCCTGTTCCTCCTGCTGATTGTGGCCTGGCTTGTCCTCATGGCGGTGAATTTCCCCCTGGCGCGGGCGGGCGGATCCATTTTTGTGCAAATTGCGATCGTCATCCTGTACGTTCTGATCGAGTTTATCATCCTCTTCGCAACCGTCCGGGCAAAAGCACGCCAGGCATCCCCGGGTGAAATCTGGCGTCAAAGGCTGTTGCTCGTGCTCGTGCCCATGCCACTACTCGCCTGGGCGTTTTTCCCGGTCGCACCGGCGAGATACCCCGAGGTCTATTTCCAAAGCCTCACGATCAACGGCCGGGCCGCCCAACTGATCTTGGACACCGGGTCCGGCTTTACCAATTTGGGGAGTTCAGGGGCGGACCACCTGGGGGTCAAAGCCGCGCGAGCCAAGCCCGGAGAGCCGCCCCAGGTGATGAAATCCGGGGCGGGTGTGTGGGCATGGTCCGATTCCTTGCGCCTGTCTTGGGGGAACCAGTCGTGCACGTTTCCGCTCCCGATCGGGGCGGAATCAACTGAAATGGCCGAGCTGAACCGCCGCTACGGAGACGACGGAGCCATCGGCTGGCCGGCGGTTCGGGACAATATCTTGGTTTTTGATCCGCGGGGACGCACGGTACGCCGGGTGGAGGCGCTGCCGGCGGAGACAGCGGGGTGGCTCAAGCTGAAAGTGCATCGGCACGAAACCCTCTTGCTCGATTTGCCCGGGCCCAACGGCAAGGTCGGCACCGTTTTGGTTGATACGGGTGACCACTCCGGTGTCAGTTTGCCCCATGAGCAATGGATGGAATGGCGGGCGGCCCATCCGCAGGCCACCGTGGGCACGGAGCATTACACGGGTGACTACGTTGGCTCGGGCACCAATGAATTCGCGTGGGCCGATGAATTCACCCTGGGCGGCCTGACTCTCACCCACGTGCACGTCAGCGAATCGCCGGCCATCGTCGGGGAAACGTCCATGAATTATGCCGGAACCCTCGGGCTGGACGTGATCGAACGGATGGATTTGGTCGTGGACGGGCCTGGTGGCTACGCCTACCTGAAACCCCGCCAGGCTTCGGACCCGGCTGTTTTGCCTACAGCGAGGAATGAGGCGCAACGCGACATGGGTAACTGGTCGGTGGACGACAATGTGCGTCTGAGGGACGGCCCGGACTTGGCCATGTTTTATGATCTGCGTGGTTCGGAAAAGTTGCAGAAAGGCGATGCCGCTGGAGCCATGGCCGATTTCAACCTGGCCATCCCATTGGATCCCGAAGACACCCACGGTGCCTATTCCGACCGGGGCTATGCGAAGAAGGACCAGGGGGATTTCGCCGGCGCCATCGCGGATTATTCCCGTGCGCTGGAACTGGACCCGACCCATGAGACCGACTACGAGAACCGCGCGCTGGCCAGGATCGCCCTGGGCGACTACGACGGGGCCATTGCCGACTACACCCGCCTCATCGAGCTCGATCCCGAAAACTACATGAATCGTTTGCACCGGGGCATCGCGCGGCAGATCCAGGCGGATTTCGACGGTGCGCTGGCTGACTATGACCGGGTGGTGGAGCTGAACCCCAATGACTCTCCCCACTCGCGCCTCAACCGTCAGGTGTTGCGGCTGCGCTTGGGCACCGCCCCGGCTGATTTTGCCGACAACCTTTTGAGCTGGCAGGACACCTGGATGGAATCCCTCGGGCGGTTTGTCGCCGGCGAGTTGAGTTCCAAGGCGCTGCTCGCCGCCGCCGGAATCGACGATTCGGGACCCGCCAAGGCCCGGCGGGCCGTCGCGGACTATTACATCGGGATGATCCAACTGCAGAAAGGCGACCGGCCCGGCGCCCGGACATCCTTTCAGGATGCGGTGGCTGCCGGGGGCAAGACAACTGACGAATACCAGTTGGCCCGCGCTGAGCTGGCACGCCTGCAAGATCCGATTCGGCCATAAGGCCGCACCCATTTCGCCGCCACCAAGCTGGTGCAGTCCGAGCAGCGCCACCGCGCGCGCAAGCTGGCCACCCACCTGATGAGCGAACTGACTTCCGACGCCGGTCCCGATTGGGAACGGTTGCGCCCCCTGCTCTGCACCGGTTCGACCGTGACCTGCTGGGTGGATTTTCGACCCGGGAAAGCATAATTTCAAAAGCCCAATTGCGCATAAATGTCCTTCTTCCTGCGTATTTCTCCACTTGTACGCACACCCAAAGGGTCTAGGGTAGGTCGTCGGCTGTCGATTAGCCCGACAGAGCATCCATCCTTGTTCTCCTTGCCCCCCCCATGAAAACCGTCCGCCTCCTCCCCGCCGCCGCCCTCGCCGGGCTCGCGTTTCTCACCGTGTGGCCCGCCCTTGCCGCCGTCCCGACGACAAACTTCAAGTTCAGCTTCGGCCCCGCCTCGCCCGCCGCCGGCTCGACGCAAATCCTGCCGACCACGGCCTACACCAAGGAGCTCGGCTATGGCTTCGAGTCCGGCACCGTGCCGGTCGCCGTCGGCGACCACGCGCTCGGCGCCAAGGCGCCGTTTTATTTCTCCGTCGCCGAGCCCGAGGGCAATTACAAGGTCACGGTCACCTTTGGCAGCGACCAGGCCCCCTCCGACAACACCGTGAAGGCCGAGCTGCGCCGCCTCATGCTGGAAAAAATCCACACCGACGCCGGCCAGTCCGTCACGCGCAGCTTCATCGTCAACGTCCGCCTCCCCCAGTATCCCGGCGGCGTGGTGCGCCTGAAGGCCCCGCGCGAGACCACCAACGAGGCCCGCGCCTGGGACGACAAGCTCACCCTTGAGTTCAACCGCGATGACGCCGGCTCCGCCGTCCAGTCCGTCGCGATCGAGAAGGTGGACGTGCCCACGCTCTACATCCTCGGCGACTCGACCGTGTGCGACCAGTCGGGCGAGGGGTTCAACAGTTGGGGCCAGATGCTCACGCGCTGGTTCGGCACCGGCCTCGCCATCGCCAACCACGCCGAGTCCGGCGAGACGCTTGCGAGCTCCATCGGGGAGAAACGCTTCGCCAAGGTCTACAGCATCCTCAAGCCCGGCGACTTCGTCATCATGCAGTTTGCCCACAATGACATGAAGAACAACGCCCCGGGCGCGCTCGACAAATACAAGTCCGACTACGTGAACGTCATCGCCGAGATCCGCGCCCACGGCGCCACGCCGATCCTCGTCGCCGCGATGGAGCGCTCCAACGGCGCGAACCAGGACACGCTGAAAGGCTATCCCGCCGCCGCCCTCGAGACCGCCGCCGCGCAGAAGGCCGCGTCCATCGACCTCCACTCGATGAGCCAGGTGTTTTACCGTGCACTGGGCGCCGACGTGAAGAAGGCCTTCCAGGACGGCGTCACCCACCACAACAACTACGGCAGCTATGAGCTGTCGCAGATGATCGTGATGGGCCTCAAGGCCGCCAAGCTCGACCTGGTGAAATACATCAGCTCCGACTTCAAGGATTACGATCCCGCGCATCCCGATCCGATGGCGACCTTTAAGATGGCGGTGAGCGCCGGTGGCCGCAACACCCCGCGCCCCCTCGGCGACGAGAGCACCTTCGGCCCCGGGGCCGGTGCCGCCACGCCGGATGCGCCCGCGCCCGCCGCCGACAAACCGGCCGCGCCGTGATCGGCCTTGGCTCGCGCCGGCGTCATTGTTTGTATTCCAACCGCGCCCGTCGCCGATACGCGGCGGGCGCGAGGCCGACCTCCTGGCTGAACACCGTCGTGAAATAGCTGCGGTCGCAAAAGCCGCAGCGCGCGGCGATCGCCTCGATCTTCTCGTCGCCGTGCTGCAAGGCCAGCCGCGCGGCCTCGAGCCGGCGTTGCAGCAGGAACGCCTGCGGCGTCACGCCAAACTGCTGCCGGAACAGCCGCGCGAAGCCGCCCTCGCTCAGGCTCGCGGTGTGCGCCAGCGCGGCGTTGCTCCAGGCGCGGCCGGGGTCGCGTTCGATCTCCGCCAGGGCGCGGCGGAGGCGCGCGTCCGGCACCGGCTTCGGCCTCGCGGCGGGGCCGGCGGCGGCGAACACCGCCGCGATCAGCGCGAGGGTCAGCCACGGCTCGGTGACGCCCGGCCCGGAGTCATCGGGCAGGCTGGCCCGCAACGTGGCGAGCAGCGGGCGGGCCTCGGCGGGCAGCGGCACCGTCCAGACCTCGTCGTGGATGCGCCGCCATTCGCCGCCGAGCACGAAATGCGCATATACATGGGAGGGAATGCGGCGGCGCAGCCGCGCCTCGAAGCGCGTGTGCGGCGCCACCACCACGCCTTGTCCCGGGCCCAGCTCGATCTCGCGGCCCTGCCAGAGCACCGACGCGCCCGCGCGGTCGTTCACCCACAGCCGCCAGTAAGGCATGGAGGCGCGCGGCACCACCCAGCGGTTCAGCGTCGGCGCGAGGCCGCACAGCAGGTCGATTTGCAGCGGAAACGTCAGCGCGTGGCGCGGATCCATGTTTGGATCACTAACATATTTGTGCGTCGCGTCCATAGCATTCTCGGCGGCAAAACACTAGGATGTGAACCAGGACCCGCCGGGCCACGGTCCTCGACCCCTCATGTTTTGTTCCCCAACAAAATCTGCCTCCCCCCGGCTGACCGTCCGGCCCATTTTTTGCCAAAATTTCAGCCTGCTTTCCCGCCCCATGAAAACCGTCCTCCGCCCCCGCCGCGTCTTGGTCAAGCCCTCGGTGCGTGCCCGGCTCGCCGCGTTGCTTGCTTCGTTGCTGGTGCTGCCGTCCTTGGTCGCGGCCCCCGCCTCGCCGCCCGTGCCGCCTCCGGGGGCGTTCAGCAATGCCAGCCCGATTTTGTTCCGCGAGGGTGGCGCCGGTCTGCCGCCCTATCCCGTGCTGGTGCGCGAGGAGACTCCGACGGACCGGACCGAGCGGATGAAATGGTTTCACGATGCGCGCTTCGGCATTTTTATCCATTGGGGCGTCTATGCCGTTCCGGCGCGGGGCGAGTGGTATATGAACAACGCCAAGGTTGCCCAGGCGACCTACCGGGCGTTTGCCAAGGACTTCACGGCCGCGAAATACGACCCGACGGCCTGGGCCGCGCTCTTCGCCGAAGCCGGCGCGAAATACATGGTCATCACCGCCAAGCACCATGACGGCTTCGCCCTTTACGACTCCAAGTTCTCCGACTGGAACGCCGTGAAGGCATCCGCCGCCGGCCGCGACTTGCTGCAGCCGCTGGCTGACGCCGTCCGCGCCCGGGGCATCAGGTTCGGCCTGTATTACTCGCAGTCGCAGGACTGGAACAACCTGGGTGGCGGCACGGGCAACAAAGCCCCGTGGGACGACGGACAGAAGCAGGGCTCGTTCGACGATTATCTCACCCGGATCGCGGTTCCGCAGGTGGGCGAGTTGCTGGAGAAATACCATCCCTCCTATCTGTTCTGGGACACGGAGTATGCCATGACCCCGGAGCGCGCCCGGCCGTTCTTCGACCTCACCTGCCAGGATCGCGATCTCATCATCAACAACCGCCTCGGCGGCGGCGTCCTCGGCGACACGGCCACCCCCGAGCAGCGCATCGCCGCCGACGCCCTCGGCCGGGATTTCGAGGTTTGCATGACCATCAACGGCTCCTGGGGCTACAACGCCACCGATGTCCGCTGGAAGTCCGCCCAGCAGCTCATCCGCAATCTCTCCGACATTGTCAGCAAGGGCGGCAACTATCTCCTCAACGTCGGCCCGACCGCGGAGGGCGTCATCCCCGCGCCCGAGGTGGAGCGGCTGCAGGCGATGGGCCGCTGGCTCAAGACCAACGGCGAGGCGATCTACGCGGGCGAATCGGGGCCGTTCGCCGAGGCGCCGGCCTGGGGGCGCGTGACACAGAAGGCCCGGCCCGGCGGTGGCACGACGCTGTTTGTCCACGTTTGGAACTGGCCGGCCGACGGGAAGATTGTCCTCCCCGGCCTGCAGCAGGCCGCCGTCTCCGGCCGTCTGCTCGCCAACGGCGCCGCCGTGACCTCCGCGCTGTCCCCCGCCGGCTTGGTGGTCACCCTGCCCGGCTCCGCCCCGGATCCGGATGTCTCGGTCGCCGCCCTCGAATTCGCCGGCCCGGTCCGGGTCGCGGCGGCTCCCTCCCGGGCGGCGGACAGCACCGCCGGCGGGACGCCGCTCGACCCGAGCGGCGGCCCGCTGCCGAAGTGATTCGTGAACCAACGCCGCGCTTCAGAGATTTTCGCCCAACCCCGCTGCCATGAAAACTTCCCGCCGCAAATTCCTAAAAGCCGGCGCCCTCGCCACCGGCGCGGGGCTGGCCTCGCCGGGGTGGCTCCCCCGCGTGCTCGCCGCCGGGGCGGCGCCGGCCGCCGCCTACGCCATCGCGCCCGGGCCGTTCCAGCCGACGTGGGAATCGCTGGAGCAGAATTACAGACTGCCCGACTGGTATCGCAACGCGAAGTTCGGTGTCTGGATGCACTGGGGGCCGCAGAGCCAGCCCGGTGACGGCGACTGGAACGCCAAATACATGTATGACCAGGGCCGCCCGCAGTATGACTTTGCCGTGAACAAATACGGGCACCCGTCGAAATTCGGTTTCAAGGATGTCATCAACACCTGGAAGGCTGAAAAGTGGGACCCGGCGGCGCTGCTCAGGCGCTTCCAGGGCGCGGGCGCGAAATTTCTCGTCCAGATGGCCAACCACCACGACAACTTCGACAACTTCAACTCCAAGTTTCAGCCGTGGAACTCCGTCAACGTCGGCCCGAAAAAGGACCTCGTCGGCACCTGGCAGAAACTCGTGACCGCCGCGGGCATGAAATTTGGCGTGAGCGTCCACGGCGCGCGCGCATGGAACTGGTATGAGGACGCACAGGGCAGCGACAAAACCGGGCCGCTCGCGGGCGTTCCTTACGACGGCAGGCTGACCAAGGCTGACGGCAAAGGTTTGTGGTGGGAGGGGCTGGACCCGCAGGATTTGTATGCGCAAAACCACGCCATCGGCGCGCCGCCGGACGCGGCCTACACGACCAAATTCTTCAACCGCATCAAGGACGTGATTGATGGTTATCACCCCGACCTGATCTTTTTCGACGACACCAAGCTGCCGCTGGGCGACGTGGGGCTGAGTCTCGCCGCGCATTTTTACAACGCCAACCAGGCCTGGCACGGCGGAAAACTTGAGTCCGTCATCATCTCCAACGGGAATGCCGTGACCGAGCAGTCGGCCATCACCAACAATCTCGAGCGCAACATGTCGCTTGATCTGCTGCGCCTGCCGTGGAACAAGGGCAGCACCGTCGGCCCGTGGCATTATAGCATCGCCGATTACAACAAGGGCTACACGAAATCCGCCGCGTGGATTCACCTGCTGGTGGACGTGGTCAGCAAAAACGGGACGCTGCTGCTTTCGTTCCCTTTGCCCGGCCACGGCGAGCTGGACGACAAGGCCATCGCGGTGCTCGACGACCTGACCAGCTGGATGGCCGTCAACAGCGAGTGCATCTACGACACGCGCCCGTGGGTGATCTACGGCGAGGGCCCGTCGGTGAAAAACGACGCCACGGCGAAGGAGACCGCCGGTAATCCGCCGCGCGGCCTCGGCCCGACGCTGAACGCGGACGACATCCGCTTCACCACGAAGGGTGACGTCCTGTATGCGGTGGTGATGGGTTGGCCCGCCGGCGGGAAAACGACGATAAAATCGCTCGCGTCCAACGCGCCGGCCCACCCCGGCGAAATCGGCGGCGTTCAATTGCTCGGTTCATCCGGCAATCTGGCCATGGCCCGCGACGCGAACGGTCTCACGGTGACGCTCCCGACCCGGCGAACCCAACCCGACGATTTCGGCTTCGCCCTGAAAATCACCCCCCAAACCTGATTTTTCCCATGAACCCCCGATTCACCCGCCGCAAATTTCTCCAAACCTCCGCGCTCGCCAGCGCCGCCGGGCTGACTTCGCCGCTGTGGCTGTCCCGCGCCCGAGCCGCCGCCGGCCTGGTGGAGGAAACCAGCGTCCTCACCCCGACGAGCGGCCCCGTTGCCGCCACCAGTCCGGACCTCTGGCGGCGCGACACGCCCGAACTGGTCGCCGCCGCGTTGCAGGACATTCCCGCCGCCGGTCCCGGGCCGTTTCAGGAAAGCTGGGAATCCATCGGGCAAAACTACACCGACCCCGACTGGTTTCGCGACGGCAAGTTCGGCATTTACATGCACTGGGGCATCTACTCCGTGCCCGCGCACGGCAGCGAGTGGTATGTGCGCTACATGTACGGCGGCAACAAGGGCATCATGGACTGGCACACGGAGCATTTCGGGGCGCCGACGAAATTCGGCTATAAGGATTTCCTCCCCATGTTCACCGCCGCCCAGTGGGATCCTGACGCGTGGGCGAATCTGTTCAAAAAGGCCGGCGCGAAATATGTCCTGGCTCCCGGCGAGCATCACGACGGCTTTTCCAACTGGGACAGCAAGGTCAACCCCTTCAACTCCAAAAACTACGGCCCGCACCGCGACCTCGACGGCGACCTCATCGCGGCGGTGCGAAAAGCCGGCCTGAAGACCGGCCTCTCGGATCATTCCTTCTTTCATTTCCAATTTATTCCGACACCCCCGCCGGGCAGCGAGTTGTTGCACAGCGATCTTTACGACCCGAAGTGGGCCGATTTTTACACCGTGGCCGACCGCAGCAACCACGCCCGGGTCAAGTTCATGCACAACTGGGTGGCCCGACGGTTTGAGACCATTGATAAATACCAGCCCGACATGCTGTGGTTCGACATGAACACGGACCACGCCACGGATGCCTTGAAAATCCGCGTGGCGGCCTATTACTACAATCGCGCCCGCGAATGGGGCAAGCAAGTCGCCATCAGTGCCAAGCAGGCTGCGTGGGTCACCGGCCAGATCATGGACTACGAACGCGAAGGCCGCTCGCCGATGGAACTGACCGACTGGGTTTGGCAGCCCGACGATCCGATACAGGACAAATTTGGTTACGTCGAAGGCATCCACCCCGGCCCGCCGGGCGGGTATGTCGTGAGGATCATCGAGAACGTGAGCAAGAACGGCAATTACCTGTTGAACATTTCTCCGAAGGCGGACGGAACGATCCCGCAGGAACAACAGGACGTGCTGCTCGCGATCGGCCAATGGCTGGGGGTGAATGGCGAGGCGATCTACTCCACGCGGCCGTGGATCAAATTCGGCGAGGGCCCGGTCGCCGATGCCTGCACGGCCTCCATGGTCAAAATTCGCGCCTCCGGAAATTTTGCCGGGCGCCTCAACGGTCAGAACATGGCCGGCGACGGTGTCGGCGGCGGGGGCGTGTCGCACAATGGCTACAAGCCGCAGGACATCCGCTTCACCACCCGCGGCGACACGCTTTATGCCACCGTGATGAGTTGGCCGGGTGACCAGGCGGTCACGGTGACGTCGCTCGCCACCGGCCAGCCGCTGCGGGGAAAAGTCGCGCAGGTCGAGCTGCTCGGCCACGCGGGAAGTCTGGAGTTTTCCCAGGACGCCCAGGGATTGAAGGTGCGGTTTCCGACCGAAAAGCCGTGCGATTTTGCTTATGTGTTAAAAATCACCGGGCTGAAACTCCGGTAAAATGCGGACTGCGGATTTCGGACTGCGGAATGGTAAGGCCCTCTTCCCTCCCTCCGCCTTTATAACTCTCTCCTCCGAATTCCGCCCCACCGCCGTTCCATCCATTCTCGTTTCCACCTCAAAAGCGCCGTCCCCAAATTAATCTCCTTCTCCGTGCCCTCGGTGTCCTCCGTGTTAAATCTTTCCTATCCTTCGTCATGAACACCCGTCGCGATTTCATCAAAACCTCCGCGCTGGCCGCCGGCGCCAGCCTGACCGCGCCGCTCTGGCCGTCGCTGGCCCGCGCCGCCGGCGCGTCGTCGTCGTCGTCGGGGCGCACCATCGCAGCCGGGCCATTTCAGCCGACGTGGGAATCGCACGTCAAAAACTACCAGGTGCCCGAGTGGTATCGCGACGCGAAGTTCGGCATCTGGGCGCACTGGACCGCGCAGTGCGTCCCCGAGCAGGGCGACTGGTATGCGCGCAACATGTATATCCAGGGCAGCCCCGCGTATAACTACCATGTCAAGACCTACGGCCACCCCTCAAAGTTCGGCTTCAAGGACATTGACCACCTGTGGAAAGCCGAAAAGTGGGAGCCGGAGAAACTGATGGCGCTCTACAAAAAAGCCGGCGCAAAATATTTTTTCGCCCTCGCCACCCATCACGACAATTTTGACGCCTTCAACTCCAGGTTTTCCGACTGGAACGCCGTCAAACAAGGCCCGCAGCGCGACCTCGTGGGCACCTGGGCGAAGATCGCGCGGACGAACGGCCTGCGCTTTGGGGTGAGCAATCACTCGTCTTGGGCCAACCGCTGGCTGCAACCGGCCTATGGCTACGATGCGGAAGGGCCGCTGGCCGGCGTGCGCTACGACGCCTACACCCTGACCAAGGCCGACGGGATGGGCCGGTGGTGGGAGGGGCTTGACCCGCAGGATTTGTACACCGGGAACGTCGTGAAGATTCCCGACGGGATCAAAAGCGCCGCCGAGATGCGCACTTGGATCAACGCCAACACCAGCCTTGGTGCGGGCAACCCGATGCCGGCCGACGATTTTTGCGAGAACTGGTTCAGGCGCTGTCAGGATTGCGTGGACCAATACCAGCCCGACGTGCTGTACTTCGACACCAACGAGCTGCCGCTCGGCCAGGTCGGGCTCGATGTGGTCACGCACTACTACAACTCCAGTTGCGCGCGGAACGGCGGCCAGGTGGACGTGGTGGTCAACGGCAAGCACATCAAGCCGGCGCACGTCGGCGCGTTTGTCGAGGACATCGAGCGCGCCACGGCCAATGGCATCCGGCCCGATCCCTGGCAGACCGACACCTGCATCGGCGACTGGCACTACAAACGCTCGTTGTATGACACCAAAGGTTACAAGACCGTGGCTGAAATCGTCAGCACCCTCACGGATGTGGTGAGCAAGAACGGCAACTTGATGCTCAACATCCCGCTGCGCGGCGACGGCTCGATCGACGACCAGGAGGAGGCCTTTCTCGCCGGCCTGACGGCGTGGATGGACCTCAACTCCGAGGGCATCTACGCCACGCGGCCCTGGAAAATCTACGGCGAGGGCCCGTCCACCACCGCCCGCCCGGCCGCGCGTGGCGCCGGCGCGCGCGGCGCGGCCCCGCGCAGCACGAGCGAGGATATCCGCTTCACCACCAAGGGTGATACGCTCTACGCCTTTGTCGGCGCCTGGCCCGAGTCGCGCCGCGCGATGGTCAAGTCCCTGGCCAACAATTCACCGCAGGTCGCCGGTCGGAAGGTCACCGACGTTTCCCTGCTCGGCCACGGTGGCCGGCTCGACTGGTCGCAGACTGACGCAGGCCTCGTCGTGAAACTGCCGGACCAAGCCCCCGGCGAACACGCCTTCACCCTGCGGGTCAAGGGACTGACCTAGGCCCGTGTTTTCACCCAATTATTGTTTCAACCCACCTCCCCTCATGCACCACTCCCACCTCACCCGCCGCCATTTCCTCAAGCATTCCGCGTTCCTCGCCGGCGCGGGCGCGGCGGCGCGCTTCATGCCGTCCGGCCTCCGCGCCGCCAACGCCGCCGCCGCGACTGCGGGGCCCGTCCGTCCCCTGCCACCCGCGCCCACGGCGATCCCCACCCCGCCGGGCTGGGGAGTGATGGACGGCCCGTTTCAGCCGAACTTTGAGTCGCTCACCGCCGGCTATCGCATGCCGGATTGGTTCCGGGACGCCAAGTTCGGCATGTGGGCGCATTGGGGTCCGCAATGCGTGCCGGAACAGGGCGACTGGTATGCGAAGAACATGTATATCGAGAGCCACGCCATCCATAAATTTCACATTGAGAAATACGGCCACCCGTCGAAGTTCGGCTTCAAGGATGTGTGCCACCTGTTCAAGGCCGAACGCTGGGACCCGGAGCACCTGATCGGCCTCTACAAGCGGGCGGGCGCAAAATATTTCATGTGCATGGCCAACCACCATGACAACTTCGACAATTTCGACTCGACCTACCAGCCGTGGAACTCCGTCGCGATCGGCCCGAAGCGCAGCCTGGTCGGCGGCTGGGAAAAGGCCGTCCGCGCGGCCGGCCTGAAGTTCGCCATCTCCAGCCATGGCGACCGCGCCTGGAGCTGGTATCAGGAGGCCCAACTCGCCGACACGACTGGTCCCATGGCGGGCGTGCCCTACGACGGCCAGATGACCAAGGCCGACGGGAAGGGTCTGTGGTGGGAGGGCCTCGATCCGCAGGATTACTACGCCCAATATCACCGCCCGGGTGAATACAAGTGGAACTTTGCCGGCACTCCCCCGGTGGATCCGGCCTTCAGCGAAAAGTTCTTCAACCGCACAATCGATCTCATCAACAAACACAGTCCGGACCTGCTCTATTTCGACGACTCCGTCCTGCCCCACTATCCGACCAACGACATCGGCCTCCGCATCGCCGCCTATCTCTACAATCACAACTTCAAGCGCAATCGCGGCAGCCTCGACGTGGTGCTGACCGGCAAGGACCTCAACGAGGCGCAGAGCCGGGCCCTGGTCATGGACATCGAACGGGGCGGGGCCGGGGCCATCCGCGCCGAACCGTGGCAGACCGACACCTGCATCGGCTCCTGGCATTACCACATCAAGCACCTCACCAATCACGATTACAAGAACGCCCGCGACATCGCCCGCATGCTCGTGGACAATGTGAGCAAGAACGGCAATCTCATGCTCAACATCCCGCTGCCCGGCCATGGCGAGCCCGATTCCGACGAACTCGCGATCATCGCCGATTTCACCACCTGGATGGATCGGAACAATTCCGGCATCTATGCCACCCGCCCCTGGCGGGTCTTTGGCGAGGGCTCGACCGCCCCGGCCGCCGGCAATGGCATCGGCAAGCGGGCGGGCGGTCCCGCGCCGACCTTCACCGCGCGTGATATTCGTTTCATGCAGAAAGGAGACACGCTCTTCGCGTTCGTGATGGACTGGCCGGCGGACGGCAAGCTCGTCATCTCGTCCCTCGCGACGGGTGCGGCGACCGGGGTCGGCAATGTCGAACGCATTGAGCTCATCGGCGTCAACGCGCCGCTCGCCTTCACCCGCGACGCCGCCGGCCTGAATGTGACGCTGCCAGCCCAAAAGGTCGGCAGCTACGTTTATGGCTTCAAAATCAGCGGCCGCGGGCTGACCACCCCGGCGGCCTGATGCACCGCCCGCGTCCGGAATTCTTGCCGCCGGGCGGGCCACCCTCGCCTTATGTCACGTTTCTTCTCCCGCCTCGCTCTGTTCCTGGTTTGGGGCCCGCTGCTCTCGGCGGCCCCGCTGCGCCAGACCCTCAGCCTCAACCGCGACTGGAAATTCTCGCCCGGCGATGTTCCTGCCGCGGCGGCCCCGGGGTTCGACGACGCCGCGTGGGCGGCCGTCGGCCTGCCGCATTCTTTCAGCGCGCCCTATTTTCAGTGGAAGGATTTTTACACCGGCTACGGCTGGTATCGCCGGCACCTTGACGTCAGGCCGGAGTGGGCGGGCCAGCGGGTCTTCGTGGAGTTTGCTGGGGTGTTTCAGGTCGCCGAGGTGTTTGTCAACGGCACGCGCATCGGTGAGCACCGGGGCGGTTACACCGGCTTCTCGATCGACGTCACCCCGGCGCTGCATCCGGGTGACAACGTGCTCTCGGTGCGGGTGAACAACAACTGGGACGCCCGGCTCGCGCCGCGGGCCGGCGACCATAATTTCATCGGCGGCATCTACCGCGATGTGAACCTGGTCGTGACCGACCCGCTCCATGTCACCTGGTATGGGACGTTTGTCACCACGCCGGATGTTTCCGCGGCGTCCAGCACGGTGAACGTGAAAACCGAAATCCAAAACCAGGGCGCGGGCGCCCAAAGCTGCCTGGTGGAGACCAGCATCCTCGACCCCGACGGCCAGACGGTCGCCCGCGTGTCCTCCACGCTGAACGTCGCCGCCGGCGGCACCGTGACCTTTGACCAGACCAGCCCCGCCATCCCCGCCCCGAAGCTGTGGCAGCCCGACCATCCCGTGCTCTACACCGCCGCGACCACGGTGTCGGCGGGCGGTCGGCCGGTGGACGACTTCCGGACGCCCTTTGGTTTCCGCTGGTTCAAATGGACGGCTGACCAGGGCTTTTTTATCAACGGTGAGCACCGCTATTTTCACGGGGCCAACGTCCACCAGGACCACGCGGGCTGGGCTAACGCCGTCACCCAGGCCGGCGTCTGGCGCGATGTGAGGTTCATCAAGGATGCGGGGCTCGATTTCATCCGCGGCTCGCACTATCCGCACCATCCGGTTTTTGCCGACGCCTGCGACCGGCTCGGGGTGCTGTTTTGGTCGGAGAACTGTTTTTGGGCCGTGGGCGGCGCGCACCAGGAGGGCGGCTGGACGGCTGAGGCCTATCCCACCGTGCCGGCCGACCAGGCGCCCTTTGAACAGAGTGTGCTCGACACGCTGCGCGATGAGATCCGGATTTTCCGCAACCATCCCTCCATCGTCGTCTGGAGCATGTGCAACGAGGTGTTTTTCTCGGGCAACCAGCCCAAGGTGAAGGCGCTGCTGAGCAAGTCGGTCGCGCTCGCGCACGAGCTCGACCCCACGCGCCCGGCGGCGATCGGCGGCTCCCAGCGCGGGGGTCTCGACCGGCTCGGTGACATCGCGGGTTACAACGGCGACGGCGCACGGCTTTACCTCAATCCCGGTTTTCCCAGCGCCGTCACCGAATATGGCAGCGTCTCCTCGAACCGTCCGGGGACCTACAACGGCCAGTTCAAGGCTGCGGACAAGATGAACTTTGACACGCCCGAGTATCCCTGGCGCAGCGGGCAGGTCGTCTGGTGCGGTTTCGACTACGGCACCATCCTCGGCCCCGTGGCCGGTTCCAAGGGGCTCGTGGACTATTTCCGCGTGCCGAAGCGCTCGTGGTATTGGTATCGCAACGAATACCTGAAAATCCCCCCGCCGGCCTGGCCGCAGTCCGGCACGCCTGCGAAACTCACCCTCACGGCGGACCAGACCACGATTCGCGGCACCGACGCCACCGACGACGCCCAGCTTTTGGTCACCGTCTGTGACGCGGCCGGCCACCCGCTGAGCAACTCGCCGCCGGTCACTCTGGCCATCGAGTCAGGGCCGGGCGAGTTCCCAACCGGGCGCGCCATCACCTTCGAGCCGAACTCCGACATCTACATCCGCGACGGTCAGGCCGCGATGGAGTTGCGCTCCTACTCCGGCGGGTCGACCGTGATCCGCGCCACTTCACCCGGCTTGCCGGACGCGGTGCTCACCATCACCACCCAGGGCGAGCCGCAATTTGTCCCCGGCCAGACGCCCGTTGCGCCCAACCGGCCCTACGCGCGTTTCGTCCGCACGGCCGCGACGGCGGCCGGCAATCAGAACATCGCCCTGAACCGCCCGACCAGCGCGAGCAGCGAGGCCCCCGGCCATAGTGGTGCGCTCGCCGTGGATGGCAACGCCAGCTCCTACTGGTCGGCGACGACCGCCAGCCCCGGCGCCTGGTGGCAGGTGGACCTGGAGCAGCCGCACACGCTGGAAACCATCGAAACCACCTTCCCCGCCGTCGGCAATTTCCGCTACAAAATCGAGGGCTCGGCCGACGGCGCCGCTTGGACCCTGCTCGTGGATCAGACTCGTGCAGTTGGCACCGATCAGACGCGGATCGATGCTTTTCCTCCGGACAGTCACTTTCAATTTGTCCGCCTCACCTTCACCGGATTGCCCGCCGACCGATCTCCCGCGATTGGCGAAGTGAAGATTAAAGGCCAGCACTGGCCGTGAACAGCCCGTGCCTCGCCTGGGGTTCGGGCCAATTGAACCAACGCGGAGGGCGGGTGTGCCATTGATTGACGGATTCTCCTCTCAGTAAATTACGTTGTCATGGCCACCCACACGCCCGTCAACGACCGGCTCGTCATTCACACGAAGCAGGCCGCGTATCGCTCCTACGTCATCGGCCTGGCGGTTCCGGCATGGGGGGTGCCGAAGGTGCTGTTATGGGACACCGGCGACCCTTGTCATTATGTGCGGCACGCCGCGGCGAAAGCCGACGGCCCAGCCACGGCCTCTGCGCAGGAAATTTTGATCATCGGCGGCGAGGGCCACCAAGCGGGTCGGCCGACGACGCTGACGTGCGGTATGCGCGGCTGGAGCAATGGGCTCGCGAGCGATTTCCGCTGGTGGACGGCCCCGCCAACGCGAACCTTCCGCTGGTCGCGGCGGCTGCGGGCTGATTTTCACCTCATTATTTTCGGGTGGGTGAAGGCCCCATTGGGGAAGGGACGGAGCGGTGATATCCTACAGCCTATGAATCCAATCCTCCTCATCCTTGTTCTTCTTCTCCTGTTCGGCGGCGGCGGCTTTTACCTTGGCGGCCCCGTCATTGGCGGCAGCGGCCTCGGCCTCGTTCTCTTGATCTGCCTGATCGTCTTTTTATTTGGCGGATTCCGCAGCACGAAAAGCTAGCCTGGGCGCATGGTCGCTCTGGCGAGGGCCGAGGCTTGGGGCGGGATCGCCCCAGGGGCTGGGCCGGGGCTGGCGCAGCCGCCTTCCGGCCAATTCTTCGCCGCCCCCTGATCCGTGCATCTGAGCAGGTGGACGAAGCGGTCTGGAAATGAACGTCGCGCTGGACACGAACGTCGGCAGCGACTTCCCGCAGGGCGAGCTCACCCGGGTGGGGATCATCCGCCGGCCTACCGATCGGAGGTGGCTTCACACCCCATGGCGGAGTCGCCGCGCACGGAGCATGGTCAACCCTTATGCACCCAACGTCCGCCGGCGCGCCTGCGCCGCATTTTTCCCGTCGGAAGCCCGCGGACACCACTGTCGCCATTTTCGGAGCTGGCATCGCCGGATTGTCCGCGGCGCATGAACTGGTCCGTCTGGGCTACAAGGTTTCGGTCTATGAGTCCAACCCCGAGGCCGGTGGATTTTTCCGGAGCGCCCGCCTCCCCCAGAACGAAAACACGCCATCCGAATATTCCTGGCACGGTTTCGGTCCCTGGTATCACAATGTTTTCGACCTGATGAAGCAGATCCCGTTCGACCAAACCGGGAGCGTGTACGACAAAGCCCTTTCCCGTCCGGTCAATTTCGGGGTTTTCCCGGACCGAGGGGACGCTGGGTTTTATGACCGCGGCCTGGTCAGTATTCCCAAGATGTTTCGGATGACGAAAGTGGGTTTTGTCCGGTGGACCTGGCTGATGCTGAAGACCTGGACCGCCAATCGCCGCACGCAGGTGGTCTATGCCAGGCAAAACGCTGCCGAAAAGTTGAAACCCCTGCTGAGTGCATCCAGTTATATCACGTGGCGGTCAAGCTTCGGGCCGTGGATCGGCTCGGAGTGGACCAAGGTCTCGCTGCACCAGGTGGGCCTGTTTTTCCGCAAACAGCTGATCAGCAAACCAACGCATGCCCATCCGGCGGACGAAGAGGGGCCGGCCTGGACCCAGGGCGCGGGTGACGGGTGGCTTTTGCTGCGCGGTCCGAGCAGTGAATATTGGTTCAACAAGTGGGTGGCGCACCTCGAAGGGAGCGGAGTTCGATTTTTTTGGCGGGAGTCGCTCGCCCAGCTTGGCTTCGACAGCCAAAATATCACCTCCGCCCGATTGACCTCCGGGGGCGAGATTACCGCCGACCTCTATGTGCTCGCGATCAACCCGTTTGCGACGGCCGAGATTGTGGCCCGGACGCCGGCTTTGGAAAAAGAAAGGGAGTTACGGCTGTTCAAGCCCCTCATCCAGGACGGTCCGCACACCCAGGTTTCCTTCCGGATCGCTTTTGACGAACTCATTCTCTTCCCGCGCGAGCGCACCGCGGTCGTCGTCACCGACTCCGAGTTTAATCTGACCCTTTGCGCCGAGGAGCAGGTCTGGAAGCCCGAGGTGAAGTTGGGCGGCAACGTCAAATCACTTTGGACCGGGACCAGTTGTGCCGGAACCGTCCCGGGGCGGATCCATCAACTCCCGGTGACCAGGTGCACGAAGGAGCAGTTCATCGAGGAGGTGAAGGCCCAGATCTTCAGTTGCCAGTCACTCGACGCCTTGATCAAGGAAGCCAATGGAGGCCGGGGGCTGGCCGATTTTGCCATCAGCAAGATCGAAGTCTGGCACGAGTGGCACTTTTCCCCCGAGGGGATCAAGCCGCTTCAGCCCAAGTGGGTCACGACCACCCACACCCAAGCGTATCTGCCCGATCAGGTGACCTCCATCCCGAATCTATTCCTGGCCGGAGCACATACCCGGACGGCCGCCGATGTGTGGAGCATCGAAGGCGCCGTGGAAAGCGGCCGGAGAGCCGCCCAGGCGATAGATCCACGGGTCAAAGTCCTCCCGCAATACAAGCCTCTCTGGCTGCGAATTCTCAGTGCAATCGACGATGGGTGTTTTGCCCTTGGCGTCCCCCACGTGCTCGATCTCCTGTTGGGCGGATTTCTCCTGGCGGCCGCCGTGGGCCTCGGGCTGTGGATTTATCACCCATGAGCGCGGTGACCAACTGTGAATATGGTTCTGGAACCGCCACTCTCCCTTCTGCTCAAGTTGGGACCAGGTGAGCCGATAGGCGCGGGCGCTGGTGATGTAGGTGGTCCACGGCGTGCTGCGGATGCCGGCGATATTCGGCACGCGGAGGGCGATGACGCGGGTGCCGGCGGGGTTTGCATTGATGCGGGTGGCGGGGGGAGCCGCTGCCGGCGGGCACGAGGACCGCGATCTTCCAGTTGTAGGAGGGCACGGTCACCACGTTGGTGCCGATGGTGCCCTGGGAGCCGTAGCCGCCGGAGAGGAGAAGAACCTCGCGGCCGGTGGTGTTGGTGAGGCTGCGGCAGTAGGTCTCGAAGCTGGCCCAGATGCCCTGGTTGTTGTCCGGGGTCTGCGGCTGGATGTTGGTGAGGATGAAGGTCTGGTGCAGTCGGCGAGGGTGACGTTGCGGTCGGCATTGGGGCACATGTGGCCGCGATCGTATCAGAGTTGGTTCTTGTCAAAAGGACCAAGGGGTTATATGCAGATTCATCGCACCAATCATGCGCCGAGATACAGCAATAATCACGCGCCGAACCGCCATCCTTCCTCGGGTGTGCTGCCGGCCGATTCTGCGATGGCGCATGGTGGCATGGGCTTGGGTTGTTTTTCTCGCAGCATGGACTGTTCCCGCGAGAGCTGCGGTGCCAACCGCCGATGCCGGAGGACCCTATGTGATGGTCTATGGGTCTAGTATCAAGTTGGATGCGAGTGGGTCCGCGATCCATACTCTTGGAGAAACCATCACTGCGTATGCGTGGGACATCAATGGGGACAAAACTTATGGCGAGCTCACCGGGTCGAAGCCGACCTTGGTGTGGTCTTCGTTTCCGCTCACCGTGGGCAATCACACGATCGCGGTGAAAATTACCACCAGTCTAGGTCAGGTCGCGGTAGCCTCGACTGCCCTCGGCGTCTATCACGCCCCTGTCGCTAGCAGTGGCGGCCCTTACTCCGTCCTGATGGGGAATTCCATAACTCTCAATGGAAGCGGTTCGACCACCCTCGACTCGGGCGATTCCATCACGGCGTATGATTGGGATATAAACGGGGATGGCATCTATGGTGATGTCACCGGCGCCCAGCCAAGCCTGCCATGGAGCACTTACTCGCTGTCGGTCGGCAGCCATACCATCGGGTTGCGCGTGACCAGTTCGCACGGCCTCACCGCGACCTCATTTTCGACATTGTCGGTGACCTCGCTGCCCCCGGTCGCGATTATTGCTCTCAATGGTAATATCTTTGCCTACCATTCGGATATAATACTCGTGGGGAATACTTCTATCGCAACCAATCCGATTGATTCCATAACGGAGTATTCATGGGATATAAACGGGGACGGCGTCTATGGGGATATTACAGGTGCCACCCCTCTCATAACCTGGGCCGCATTTCACCTGACCGCAGGAACTCACCTGATCAGTTTGCGAGTCACAAACGCCTATGGACAGCAATCCACGGATTCGGAAATTATTACAATAATTGAGTATCCGCCTGTGATAAATATAATATACCCGAATGCAGTGATAAATTATGGTCAAACTGTGATATTTGATGCAACGCGAAGCTATGATAGTAGCGGAGATAACGACCCGCTTTCCTTTGCGTGGGATATTAATAACGACGGCGTGTATGGCGACAAGACCGGGGCAATCATGTATTTAGGCCCGGCCGAGTATGTCTACGCCATCAACCAATCACGGAGTATCGGCCTTCGGGTTAAGAATAATATAACGGCGCTGCAGTCCTTCGCTACGGTTACCTACTTCATGTCTGATCCTCCGACTTATATAACGACCAAGCCGAGTTCATTCACCCTCGAAGCGACCGGTCCTACCGGTGCGGTAGGGTTCTTCAACGCGTCAGCCACCTACATGGCAAATACCGCATGGCCGGTCGTCGCGAGCCCCGCCAGTGGTTCCTTGTTTCCGATCGGAGCGACGACTGTGCAGCTCACATCCACCAATGCGTCAGCCTACTCCACGACCGCCTCGTTCACTGTCACCGTCAAGGACACCACTCCGCCGTTCATCACTACACCAGCCCCCGTCACGGTCGAGGCGACAGGACCGTCTGGTGCGGCCGTCGGTTTCGCCGCCACCGCCGCCGATCTCGTGAGCGGAAGCCGGGCGGTAAGCGCCACCCCGGCCAGCGGCTCCGTTTTTCCTGTCGGCGTCACCACGGTGAACCTTTCCGCCGCCGATCCTTCGGGGAACGTGGCGACCTCCTCGTTCACCGTCACCGTCAAGGACACCACTCCGCCGTTCATCACTACACCAGCCCCCGTCACGGTTGAAGCGACAGGACCCTCTGGTGCGGCCGTCGGCTTCGCCGCCACTGCGGCTGACCTTGTGAGCGGAACCCGGGCGGTAAGCGCCACCCCGGCCAGCGGCTCTATTTTTCCTGTCGGCGTCACCACGGTGAACCTTTCCGCCTCCGATCCTTCGGGCAATGTGGCGACGTCCTCGTTCACCGTCACCGTCAAGGACACCACCCCGCCGGTCATCACTACACCAGCCCCCGTCGCGGTCGAGGCGACAGGACCGTCTGGTGCGGCCGTCGGTTTCGCCGCCACCGCGGCCGACCTTGTGAGCGGAAGCCGGGCGGTAAGCGCCACCCCGGCCAGCGGCTCCATTTTTCCTCTGGGCGTCACCTCGGTGAACCTGTCTTCGACCGACTCCGCCGGCAACACCGCCACTTCGTCCTTCCCTGTCGCGGTGCTCGACACTACCCCGCCGGTCATCACGAAGCCGGGAAATCTGGTGTTGTCCGCGACCTCCTATGCGGGAGCGGTGGCTTTGTTCACCGCCAGCGCGGTGGATGCGGTGGATGGAGTCAGGTCGGTAGCCTTCAGCCCGGCCTCCGGATCTATTTTTCCAGCCGGTAACACGAATGTCACCGCCAGTTCCACCGATACCCACGGCAACTCATCGTCTGTGACGTTCAGGATCACGGTTGTTCTCACTCCATACCAAGTGTGGAAACAGGCTGCCGGCCTACCGTTCAATCTCGCGGACTACATCGCGGCGTTTAACCACCTCACGCCCTTCCCCGGCACGCCGCTCTACCAGCGGCTAAAAACCGAGGGCCGCCTCCTCTATGAGTCGTGGTGGCTCGACGAGCGCTACAGCTACAACCGCATCCCGTTTCAGCCGCGCGGCATGAGCCCGGAGGCGCTCCAGCGCGACTGCCTCGCGGCGCGGCGCAAGTTTTACTCGTGGCCGAGCATCATGCGGCGCGGCTTCGATGAGGTGAACCGCAGCGACGCGTTCATGTGGCGGAATTTTTATCTGATCAACGCGATGCATCGCAACGACGTGAGCCAGCGCGATCACTATCCATTGGGGGACGAATCATGGCAGGGGCCGCTCTTGATGGCGAACTGACCACGCCCGCCGTCGTCGCGCACAAAGGCGTCCGCTTCGCTCTCGTCACGCCGGCGGACGACGCGGCGATCCGCCGCTTGCTGCGTGACAGCCCGATGCGCGGCGCGGTCAGCGTCGCGTTCGAGCGCGAGCCGGACTATTTCGCCGGCGAGGGGCTGGCCAGCGCGACGGACAAAACGCTGCTGGCGTTCCTAGGCGAACGGCTGGTGAGCATGGGCCGCTGCTCGACGCGTGCTGCGTTTCTCAACGGCGAGCCGCGCCGCGTCGGCTACCTCGCGGAGTTGCGGCTCGACGCCACGGTGGGCGGGCGGTTCGACATCCTGCGGCAAGGCTACCGCGTCCTCCGTGAGTTGGAGGCGGCGGCACCGGCCGATTTTTATTTTACGAGCATTGCCTCCGATAACGATCGCGCGCGCCAACTGCTGGAACGCGGCTTGCCCGGCCTGCCGCGCTACGATTTCCTCGCCGAGTTTGTGACGCTGCTAATCCCGGTGGCGAAGTCCGATCGTGAAAGCCGGGTGTCGTTGGAGCCCGCCACGCCGGGCGAACTGGCGGATTTCTTCAATGCCGCCGCGCGCCACTATCAGCTGCCCGCGCCCGGCGCGACGCTGGCGCACGCCTTCCTCTCGCCATTCGCGGTCGAGCCGGGCGTCGGGGCGCCGCTGCCGGATTTTGTCGCCGCGTTTTTCCCGTTGGCCGCGCGGAGCGGCCTTGAGTTTCTAACGCTCGGTTTCCAAGCGGACGATGCGCGGCTCGACTTGCTCCGGCGGCGCTTCCGTTGCCGCGAGTTTCGCAGCCGGCTGTATAGGGTGGGTTTGACCGAGAGCGCGGCCGAGCCGGACGGTCGGCCGTTTTTACCGGAGGTGGCGTTGCTATGAACACGACGGAGCCAGTCCATGCGGAAACCGTCGCGGTCGCACGCGCGGCGCTGACGCCGGCGCAGCGCGACGAGATGTTCGCGCTGCTCACGCGGCATTTCGATGCCGATGCGAGCCGGCCTTGCGCGCCCCGCCGCAGCCGCGCCGCGCCCGCGAGCTGGCGGCCGCCGGCCCGCACGACGCCGCGAAACTGTGGCCCGCGCTGCGGGTGGTGAGCTGCTGGGGCGATGCGATGGCGGCGGCCGGCTGCACGGAACTGCGGCGGCGGTTTCCCGGCGTGACTGTGCAGGCGAAGGGTCTGCTGGCGACGGAGGCGTGCGTGACGCTGCCGTTTCGCGGGCGGCGGCCGCTGGCGGTGACGGCGCATTTCTTTGAGTTCATCGGCGAGGACAGCACGGTGCGCCGGGCGCATGAGCTGCGCGCGGGCGAACTCCACGAGGTCGTGGTGACGAACGGCGGCGGGCTGTGGCGCCACCGGCTGGGCGACCTTGTGGAGGTGGACGGCATGGTCGGAGCGACGCCGTCGCTACGTTTCCTCGGGCGTGTGGGCAACGTGAGTGACCTGCGCGGGGAAAAGCTGGCGGAGACTTTTGTCGCGAGCGCGCTCAACCGGCTAGAGGCGATAGCGGGCGGTTGGCGGTTCGCCATGCTCGCGCCGGAGACAGATGCGGAAGGGCGTGCGGGCTACACCCTGTTTGTCGAGGGCGTGGCGGCGGATGACATGGCGACACAGCTCGACGCGGCGTTGCGGGAGAACCCACACTACGCACTCTGCCGCGACCTCGGTCAGCTCGGCGAGCCGCGTGTTTTCCGCATCGCCCGCGGTGGCGACGAGACCTTTGCCAGAATGGAAGCGGCAACCGGACGGAAGCTTGGCGACGTGAAACCGCAGGCGTTGTCGCGACGCGACGGCTGGGCCGGGCGGTTTGAGGGAAATTACGGTGGCCGGTGAGCCGTCCCGCCTCCGCTCGCTACGGCTCACTCCCAGAGTCCGGCGGCGCGGCAGATGCCGACCACGCCGATGAGGATCCAAAAGGCGTTTAGGAGTGTGTAGGCTGCGTCGCGTTTCAGCACCGCGCACCAGGTGAGCATGATCGCGTCTGTGGTGTTGAACACCCACACGAACATGAACGGGCTTTGCGGGCCAAGCCAGCTCACCAGCGAGAAACTGAAAATTCGCATCACTACCCCCGTCATCTCAATCTTTTTGAGGTTGGCGTGAATCAAACGGTTCAGGTTATTCAAAGGCATGGTTATTCACTGGAATCACAGATGGCGGCCGAGATTGGGTGTTCAATCAAGCATCAACCCAATCAAGATGTAACTGAAAGATGACTTCAGCGGTTGATCGCCCGCCTCGTCTCGTTGGCCCTGCTTACGCGCGGTGAAGACGGCGAAGCCCAAGCGCTCGATGAATCCCGCCAGCCGCGCATCCTCCGCTGCCATCGCCTACTCCAGGATTATCTGCGCGGAAAAGCTGGTGTTGTGGAAAGGACCGCACGACAGGAGGCGGTGGACGCGCTCGTGTGCGAGCGCGAGGCCGCATTGGAAAACGAAACGCTCTGGCAGGACGCGCGCTGGGAACTAGAGCCATTCCGTGCTGTGGCGGAATTGTGGGCGGATTTCAAACGTCCGCAGGCGGCGTGGTTGCTGATCCAAGCAGGTCAATGCTTGTGTCGCTTGGCGGAATGGTCAAAGGCCGAGCCGTTGCTGCGCCGCGCGCTGGCCATCGACGAGCAGAGTTTCGGCTCGGAGCGTCCCAGTGTCGCCAGAGACCTCAACAACCTCGCGGGCTTGTTGCACGCCACCAACCGGCTGGCGGAAGCCGAGCCGTTGCTGCGCCGCGCGCTGGCCATCGATGAGCAGAGTTTCGGCCCGGAGGATCCCAATGTCGCCAGTGACCTCAACAACCTCGCGGGCTTGTTACAAGCCACCAACCGGCTGGCGGAGGCCGAGCCGTTGCTACGCCGCGCGCTGGCCATCGACGAGCAGAGATTCGGCTCGGAGCGTCCCAGTGTCGCCAGAGACCTCAACAACCTCGCGGCTTTGTTACAAGCCACCAACCGGCTGGCGGAGGCCGAGCCGTTGCTGCGCCGCGCGCTGGCCATCGACGAGCAGAGC
>CAIYUN010000033.1 GCA_903929355.1 uncultured Opitutaceae bacterium
ACCACTTAAAGATTCAATGGGGGCTGCAATACCCGCACCCGCAGGGTGACATCCAAAGCTTCCCTCCTTCCGATGTATTTCTGCTCTGTGAACTCGGATTTTATCTCTGTGATCTCTGTGTCCAACTGCTGAATTTAGGTTAATTGGTATTTTACTGTCCAGGCTCTATTCTTGCTGTGCCTGCCCGTCTCCGGCTTCTGCTATCTGGCCTCTGGCTTCTGGCCTCCAGCTTCCGACCCCGTCACTTCGCAAACGCCGCCGCCTGCACGGCCAGCGCGCGGTTTTTGGCGGCGGCGGCCGGGCGACCCAGCTTGTCCTGCACCGTGGCGAGCCGCTGCAGCGCCTCGACCGCGAAGGGGAAAACATGCTGGGTCGCGGCGATGTCGGCCGCGCGCTGGAGACGCCTTTCCGCGCGCGCCCACCCGGACGGGTCGCTGGCGGTGGTGAGCAGGTCGGCCTGGCGCAGACAGGCGTCGAGATAGCCGGTCAGGTCGCCCGGTTGCGCGCTTCCTTCGCAGAGCTTGAAAACCGTCTCGTATTCCTCGATGGCCGGGCCGGGCTCATGGGCCTCGGCGAGGGCGGCCGCCAGCCCCGCATGGGCGGAAATGTTGTCTGGGACCAGCCGCGTGGCGCGTTCGTAGCTGGCCACGGCCTTGGCCGGCTGCTGCTGCCCGGTGGCGGCGAGCCCGCGGTTGAGCGCAACCCCCAGATCCTCGGGGTAAAGCTCAAACAGCCGGTCATAGTGGGCCAAAGCGGCCGCGCTGTCGCCGCTCCGCAGCAGAATCTCGCCGAGTAGATGCTGGGCGGGCGAGTTGCGCGGATTGAACTCAATGATTCCCTCCAACTCGTGCCGTGCGACCGTCCAGTCGCCGGCCTCCTCGGCCAGCTGGGCGCGGCGAAATGCCGGGCGCGGATCGTACGGGTTGATGGCGGCGGCGCGATCGAGCGCGATGGGGCCGGCCGTATGCGAGGTGGAGTAATACTGCCACTGGTCCAGCACGGCGAGCGCCAGCAAGGCGGCTCCGAGTGCCCGCCGCGTCATCCGGGCTGGGGGCGACGGGCCCATCAGCCAGCCGAGGTGATTTTGGATTTTGGATTCCGGATTTTGGATTTCGGCTTGGGGATGATTGACCGGAGGATTGGGCCCAAGCAACAGCCGCGCCACGCGACCGTCGCGGAGTTTCCAGATCGCACCGTCGAGGATGAAATGGTGCAGGTTGACCAGCGCGGTGAAAATCAGGAAGCTCTCGACAAAGTCGTGTCCGAGCACCCGGCTGGCCAGCCACGGGCCGGGGAGGAACAACGCGATGCCACCGACCATCAGCACAAGATAATGGCGGACGGGTGAATAAGTCAGGCCGGCGCGGCCGGCTTCGCGGGCCGCATAGTAGTTGGTGATCCAGAGGTATTGTGCGCAATGCATGAACGCCAGCGCGCCCGCGCTGAAGTAGCTCGCGGGCAGCGCCAGCGACCCGAAGCGCTCCAGCAGCGCGGGCGCGACGAACCAGAGCAGTTGGGTGACGGTGAGCGTCAGCGCCGGCACGAGTGAACGGAAGGGGCGGGTGAGCGCCATGCGCCCGAAAGCCGCGCCGGCGCAAACGAGGAAGGCGAGCGTGCCCAGGATTTGCAGCGGCGTGGCCAGGCGGTCCGACAGCTGCAGGCTGTGAAAATAGGGGTCGGCGGTGTCGTGGGCCGCGTGCAGCGTGACCAGCCAGACCGCAAACGACGCCACGTAGGAGGCGTGGAGCAGTTGGCGGACCCCCGGATCGGCCGGCGGGGGCTCCGCTCCCGGTCCCGTGGTGGCCAGGTCCGCCCGGCGGGTCATCATTTGCGCGATCCCGAAGTTTTGCGAGGTGTAGTGCCACGGGCTCCAGCTGAGGTAGAGTGTGACGAGCCACGGAAACAACCCGGGGACCAGATGCGCCAGCACGGCCGCCAGCAGGGCGACCACGGTGACATAGACGGTGAAGAACCGGTATTGGTTGAAATCCGCCGCCGTGTGGTAGGCGCGGTGGATCGTCGCCATGTAGTGCGGCTGGTTGCAGAACAGCGCGAGCAGGTAGAACGCCAGTGCCACCCCGGCCGAATTTTCCCGTTGCAGGAAAAACGTGAGCGCGAGCAGCGGCAATGACCACGCGCCGCAGCCCACCAGCAGGTCAACCGCCGGCGAATCCAACCCCGGGCGCGGGGGGGCGGCGGCGGCGCGCATGGACGGCAGGGCTTTATTGGGCCAGATGGCCGGCGGCCACGGCCCCGGCGATCATCTGCGCGGCATAATCCCACAGGGGGGCGGAGCCGGCGCGGATCTCCCCGGCCCGCGCCAGCACCTGGCCGCTGGTAACGCCATGCTGGCGCCAGGCCGCGCCTTCCGTGTGGGCATTGAGGAACATGGGCTGGAGGCGGTCGAGGGCGGCCGCCAAGACCGCCTCGGGTGTCGCGCGCGTCTCAAACTCCTCCCACAACGCCCGGAACTCCGCCGCCTGGTCGGGCGGTAGCAGTCCGAAGAGGCGGTCGGCCGCGCGGGTCTCGCGCTCGCGCTGGTGGGCGAGGGCGGTCGTGTCGTAGGCAAACGTGTCGCCCGCGTCGATCTCCACCAGGTCGTGCAGCAGCAGCAGTTTCAGCACGCGCAGGCGGTCGAGCGCGGGAACATCGGCGTGCTCCCCTAGGACGATGACCATCAGGCAGAGGTGCCACGAGTGCTCGGCGTCGTTTTCCCGCCGGCGGCTCTGCGTCAGCCGCGACTGCCGGAAGACTTCCTTGAGCTTGTCCGCCTCAAGGATGAAGCGCATTTGCCGGGCAAGCCGGTCGGCGGGGGAGGGTTCAGGGGTTGGCGCCACGCCACCTACGAAATACACGAAGTCATCCCGGCGCAATCGCAAGCTGCCGCGGGCAGGCGCGACCGTGTTCCGGAGAATGGCCCCAACAAAGCACAGGATAAATTCCCTCTGTCGGGCACCGCCATTGCGCCCATCGGCGCGTGGAGGACTCTTGGCGAATAATCCCATTCTCCGAATCTGGCTTCCGCAATGACTCCATGAGCGATAAACAATAACCAATAAGCAATCTCCGCCTCTTTAGGCTTTCCCCGCCATTCGAGAACCCGCTAGCGTCTCCTCTCCCCTTTACCTGCATGAAACTTCCCACCGAAATCCTCGCCCGCGCCGCCAACGAGGCCCGCGGCCTCGCCATCGACGCCGTCCACCAGTGCTCTTCCGGTCACCTCGGCCTCCCGCTCGGCTGTGCCGAGCTCGGCGCCGTCCTCTACGGCCACGCCCTGGTCCACAACCCCGACGCGCCCCGCTGGCCCAACCGCGACCGCTTCATCCTCTCCGCCGGCCACGGCTCGATGTTTCTCTATTCGTGGCTGCACCTCAGCGGCTACGATCTCTCCGTCGACGAACTGAAGAAGTTCCGCGTGCTCGGCAGCAAGACCCCCGGCCATCCCGAGTTTCACGAGACCCCCGGCGTCGAATGCACCACCGGCCCGCTCGGGCAGGGGGTGGGCAACGCCGTCGGCATGGCGATGGCCGGCCAGATGGCCGCCGCGCGCTTCAACACCCCCGCGCACCCGCTCTTCGACTACCATGTGGTGGCGCTCGCGGGCGATGGTTGCATGCAGGAGGGCGTGGCCATGGAGGCGGTCGAGTTCGCCGGCCACCAGCGCCTCGGCAACCTCATCCTCATCTACGACTCCAACCACGTCACGCTCGACGCGATGGCCGACAAGACCCAAAGCGAGAACACCGCCGCGCGGTTCCGGGCCATTCAATGGGACGTGCAGACGGTGGCCGACGGCCACGACCCGGTCGCGGTCCTTAAGGCGGTTAACAAGGCGAAGAAGGCGAAAAGCGGCAAACCCCAGCTCATCATTCTCCACACCATCATCGCCCGCGGCATCCCCGAGGTGCAGGGCACCGCGAAGGGCCACGGGGAGGGCGGGGCCAAATTCGCCGACGCCGCCCGCGCCGGCCTCGGCCTGCCCGCCGACCAGCATTTCTTCGTGAGCGAGCCGGTCCGCGAGCATTTTTCCGCGCATAAAAAGCGCCTCGTCCGCGCCTACAAAAAATGGCTTAAACTCCGGGATGCCTGGGGCGCGGCCAACCCGGAGCTGGCCCTCCTGCTCGACTCCGCCGCCACCGCGCCGGACGCCGCCGGGCTGCTCGCCAAGATCCCGCTCTTCCCCGCCGACGCGAAGCTCGCCACCCGCGCGGCCGGCCGCGATGTGCTCCAGCCGCTGGCCGCCGCGCTTCCACTGCTCATCACCGGCAGCGCCGATCTCTTCGGCTCGACCCTCAACTACATCGCCGCCGACAGGGATTTCGACCCGTCCAACCGTTCCGGCCGCAACCTCCGCTACGGCATCCGGGAGCACGGCATGGCCGCCATCAGCAACGGCGTCGCCTACGACGGCCTCTTCCGCCCCTCGTGCGCGACCTTCCTCGTGTTTGCCGATTACTCGCGCCCCTCCATGCGGCTCGCCGCTTTGTCCAGGCTGCCCGTCATCTATATTTACACGCATGACTCGGTCGGCGTGGGCGAGGACGGCCCCACCCACGAGCCCGTGGAGACGGTCACCGGCCTGCGCGTGATCCCCAATCTCGATGTGATCCGCCCGGCTGACCCCGAGGAGACCGCCGGCGCGTTTGCCGCCGCGCTCGCCCGGACCGACGGGCCCACGCTCCTCGCTCTGACCCGCCAGAATGTGCCCCTGTTCAACGAGATTCCGGTGCAGACGCGCCGCGAGGGCGTGTTTCTCGGTGCCTACATTGCGGTGCGGGAAACCGCCCCGCTCACCCACATCCTGCTCGGGGCCGGCAGCGAGGTGCAGCATGCCATCGCCGCAGCCAAAATCCTCGGTGCGGGGGTGCGGGTGGTGTCGGTGCCAAGCTTCGAGCGGTTCAACCGCCAGCCTGCCGCCTACCGCGAGGAAGTTCTGCCGGCCTCGTGCCGTAAACGCGTTGCCATCGAGGCGGGCGTGACCGGCCTCTGGCACCAATACACCGGCCTCGACGGCAAGGTGGTCGGCATCGACCGCTTCGGCCTGAGCGCACCCGGCCCCACTGCGATGAAAGTCCTCGGCATCACCCCCGAGGCGGTCATTGCGGCTGCGAACAGCCTGTGACCGTTGGGCTCTCCCTGCGTGTGCTCATGGTATAAGCTCCAGCCGGTTCGAACTTGCGTCCGCCCGGCGCGGTGGACAGATTCATCCGCCCCTCCCTCAACCTCCGCTACCCCGCCATGAAACTACCCTGTCTCGCCCTGCTTGCCCTCGTTTTGACCGCCGGCCCTGCTGCGTTGATTGCGGCTGACGCCACCGCTCCCGCCAAAATTGCCTCCTCAGGAGGAGTCAGCCCGCACGAGACCATCAGTGTCCATATCGGCGGGCGCAGCGGCCCCCTCGTGACCATCACCTATGGGCGTCCGTTCTCGAAGGATCCCAAGAGCAGCGCGATCCGGAAGGTTTGGGGCACACTCGTGCCGTGGGACAAAGCCTGGCGTCTGGGTTCCGACGAGGCCACGCTGTTACTCACCCAGCAATCCATGGTGATCGGCACGACCACGCTCCCGGCCGGTGCCTACACCCTCTATCTGGTGCCTTCCGAGAACGGCGTCTCCAAACTGGCGTTCAGCTCCAACCTCGGCAAATGGGGCATCCCCGTGGACGAGGCCCATGACGTGGCCCGGGTGGAGATCAGCAAGGGCACGGTGGAGCGGCCGGTGGACGAGCTCACGCTGACGCTCGCCGCTGATCCGCCTCCGGCCACCACCGGTGTGTTGAAGATCACGTGGGAAACCACGCAGTTTTCCCTGCCCTTCGCGTTGAAGAAATAATCACCGGCGCCTTCCTGTCGTCATGCGACGCGCGCCGCAGATTGTCCGCCTCATCGTGGTCGTCGCCGGCCTGATGGCGGGCGTGTCCCGCGCTGCGGACATACCGCCGGCGGTCCCGCCCCCCGCCGGCGTGGAGATTTTGCCGGAGCTGAAAAGTTTTCGAACGCTGGGCACCGTGCTGCACATCGCGGCGCATCCCGACGACGAGAACACTCTGCTCATCACCTATCTGGCCCGCGGGCGAAACTACCGCACCGGCTATCTGTCCCTGACCCGCGGCGATGGTGGGCAGAACGAGCTCGGCCCCGAGTTCGGCCCGCTGCTGGGTCTCGTTCGCACCCAGGAGCTGCTGGCCGCCAGCAAGCTCGACGGCGCGCGGCAGTTTTTTACCCGCGCACTCGATTTTGGCTTTTCCAAGAGCGTGGACGCGACCCTCGCCACCTGGGACCGCCATGAGGTCGTGGGGGACATCGTGCGGGTCATTCGCACCTTCCGGCCCGATGTGTTGATCACGCGCTGGCCGGCCCAGCCCTCGCCGGGGATGCACGGCCACCACACCGCATCGTCGGTGCTCGCGCTTGAGGCGTTCAAGCTGGCCGGCGACCCCAAGGCCTTTCCCGAGCAGTTTGCCGAAGGGCTCACGCCCTGGCAGCCCGTGCGCATCGTGCAAAACATCACCAACGGGGCGGTGAAAATGGCGGCGAGCGGCACCGACCCGGTGACCGGAGAAAGTTTCCAAAATCTCGCGGCGCGCAGCCGGTCGCAGCACAAGACCCAGGGCATGGGCAACAATTTCGGCCCGCCGCGCGGCGGCGGCGACTGGCAGGAGGCCTTCAACGTCTTGGGCGGCCAGCCGGCGACCACGGATATCATGGACGGCATCGACACCACCTGGGCCCGGGTCCCGGGCGGAGACGAGGTGGCCCGGCTCGCTGATGCTTTGGTGACCGGTTTCAAACCCAACGACCCGGCTGCGAGCGTGCCTGCGATCCTCGCGGTCAGGGCCCAGGTCGCCGCGTTGGGGTCGGACCCGGTCGTGGAGGAGAAAAGCCAGCAGCTGGACCGCATCTTGCAGTTGTGCCTCGGACTGACGGTTACCACCACCGTGCCGACGCCCGAGATTGTGCCCACCGAGCAGCTTAAGATTCAGCTTAATGCGATGGTGCGTTCGACGGTGCCGGTGCATTTGGTGGAGGTGCGCCTGCCCCCTTTGGGTGTGGAAGTGATGAGCCGCGGGCCGTTTTCTCTCGGAACCAAACGCACCGGAACGCTGCTCACTCCGGGTTTGCCCGTCTCGCGCGATCTGCTGCTCACGATGCCGGCGAAGACGCCGATCTCGCAACCTTACTGGCTGCAGGAGGAGACGACGGCAGGAATGTTTCGAGTCGCAGAAACCAAGCTGATCGGCCAGCCGGAGAACCCGCCGCCCTTCATGGCGACCTATGAGTTTGAAGTCGGCGGCCAAACGCTCATCATTCACGACGAACCGCTGGGGCCTGGCGCGGCGGGCCAGGCCGCCCGCCGCCTCGCGGTGATCGCGCCCGTGTCCCTCCGATTTGGCTCGGTCATGGCGCTGTTCACGCCCGGTTCTAAGAAGACCATCGAGATCGAGATCACCGCCGCCCGCGCCGGAGAGTCCGGAGCCCTCCACCTCGCCGCCCCGGAAGGCTGGACCATCGCCCCCGCCAGCCAACCTTTCCAACTGGTCCAAGCTGGCGGGAAAACCAAGGTCGCCTTCACCGTGACCGCGCCCGTCAAGGCCGCCAGCGGCACCATCCTCGCCGTCGCCGAGATGGCCGACGGCACCCGCTACAGTAACCAGCTCGATGAAATCAGCTACCCCCACATCCCCGTTCAGGTGTTGCAGCCGCCCGCCCGACTCAAGGTCGCGGCGTTCGATTTTGCCATCCACGGCAAGAATGTCGGCTATCTGCCCGGTGCCGGCGACGACACCGCGTCCAGTCTCCAGCAGCTTGGCTATGCCGTGACCACGCTCACTGGGGCCGACCTCACGGCGGAGAAACTTCACGGTCTCGACGCGGTCGTCCTCGGGGTTCGGGCGTTCAACGAGCGCGCGGACCTCGCGGCCGGCCTGCCGTCGCTCTTTGCCTATGTGGAGCAGGGCGGCACCGTCATCGCGCAATACAACCGGCCGAACGGCCTCAAGGCACCGCAGCTGGGACCGTTCCCGCTGTCGATCCAGGGCGGCGCGCCGCAGTTGCGTGTGACCGACCGGAACTCGGCCGTGAATCTTCTTGTTCCCGGTCATCCGGCCCTCAACTCCCCCAACAAGATCACCGCCGCCGATTTCACCGGCTGGGTGCAGGAACGTGGGGCGTATTTTCCGAGTAGTTGGGATCAGGCCAACTACACCGCCTTGCTCGGGATGAGCGACCCCGGCGAGAAACAGCCCGACAGCAGCCTGCTGGTGGCCCGCGATGGCAAAGGTTGGTTCGTGTACACCAGCCTCGCCTTCTTTCGGCAGCTCCCCGCCGCCGTCCCGGGAGCCTGCCGCCTCTTCGCCAACCTGGTCTCGCTGGGTAAATGAGCCACCCGCCCGAGCGCCCTGATGACGAGACCGGCCTGCCGGGGCTGCGCACCTGGCCGGCGGTCTACTGGGCGGTGGTGGTGTTTTTCGCTGTTTGCGTCGTGCTGCTGGCGCTGTTGTCGGGGGTGCACGCGTGAACCTTCTCGACTATCTGGTCATGCTCGGCGCGCTGTTCGGCGTGGCGGCCTGGGGGGTGTGGCGCACGCGGGACCGGCGCGGTCTGCGCGGCTACCTGCACGGCGACGGGACTGCACGTTGGTTTGTCATCGGGCTTTCAGTCATTGCCACGCAGGCCAGTGCGACGACGTTTCTCTCCATCCCGGGGCAGGGCTACCAGGACGGCCTCGGGTTCGTGCAAAACTACTTCGGCGGACCATTGGCGATGATCGTCGTCGCGGCGGTGTTTCTGCCCCTCTTCCGTCGGCTGAAGGTGCTGACCGCTTATGAGTACCTCGGCCAGCGCTTCGACGCGAAGACCCGGCTGCTCGGGGCCGGAATTTTTCTCATCCAGCGTGGTCTCGGGGCGGCGCTCACCATCTACGCGCCGGCCATTGTGCTTTCGAGCGTGTTTGGGTGGCCCCTTGGGCTGACCATTGTCGGCGCAGGACTGGTGTGCGTCGGCTACACGGTGGTGGGTGGCAGCGACGCGGTCCGGCTCACCCAGCAATGGCAGCTCGGGATCATCTTCGTCGCCATGGTCGTGGCCTTTTTTCTCCTGCTGGCCCGCCTGCCCGCCGGTCTCGGTCCCGGCGGTGCGTTCGCCCTCGCCGGTGGCTTTCACAAGCTGGACGCGGTGAGCTTCTCCACTGACGTGCATGCGCGCTACACCTTTTGGTCGGGCACCATCGGCGGATTCTTCCTCGCGCTCGCCTATTTCGGGACCGACCAGTCGCAGGTGCAGCGCTACATCGGGGGCGCGTCGCTGCGCGAAAGCCGGCTCGGGCTGATGTTTCATGGCATGGCCAAGATCCCGATGCAGTTCGGCATCCTCCTTCTGGGGGTGCTGCTGTTTGTCTTCTACCAGTTCCAACCGCCACCCCTCCTCTTCGCCCGCCCGTCGCGGGAGCTGGTGGCGGCGCACACCGAACCGGAGAAACTGCACGCGGTGGAGGCGGCGTATGCCGCGGCGGCTGGCGAGCAGACACGGCAACTCCAAGGGTGGCTGGCGGCCCGCTCGGCGGGGGACCTTCCGGGAGCCCAAGTCGCACTGGTGGCCGCGCAAACTGCCCATGCGCGCGCCGACGCGGCGCGGCGAGATGCGGCGCAACTGCTCAAGGAGGCGCACCCGCCGGCCCAGGCCAGCGAGGCCGACTACGTCTTTATCACCTTCATCCTCGACCAATTGCCCCACGGCCTCATCGGCCTCCTGGTCGCCGCGTTCTTTGCCGCGGCGTTGAACTCCAAGGCCGCCGAGCTGAACGCGCTGGCTTCCACCACCACCGTTGATTTCTACGGCCACCTATTCGGGCACGACCTGGGTGAGGCCCACCAGGTCGCGGCCTCCAAATGGTTCACGGCGTTTTGGGGCGGGGTGGCGATTCTGGCCGCACTCGGGGCGAACCTTGTGGAGAACATTGTGCAGGCCGCCAACATCATCGGCTCCCTGTTTTACGGCGCGGTGCTCGGACTCTTCCTTCTGGCGTTTTTCACCAAGCGGGTGGGGGGCACGGCGGCCTTCTGGGCCGCCCTGACCGCCCAGGCATTGGTGCTCCTGCTCTACCACTACCTCGACATCGCCTACCTGTGGTTCAACCTCATCGGCCCCGCCTTGTGCGTGGGCCTGGCGCTCCTGTTCCAGGCGCTGTTTAACCTGATGGGTAACCATCGTCGCGCCGTACCTGTTTCATCATGATAGCCACCCAGTTGCTATCCGGTGCGGGCCATTCCGCATTCCGCACTCCGCACTCCGCATTTCCCGTTCCCCCATGAGCCCCATCATCTGCTTCGGCCAGCAACCGTGCGGGTTTTTCCCGCGGCGGTTCCTCGCCGCGAAAGTTTTGACCGCCCGCCGGCTTCAGGCGGAGATCGGCGGCGAGCTCGTGTTTTTCTGCCACGACAGCGACCACGACCCGCGCGAGACCCAGACCATCCTGCGCCACCGCCAGACCGGGGCGCCCACGACCTTCAACTTCACCTTCGCCAACAAGGTCCAGCGGAAGTGGTCGCCGCTTTTCGCCAAGCGCCTACCCGCGGAATGGGTGGCGCACACCGCGCGCCAGCTCCCCAACCATGTCGGTCCGCGAGAGGTCGCGGCGTTCCAGGCGGTGAGCGAGACGAACGTCGCCGGCTTCTGCCTGGCCATGTACCGGGCGATGGGGCTGCTCGACGGCGTCCGCGTGGTTCGTTCCGGTGACCCGGCCGTTCGCCGGGCGGCGTGTGCGGTGGAGGACTTTTTTGTGGATGTGCCGTTTGAGGGCGAGATGGTGCGGGCGCGGCATCACGCCGGCTCGCTCCAACTGCACGAGGGCGGCGACCGTTACCTGCGCCTGCCTCCGGCGGCATTCACCCAGGAGCAAGTCAGTCCGGCGCGCGACCCGCGCCTGCGCTGGATGCAATCTGTCATCCATTGCACGCATTATATTGCCGGCGCAGGCGAGCAGGCGTACTTGAACAAGGCTGACGCCCCTGAGATAACCTTTGTCCCCCGCGACCCCATTGAACGCTCCGATGAAGCCTGGACCGAAATCTTCGCCTAAACCCCCGCCTCACCCCGCCGCGGGCGACCATCCCCGAAAAAGCGCGGAGACGGGCCAGCCCGTTGGGGTCAACGCGCTCCACCTTCTGGTGTTTGGGGCCCATCCCGACGACATCGAGTTTGCGTGCGGCGGCATCGTCGCGCGCGAGACCCGGGCCGGACGGTCCGTGCACTTTGTCGTCTGCTCGCGGGGCGAGGCGGGTACCCACGGCACGCCGACCCAACGCACCGCTGAGGCGCGGCAGGCCGCGAAACTGCTGGGCGCGAGCCTTGAGTTCGCCGACCTGGGCGGCGATGCTCACTTCGAGGAGCGGGCGGTCCATGTGGTGGCACTCGCCCGGATCATCCGCCGCGTGCGGCCGGGGTTCGTGCTGGCACCGACCACCGTGGAGAACCAGCACCCCGACCACTATAAACTGGGACGGATGGTGCGGGATGCCGCGCGTCTCGCGCGCTACGGCGGAGTGCGGGAGCTGCGGCGTGATCCGCCACATGCCATCGGGCAGTTGTTTTTCTATGCGGTCACCCCCGAGGCGGAGCCGCGCGAAGTGACGCCGGTGTTCATTGATGTGTGCGATGTGATGGAGCCTTGGTACAACGCCATGATCGCGCACCGGTCCCAGCTGAAGAGCCGGCCCTACCATCTCCTGCAAATGGCCCGAGCCAGCGTGCTGGGACAGCGGCTCGGTGTGCACGGGGCGATGGCGCTTTATCCGAATGACCCGCTGGTCTTCGATTCGCTTGCCAGCCTCGGCCGGTCCGGCCGCCGCTATTGAAATGAAGGGTCGTCCGCTCAAGCTCGGCATCACCTGCTACCCGACCGTCGGCGGGAGCGGGATTCTCGCCTCGGAGCTCGGCGAGGAGCTGGCGCGCCGCGGCCACGAGGTGCATTTCATCAGTTATGAACAGCCGTTCCGGATGCCGGTGGGTGATCCGCGCGTCTTCTTTCACCCGGTCGAGGTCAACAGCTATGACCTCTTCAAATATCCCGACTACACGCTGCCCCTGTCGGTGAAGATGGCCGAAGTGGCCCAGGCCCACGCGCTCGACGTCCTGCATGTCCACTACGCGGTGCCCCATGCCACCGCCGCGCTTCTCGCGCGGGACATGCTGCCGGTGGACCGTCGCCCCAGGATCATCACCACGCTGCATGGCACCGACACCACGCTGCTGGGTCTCGATCCGGGCTACGGACCCGCGATCCGCCACGCGCTGGAGCACTCCGACGCCATCACGACCGTGTCGGAGTTCATGCGCCGGGAGACGGTGCGGCTGCTCGGGGTCCGGCGGCCGATCGCGGTCATCCCCAATTTCTTCGAGCCGCACCCGGCGTCGCGCCTGCGGACGGAGGTGCGGCGCGAACTCGGTCTCGCCGACGGCGAGGCGATGCTCCTGCATGTTTCCAATCTCCGTCCGCTCAAGCGCATTGATCTGCTGCTGGAGACGATGGTCCACCTCAAATCTGCGGTCCGCTGCAAGCTGGTGATTCTGGCCGGGGCCAGTTTTGCGCCTTTCACCGCCGAGGTGGCGCGGCTCGGTCTGACGAGTTCCGTGGTGGTGCGTGAGCGCGTGACCGAGATCGAGGACTACCTGGGGGCCACCGACCTCGGCCTGTTCACCTCCGAGACCGAAAGTTTCTGCCTGAGCATCCTGGAACTGATGAGCGTGGGCTGTCCGAGCGCCGCCTTCGCCGTCGGAGGCATCCCCGAAGTCACCGTGACCGGCGAAACCGGCATTCTGGTCCCCTTCGGCGACGCCGCCGCGCTGGCGCAGGCCGCCCAGTCCCTGCTGGCCGATGCCCCTCGCCGGGCCGCCCTGGGCCGGGCCGCTCAGACCCGCGCCCGCGGGCGTTTCTCCGCCGACGCCATCGTGCCGCAATACGAGCAGATCTATCGGGATGTCTGCGGCGGAGCAACCTGAAGCATCCCACCTCACCGCCTCGGTCATTGGTGCGATGGGCAGTGAGGGGCGACATGCTGGGCTGGCATCAAAATCCGCGGCAAAACAGACGCGGCTGTCGCGACGGAGGGAAACGGTGTTTTCACGGCAGACGTTTGGGGGGCGTCGGATCCTTCCCCCCAGTGCTTTGGTCTGGCTTGTTATTCGCAACGTCGTTTCCGTCCGCACTCTTACCGGTCGGCAGGACATTGTCGGCATGCACCGTGCCCTCGATCGTGGGATCAAACGCGTGAATGAAACCGTGCCGAAACAAATTGGTGATGGTGGCGAACAGGCCGACCTTCGCGTCGCCAAACTTGCCGTCAAACGGAATGCGGGTGGCTAGCTGATCACGTGCCTTGTCCTTCACCAGCCAGGCCGCTCCGGCGACAATGTGCTTCCAGATCCATGAGCCGATTCCCTTGTCCTTGTCCTCGAGGCTGTGGAAATCAACATTCTCGAAGAATGGCTTCACATAACCCTGAAACCCGCCATCGCGCCCCGCCATCTCGCCCACGAGACGAAAGGTTCCGCGGCCCACATCGACGTGCGCATAAGCCTCGAGCGATTCGTTCAGCGCCGGCAGATTCACGTTATCGAGCTTCAGGTTGACGTGAAAATGCGGTTCGGCCGCCAGCGGCTCCGCCTCGAGAACGAGATTCAGTGTTCCCGCGCCGAGGCTCTCGCCCTCAATGGTGATCTCCGCGGGGAATTCTCCGCTGTGCCGCTCGCCCGGACGGTTGCGCAGGCCGGTGGCGGTCGCGCGCATGTGCGTGACGAACAGGTTTACATTCGGTTGCCGCGTGGTGTCGACGTAGCGCAAGAGACCATCGGTGATTTCCAAGCGGGTGATGTCGATCGGGAAAATGTCCTTGATCACATCCTGCCAGCGGTGATCCAAATCGGTCTGGCTCTCCTCTGCGCTGGGTCCTTTCACGAAATTGAGCTGGCCTTGTTCGATCTGGACTTCGCTGACGATTTTGCCATGCCAGAGTTCGCTCCAGGCGAGGGAAAACTCGATGTCCTTCGCGAGGAAAAACGGTTCGCGCACTTTGCCATTCAGCCGGAGGATGCCGAACCCGTGCAGACTGTAGGCCCCGCGCCAGAGATGGATGCCGATCCCGTTCACGTAACCGGTGTAGCCCGGAATGCGCTCCAGGCGGTCGTTTAACATCCGCTTCACCACGTAGGGCAGCGCGATCCGCGCCCCGATGTCCCCGTGCTCAAGCGCAACCTTGATGCTGTGATGGTGCGTCGGCTGAAGGAGGACGTGCGCATCGTCGCTGGCGGCTTTCCGATTCGGCGTGTCGTGCAGATTGACCTGCAAAATCTTCCGCCCGATGCACCCGAACTGCGTTTGGCCGAATGGCTCGATGCCTACGCGACCATCCGCCGCCAACGCTTCGCCGACGCTTCCAAACGCGACCAAACCCAAGGCGCGCTTATACTCTCCACCCTTCAGCAGCGGTTGTTTTCCTCAGTCGAGGCCTTTCAGCGCACTTTGGCAGCGCATCGCCGCGCGATGGAGAAGGTCTGGGCGGGAGAAACAGTTCCGCATGTTACTGTCCCATTTGGCGATCTCGCCCAGCTCACGGCCGGGTTTGACAGCGACGACGAGCGCGGCCAGCTCCCGTCCGACCAGCAGGAGACCGAAGCCGCCACGGCCATCGAGCAGGCAACCCGCGCCACAGTCGGCGCAGCGGCATCGGCCAACACCGACCGCGAGCGTCAGCTCCTCGGCGACATGGCGCGGATGGCAGAGCTGCACCGCCACCGCCCAGACGCCCGCGTGACGTGGCTGATTGACTGGCTGCGACAGCACGCCTGCCCCGGCATCCGCTTGCCAGGCACCCCCTCAGCCGCGCCTGGAGCATCGTGGTCGCCCCTCCGCCTCATCATCTTCACCGAATACGAGGACACTGCCCGCTACCTCCGCACCCAGCTTGAGGCCGCGATCGCGGGGACCGACCGCGCCGACGCCCGGCTTGAAGTCTTCCACGGTCCAACCCCCCCAAAGAAACGCGACGACCTGAAACGCGCCTTCAACGAGCCGCCCGAGCGAAATCCCCTCCGCATCCTCATTGCCACCGACGCTGCCCGCGAGGGACTCAATCTCCAGGCCCACTGCTGGCACCTCATTCATTTTGATCTGCCGTGGAATCCATCCCGGCTGGAGCAGCGCAATGGCCGCATAGATCGCAAGCTCCAACCCCACGGCGAGGTCTTCTGCCATTATTTCGTCTATACGCAGCGCCCCGAAGATCGCGTGCTGCGCGCGCTTGTCCGCAAGACCGAGACCATCCGGCTCGAACTGGGCAGCCTCTCCGAGGTCGTTGAGAAGCGACTGCGCGCCGGCATCCGCCGCGCCGACGCCGATGCCGACGCCGCCGCCATTGAAGGGTTGCAGGAGGACCCGGAGAAACGCGCCGCCCGCGAGGCCGAACTGGAGGACGCCGCCGGTCAGCGTCAGTCCCGGCTGCGCGGCGAGATCGAGACCCTTCGCAACCGCATCAACGATGCGCGCCGCTGGATCGGCCTCGACGAAACCCAACTCCGTGACGCGCTCGGCTGCTCGCTTGACCTGCTGGGGGCCGAGCCGCTGCGCCAGGCCCCGTCCACTCCGGGCGAGCCCACCCGCTACGTTTTTCCCAACCTCCAGGCCCGCCACGGCGGCGATCCCCGATGGGCGGCCACCTTGGACACACTCCGCCCACCCCCGAAAGCGACCAAAACATCTTTGAGTGGCGTCGTGAGGCTCCGCTCCGACCGGTGGTGTTCGCCCCTCCCACGGGTTTCGATGGCGACGTGGTGCAGATGCACCTCTCGCACCGGGTCGTGCAGCGGCTGCTCGGCCGCTTCATGTCGCAGGGGTTCGTGTATCACGACCTCTCTCGTGCCTGCCTCGCCCAGTCTGATGACGCCATCCCGCGGGTGGTCCTCCTTGGCCGCCTTTCGCTTTATGGCGCGGGTGCGGCACGCCTGCACGAGGAGCTGATCACGGTCACTGCCCGGTGGACCGACCCTGCTGACCGCAAGGGCGCGCTGTCTCCCTATGGCCGCGATGCCGATGCGCGCACCATCACGATCTTGCAGGAGTCACTCAAAACCGCCGGCAACGCGCGCGCCGTGCCGGCCGTCGCCACCCAGCGGCTCCAAGCCAGCATGGCGCAGGACATCCGCGAGCTGCTGCCGCACCTGGAGCTGCGTGGGCAGGCCACGCGGGCAGATGCCGAGAAAATGCTCGCCGAACGCGGCCGCATCGAGTCCGCCGCCCTGCGCCTCACTCTGGAGGATCAGCGCCGCCGCGTGCTGGGGAAATACGAGAGCACCGAGTCCTCCCAGCTCCTGCTTGGTTTCAGCGACGAGGAGAAGCGCCAGCTCACCTCGGACCAGCCCGAGGGGCTGGTCGTGTCCGCGCCGGCGTTGGTGGATGCGCAGGCGGTCATTGACCGCGCGCAGTTGGGCGACCTGCAACACCGGTTTGCCGGGCACGTTGCCGATCTCCCGCTTGCCGACAGCGACACCGCCGCGACCAGCGCCGGCGTCACCGAGCTGCCACTGTTTTTCACGGAGTTCCTCGGCTGGCAGCCCGACTTCGTGCTCGGCTGGGACCCGGCCCATCCGCTGCCTGAGTCGCTGGCGGTCTCGTTGCATGAGTTTCATGAAACGCTCCGCCCGACCTACGCCGTCACCAATCCGCAGCCGAAGGAGGGTGGGTTGCCATGGCTCCTGCTCGTTCAATCCCACCCGGCCACGGTGGACCTCGACAAGCCCGCCGCCAGCAGCGAGCGCGGCTGGCACGCCTCGCCGGCAAAGAAATTCGAGCGCCTCCTCCGCGAGACGCAGGTGCCCATCGGGCTCCTGACCAACGGCACGGAGTTTCGTCTCATCTACGCCCCGCCCAAGGAGAACTCCGGTGCCCTCACGTTTCCCATCGGTGCCATGACGGAAATATCGGGGCGCCTCATCCTGGGCGCGTTTCACCTGCTGCTCAACTCGTGGACGCTCTTCAACGCCCCCAGCGACGCCCGCCTCCCGTCGCTCCTCCAGCGCAGCCGCGACTATCAGGCCAGCGTCTCGGAGAAACTTGCCGAGCAAGTCCTCCACGCGCTCTACGAATTGCTGCGCGGCTTCGAGGCGGCAGACGAGCGGGCGAAGGGCGCTCTCCTGCGTTCGCTGGCCGCCCAGCATCCCGAGCAAATCTACGGCGGCCTCGTGACCGTGCTGCTGCGCCTCGTTTTCGTCCTCTTTGCTGAGGATCGAGGGCTGCTGCCCATGGGAGGTCTCTACGTCAACCACTACGCGGTGCGTGGCCTTTTCGAGCGCCTGCGCGCCGATGCCGAGCGCTACCCCGACACGATGGATCACCGCTTCGGCGCATGGGCGCAGCTTCTTGCGCTGTTTCGCCTCATCCATGGCGGCTGCCAGCACCATGAGCTGAAAATGCCCGCCCGCGAAGGCCACCTCTTCGATCCCGACCGCTATCCGTTCCTCGAAGGCCGCAGCCAGCGCGCCAACCCAATCGGCGCGCTGCCCCTCGTGAGCGACGGCGTGCTCCATCGCATCCTTGAAAAACTCTGCATCCTCGACGGCGAGCGCGTGAGCTACCGCACGCTCGACGTGGAGGAAATCGGCTCCGTCTATCAGACCATCATGGGCTTTGGCGTTGAGGTTGTCGCCGGCACCGCCGTTGCGCTCAAGGGCAAGCGCAAGAAAGGTTCCGTGCCCGCCGCGCCCATCGTGGACCTGGAAGCGCTGCTCGCGCAGCCACCCGCCGACCGCCTCAAGCACCTCGGCGAGCAGACCGACACCAAGCTCACCGGCGAGACCGAGAAACGCGTGAAGGACGCCGCCACCGTGGACGACCTACTCGCCGCGCTGGACAAACGCATGGACCGCAACGCCACCCCGTCGCCCATAGCCAAGGGCGGCCTCGCGCTCCAGCCCAACGACGAACGCCGCCGCTCCGGCTCGCACTACACGCCGCGTTCGTTCACCGAGCCCATCGTCCGCAAGACTCTTGCGCCGGTGCTCGCCCGGCTTGGTGACCCGCCCACGCCGCAGCAGATTCTCGATTTGAAGGTCGCCGACATCGCTGTGGGCTCCGCTGCTTTTCTCGTGGAGGCCTGCCGCCAGCTTGGCGACGCCCTCGTGCGCGCATGGCGCGTGCATGGTGGTCGTGCGCCCGTGCCGCCCGACGAGACGGAGGAGCTGCTCGCCATGCGCCTCGTGGCCCAGCGCTGTCTTTATGGCGTGGACCGCAACCCGATGGCCGTGGACCTCGCCAAGCTCTCCCTCTGGCTCGCCACCCTCGCCCGCGATCACCCCTTCACCTTCCTCGACCACAACCTCCGATGCGGCGACTCCCTCGTCGGTCTCACGCAAAAGCAGATCGAGGCCTTCACTTGGGAAGATAAGACCGCTGGAAAACAACGCGTCTTCGGACAGGATTTTCTGGAAAAACGCATCCAGACCGCCACCGCCTACCGCCGAAGCATTCTGGAGGGCGGCGATTTCCTTCCACCCGCGATCAAGGCGCAGAAGCTCACGCTTGCCGATGAGGCGCTCGACGAGGTGCGTTTTGCGGGCGACCTCATCATCGCTGCTTTTTTCGCGGCCGACAAGGACAAGGCCCGCCGCTTCAAACTTGACGAACTGCGCGACCGTTATGTCGCCAGCCTCACGAGCAAACCCTATGACCCCGCGCTCCGACCCCGTGAGGCGGTGGCGTCGCTACGCTCGAGCGCGATGTCAGTTTTGCCATTTCACTGGCAGGTTGAGTATCCAGAAGTTTTCGGCCGCGAGAATCCCGGCTTCGATTGTATCGTTGGAAATCCACCATTCATGGGTGGAACGCAAATCTCAGAGGCTTCCGGGATGAGATATTTTCAGTGGTTGGTCGAAAACTTTTATCCCTGTGAACATCACTGTGATTTGGTAGCTTACTGTTTCCGTAGGGCTTTTAGCGTGCTGAGAACCACAGGCTGCTTGGGGCTAATTCTTCACCCGCATATCGGGCAGCGCCTTGGCCAACCGTTCAAACGCCTCCGGTGGCGGGGGCCGATACCGTTGCAGCGTGCTCTCCCCGACCTTGACCTTCTTCATGGCCGCGATCCGCTCAAGCGCCTTCTCGCCCAAGTTGAGCTCCCGGTACGGCTTCGACATCAGCGCGTCCTCGCTGAACACACTCAGCGCTTGGCGCACGGTCGAGGACAGCGAAACGCCCGCCCGCCGCATCACCACCCGCGCCTCCTGTTCCTCAAGTTTATCCTTCTCCACCGTCTTCTTCGCCGCCTCCATCGCTTTCGCGCCAAAGTCCACGATCAAATCCAAGTCAAAAACAGATGTATTCCATTCCTTGATACCCCGTGCCCGAAGCACCACGATGTCCAGCGCGCCCTTGTTCCGCTTGGCGGTCGCCGGCTCGATGTCCGCACCGGCGAAGTATTCGTCGTACGCCTTCAACAGATTCGCCTTGGTCACAGGCGGCACCACGCGGTCCTTGCCCACACCCAGAGCCTCTTCAAGGCTCGCACGCCCCTGATCCTCGATCCGCGCCCGGACGGTGGCCCGCACCCGGTCGATGACCCTCAACGCCTCCTCTAGACCGTCCTCGGCCTGCAACCGCTCTTCACCCAACCGGTCCATCAGCAGCTTCCCATGCTTGGTTTGCCGCCAGTAAGGCGACACCCGCCCGGACTCCGCCACTCGCCACACCAGGTTTTTGACACCCCGTTTTGGGTCGAGGGAAGAGTCAGAAATACAGGCGCCGATCGCAACTGCGCGCAGCTTCTTGAGAACGTCAGCATGTTTCATGGTGCTCAAAACGTCTTCTGTATCACAATATGTGTCAAGTACTGTATCACATTATTTCAATAATGTCGGATAATTTCAGATAACACGTTTCGAAAAAAACCGCTCATTCCTGCTCCATACTTCCTCGTAAATACCTCTGTAAACTGCTCAAAAACAGCCTGGCTGCCCGACATGGATTCGAACCATGACTAGGTGAGTCAAAGTCACCTGTGCTGCCATTACACCATCGGGCAAATAGGCCCCCGGAGCCTGCGGGGGATGGCGGGGGCGTCAAGCGCGACGAAATCGGAACCGATGAAGGATGAATTATGAATGATGAAAATCTGAGCTCCATCGGAACTCGGAGAGAGGGAATACGAGCAGGCGAAGAGACTCGAACTCTCGACGCCTTCCTGGTGTTCTTCTTGGCGTGCCGTCTGGTCATGCCGCAGTTGTAATGCAGGTGGAAGCTCGGCGAAGTATCATAAGAGATAGATAACCCGGCGCTTCCGGTCTCTGTGACGTCTGGTCTGCCGCCGTGTCCTCAGTGTCCACGACCGAGTTTTCGCCGGGGCTACTTCTTGGCCGGCTTCCGCTTGGCCCGCACAACAAACGGCGCAAACAGCGCGGCCTGCGCCTCGGGCACACGGGCCTTTAGGCGGATGCCACCCTCTTCATGCACCTGCTCATGGACGTGGCCGCCGGCGTGCAGGCGTGCGACCAGGTCGTAACGGTCGGGTGGGATCAGCAGGTTGGTGGTTTTCTCGGTGCGGGCGATGAGCTCCAGGCAGCGTGCCTCCAGCGTGTCGAGGCCGGCCCGCGTCTGCGCGCTCACGAAGAGTCCGTCGGGCACCAGCTGGCGCGCGCGGCGGAGCTGGGCGCCGTCGGCGGCATCGGTCTTGTTGAACACCGTCACGATGGTCTTTTTTCCCGCGCCCAACTCGGCGAGCACCTCGAGCGTGGTCGCATGGTGGTGGTCCACGTTGGCGTTGGTGACATCGAGGACATGGATCAGGAAATCCGCGACCACCACCTCCTCCAGCGTGGCCTTGAAGGCCTCGACCAGGCCGTGTGGCAGTCGGCGAATGAAGCCCACGGTGTCAGTCACGAGCAGCCGGTGGTTGCCGGGAAGCGCGAGTTGGCGGGTGGTGGGGTCGAGCGTGGCAAAGAGCTTGTCGGCGGCGAGGACATGGGCGCCGGTGAGCGTGTTGAGGAGGGTGGACTTGCCGGCGTTGGTGTAGCCCACTATCGCGGCCGTGGGCAGCGGCACCCGCTGGCGCCGCTGGCGCTGGACGCCGCGCTGGCGCACCACAGCGGCGAGTTCCTCCTTGAGCCGGGTGATGCGGTCCCGCACCTGGCGGCGGTCCTGCTCGAGCTGGGTCTCGCCTTCGCCCCCCATCGCGCCCCGGCCGCGCTGGCGCGAGAGGTGCGTCCAGGCTCGCGTGAGGCGGGGCAGCGAATACTCCATCCGGGCCAGCGCGACCTGCAGGATGGCCTCGCGGGTGTTGGCCCGGTCGGCGAAGATCTCGAGAATGACTTCCTGGCGGTCAATCACCGCGCCGCCAAACAGTTCCTCCCAGTTGCGCTGCTGGGCCGGGGACAGGGCCTCGTCCACGACGATCACATCGGCTCCGTCGGCCTTGGCGAGCTCGACGATCTCAGCGACCTTGCCGCTGCCCAGGAGCAGGGCCGGGGTGGGGGCGCGGAGCTGGACCAGGACGCTTTGGGTGATGGTGAGGCGGAGGTTTTCGACCAGCTCGCGGAGCTCAAGGAGGAGTTCGGCCCCCTCACCGGCGGCCATGCCGGTCGTTTGGACGCCGACGAGAAAGGCGCGCTCAAGCTTGGCGGGACGGTTGGAGTCGAGGAAATCGGCCATGAAGTGTTTGCGAACGAAGCTGATGGCCGCAAAGAGTCGCAAAAAACGCAAAGGGAATCGCGGGCCTCCTCGTGCAGGCGGCTCCGTCGGTGGTCCCCGCCGTCGGCCCCAACCTAGGCGGCCCGGGTCTGATAGGCGCGGCTAACCTCGCGCATGCGGCGGCCCGCCGCGCCCAGTTCGCCGAGCCGGCGGCTGACGTGCCCACGTGCCTCTGCCAGCCGGGCCTGCATGGCGGCATAGTGGGTTTGCAGGGCCGCGACTCGCGCCAGCACGTCGGGCTCGAGGGTGGGTCCGCCAGCCTGCTGTTCGTCGGCCAGCCCCTGCACCAAGCTGGACTCGCGTCCCAGCAACGCGGACAGCTCGGCCCAGTCCTGCCGGTCGGCCAGCCGCCGCTCCTCGGCGGCACCCGCTTCAAGCTCGGCCAGCAGCCGGTCCCGGTTTGGCGGCGGAGGCAACATGCCGGATGCCTGGATCAGGCGACCTTGACATTGCCACTGCGCAACATTTCCGACCAGGCGTCGCGCAGCACTCGGACCAGTCCCTCGATCTCGATGACCGGGGCCACATCTTTCTTGATGTTCGCGAGAAAGAGCTGGCGGTTGTAGTAATCGTACAGACGGTCGAGGTTGGCGGCGACTTCTCCCCCGGCTTCGTGGTCGAGCCGGCAGCGGAGCTCGGCGATCACGTTTTGGGCGCGGCGCAGGGCGTTGTTGATGGTCTCGTTCCGTTTGGGACCGCGCTCCGGCAGATCAAAACCGGCGCGCGCCTCGGCGAGAAAGCGGAGCGTGCCGTCATACATCATGAGCACAAGCTGACCGGGGCTGGCGGTGAGGATGGACTGCGTCTGATAAGCGCGGGCGTATTTTAAGGGGGTCATGGCCTTAATCCTGGGTTTCGCTGGGGTCGGGTGAGCGGACAATCTGGCTGGCGATCTGGTTGATGATATCGGCCGAGGGATACCCGGGCGCCACCGCGAGCTGGGCCCCGCGGGCGACCACCTCGGCCCGGAGCGTGGGGGTGCGGGCGAGAGCCGACGTGAGCCGGTCGGGTTGAATATCCAAAAAGTCGGCATGCGGAACGGCGGGAAAGGCCGGGCCGGTCCAGGATGGGGTCGACGATGACAACGGCGCGGTGGAGCCGTTTGGGGAGGCGGGTGTGATCATGGCGAGGGCTTGGGTTGCGAGGTCAGCTCCGTAGTGGTGGAAAAGAATAACGCCGTCAGGTGCGGGCGGGGGGTGTATCGGCACAGCTTCAGGATATTTTAGCGCGCGGGGGCGGGAACCGGGGCGACCACCGCGGTGGTGGCGGGGGCGGCGCGCGGCGGCAGGAGGTTGGCGACCGCCTGGAAGGCGTAGGCGGAAAAGAGCATCGGGCTTTGCCGCACCGCGCTGCCCGGCTCGCCGGGGCCGGTGGCGTTGCGTTGGGCAAAATGCTCCGCCGCGTGGGCCGTGGCGGCATCGGAGGCATCAAACAGTTCGTCCGCGACCCAGATGATGCGGGCGTCCGGCAGTGCGACCAGCTTGGCCCGGAAACCCAGGCCCAGGGGAGGGTAGGGGGCGCAATGCGTGACATCCAGAAAGATGACGGCCTGCGCCCCGGTTTCCCGGGCGATGTGGGCGAGCAGGTCGGAGGGCAGCGCGTCGGTGGAGGCGATGGAATCGCGGCCCATCCAGGCGGCGAGGGTGTGGCGGTCCAGCCGCACAAACTCCGCGCGTTGGGTGTGCTGCAACGCGTCGGCCCAGACTTGGTCGTAGGTGGCGACAAATTCGGCGGTGAGGGTGCCCGTGACGTCGTGGGCCGGCAGCAGGGCGATGCGCCGGATCTGCCCCGGCCATTCGGCCGGACCGCGGGCGTTGCTGGGCACAAAATCAGGCGCCTGGTTTCGCGCCCCAAAGGGCAGGTCCGCACAGGCCGACAGCAGGAGGGCGAGCGCCGTGAACGCGCCGCGTGCCCAATGGCGACCCGGGCTGGTTGGATAAAAATGCATGGGGGAGGAATGGGAGGCGGCCACGGTCCCGCTTAGCCAGATTTGCCGGCGGAGCTGCTCGTGCTGTTGGTCGCACTGGTGTTGTTGTTGTTGTTGCCAAAGTCGGCGTTGAGCACGGATTGCATCTGGCTGTAACTGGACTCGGCCTTTTGCATGGCCTGAAATTGGGCTGACATCTGGGCCGTTTCGGCCTTGAGGCTGGTTTCAATTGCGGCGATTTGTTTGGTGATGTCGGCGTTGTTGCTGGTCAGCGTTGTCTGCTCCTTGGAGATTGTTCCCGGCAGCCCGTTCAAGCCGAGATAGGTGTTGAGCACTTGGGTCAGATTTGCCGAAAAACCGGTGCTGGACTGTTGAAAAAATGCCGCCACCTGGGTCGGGTTGTTGGTGATCGCATTGATGAGCTTGGTGCTGTCGGTGATCGACAGGTTGTTCGAACCGGGGGTGAAGTCGATGCCCAGATCCTCAATCCGACCGAGGGCGCTGCTGATGCCGGGGACCGCGGCAAACACGGCCGCCCGCAGTTGGTCCGCCATTTTATCGACCCCGGGATCGTTGGTCAGAGGTGCGGTGATGGCCTTGCCGTTGCCGCTGATGATCTCCGTCTGGTTGGTGATGTCGGTTTGCACCGCATTGTAGGTGTCAATAAACGCTTGGATGTTGTTCTGCATCGCCGTGGTGTTGGGCGCAACGGTCACGGTTTCGGGCGATCCTTTGGTGGCGACGGTGACCGTGAGACCAGGGATGCCATGGCTGGCGGTGTCCAGGGTGTTGCTGGCGCTGGTGATCTTGGCACCGCCGTTGATCGTATACTCCGCGTTGGTGCCTTCGGTCAGGGGCGTGGCCCCGGTGATCCCCAGCGCCGCCAGCAGGCCGCCGGGGCCCTCGCTGATGGTCAGGCCCATGTCCCCGGTCTGGTTGTTGGTCAGGGAAAACTTGCCGGTCAGCGGGTTGTAGGCCGCCGTGACGCCCGCCGTGGAGGCATTGATGCGGTTGATGACCGCCTTGATCGAGTCCGAGTTGATGTTGTAGTTGATGGCGACACCGTTGACCGTGAAGGAGCCGCCGCCGGTGCCGTCCACCGCCGTGATGGGCGTCGCGAGATTGGCGGCGGTGAGGGTGGCGGTGGTGCTGGCCACCCCGAGCGCGCCGGCGCTATGGAGGGCGCCGGTGCCATTGTTGCTGAGCTGGGCCACGGTCAGAAAGTTGGAGGTGTCGTTGGCCGCGCCAAGCACGATGGGCGAACCGCTGGCCAGCTGAATCTTGTCCGTGGTGCTGTCGTAAGACGCGGTCACCCCGGTGGCGGTGTGGATCTGGGTGAGGAGGTCCTGCAGCGAATCCCCCAGGTTGACCGTGATCCGGGTGCCATTGATGGTGAAAAACCCCGCGGTCGGTGGCACGGCGGTGTGCATGGTTGCCAGCGACACCCCCGTAACGTCCGACGAATTGGCCAGGGGGGCTCCCAGGCCGGTGGTCCCGGTCAGCGCTGAGGCGCTCGCGAGCTGCGAAACATCAAGGGTGTAGGTTCCGATTGGCGTGTTGGCGTCCGAATTGACCGTCCAGCCCGCGCCTGTGGTGGTCGCCACGGAGGCGTTGAATTCTTGGGGGGTGTTGAGGGTCGCCACCGCCTTTTGCAGTGCGGTCAGTGCCGTGGAGATTGCCGTCAGTGCCCCGCCCTTCGTCTGGTTTGTGGTCTGCAGTTTCGTCAGGGGCGATTCCCGCGCGGTGCGATCGTCGCCGACGATGGTGGTCACAAACGTCTGCCAGTCGAAGGAGGAGGAGGAGGTCAGCCCGGTGACATTGATCGAGGCCATGGATTGGTTGGGAAAGGAAGCGGGAGGGGCGCGTTGGTTCGTGCAGACGTGTGGATGCCCGCGCCATCGGCACGAGGCCGTAAATCTTTAGCGGTAATTGAGCCTTCCGGGCTTCAAAAAATCCACCCCCCTCGCGTAAAATTGATTAAAGCCGTCGCTGCGATGGGCCGTAGGGGCTGGCAACTGCGATTCATCCCGCAGCCGGATCGGCCCGAATCCCCCTTCGGCCCGTCGCCCTACGGAAAGGGCATTCAAATCAAGGAAGATCAACATGTCAGCTGTCATCAACACCAACTACGCGGCCACGGTTGCCTCGAACAACCTGGACTACGCTCACAGCATGCTGCAAAATGCCCTCGACGAGCTGTCGAGCGGCTCGAAACTCGTCAATCCGTCCAGCGATCCCGGCGGTCTCGCCGTGTCCATGGGTCTGGCGTCCGCCGCCACCCGCTCGGGTGACGTCAACGCCAACCTCGGCAACGCGACTTCCTACCTGCAGACGCAGGACGGCGCGCTCCAGGTGGCAGGGAACATCCTCAGCCGCATGAGCGAGCTGAAGACGCTCTACGGCGATGTCACCCAGACGTCCACCGACCAGGCGAACTACAACACGGAGTTCACCGCGTTGCAGAGCGAGCTGACCTCGATCAGCAGCGAGACCTTCAACGGT
>CAIYUN010000034.1 GCA_903929355.1 uncultured Opitutaceae bacterium
GGGACCAATACCTTTGACGTGAGCAGCCTCTCCAGCGGCAACCGGGCGGTGATCCAGCTCAACCCGGTGGCGGGCAACCTGATCGACGTGCCGTTCACCAACTACACGTGGACCCTGGTCACCTCGACCAGCGTGGTGAGCTCGTTTGTGAACGACTTCGCGATCAACCCCGGCACGTTCGCTGCGGGCGCGCAGGGCCTGTTCACCCTCAGCGTGGTGGGGAACAGCCTCGACCTGAACTACGTGGGCATCCCCGAGCCCTCGACGGTGGCGCTGCTCACCGGCCTCGGCGTCCTCGGCCTCGTCGCCCTCCGCCGTCGCCGGTCCAACCGGCGCTAAAGCGCGGCAGGCGCGCGTTGAGGGGATGAGAGGTTGAGAGGATCGAAATCCGCACCCATTCATCAGTACCAAGCACCAATCCCGCCGCCCCGCCTCACCGGCCGGGCGGCGTTTGATTTGCGGTGATTTCCCTGCCTGCTTTCACCTCCTTCCCAGCTTCGCCCTTCGCGCCTTTGTGCCTTTGCGTTATAGTCGGGAGCCCGCCGCTGGAATTTTTGCATTATCGGCGACAGCCGCCTTGACACCAAGAGCCATTGGCCGCATAAGTTACTCATCTGACGTGGCTGAGTTCCCCGGTGGCCCGTTGGCAGACCTTTTTGCAATTTCGCAATACCCCGACCCTCAACAACAACCTGTGCCCGCACCTCACCGGGCCGTAACGGGCCTTCAACCCCAGGGCCGTTTCACTGTGTTCCAGCTGATCTTTTCAACCTTCAATCTGTCATGAAAACTTTAGTCGCACCCTCCTGTTTTCACCCCCTCCGTCCGGCCAGCCTCCGCTCCGCGTTGCACGCCGCCGCCCTGTCCGCCGTCCTGCTGGCGGGCGCCGCGCGCGCGCAGACCACCATCACGGTTGTCACCACGGGGAACATCAACCTGAGCACGGCCGCCAACTGGAGCTCCGCCAGCGCCCCGGGCGTCACGAACATCCTTTCCTGGACCAATGCGGTGACGGGGGCGACCACCGACACCGAGAGCACCGCGCTGAGTGTCGCGGGCCTGCAGATCACCAACCCGGCGGGGGCGGTGACGATCGGGGGCAGCAACACGCTCACCGTCGGCGCGTCCGGGATTGATCTGTCGGCGGCCACGCAGAGCCTGACCATCAGCGACCTGCTGGCGCTCAGCGCGTCGCAGACGTGGACCGTCGCGTCGGGCCAGACGCTCGCGGTCACCAACACCAACACCATTTCTGGTGCCGGCAAGAACCTCACCATCGCCGGTGCCGGCAACGTCAATCTCGCCAGCATCATTGGCACCGGGGCGGGAGGCCTCACCATGAACGGCACCGGCACGCTCACCCTCAGCGGGGCCAGTGCCTACACTGGGAACACCGCGATCAACAGCGGCACCGTGGCCATGGGCAATTCCCTCTCCTTCGGGCCCAACACCGTTTCTTCCTTGGTGATCAACGGCGGCACCCTCAGCGTGGGTCCGGGATTGAATGCCAGTTATCTGGTCAGCGGGAACAACAACGGGGTCATCCTGCTCACGAGCAATTTGAACTCGGTCATCGGCAATGGTGGCGACCCGGGTGGGTTCAACTTCCTCGGCACCGTCAACATTGGCAATGCCGGCGTGACCCTCGCCTCCAGCGGCACCGCCACGGTCGGCTCCCTGCTGATGACCAATGGCACCGTCATCTCCAACGCGGGACTCGTGCTCCCCGCTGGTGGCACCTTCACCGATACCGCCAACCCCACCACCACCAACAGTATCGGCACCGTTGACGGCACCTTTGTCAATTCGCAGGTCCGCACGGGCACCGGGCCCAGCCCGTCTTTCACCCCGACCTACAGCAACGCCGTCGTGCAGGGGCCCACCGCGACCGGCAGCGCGCTCGTCTTCGCTGGCGCGCTCAACCAGGGTGGTAGCCTCCTCGGCAACATCAGTATCATCAACGCCTACAACCCCGACAACAATGGCGCGATCGTCACGGCCAACGGCAACATCACCTTGGGCTCCAATTCCGTGACCACCCTCAACCTTGGCGGTGCCCTGCCCGGGCAGTATGATCAGATCCAGATCATCGGGGGCAACTTCACCCTGGGCGGCACCCTCGTCCTCACCACGGTCGGCGTCACCACCACCGGCTCCGCCACCGGCGCGGCCTTTGTTCCGGTGGCCGGCCAGACCTTCGTCCTCTTCAGCCCCACGGCCACCGTTTCAACGTTGGCCGGGACATTCGGCAATGGCATCAACCTCACCCAGGCCCCGCTTAGCTCCAACCTCCTCGCCTGGGACACCAGCAAACTCGCGTCCAACGGTGTCGTGAGTGTGGATCTGGCAAATTATTTTTGGACCGGCACGGTCAGTACCGGCACCACCACTGACTCCTGGGCTGCCGGACGGGGTAATTTTACCGCCACCGACTCCGCCGGCAGCGGGTCCCAGTCCAATGCCTTGGGCAGCTTCAGCAATGTGTTCCTGACCATGACGAACGCACTCAAACCCACCACGCAGTCCTTGGGCGCCAATTTCACCATCAACAGCCTCAGTTTCATTGGTGGCGGCGACACCCTGACGGGCACAAAGTCCGCCAGCACAATTGGTGGTTTTACGCTCACCCTTAGCGCCGCCAACAGCTTCCAGGACCAGAACGGTGCCAACTATGCGGCCGGCACCGGTCTCGTGGTGCAGACCAATGCGGCGCCGAGCACTATCAACTCCACGGTTTTGATCAACCTTCTGAACAGCCAGACTTGGGAGCTCGACTCCGCCGCCGGCACGTTGACCGTCGCTGGCCCCATCGGCGGTGGTGGTGGCCTGACCAAGACGGGCCCTGGCACCCTGATTCTCACCAGCACGGCCAACACCTACTCGGGTGGCCTCACCATTGCTGGTGGTACCGTGAAGATGTCGGGGAGTGGCGTCCTCGGCGCCACCACCGCCCCCCTCACGGTCGCCGGCGGCACGCTGGACATCAACGGCGTCAACCAGACGGTGAGTGCGATCAACCTCTTGTCGGGCACCATCATCAACACCTCGACCAACGCAGCCACCATGAACGGCTCGACCACTTCCGCCACCATCACCAGCACGGGCGTAATCACGGCCGCCACCACGACCACCAGCACCCTCGCGGCGGAGCTGGCCGGTTCGATCGGTCTCAACAAGACCGGTCCCGGCACGCTGCAGGTGCTGGCCAACCAGCTCTACACCGGCGTGACCAACATCACCGGCGGGGTCATGGCGCTCAGCCAGCAGGGCTTGCTGACGGGGGGTGTGAATGTGACCGGCGGCTCGCTCGCGGGCACCGGCACGGTCTCGGGCGCGGTCACCGTGAGCAGCGGGGCGACGCTCAACCCCGGGGCGGTCGGCGGCGGGGCCGCGGGCCAGCTCGCCCTCGGCTCGCTGGCGCTCCAGCCCGGCAGCATCCTCGCTTTCAACCTCAATTCCGACGCCAGCGGCACCGCGGGCGTCAACTACAGCACGGTCGCCGTCACCGGCCCCTTGGATATTTCCGCCCTCAACAGCACCAGCAAGGTCGTCGTCAATATCACTCCGGTGGCCGGCAACCTGCTGGACGGGCCGGTGAACTACACCTGGACCCTGCTCTCCTCCGCGACCAGCATCGTGGGTGGGTTTTCGGCGGCCGACTTCACGCTCAACACCAGCGCGTTCGCGACGAATACCTTCGGCGCCTTCACGCTCGGCACCTCGGGCAATAATCTGGACCTCTTCTACACTTCCGCCATCCCCGAGCCGTCCACCGTGGCCATGCTCACCGGTCTCGGCGTGCTCGGCCTCGCCACTCTCCGCCGCCGCCGTTTGTCCCGGTAAGCGAACCTGCTGAAGTCTCACGAGCACCCGGCTGGGTCGCGGAGCTAAAACCAAACGACCTCAGATTCTGGACGGACAGGCGGGGGAATCGAACCTGCGGCGAGGTCGCCGCAGCTCCAGTCGGGAGCGGCGGGCCCATCCGCCTTCGCCAGGCTTTGGCGTGACAAGGCGGTCCCGCCCTACCCACAGAAGCGGGCCAATAGTGCAAAGCCTAGGGAGGCTTGGGATAAAACTCAGGAATCCTGTGATGAAGCAATTCGTCGAGCGTCAGCCATGACCCGAAGGGCGCCACTATCCGGCTGGGTGCCGGGGGGTTCATTCGTCCAGCTTGAGCAGCTCGATCTTGCGAAACTCAGTCGGATGGCTCTCTGCCTGGATGCAGATATAGCCGTCCTCGAGCATCTGGGGCATGCCTTGCGCCAGCAGCAGCCTGGCGTGGGCATCGCTCGGATTCAACTGGGGCTGACTGTAACTGATCACCGTCTCCCCATCGAGGATGTGGTTGATCAATTTGCCGCCATGCACTTCTGCCGTGATCGTCACCCACTGGTCGCCCAGGTAGATTTTCTCCTTCGCCGAAGTGCGATGCACCGTGGTCAACCGGCCATTGTACACGGCCCGGGTGTGAGGCGTGCAAAAGGAACCGTTGTTCTGGTCGCCGTGGGGATTCCCCCCGCCCAGGATTTGAACCTCGATGGACGCGGGAAAATCCTGGTTCAGCTCCATCGTGCTGGGCGGTTCGCTGAAGATCATGATGCCGTTGTTGCGGAAACCCCAGGTGGGCCCGCCCGGACACTGCTCGCCGACAAAGCGATATTCCGCCCGGATGATGTAGTGCGACAGCTTCTCCTTCCAGAACAGATGCCCAAACTCGCCGTTGAACCGGCTGTATTGGCTGTAGTCCACCTTGAGCAGGCCGTGTTCGACATGAAACGTGTTCTTGTAGTTCACCCCCATGACGGAGCCTTTGAATTTTGGGGTCCAGCCGTCGAGGTCCTTGCCGTTGAAGATTTGCACCCACTGCCCCTTGGGTGAGCCCGATTGGTCCGCTGCGGTCCCGGAGACCGGGGCCCCCGGACCGACCGCGCAGGAGGAGAAGAGGCCAAGGGACAGGCCGAAGCACGCGGCCAAGGGAAGGGTGGGGCGCATACCCAAAAGCAAAGCCCCGCGCGGGATTGGCGTCAAGGCCACCGAAGGTTCCGAACGGGTCGGGTCGTGCTTCCACCGCTGGGCGGGACCAAGGCTCCCGCCGGCCCCGGCCTGTTCCTGATTTCCTGATTTCCAAATTAACTTCAAATCTGGAACTCAGGAACTCAGGCCGGACCAATCGCTCTGGCCTTGGTCCTCCCTCCGTCCTCCTCCCCCTCTGTGTCCTCAGATTGTTCCCTCCGTGCACTCAGTGTCCGTGTTAAAGCTCCGATTCATGGCTTCTGAATTGAGCCGTGTATATTCGTGTAATCCGTGGTTGAATCCGACTGCAGGTTTTACAGCTCGGCTCCCTCCGGCCCCGGCCTGTTCCTGATTTCCTGATTTCCAAATAACTACAAATCTGGAACTCCGTGGAACGCTCACTGCGCCGGTCGCGCGGTCTTGAACGCCACCGGCCGCTCGCCGGGCGGCAGCGCGAGCAGGTCGTAATCCTGACTGCTGGTGATCGTCACCTCGGCAAACTCACCCACGGGCAGCGTGCGGGGCACATACACCCGGCCGTCGATGTCGGGCGCGTCGGCCTCGCCGCGGGCCACGCCGGGCTCCTCGACCAGGACCTTCAGCGTGCGGCCGGTCTGGCGGGCGCCGACTTCGGCCGCGATGGATTTCTGCCGCGCCATCAGGCGGTGCCAGCGCGCCTCCTTGAGCTTGGCGGGAACCTGTTCCTCCATCTTCGCGGCCCGGGTGCCCTCTTCCTGTGAATAACGGAACACGCCCAGCCGCTCAAACCTGGCCTCGCCGATGAAGGCGTCCAGCTCGTCCACATCCGCCTCGGTCTCGCCGGGGAAGCCCGTGATGAAGGTGGTGCGGATGGCGATCCCGGGGATGCCGGCGCGGATCCGCCCGAGCAGGCCCCGGATATACCCGCCGCTCGTCTCACGCTGCATTTTCTCCAGCATCCGGTCGCTGATGTGCTGGAGCGGGATATCAATGTAGCGGGCAACCTTGGGGCACTCCGCGATGGTCTGGATCAGCTCGTCGCTCCAGTGTGCGGGGTGGGTGTAGAGCAGTCGGATCCAGAAATCGCCCTCGATGGCGTTCAGCTCGCGCAGCAGGGTGGTGAGCGCGGTGCCGCGGGCGGAGTCCACGGGGGTGCGCGGGTTGGGCCGCTCGGCCCAGGTGTCCATGCCGAAGAAGGTCGTGTCCTGGGAGATCAGGTTCAGCTCCCGCACGCCCTCGGCCACAAGCGCCCGGGCCTCGGCCACGACGCTGGCGACGGTGCGGCTGCGGTGGCGGCCGCGGATTTGCGGGATGATGCAGAACGTGCAGGGGTGGTTGCAGCCCTCGGCGATCTTGACGTAGGCGAAATGCTTCGGGGTGAGCCGGAAGCGCGGGGTGTCGTAGTCCGGGATGAAAGTCGAATGCCGGGTGACAAGGTTGGCGGGCGCCTCATCCTTGCCCCGCTCCTTGGCCATGAGCCCCGTGATGATCGGGGCCACGGTCGTGATCTGGTCGAGGCCGATGAACGCATCGACCTCGTCGTGCAGCGAGCCGGCGAGATCCCGGGAGAACCGCTGCGCCATGCAGCCGGCGACGATGAGCTTCTGTTCCCGGCGGCGTTTCCTCAGCCCGCGGCTCTGGTGCACCTCGAGGATGTGCCCGATGGACTCCTCCTTGGAGGAGTCGATGAACGAGCAGGTGTTGACGATGACGACATCGGCCTGGGCGGCGTCGGGGATGACGGACATGCCGGCCGCATGCAGGTGGCCGACCATGATCTCGGAGTCCACGAGGTTCTTCGCGCACCCGAGGGAAAGGAGGCTGACGGTGATCACGGCGGGCAAAGGACCACGGCGCGGGCCGCGGGGCGGGGGGCGGCGCGGACGCGCGGGCTACTTCGACTTCTTGGCGGCGGCGGTGGCCAGCTTGGCCTTGGAGGTGAGGCGTTTGAGGTAGGCGGCGCGACGGCGCCGTTTGATGATCTTGTTCGTTTGTTGGCCCATGGTTGGAAAGTCGCCACAGGATGCGGCCCGCTCGCCCGGCGAGTCAAGCGTGGGTAATGGCTCAGATTGATGTTGCCGGCGGGGTGTCCGCACCCGCACCGGCCACTGCTCCAGTGCCGGGCCGGGAAATGTGGCGAGGGCGACAACGTCAACTATTAGTTGACATGATGAACCGGAACCGGTGGCAGGGTGAAGACGCGACCCCGCTACCATTAAACCCGGCCAAAACTGGGTTGCGCCCGTTTGCCCGGGCCGTCCGCACCCCTCCCGAAAATTATTGCTCATTTTGGACTTGCGGAGGCGAGGGGCGTGATTTGGATGCCGGTTTCCGGCCAATCCCCGCATGCGCACCCGCCGTCTTCCTCTCCTCTGGCTTGCCCTCTGGCTTGCCCTGCTGGGCGGCCGGGCGGTGGGGTGGGCGGCCGCCGACCCGGCGTCGGACCAACTCGCCAGCGTGGTCATCATCGAGGGTGACGAGGGGGTCGCGACCGGCTTTGTGACGAAATACCGGGGCCTCCTGTTTGTCGCGACCAACCTGCACGTACTGGGTCACAACAAGAAGCTTGAGCTGAAAAACATGCGCGGGGACCCGATCAACGTGCAGGGCATCATCGGCGCGGTGGGCAGCGACATCGCGCTGCTGCGCATCGCCAACCCTTCGGCCGACCTCAAGCCGCTGGCCGCGGCATCCGATGTCATTAACACGTCCAAGATTGGCGACGACGTGGAGGTGGTCGGCAACCGGCTCGGGGGCGGGGTCGCCACGCAGACCACGGGCCGCATCGTCGGACTGGGCCCGACCCGGGTGGAGGTGGACGCCCAGTTCCAGCCCGGCAACAGCGGCAGCCCGATCTTCAGTTCAACCAGCCACGAGGTCATCGCGGTGGCGACCTATGCGGAGACGGTCAATGTGCAGCTGACCAATCTGGGGGACGGGAGCTCGTCGTCGGGCGGGGCCGATGCCAATCTCCCCAAGGAAACCCGCTGGTTTGGCTACCGGCTCGACTCGGTCACAAAGTGGGAGACCATCGATTTTGCCAAATGGCAGACAGAGATGAAACGCGTGGCCGACTGGCACACCACCTCGATGGACCTGCTCGCGCTGCTGAAAGGGGACTTTGACACCGCGCGGAAGAATCTCCGGCTCCGCCCGATCATCGAGCGCTACGAGGAGCGCAAGGGCCGACCCGCCCAGACCCCCGCCGCTCGGGCGGAAAATTTGCGCGACATGGTGAGCGCAGTGGTCGCCTTCGCCGGGGATGGCGCGAAGGAGTTTGCGGCGGCCGACTACTATGACTACTTCCACAGCAGCCTGTATTGGGCGACGAACGTGCCCGACCAGGCCAGGTTTCGCACCGATCTGGCGCAGGCGTTCAAAGACATTGATGGCAACGTCCAGTCCTATGAACAGCGGCTGAAACACTGACCCGCGCCCGGGCGCGGCGTGGTGGTCCGGGAACCGCCCGTCGTCCATGACGGTTCAGGCCGACCCCCTCGAAAAACTTTCCTTTCCTTCCTATGGCCGGCAAAAAATCCCGTTTTTTCCTCGTGCTGGCGCTGCTCATCGCCCCCGGCCTGAGGGCGGCCGACGTCGCCGCTCCGGGCGAGGTTCCGGCTCAGGCCGAAGAAGTGCTGGCGCGGGTGGCCAAAGTCTACCAAGACTCAGCCGGCCTCGGTGTGCAGGTCTTCCGTCGGATTTTGCGCGTGAGTCGTGCCCAGGGTGATGGCGGTCCCCTGACGTCCAATGATTACCAACCGACCGCCAGCACCCAGCAGTCGCTCACTTTCCGCCGGCAGCTTCCGGACAGTTTCTACCTTAAATCTTGGCTGATCACCGAAAGCTCCACAACGCAACCCACCGGTCTGGCCTTGGTTTCGTATGCGGGGTCGGCCAGTCTCTATCGTTTGGGGATCGCTTCGCCGCCCTCCCGTCAGCCCATTGCATCGGCGGCGGGCCGGGGTGAGAACATGAACCTGCGGCCCTTGTCCCTGGCCGGGTCATTGTTCCGGACCCGGTTGTCCGCCGAACTCGGGGCGGACAACAATGGCTGGCCCGAGTCGCTGTGGCTTCCCGACCATGGGGATGCCGGCTCCCTCCTCAACGCGGTCATCAGCCGCGAAACGACCGAGGGCAATGAGCCGGCGTATGAACTCGAGCTGCGCACCGGCCCGCGGTCCGTCAAAATCGCCTGGGTTTCAAAGCAAACCAATTTGGTCCTCCGCACGGTCGCCCTCGGCCCGGCCTCACCCCTCAGACCGGGGGTCGGCCAGGCCGGGTTGGGCCTTGTTGGCGGCCCCGCCCGGCTGGGTCGGAATGAGGCCGCGCCCTCCGCCAGCGATCTCGAGCTGGTTGAGTCCATTTATCAGGCGACGCTGGACCCCGAGTTTGGCCGGGAGGATTTTGTGCTGGAGCCTGGGGCCGCGACCGCGCCCGCGCTCGACGGGCGGCCCCGCTTCACCCCGGTGCATGAACTGCTGGCCATCGCCGCCAGCCGCGATCCCGCGCTGCCACCGGGAAAATCTGCTTTGGGCGCCGCCGCGCCGCCGGTGCCGGAAAAGCAGCAGATTACCGCAGACCAGTTGAACGGCATTGTGCTGATCGAGGGCGACAAAGGGGTGGCGACCGGTTTTGTTGCCCGGGTGCATGATATAGCTTTTGTCGTCACCAACCTCCACGTGTTGGGCGACAACGAGAAGCTGTCCGTCAAGACCATGCAGGGCACGCCGCTCGCCGTGGGCGGCATTGTCGGCGCGGTGGGGGCGGACATCGCGTTGTTGCGCATCACCCAGCCCGAGGCCGGACCGCCGCCGCTGACCCTCGCCGCCGATGTTTTGCGCACCGCCCAGATCGGCGACCAGGTGGTGGTGGTAGGCAACCGGCTTGGTGGGGACGTCGCCACCCAGACCAGCGGCCGGATTCTCGGGGTCGGTCCGAACCGGATTGAGGTGAACGCCCAGTTCCAGCCAGGCAACAGCGGCAGCCCGGTGATCCGCACGGTCGGCGGCGAGGTCCTCGGTCTGGCGACTTATCAGGAGGAGACCAAGCTGAATGCCAAGGAGATGATGGGCGGGACCGGCCCGATCCAGACCGAGCAGCGGTGGTTCGCCTTCCGCCTTGATTCGGTGGAGAAGTGGGAGACCATTGACTGGTCTCGCTGGCAGGCCCAGGCCAAACGGGTGGCCGCGTTCCGGGAGAACTCTCTCGCCCTCCTGGATTTGTTGCGGGGCAAATTCGACCCCGCCAGCCGGAATCCGCGGATCAAGGAGATCATCGCTCACTTCAATAACGCGTTGGCCCGGCCTTCGGTGACGGTCGGTAGTTCGAAAAATAATCCTCTAGCCGATTCGATCCACGATCTCATCCGTTCCGCCCTGGCCTACGCCAACGAGGGCGCCAAGGATTTTGCCAACGACACCTATTATGACTTTTTTCGCTCCCAGCCCTATTGGGAGACGAGCGTCGCCGAGCAGGTAAAGTTCCGCGATTTTCTCGTGCAGGCGCTCACGGACGCCAACAACAACATGCGCGACTTTCAGATGCGGGTGAGCGGTGGCTTGACTCCCGGCCGCGATCCTTTTGGCGGTTGAGGACCAGGGGCGGTTAAGTTTTGGCCCTTTGGATCGGTTGCAAGAGAAGGCGCGCCGGCCCGCGCGTGCCGCCCCGGACTGGGGTGCCGGCGACCTCGCCGCCGTTGGGGGGCATAGCCCCTCGCGTCAAAATCACGGGCCGTTGGGTCAGCCGGCCGACAACGAGACCGACGGCACGTAGATCTCGGGCGGGCCGCGCCGCCACCACTGGCCGGTCGCGGCGCGGGTGGCGGGGTCGGTGAAGTGATAGGGGTAGCGCACTGCTCGCACGGCGCGCGGCGGCCGGTCGGGGAAGGGGTTGTGCGCGAGGAGCGCGGTGACCGCCGGCGTGCCGCGCAGCAGGCGTTCCAGCAGGGAGTAGAACCAGGGGCTCTGCTGCGGCGGGCCGAGCGCGGCAAACCACATCTGCCAGTCGAGCCGCGGCTGGAAGGGTTCCACAAAGCCGGGCGCGCGCCCCAGGTCGCCAGGCTTCCAGCGGAACTCATAGGGCCGCCATTCCACGCCGTCGTCCGAGCCCTCGATCACAATCTCCCAGCGTTCGGTGGTCATCACCATGAAGAGGCCGTAGTTGTTGAGGCTGCGGAGGGGCGCGACCGCCGCCCGGGCGCGGAACAGCGCCTCCGGCCAGGCCGCGCGCGGCGCCAGCGAGGGCAGCGCCTGGCCCGCGGTGAAGACCACGACCAGCACCAGCACTGGAATCACGAGCCAGCGCGGCCCGAACCCGCGGGGGATGGTCGAAAGGGCCGGCGCGTTGGGGACAACACGCCCCACCACGTCGTCGGCCAAATCGGACGGGATCGGACCGATCGGTCGGATCGAGGAGTCCGCGGCAACGAACGGCGCGTTGGGGTCAACGCGCCCCACCTCGCCCGGAGTCACCGCGAGCCGCGCGCGGAGCGGCGGCACCAGCCACGCCCACCAGTGGTCATCGAGGCAGGGCAGGCAGAGCGCCACCGTGAGGAGGTTGAAATAGGTGTAGTTGCCGGTGAGGGCAATGAGCGACATCAGCCCGGTGAACCCGAGCGCGGCGGTGTGGCGCACGTGGCGCGGGCCGAACAGCAGAAACGGCCCGCCCAGCTCGACCGCAAACATCACCGCACCGGCGGCCTGCAAAGCACACCCCGGCAACTGGTGCGCATACCACCCCGGCCAGGTTGGCAAGGGCTGGGTCTCGAAGTGAAACTGCAGCGCCGTGAGCCCGCGCCAGGTCGCGTCACCGCTCGTCAGCTTGACCACGCCGGACAGGAACATCAGCCGCGCAAGCAGCCACCACAAGAGCCAGCGTGCGGCGGTGGGCGGGGCCGACGCGGCCAGCGGCGGTCGGAGCCGCCACGGCACCACGAACAGGGCGAGCAGGGTTGTCTCCAGCAGCAGCGCATCCCACTGGAAGCCGAGAAAATCCTGACCGACACTGACGAGCGACAGGTAACAGACCCACAGGCCGGCGAGACAGGGCCCGGGTGCGAGGTTGGCGAGCAGGAGCAGCGCCAGCCCGATCCCCGCCCCGCACAGCACGTGTAAAAACCCGTCCGTCCCGCCGAGCCAGCAGAGCGTGGGCACCTCCCAATACGCGACACCGCCGAGTTGCGCCCGGGCGGCCTGCAGGAACCGCCCGGCGGGCAGCACGCCCTGCGGGCCGAGGAGTCCCTCCACCTGGGTCCAGAGCGACGCAAACGCGACCAGATGCACCAACCCGAGAGTCCGCAGGAATAACCAGGTGCCGGTGCGATAGGTTGGCGGCCGGTCGCCGCCCTGCCAGCGGCGGCGCCATGGGCCCAGGCGGCTGCCCCCGGCGGCCATGGCTCAGGGGTTGAACTCCGGCACCCGCCAGATGGGCTCGCCCCGCCGGTAGGTCGCGAGCACCTCCTCCGGGGTGACGCGGCTCACGATGGAGGCGACGAGGTTCCGGGTGGCGCGGAGATGCGGATGCTGGAAGTTCAGCACGGCAAAATCGGCGGGCAGCCCCTTTTCCAGATAACCGTGGCAATCGCCACCGAGGACCGGGCGGAGGTTGCTGGTGACCAGGCGGAGAATCGCGGTGGGGTCGGGACCGGTCTCGCCGCCGGATTGCTGGCGGGCAAGTTTCCAGGCGAAGTCCAGCTCGGCCCACAGGTTGGGGCTGGTGAGCATCACGCTGCCGGTCCCGAGCAAGAGGGGCACCCGGGCCCGCAGCAAGGCAGCCAGGGGCGGCGGGGCGAGCCCGAGGCTGGCGGTGGCCCGCAGGGTGAGCACGGCGGCCTTCTGGCGCGCCACCAGCGCGGCGGTTTCCCCCTCGTTGGCCCCGGCGAAGGGTGCGACCAGGTGGGGGTCGAAGAGCTCAAGCAGGCGCGCGAAATCGGGGGCGGGGCAGGCGAGCGCGCGCAGCTTGCGCCGGTCGGTGGTGAGCAGGCGCATTTCCTCGCACGCCAGCCCGACCAGGCCGTCGTCGGCGCTGCCGGCAAAACCGTCGACGAGGTTGAGCAAATTGCCGAGCTCGGACCGCACGGCCCCGGCAAGCTGGGTGTCGCCCGCCGCGAGCTCCTTGGGGGTGGTGGGCGGGCGCTCCAGCCGGCCGAAGCTGAGGGACTCAACGCCGGTCTGCTGCGCGGCCGCGCGGAGCATCTGCGCGGTTTCGGAGCCCGGCTCGCAAAAGTCCAGGTGCCGCACGACTCCCGTGCGGGCGAGGTAGAGCAGGTGCCCGGTGACATGCTGATACTGCTCCGGCGGCGGCAGGGCCGTGAGGGCGCGCGCGCGCGGGCCGTCGGGTTGGGCGAACGCCTGGGCCGGCGGGAGCCCGGTCGCGCCGTCCACCGCCGGGCTGTCCCCGAGTTGGGTGAAGGCGTTGGTCAGGCCGGGGATGACCACCAACGCCCCGCGATTGAGCGACGGGGCCGGCGGGCCCAGGTCGATGGACGTGATCACTCCGCGGTTCCAGGCGAAACGTGCGCAATGGTGAGGGATGAGATCGGGGCCGTGCAGGACGACGCATTCGCTGAGGGTGGGCATGGGCTACGGCAGGAAAGCAGTCGTCATCGCATCGTCCACCTTGATCTTGCCCTTCGGCAGCAGGCCGAGGGATTCAAGCTGGTCGATCTGGGTCTGAAATCGCACCGGGTCGAGGCGGCCAATCTGCCCTGGTCCGCTGCCGGGGCCGCGGCCCGTGACGAGCTGGTGGTCGATGATCAGCTGGCGCGAGGCGGTCATGAAGTCGTCGGTGTTGTCGGGATTGGCGGCCTGGAGCGCGGCGTGGGCGGGGGCGGGGTCGCCCTCGAGGTAGTCGCGCCAGCCCCGCGCGCTCGCCTGGAGGAACGCCCGCAGGGCGTCCGGGTGGTCGTGGGCGTATTTTCTGCCGGTGATGAGCACCGCGTAGGCGCGGAAACCCGCGTCCCACGTCGAGAGGAACCGCGGGGCCTTCCCGCCGGCCTTCACGATGTGGTAGGGCTCCGCGATGGAGTAGCCCTGCTGGACGGCCTCCTGGTCGCCGAGAAAGGCCGCGACGGAGAAGTTCTGCGGCACGATGTTGAAGGTGACGCCGTATTTTTTCTGGATGAACCCGAGGAAGGCCCATTCGGGCCGCGCGATGACGGTCTTGCCCTGCAGGTCCTCGAACCGATGCACGGGGCTGCCCGCGCTCACCAGCAGACCCGACGGGTCGTCCTGGAACACCGCCCCCACCATCAGCAGCGGCAGTCCCTCGGCGATTTGTTCCAGCGTGTTCGTGCTGTCCGCCTGGCCGACATCCGCCTGACCGGTGGCGATCTTTTCCTTCACCGACGCCCCCGGCCCGCCGGGGATGATGGTCACATCGAGGCCGGCGTCGTGGTAAAACCCGCGGGCCTGGGCCTGGTAAAAGCCGCCATGCTCCGGCTCGGCGACCCAGTCCAGTTGGAGCGTGAGTTTGGCGGGTGCCCTGGCCGGGCCCGGACCCGCGGGCGCCAGGTCAGCGGTTGGCTTCGCGCAGCCGCCGAGAAAAAAGGCGGAAACACCCAAGGCTGAAATCTGCAGAAGGTGGCGGTGGACGCGTGGCATGCGGGGGCGGAGAGGGCAGGGGAGCGTGAGGCCGCCCCCCCAGCTCTTTCAAGCGTTAAGCGAGCCCAACTGATCCGCGAGCACGGCCATCAGCGAGCGGGTGACCGAATTGGCCTGGAGGTCGAAGGCGGTGTCGTCAACCTGCGCCACCGGCATGACCCCGAGGAGCGCGTTGGTCACAAACACCTCCTGCGCCTGCCGCAGCTCTCCGATCCCGATGTCGCGCTCCCGCACCGTCGCCGGTCCCAGCAGTTGGATGACCCGGGCCCGCATCACGCCGGGGAGGATCCCGGACGACAGGGTGGGGGTGCTCACGATCCCGTCGCACACGACAAACACATTCGTCACCGATCCCTCCAGCACCCGGCCCCGCCGATCTATCCACAGCGCCTCGTCGAAGCCCGCCGCGACTGCCGCCGCCCGCGCGGCCTGATGGTGGGGCCGGTGCAAGGTCTTCAAATTGCAGAACCGGCCGACCGGCGCGTCGCCGGCCAGCGTCTGCAGCCGGAATCCCGCGGCATATTGCGCGGGTGCATAGCCGGGAGGACGCGCAAGGATGGTCTCGGACCACGCGCCCGCCTCCCGGAACACCGCGATTTTCAGGCTGCCGGCCACGAGCGCGTTGGCCGTGATCACAACCGCACACCGCTCGGCCTGCCTGGCGACATCGGCTCCGATGGTGGAGCGCGTTGACCCCAACGCGCTGGCTTGCTCATCGGCTGGAAGCAGAAGAATCGAGGAATCGCATCGCACGGGGACGGCATCCAGCGCGCGGAGCGCCCCGGCCAGCCGCGCCATGTGCTCCGCCAGCCCCACCGGCCGACCACCCAGCACCCGCACGGTCTCAAAAACTCCGTCGGCCTCTGCGAATCCCGGGTCGGGCTGCGCGGCCCGTAGCCGGTCGGACTCCGCGGGCGCGCCGTTGTGCAGGGCGTGGCGGAGAAACCCCGGGGCCGCACTCATGCCAGATCCTCCCCGCGCAAGGCCGCCCTCATCGCCCGGCCTTTGGCCAGCGTTTCGGCAAACTCTGCCTCCGGGTCGGAATCAGCCACGATGCCGCCGCCCACCTGATAGCTGGCCCGGCCCGCGCGGCAGACAATCGTGCGGATGGCGACGTTGAGGGCGCAGGTCCCGTCGAAGCCCAGCCAGCCGATGGCGCCGGTGTAGACGTGGCGGCGGCCGGGCTCGAGCTCATCGATGATCTGCAGGGCGCGGATTTTCGGCACGCCGCTGATGGAGCCCCCGGGCAGCATCGCGCGCAAGGCGTCATACAGGTCGCGACCTTCGTCCAACTGGCCGGAGACGGTCGCCACGAGATGGAACACGGTGGGATGCGTCTCCAGGCGGTGTCTTTCCTCGACCCGCACCGAGCCGGCCCGGCACACCCGGCCGAGGTCGTTGCGTTCCAGATCCACGATCATCAGCAGCTCCGCCTGGTCCTTGGCGCTCGCGACCAGTTCGGCGACCAGGTGTTGGTCCTCCGCCGCGGTGCGCCCGCGCGGCCGGGTGCCTTTGATCGGGCGGGTGCAGGCGCGGCCGGCCCCGTCGACGCGCAGGAACAGCTCGGGTGAGCTGCTCAGGATCTGCCAGCCCCCGGCATCGAGGTACGCGCCAAACGGCGCGGGGCTGAGGGCGCGCAGCCGCTCGTAGACGGCCTGGGGATGCCCGGCCAGCGTCGTCTCAAAACGCTGCGACAGGTTCACCTGGTAAATGTCGCCGGCGACGAGGTAGTCCTTGATCCGGCACACGCGCCGGAGGTAGTCCGCCTTGGTCAGGTTTGAAACCGGCTCAACCGGCTCGTAGAGGTGGGGCGCGATGCCGTGCCCGCCGAAGCCTCGCGCGAAGGCTGGGTCCCCAACGCGCCGTCCGTCCGCGGTTCGCACCGCCGATCGCAAGGCCGCGAGGATGGCTTGCGCGCTCCGCCCGCCAACCGGGTTTGCGATCAGGTAGGTTTTGCCCGCGGCCAGATCGCAGGCGATGACTCCGTCGTAAAAGCCGAACTGGGCGTCGGGCAATGCGGGCTCAGCGGGGGCGGAAAGTTCGACGCCGGCCCCGCGCGCGCCAAACTCGAACCCGAAAAAACCAACGGCCCCGCCGCCAAACCGGATTTCTCCGAGATCGGGGGTGTCGCCGCGGTACCGACCCATGAGCCCGCGCAAATGCGCCAGCGGCTCCGCGCTCACCACCTCCCGTGTGCCTCCCGATTCGACGGTGACCAGGCCGCCCTTGGCCCGCCAGAGGAGGAACGGTTCAAACCCCAGGTAGGACCAGGCGCGCCCGGTGTCGGCCTCGGGCCGGGCGCTGTCGAGATGGAAAAAACCAGGGCGGTCCCGGAGCGCCCGCGCGAGCGCCTCCGGGGCCGGCGCGTCTTTGAGTTCCTCAACGATCATGGGCAGGGAGCGCAGGCTTCCAGCCTGCACTGGATGACGGCAGGCAGGGATGCCTGCAACGGGAGGCAAGGCCGTCGGAAAGCGGGTGGTGACGCATTTTGAAATGCCACCCCAAGGGTAGGGGCGGCTCTCCGAGCCGTCCGCGGACGCCACGGAGTGGCGTCCCTACCCAAAGTCGGCAAAATGCGTCACCACCGAAAAGCGGGTTGGGGTCAACCCGCTCCACCTTCGGAGCAGGCAGGGGTGCCTGGGCCACAGGCTTGCCTTCACCGGTCACTGGGCGACCTCCCGGTTGACGCCCGGCGGCAGGGCTGCCGGCGGCTCCGCCAACCACAAACCCGCGGGGCCGACCTGGGCGGCGAGGTCCCGCACCGTCAATCCGTGGAGCAACAAGTCCGGTGCCAGCTCCGCCAACGGGGTCAGCACAAATCCCCGCTCGTGCATCCGCGGGTGCGGGAGCACGAGTTCGGCGTCGTGGCAAGTGAGTCCTTCATAAAGGAGCACATCGATGTCGATGAGGCGCGGCCCCCAGCGCTCGCGCCGCTCGCGGCCCAGGCGGAGCTCGACGGCGAGGCAGGCGGCGAGCAAGGCCCGCGGTTCGTGGGTGGTCGCGATCTGCAGCACCTGGTTCAGAAAGTCGGGCTGATCCTCCTTCCCGACCGGCCGGGTCTCGTAGATGCCCGAGGCCCGCACGAGCGTGACGGCCGGGTCGGCGGCCAGTTCCCGCGCGGCCGCGGCCAGGTGGCCGCGCCGGTCGCCCAGATTTGACCCCAAACCCAGGAAAGCCGTCTTCATGCGCGCGACTTCGACGTCTCGAGCGCGACGCAGTCGAGCGGGCCGCCCAGCGGCACCGAGGGTTTCCGCACGACGACCGCCGCCTCGGTCACGCGCGGGCACAGTGCGAGGACCTGGTCGAGCAGGTCGTTGGCGAGCGTCTCGAGCAGGCGCACCCGGTCCTGCTCGACGATCTTCCGGCAGAGCGCGTAGATTTTCACATAGTCCACCGTGTCGGCGAGGCTGTCGGAGCGGGCCGCGTCGGCGATGTCGAGGGTGAGGGTGAGATCCACGAGAAAGCGCTGGCCCAGGGCGTTTTCCTCGGCGAGGGCCCCGTGGTAGCCATAGAAGGCCATGTTCTTGAGGTGGATTTTTCCGGTCATGAGGGTTCGGGCCGCGCGTCGCGGATGGCCTTGGCCATGAGCGCGGCGCGCAGATTGGCGCGCACATCGTGCACGCGCAGATACTCGACCCCGTGCCAGACGGCGATCGCGGTGGTCGCCAGGGTGCCATCCAACCGTTCCTCCGGGGGCAGATCCAGCACGCGGCCGATGACGGACTTGCGCGAGACCCCCAGCAGGAGCGGGCAGCCCAGCCGACGCAGCTCGCCGAGGCGCGCGAGGATTTCAAGGTTCTGGGTGGGCGTCTTCGCAAATCCGATGCCCGGGTCCAGAATGACACGCCCGCGGGGCACCCCGGCGGCCAGGGCGCGTTCGAGTGCGCGGCCGAGGAACTCCGCGACCCGTTCCATCGTGCGTTCCGCTGAAAGCTGAAACGACTCCTCCTGGTGCATGAGTACCACCCCGCAGCCGTGCCGGGCGGCGATGGCGGCCAACTCCGGATCGCCGTGAAACCCCCGCACGTCGTTGATCAGGGCCGCGCCGGCGGCCAGGGCCGCGCGGGCGACGGCGGGCTTGTCGGTGTCAATCGAGAGGGGGAGGCGCAGGCGGGTGGCCAGCGCCGTGATCACCGGCACGACCCGGGCGATTTCCTCCTCGGCCGAAATCTCGGTGTGGCCGGGCCGGGTGGACTGGCCGCCCACGTCGATGATCGCCGCCCCGTCGGCCACCATTTGCTCCGCCTGCCGGACGGCTGCCGCGATCCCCTGGTGCCGGCCCCCGTCATAAAATGAGTCGGGGGTGACGTTCAGGATCCCCACGATTTTGGGCCGTCCCTCAGGCCCCAATCCCTGAACACGATCCCCGGCCGGGCGCGGCGCCAGTTCCACTGCGACCGGGGAGGTGAACGGGGGGGGCATCGGGTGGGTGGGTGGGCAAGGCGGGAATGGTCCGGCAGAACGTGAAACTGACCCGGGCCCGGCCGCCGACGCAATGGTTTTTGCCACCTGCGGCCAACAAACCGCCGGCTTACGAACCGGTTGGTTGAGCGCGGCACCGCAGGTTGCGGCCGAAGGTAAAATACGGGGTGAGGGCACCCGCCGACCGGGACCCAATGGAGCCCCGATCCCCGGCGAAAAGGATTTGACCAAGGACCACGCTGGGGCATAGTTTTTCGGCGTGTCCGTCCTTTCCACCCCTCCCCGGCCATTTCAGATCGCAGCCACCGCTGTCCTCCTCCTGCTGGCCCCCCATGTGCGGGGTTCCGCCGGGGTGGCTTCGGTCGTGATTCCGGCCGGCGCCCCGGCCGTTTCGGACGAGGCGTTGGCGCGCGACTTCAATCGCACCGTCCGTCCTTTCCTTGCCACCTACTGCGTCAACTGCCACGGGGGGAAAAAGCCGGAGGCCGATTTGGACCTGAGCGCGGTCACGAATGTCGCCGGGGTGGTGGCCGACGCCGGCCATTGGGATCGGGTGATGGAGCGGTTGGCCGCCGGCGAGATGCCGCCGGACAAGGCGCCCAAGTATCCCGCCCTGCCGGAGCGTCAGGCCGTGGTCAACTGGGTCCAGGCCATGCGCAAAAACGAAGCCCTGAAAAATGCCGGTGATCCGGGCCCCGTCCTCGCCCGCCGCCTGAGCAACTCCGAATACGACTACACCATCCACGACCTGACGGGGGTGGACATTCATCCGGCGCGGGAGTTTCCGGTGGACCCGGCGAACGAGGCGGGCTTCGATAACTCCGGCGAGTCCCTCGCCATGTCGCCCTCGATGGTGACGAAGTACCTCGAGGCGGCGCGGTCGGTCGCGAACCACCTGGTGTTCACGCCCTCCGGTTTTGAATTCGCCCCGTACCCGATTGTGACCGACGACGACCGCGACAAATTTGTGGTCAACCGGATTGTGGATTTCTACAAGGCGCAGCACCTGGGCTACACCGATTTTTTTGTCGCCGCCTGGCGTTATGCGCACCGCGCCGAACTGGGCCGCCCGGCGGCGACGCCGGCCGACTTTGCCCGCGAGCTGGCGATCAGCCCCAAGTATCTCACGAAGATCATCGAGCTGGTGAACAGCCCCGGACAGGACATCGGGCCGGTGGCCGTCATCCAGGCGCACTGGCGCAAGCTGCCCGCGCCGGTGGCCGGCCAGGAGCCGCCGACCCTGCGGCCCGCCTGCACGCAGATCAGGGATTTCATCGTCGAACTGCGGCCCTTTGTGGCGCAGACCTTTGCCAACCTCCCCGCGCGGGGCATCGCCGGTGGTTCGCAGACCGTGGTGCTGTGGAAGGACAAACAGCTGGCTGCGACCCGCATGACTTATCCGGCGGGCAGCGCGCTGGCCGTGGACATGTCGTTTTACGCGACAACGGAGCCGCTCATGCTGATCCCGGCGGCGACGGCGGTGCCGGAGCGCGCCCGCTATGAGGCCTCGTTCAAACTCTTTTGCGCCACGTTTCCCGACGGCTTTTACATCCCGGAGCGCGCGCGGATGTTTCTGAACGATGCGAATTCGATCGCCTCGGATCTGGCGGGGCACCGCCTGCTGAGTGCCGGCTTTCACAGCCAGATGGGCTTTTTCCGGGACGACGCGCCGCTGTGCGCACTGGTGCTCGACGATGTCCAGAAGGCCCGGCTGGACCGGATGTGGCAGGAGCTCGATTTCATCTCGAATGTGCCGGACCGGCAGTTCCGGCAGTTTGTCTGGTTTGAGCGCGGTGAGCCGCCGAGCTTCATGCAGAGCGCCGAATTCAACGGCTTCCGGCCCGAGGACGACGATCTGACCAGCGAGGCCAGGATCAAGCAGTTGGCCGCCCTTTATACGGCCAAGGCCGTCAAGGGCGGGGTGACGGGTGCGGGGCTCCAGGCGGTGAAGGACTATTTCGTCGGCATCAACGCCAACATCCGCGCGGTTGAGGCGACCAGGAAAACGACCGAGCCTCGTCAGCTCCAGGCCTTGATGGACTTTGCCACCCGGGCCTACCGCCGCCCGCTGACTGTGGCGGAGCAGGATGATCTGCTGGCCTTCTACAAGTCGCTGCGGACGCAGAAGCTTGACCAAAACGAGGCGATCCGTGACGCGGTGGTGAGCGTTCTGATGGCCCCCAATTTTTGTTATCGCATCGACCTCGTTGAGGCGGGCGGCCCCGGCCGGCCGGTGGCCGCGGAGGAGTCCGCGCCACGTTCGAACGTGCACCTGGCCGCCGCGCGGCTGCCGGAGAATTCGTCGCCCGGCACCCCGGCTCTGCGGCCCGGTTCCGCTCCCCTGTCCGATTACGCGCTGGCCAGCCGGCTCAGCTACTTTCTCTGGTCCAGCATGCCGGACCTGGAGCTGATGGCCCACGCCGCGATCGGCGATCTGCACCGCCCCGAGGTGATCACCGCCCAGGCCCGCCGCATGCTCAAGAACCCCCGCATACAGAATTTCGCGACCGAATTTGGCGGCAACTGGCTCGATTTCCGCCGCTTCGAGGAGACCAACACAGTGGACCGGGCCACCTTCCCTGCGTTCACCAACGATCTGCGCGAGGCGATGTTTCAGGAGCCGGTCCGTTTCCTGACCAACCTCGTGCAGGCGGACGCCCCGGTGCTCGACCTGGTCTATGGCAATTACACCTTTGTGAATCCGCTCCTGGCCAAGCATTATGGGATGCCGGTGCCGGCGGGGACCCCGGCCGAGAGCTGGGTGCGGGTGGACGGGGCCGACCAATATGGACGCGGCGGGCTGCTCCCGATGGCGGCTTTCCTCACCAAGTTTGCCCCCGGCCTGCGCACCAGTCCGGTGAAGCGCGGCCACTGGGTGGTCACCAAGATTCTTGGCGAGGTCATCCCGTCGCCGCCGCCCAATGTGCCCGTCCTCCCCACCGATGAGAAAAAGCTCGGCGATCTCACGCTTGCCCAGGCGCTCGCCCGGCACCACACCGACCCCAACTGCGCCGGCTGCCATGTGAAATTTGACTCCTTCGGCCTCGTGTTCGAGGGCTACGGCCCCGTGGGCGAACGCCGCGCCAAGGACTTGGCGGACCGCCCGGTTCAGATCAATGCGACCTTCCCGGATGGCACCAACGAAACCGGCCTCGCCGGCCTGCGCGACTATCTGCACACCAAGGTGCAGGGTGAGTTTGTGGAAAACCTGTGCCGCAAACTTGCCGCCTACGGCCTCGGCCGCACCTTGCGGTTGTCGGACGACTCGCTGATTGACAGCATGAAGGCGGGCCTGGCCGCCCACCAGGATCATTTCAGCGCCCTGGTGGAATGCCTTGTCACCAGCCCCCAATTTCTCAACAAAAGGGTCGTGGCTCCCGCCCCGGCCGGACTCGCAACCAACTAAAGCCATGAGCCACCCCAACGAAAAGACCGCCGCCGCCCGCCAATACCGTCTCTCCCGCCGCAAGTTCCTCCGCGGCACCGGCGTCGCCATGGCGTTGCCGTGGCTTGAGTCCATCCCGGTCTGGGGCGAGGAGACGATGACGAAGGCCGGCGAGCCGGTGGCCACCCCCAAGCGTCTCGCCGTCCTCTTCATGGGCAATGGGGTGAACCCGAAATACTGGACCGCCTCCGGCGAGGGCGCCAAGATGGTGTTGGGCGAGTCCCTGACCCCGCTTGAGCCGATCAAGACCAAGGTTAATTACATCAAGGGCCTTTTCAATGCCGCCGCCGACATCAAGAAGGTCGGCATCCATCCCGGGATGACCGGCAACCTCCTCTCCGGTGCGCCCCTGACCAAGGGGGCCGACCTGCACGGCGGGGTCACCATGGACCAGGTGCTGGCCCAGCACATCGGCGACCAGACCGTGCAGCCCAGCCTCGTCATCGGCTGCGAGCAGCCCGTCACCGGCTACCACGAGACCAATTTCTCGATGTCGTACAGCTCGCACATCTCCTGGCAGACGCCGACTTCGCCGATGCCCATGGAGGTCTATCCCTCGCTCGCCTTTGACAGCCTCTTTGACAACCATGGCAACCAGCGCAACGAGAGCGTCCTCGACCGCGTGATGGGGCAGGCCTCCGCCCTCAGCCGCCAGGTCAGCTCGACTGACAAGGCCAAGCTCGACGAATACCTCACCAGTGTCCGCGAAATCGAGCAGCGCGCGGAGAACATGCGCGCCCTCAAGGCCAAGGCCGACGCCCGCGCCCAGGCCACCGGCCAGCCCGTCATGATGATGAAGCGGCCCGAAGACGGCCTCCCCGAGGACATCCGCGAGCACATGCGGCTCATGTGCGACATCCTCGCGATCGCCTTCCAGACCGACAAGACCCGGCTCGCCACACTGCTGATGTGCCGCGACATCTCCGGCCTGTTCTACCCGTTCATCCCCGACGCCAAGCTCGCGCACCATCTGGCCAGCCATGAGCAGGACGACGCGTTCATGCACATCAACAAGTTTTATGTCAGCCAGTTCGCCTATCTCATCCAAAAGCTTGATTCGATGAAGGAGGGCAAGGGAACCGTGCTCGACAACTCCGGCATCGTCTTCATGTCCAACATGTGGTCCGGCAAGGACCATGACAGCAGCAAGGTGCCGATGCTGACCGGGGGCTCCCTCGGCGGCACGCTGGCCACCGGGCGGGTGCTGGACTACACCAACGACGGCGACCAAAACCGCAAGCTCTGCAGCCTCTACCTCTCACTGATGGACCGCATGGGCGTGAAGCTCGACAAGTTCGGCGACGCCACCTCGCGCCTCGCCCGCCTCTGAGCCAGAGGGCATCGCTCCGGTCCGCTCCAGTCTGGAGCTGCGGCGACCTCGCCGCCGTCCCTGCCTGTTTGGACCATGTCACGTGAGGGCGGAACGACGTCATCTCGTGCATCCCGGTCGGCGCGCTCAGCGTCGCGCCCTACCCTCGAACCTGGTTCCGCCTCATGGTCCTGCCGCAGGTGTAGCCTGGTCCGGCAGAACCCACGGTGTGGTGTGGGTGGCTTGGTAGGGAATCAGGCCCTTGAGCATCAGCCCGCCATTTTTCACGAGCCGCAGGTAAAAGTCCGAGGAAACATGCACCCCGTCCGCGTCCAACGGGAGCAACCAGTGGTCGGTCGGCAGCATGGAAGCGTCCTCCGCGCACTTGAAAATGGAGGTGGCCTCGTTCAATTCGTCGAACATCGCGATGTAGACGCTCTTGACCCCGAGCGACCGCAGGGTGGCAAACTGAAACCACATGAAATCACCGTGCAGCCGCGGGATCAGGTTCCGGCCCGAGCCGTTGGTGTTGGCAAAGGAAGTGCCCGGATAGATGCAGGGCTGATATTCAATCTTATGCGCCAGGCAGAAATCCCGGTCGCCTTTGATCCAAGGGGCGTAGGCGGCATCCATGCGCCGGCCCACGCCCCACGCGGAGAGCAGGTCGAAGGCGGAGTAAACCGGGGCAAAATCCGGCCGGGAGTCGCCGGTGCCCATGCGCCATTGCCCCGGGACGGAGCCGACCACATAGCATCCCTGCGCCTTGAACCAGTTGATCACGTCCAGGGCGGCCTGGGGGGTGGCGGGCCAGCCCACATAGCCCATGCCGTAAACACCGACCACCGGTTTGCCGTCCTGCCGGGCGTAGGCCGGGGACGACGTCAGGTGGAGCTGGTTGATCATCGTGTTGGTCCAGTCGGCCTCCAGCCCTCGGAGGCCCCAGCCCGAGGTGTCATACATGATGTAAAATTTCCGGCCTGCATTCTCGGCGGCCTGCCTCACCTTCACCGCCATCCCGTCCCGCTGGGCCTTGATGCGGCTGCCGGGTTGGAGCTCGTTGGCAAAGCGCTGGAGGGCGGCGCAGTCGATGCCGCTTTCGGCCATCCAGCGAAAATGGGTCTGCACCACCTGGTCGTCATAGGAGGAAAACATGCGCGCCGGCCGGCCGTCGCCCAGGTTGGCGTGCGAGGTTGGATAGGTGGTGGTGTATTCCCGGACATCCGGCCACATCTCAAGGTTGCCATGACCCCAGGCGTTCACCGGCGACCCGTCGCCCGGGGCGGAAAACCAGCCTTGGTAGCCAACCGTCACCTTGCCGACAACATCGCCGACAACGGAAGCAGCGCCGGCCGAAGCGGCCACGAGATAGCTGAAGCCCATCCAGAAAGGGATCAGGGAGCTGATCAGGTGACCGGTCGGGCGGGTTGATGGGGGGAGGATCTTCAGGGTGGGGCCAATGAGACGAGGAAACCGTGCCCCTGAACTTCCCGGGCCGCAAGCCAGCAACCCAGGAGGTGGTGTAGTCGGACGTCGCTCGAATGAGCGCAAAGCCGTGACCCCGTCCTCCGTTCCTATCGCCGGGTATGCGCCCGCAGAACCGGCCCTTTCCCACTTGTCACTGAACTGAATTTAATCAGGATCCGCACCGCGCTTCGCTCCCCCAAGTTCAGCTCCAACCCCAATCAATCCCCATGAATCCCCATCACCGTCTCTCGCTGGTTGTCTTCGCGCTCGGTGTTGCTGCCAGTGCCCCGCGGCTTGCCGCCCAGGCCACCGCCGCCCCGGTTTTGTCCGAGAGTTTTGAATCCGGCAAGCTGGACCCGGCCGTCTGGGACTCCCGCACCAACAACGGGGCGGTGGTGAAGGTGCAGACGGACATCGTGCATGGCGGCAAGTATGCCTTGCAGGTGCATTATCCGGCGGCGGCGGGTGCCTGGGGTTTCATCGTCGCCCCCCATCTGCCGGACTCGGTACGGACGCATTTCTTCGGCCGGGCCTATATGTACGTCACGCCGGGCATGCCGGCCGGGCATGACCCGCTGCTCAGCGCCGGCGGCGCGGGCTGGCCAATCTCCAACTTTCTCGAGATCGCCGCCTCGGGCGGAAAACGGGTGATGACGTCCTACCAGCAAAACGCCGCCAACATCGACCGCAACGAGACCATCACCAACGGCCCCGCGTATCCGGTCGGCAAATGGTTTTGCCTCGAATGGGAATTCAACGACCAGCCCGACAGCATCAATGTTTGGATTGACGGGGTCGCGTCGGGCGAGCTGAAGAACTTTGTCGTCAAGCCCCGTGCGCCCGCCGCCCCCCGTCGCGGTGCCGGCGCGCCTGCCGGTGCCGCCGGTGCCGCGCCCGCCGCCCCTGCGCCCGTGGCCGACGCCGCGTCGGCGGCGCCAAAGCCGACCGTCAAGGGAGATGGTTTGGTCAAAGGCTTTGTCGATTTTGCCTTTGGTTTCCGCGCCTGGGGCAAGGCCCCGACTGCGGAATACGACCTATACTACGACGACATCGCGATCAGCACCCAGCGCATCGGGCCGGTGAAGTGATCCGCCCCGACGGGTCTCCAGCGCGACAAGTCGGGCCTTCCCATCCAGGGGTAATGGGCTAACTCTCCCCCGCGAGGAAGTCGAGCTGGTCCGGATCCACCCGGCGGGCGAGAAGCTTGCGCAGGAACAGCTCGCGGTGCTGGGGGCAGCGGCCGAGGCGCAGCACCGCTTCGCGGTGCTCCTCCGTGCCATAGCCTTTGTGTTGGGTGAAGCCATAGCCGGGGTGTTGGGCGTCGAGCTCGTTCATGAGGCGGTCGCGGGTGACCTTGGCGACGATGCTCGCCATGGCGATGCAGAGGGAGCGCCCGTCGCCATTGACCAGCGGCGTGTGGGGATACGGGAAATGGCGCAGGCGCAGCCCGTCAATGATGATGTGCGCCGAGACGGTCGGCTGGTAATTGTTGATCTCCTCGGCGCTGGCGAAGAGGTCGGGTTCGGTCGCCCGCGCGAAGGCCGACGGCGGGCAGATGCCCTCGAGCGCGCGGCGCATGGCAAGCTTGGTCGCGCCGAGGATGTTGAGCGACTCGATCTCGGCCACGTCGGCGGTGCCGGTGTGCGCGTGAATCTGCCCCTGGATGGCCAGCGCCTCAAACTCGACCATCAGTTCCTCGCGGTCGGCGGGGGTGAGCAGCTTGGAGTCGTTGACGCGCCCCGCCCGGGCGACCGCCCAGCGACCCTCGAGAAACCCTTGATTGACGACCACCGCCGCGGCGACGACCGGCCCGGCGAGCGCGCCGCGGCCGGCCTCGTCCACCCCGATGAGGCTGGCGAAGCCGGCAAGCTGCTTCAGGTCAAAGGCGCGGAGCTGGCGGCGCTTGGGCATGGGGGAAAATTAGCGACCCAGCCGGGCCGCCTGCAAGCATGCGGGGTGCCTCCCCTTGAGGGACTGCTACAATGTCAACTATCAGTTGACATCGTAGCCACCGGCCGCGCGTTTAGGTCGGCGGCATCGTGGGAGTGCCCGGGGGACGAGTTTGGGATTGCCGGGGCAGGAGCGGAGGTGCAGTTTTGGCCGGAGATGGACGACCTGCGCGAATGTTACCGAATGCTCGAGGTTGATCCCGGCGCCTCACCGGAGCTGGTGAAGCGCGCCTATCGCGATCTGGTCAAGGTCTGGCATCCTGACCGTTTCACCGACGACCCCGGGCTGCAAAGTCGCGCGCAGGAAAAACTGAAGCAGATCAACCTCGCCTACGGGAAGGCCCGGGAGGCGCGCGTGATCCTGCCGCCCCAGCCGCCACCGGCGGCCGCGTCGCGCCGTCCCGCCCCGCCGGTCTGGACGCCAAACGACGCTGCTCCCGACGATGACCACGAGCCACCCGGGGCTCCGCCACGGCGCAAACGGAACTGGGAACCGGCGCTGGCGCGCGCCGGACTTTCGTTTATCATCGTCTTCGAGCTCGCCGTCGTGCCGGCCCTCTGCTGGGTCATCATCACCGCGCTCGCGGGGTAGCCGTCAATCTACCGCCACTCCGTTTTCTCCTGCGGCTCGGGCAGCGGCAGCTCGCCGAGCTTGCCGGCCGCCGACACGACTTCGTAGGCGGTGCGGAAATGCAGCTTGGCAAAATCACCGAGGGCCCGCGCGCCGAACCGGTTGATGATTTCATGCGCCTGCTGCTTCACCAGCGGGCCCGCCCCTTTCTGGAGCTTGGCGCCAAATTTTTTTGAGAGCGTGTGCATCTGCCGCACAAACTCCGCCCGGGCGACGATGGAGGCGGCGGCGACGACCGGGTCCTCCTCCGCCTTGGTCCGCATCGCCAGCTCGAAATCCTTCACCCCCTTTTTCGCCAGCTCGCGCTGGACGAGGGGTTGCTTGGTGAACTGGTCGAGCAGCCCGCGGGGGACGCGCTTGCTCGCGAGCGCCTTCTCCAGCGCGGTGGCGTGCTGCCAGGCCAGCAGCCGGTTGAGGTTCGCCCCGGGGCGGGACATCAGCTCGTTGTATTTGGGCATCCCACAGAGACAGGTTTCCACGGCAACCCCGCGGGTTTCGCGGATGAGCCGGTCCAGTTTGATGATCTGGCTCTCCGCGATCTTCTTGGAGTCCTGCACCCCGGCCGCGCGCCAGGCCTCGATGGCGGGCTTGTCCGCGATGACGGTGGCGGCGACCACCGGGCCGAAGAAATCGCCCTTGCCGCTTTCGTCGAGGCCGGCGTGCGGCTCAAACCAGTCAGGATGCAGCACCTCGTCATAGCCGAGCCGGGCCGCACCGATCACGTCGGGCTCCAGCGTCATGGTGACAAACTCCTCGGTCCCCTTGCCGGCGACGACGACCTTGCCGCTTTCGTAGGCGGTGACATTGACCTTCAGGTGGTCGGCCTTGAAGGCGAACCGGGTGTAGGCGACGTCAAAGGGCATCCAGCCGCGCTCCTCGCAGATCGCCTGGAGCTTCGCCATCTGGGCGTCGTCGAGCTTGGCGGTGTAGGACGCGAGCTTCTTGGGTTTTTCCTCCTCCGGGGGCGGCTTGGGCATGCGATGAGTTGGGCACAAAATGGCCCAAAGCCCACGATAAATATCTCAGGCTTCATTTTGTCCCGATTTGTGGTTTTTGTGCTGCTTTGTGCCCGATTCCTTCTCCCAGCTCCCCGCGGCCAAGGCCGGTTTCCAGCGCGCGCTCCGGCGGTGGTTTCGCGCGGAGGCGCGGGTGCTGCCCTGGCGTTCGTCGCCGTCGCTCTATCGGACGGTGGTGAGCGAGTTCATGCTGCAGCAGACACAGGTGAAAACGGTGCTGCCCTATTTTGCGCGCTGGCTGGAGGCGTTGCCGGATTTTGCCACGCTGGCCGCGGCGCCGGAGGAACAGGTGCTCAAGCTGTGGGAGGGCCTGGGCTACTACTCGCGGGCCCGGAACCTGCACCGGCTGGCCCAAATCATGGCGACGCGGTCCGCGCCCCCGCGCACGCCGGAGTCATGGCGCGAGCTGCCCGGCGTGGGACCCTACACGGCGGCGGCGATCACCAGCATCGCCTTGGGTGCGCGGGCGGCGTGTGTGGACGGCAATGTCGTGCGCATCCTCGCGCGGCTCACGGCCGACGGCCGGGAGTTCCGCGACAGCGCCATGGCGGCGAAGACATTCGCCCCGCTGGCCGTCGCGCTCCTGCCGGCGGCCGGCGCCGGGGAGCACAACGAGGCGATGATGGAGCTGGGTGCGACGGTGTGCCTGCGGTCGAACCCGCGCTGCGGGGTGTGCCCGGTGCGCCGCTTTTGTGCGGCCGCCCGCCTCGGTGCGCCGCAGCAATATCCGCGCCTTGCGCCGAGGAAAACCGAACGCCGCGAGGTGGTGCGGGTGTGGTGCCTTCGTGGGGGTGCCCTCCTGTTGCACCGTGCGTCCGTCGGCGCGCGCCGGCTGGCGGGCCAGTACGAGCTGCCGACAGCGGCGCAGGCGGGCCTGAGCGAGGCCGCCGTGGCGTGCGGACCACTGCTCGCACGCCGGCAACGCCGCATCACCCGCTTTGCCATCACGGAGACGATTTACGCGCTGCCGCCACCGCGGGGAAAACTGGGCGAAGGTTTGGGGTGGGTGCCGCGGGCGAAACTCGCCACGATCACCTTGTCGGGACCGCACCGGAAGTGGGTGGGGGAGCTGTTGTGCCGGCCGGCCGCCGCTCCTACCGCACCGGGGCCCCGACAGCTGGAACCGTGATATTGGCAGACGCGGCGGGGGCCGGCAGGGCGGCCAGCTCGGCGGCGAGGACCTGCCGGGCCGTGGCCAGCTGGAGGTCGTCCACGGTGGCGAGCATGGTCCGGGCCTCGTCCAGCCGCCCTTGTTTGAGCAGCACCTTGGCCTGGTAAAGGTGAATGGTCTGCTGGATCAGTTTGGGCTTGGGCAGGGACAACACCTGGAGCCTGGATTCGAGCGAGCGCCAGTAATTCATGGCTCCGTCCCAATCCGGTTTTTCGAGTTCGAAGAACGACTTGCCGTAGGCGAGGGCATACTCGACGTTGCCGGGCGCGAGCGTCGTCGCCTGGTGAAACGCCTCCTGCATGGCGTCGTCGAGGACGGGCCGTTGCCATTCGCCGCTGGCCAGGAAATCATCGCGCGCGGCGGCCAGCAATGTGCCCAGCTGGTAATGGTAAAGGGGCTCGGCCGGGGCGAGCCGGATGGCCGCGAGAAAATAGTTCACGGCCTGCAGGGGCTTGCCGTCCTCGGCGAGATAGTTCCCGAGCTGGTTTTTGACCAGCGGCTGGTCGGGGTCGAGCTGGTTGGCCTTGAGGAGGAGCGCGGCGGCGCGCGCGCGTTCGCCCAGCACCGGCCGGCTGAGCAGCAGGGCGTAGCTCACATAGCCGGCGGCGACATCCGGGTGGTCCTTGAGGAACTGTTCGTAGTCCACGATGAGCCGCTGGAAATCCGGCCGCAACGCCTCGACCCCGGCCTGATCGGCCGCCTTGTCCGCCTGGGCGAGGAGCGCGCGCTGGCGGTCGACGAGCGTCTTGAGCTCCGCCGGCACGACCGGCTCCGCGACCGCCGGTGGCGGGGCGGCGGAGGCCGCGATCGGATCGGCGGCCCGTAGGGGCGCAGCGGCCAGGCAAAGCGCGAGCAGCGCCGGTGTGAGGATCTCCCGCATGGTGAGGGGTGCAGCCAAGCACAGACAAGGGCGGTTCACAGCTCCAAATTGCAGCGGTTCGACCCATTGCCGACCTGGTGCTGCAGCGACCCCGCCGCAGTCCGCCCTGCTGCCTGCCTCTTGGTCGACGCGAGCGAAACCGCCATCCCCCATGCACGACCGCCAACCAAACATGACAACTAATAGTTGACGTATATGGCGTCAGCCCCGGCGGTGCAACCGGGTGCTGGATCATGGCCGGTCACATAAGCCAGGGGGCAAAAAATGGAGTCAAGAGGCTCGAAGGGCTCCCGCCACGGGGGGCGTTTCCGCAAAGTCGCAGGACTGCGAGCGCCCGGGCTTGCCCGTTGGCCCGCCACCGCCTCCACTCGCCCCATGCCCGCCCGCGATCTCACCATCGGCTTCGACGCCGACGACACCCTCTGGCACAACGAGAATGTGTTCGCGGACATGCACGCCCGCTTTGGCGCACTGCTGGCCCACCATCACGACGCCGCCACGGTCGAGCGTGAGCTCCTCGCCACGGAGCTGCGCAACCTCGAAATCTACGGCTACGGGGTGAAAAGCTTCACCCTCTCCGCCATCGAGACCGCCATCCATCTCTCCTCCGGCCAGATCAGTGCGGCGGAGGTCCAGCACCTGATCGACCTGGGCCGCGGGATGCTGGTGCATCCGGTCGAGCTGCTCGACGGCGTGGCCGAGACACTGGCCGGCCTCACGGCCGCCGGCGCGCACCGGTTGCTGGTGATCACCAAGGGCGACCTGCGCGACCAGCAGAGCAAGCTCGACCGCTCCGGCCTCGCCGGGCATTTTAAGGAGGTCGAGATCGTCGCCGAAAAGGACGCGTCCGCCTATGCGGCCATCCTGCGCCGGCACGGCATCGCGCCGCAGAATTTCCTGATGGTCGGCAATTCGATGAAAAGTGACATCCTGCCCGTGCTCGCGCTGGGCGGCGCGGCGGCCCATGTTCCCTACCCGCTGATGTGGCTGCACGAGCAGACGGCGGAGGTGCCGCCGGCGGGCGGCCGCTATTTCGAGCTGAAAAGCCTCCACGATCTGCCGGCGGTGGTGGCGCGGTGGGCGGCGGGGTGATGCGATCACAAATTGTGATCTTTAACCTACCAGATCGCACCATTCCCGCTTTTTCGCGTGCATGGCGCGCGCCCTCGGCGCAACCTCCCCCCTTTTCATGCCCGCCGCCCAGAAAACCTTCACCTTCATCTGCGGGGCCGACGATTTTCTCGTCGGCCGGCTGGGGAAGGAGCGTTACGACGCGCTCGTGGCCGAGACCGGCGCGGACGAGTTTTCCCGCGAGGTCATCAGCGGCTTCGCGGCCAACGTCGGCGAGGTGGAGGCGGCCGTGAACCGGTTCCGCGAGAGCGTGCAGACGGTCGCGATGTTTGGGGGGCGGCGCTTGGTGTGGCTCAAGGATGCGAACTTCCTGGCCGACACCGTCACCGGTCGCGCCGAGGGCACGCTCAAGGCTGTCGAGGACTTGCAGCAACTGCTGGAGAAGAACAATCCGGAGGAGACGGTGGTCCTCATCACCGCGGCGCCGGTGGACCGTCGGCGTTCTTTTGCCAAATGGTGCGAGAAGCACGGGGACTGCACCGTGGTCGGCAGCGACGGCGACAACGCCGCCGAGGCCCTCGCCGGCGTGGCTCTGGCCGAGGCGCGTGCGCTGGGGGCGACCTTCGGGCCCGACGCGCTGCAGTTGCTCCTCGCCCGCGTCGGCGCCAACACCCGCCTGCTCATCGAGGAGGTCCGCAAGCTGGCCACCCACGCCGGCGATGATGGAGTCATCACCGAGGCGCATGTCGCCGAACTGACGCCCAATGTCGCCGAGGGCGATTTCTTCGAGGTGGCGGAAGCGTTTTTCAGCGGCGACCTGCCCTGGACGCTGACGGCCCTGCAGCGGCATTTCTTCACCGGAGGCGACGCACGACCGATCATCAGCGCGCTGCAGAACCGCAACCGGATCCTGCTGCAGGTGCGCGCGCTGGCCGACGCGGGGGAGGTGAGCGTGGGCCCGCGCGGGCTCGACGGCCTGCCGCGCGCGCAGGCGGCCCATGCGCGGCATTTCACCGGCGCGACGGAGAAGAGCTCGTTCAACCTGTTCAGCCAGAATGCGTGGTATGTGGGCAAGCTGGCCGGGAGCGCCCAGCTGCCCCCGCTCCGCCGCCTGGTGGACAACCAACTGGAGCTCGTTGTGGCCTTTGAGGAGATCGTGGCCCGCCCCCACGAGCAGGCCGAGGTGCTGCGCGACTTGGCGGTGCGGTGCTTGACGTAAGCGGCCGGGCCTCATCGCCAGCGGTGGCCAAAAAGGTTGCCGCCACCCGCCCCGCGCGCTTCGCTCGTCCGACGCCATGCCCTCACCCGCCCCCATCCCCAACGTCCTCGCCGAGCGGTATGCCTCGCCGGCGGTCAAAGCCCTTTGGTCGCCCGCCGGGCGGATCGCGCTCGAGCGCGATTTCTGGATCGCCGTGCTCAAGGCGCACCGCGACCTCGGCCTCGCCGTCCCCGCCGCCGCCATCGCCGACTACGAGCGGGTCAAGGGCCGCATCAACCTGACGGCCATCGCCGCGCGCGAGCGCGTCACCCTGCACGACGTGAAGGCGCGCATCGAGGAGTTCAACGCCCTCGCCGGCCGCGAGTTGATTCATCTGGGCCTGACCTCCCGCGACCTCACCGAGAACACCGAGCAGCTCCAGATCGCCCGCTCGCTCGCCGTCGTGCGGATGAAGACCGCCGCCGCGCTGCTCGCGTTCGGGAGGCGGGCAAAACAGTTCCGCGCCGTGATGATCACGGGCCGGACCCACAACGTGCCCGCGCAGCCAACCACGCTCGGCAAGCGTTTCGCGATGTCGGGTCAGGAGCTGCGGCTCGCCTTCACCCGGCTCGACGAGTTGGTCGCGCGCTATCCCGCCCGCGGGCTCAAGGGGGCCGTGGGCACGCAGCTCGACCAGCTCACGCTCCTTGGCGGCGACGCCAAAAAAGTCACACGCCTCGAGCAACGGGTGCTCGCGCACCTCGGCTTCCGCCATGTGTTGGGCGCCGTCGGCCAGGTGTATCCGCGCTCGCTCGACTTTGAGGTGGTGACGGCGCTGCATCAGATCGGCGCGGCGGCGGCGAGCTTTGCCACGACGCTGCGCCTCATGGCCGGGCACGGGCTGCTGACGGAGGGCTTTCAAAAAGGCCAGGTGGGCTCGTCCGCGATGCCGCACAAGGTCAACGCCCGCAACTGCGAGCGCATCTGCGGCCTCTCCACCGTGCTGGGCGGCTATGTCACGATGACGGCCGGGCTGGCCGGCCACCAGTGGAACGAGGGCGACGTCTCCTGCTCGGTGGTGCGACGCGTCGCGCTGCCCGATGCGTTTTTCGCCCTCGACGGGCTGCTGGAGACCCTGCTCACGGTGCTTGCGCAAATGGACGTTTTCCCCGCGGCGCTCGCGGCCGAGAATGCCCGGCACCTGCCTTTCCTCGCGACGACGACCATCATGATGGAGGCGGTCAAGGCGGGCGCGGGCCGGGAGACCGCGCACGCCGCGATCAAGGAGCACGCGCTGGCGGCGGCGCGCGCCCTGCGCGAGGGCGGCGAGGCCGACCTGGCCGGCCGTCTCGCCGGTGATCCCCGCCTCGGCCTGTCGCGCGCAAAGCTCGACGCGATCCTGCGGGACGGCAAACGCTTCGTCGGCGCAGCCCCGCAACAGGCGGATGATTTTGCCCGGACGGTCGCGCCGCTGTCGCGCCAGGTGCCGGGCGCCGCGGGATACCAGCCCGGCAAGCTGTTGTAAGTGGCCCGCGTCTTCCTGTCGGCCAGGGCGCCGCCTGGCTTCGGCTTTGATCCCCATCAGTGATTCCAGTCTCCCCCTCCGCTTCGAACCCATAAATTAAGCACCGGGGCCAACCTCCGACCATGAAAGTTCATCCCGCTGGTATCTTGATCTGTCTCCTCAGCCCGTTGCTCGGCGCGGATGCCACCATCAAGCCGGTGCAGTCCGACCCCTCCGCCCCCAAGGCTGGGGCCGAACCCGACTACATCATAGTCCATTCCGACGACTTCCTCGATCACTATCCCACCTCTAGCCCCGGTGGTTTTGATCTCAGCCAATTCGCGCAGGAGGCTCCCGAGGTGGCTTGGAACGGCTTGGACCATCAGCGAAAGGTCACCGTCTCCCGCACTGACGGGACCAAGTATGGAGATGAAGATCAAAAGGCTGTCATTCGGATCGAAGGCCGCGGTCTGGCCAAGCCTGAGGAGTTGTGGATGAAGGGTTTCCGGGTCATCACGGTCACCTGGATCAACGACAAGCTCATCTTCATCGACGCCAACATCAGTCACACCACGAACGTTCAGGCCATCTACGACGTTGAAAAGCAGGTTTGGATTTACCGGGAATCCGTCCGATATCTGGACGTCCAGCCCGGCGCTTGACCAGGACAAAGCGGCGGCCCAAGCGAGTGCCTCACCCCAACCGGTTGGGGTCAACCGGTTCCACCAGCACGAGGAACGAAGCACCAAGAACCGCCGCGCCATTTTCCGCCTTGCCCCACGCGCCGCGCGCACGCACCGTCGTTTTCCCATGTCCTCCCACCCCGCCTCTTCCCTGCTGGCGCTGGCCGCCACGCTTTCGCTCCTCACGCCGCTGCGGTCCGCCGCCGCCCAGTTCGATGTATTCTACGGCTCGCCCAACGACGGGGCCGGCAACGGCATTTCGATCGGTCGCTTCGACAGCACGACCGGCACGCTCACCTCCCCCCACCTCGCGGTCGAGGCCGCCGGGCCGTCGTTCTTCATCATCGCCCCCGACGGCAAGCACCTCTACGCCTGCCTCGAGAAGGCCGCGAAGGTCGCCGCCTATGAAATCAGCCCGACCGACCATGCGCTGAAACTGCTGAACACCCAACCCTCCGGCGGCGCGGGCCCCTGCCACATCAGCCTCGACCAGACCGGCCGCTTCGCCCTGGTGGCCAACTACGATGCCGGCAGCGTCTCGGTGTTGCCCATTTCGGCCGACGGCTCGCTCGGCGCGAGCACGGGCTTCGACCAGCAGGCGGGCACAGGCCCGGACAAGGACCGCCAGGAGGGCCCGCACGCCCATGGCATCATCACCGACCCCTCCAACCGTTTCGCCCTTTGCTGCGATCTCGGCAACGACCGGGTGTATGTCTATCATTTCGACGCCAAAACCGGCAAGTTGACGCCGAACGACCCGGCCTGGGGCGTGGTGTCGCCGGGCTCCGGTCCGCGTCATCCAATCTTCAGCAAGGACGGCAAGGTGCTTTATGTGATCAATGAGATGGGCGCCACCGTCACCGCCTTCAACTGGGACCCCGCCAAAGGCACCCTGACCGAGTTTCAAACGGTCAAAACCCTCCCCGCCAATTTCACCGCTTTCAACAAGGACGCCGAGATCAAGCTCGATCCGTCCGGCAAGTTTCTCTACGCCTCGTCGCGCGGCCACGACTGCATTGCGGTCTACAGCATCGACAAGACCGGCGGGCTGTCCCAAATTCAGGACGTGGACAACCGCGGCAAGACCCCGCGCTACTTCAGCTTCGACCCCACCGGCCATTGGGTCATCTCCGGCAGCCAGGACTCCAACACCGTGGCCGTCTTCCGCGCGGACTCCGGAATGCTGACGCCCGTGGGGGACCCCGTCGCCGCCCCCGCCCCCATCTGCATGCAATTCCTGCCAGTGGCGGGGAGGTAAGGGCATTCTGAAATTACGCCTCAAAGGCAGGGGCGGCTCTCCGAGCCGTCCGCGGACGCCACGGAGTGGCGTCCCTATCCAATGACGGCAAACTGCGTCACCACCGCCCGCGGTTCCCGCTTGCCGCGCCTGGCCGGGTGCGGCAGCTTCTCCGGTCATGATTGAAGTCCTCGGCCTCGCCAAGCGCTATGGCGGCTTCACGGCGGTGCGCGAGCTGTCGTTCACCGTGCGGCCGGGGGAGGTGCTCGGACTCGTCGGCCCGAACGGCGCGGGCAAGACCAGCACGCTGCGCTGCCTCGCGGGCATCATCCCGCCCAGCGACGGGACGGCGCGCATCGCGGGCCACGACATCACGGCCGACCCGGTTGCGGCCAAGCGCTCACTCGCTTTTTTTGCCGACGAGCCCCGGCTGTTTGACTACCTCACGGTGCGGCAGCACCTGGCGTTTGTCGCCCGCATCTACGGCGTCGCCCACCACGAGGCCATCGCGGAACCGCTGTTGGAGGAGCTTGAGATCGCCGACAAGGCCGACCAGCTCCCCGGCGAGCTCTCCCGGGGCATGAAGCAGAAGCTCGCCATCGCCTGTGGTCTGCTGCACGCGCCCCAGGTGATTTTTTTCGACGAGCCGCTTACCGGCCTCGACCCGCTCGGCATCCGCCGCATGAAGGACTCCATCCGCCGCCGCGCCACCGCCGGTGCGGCGATTGTGCTCAGCTCGCACCTGCTGCACCTGCTCGAGGAGGTGTGCTCGCATGTGCTCATTCTCAAGCAAGGCGAGAAAATCGCGGACGGCACCCTGGCCGAGGTGGCGGCCCGGTTCGCGAACGGCGAGACCGGGGTGGACCTGGAGGAGGTGTTTCTCCGGGCGACCGGAACGTCTGCGCCGTGATTGGTTATGGCTTATTGGTTAACGCTCATTGGGCCATGGCCGAGCCGGCCGCGCGCACCTGCCGTCGCCATGCCTATGGCGCGCCAAGGAGAGCCCGCCTCCGTAATTAACCCAATAAGCGATAACCATTATCCAATAACAAATCCTCCTCCCCCGTGTTTTCCGCGCTTCTCTACCTCAAGCTGACCTCGTTCCGCAACTGGCTGCGCCAGCGGTTGCGGCGGCTGCGACGGCCGAAGTATCTGATGGGCGCGGTCGTGGGGGCGGCTTATTTTTGGTTCTTCTTATTCCGGCAGTTTTACGGCGGTCCCGGCGGGCGCACCCCGCTGGCGGGGATGCCGCCGATTTCGACCGAGGGGCGGACGATGGTGGCCGGACTCGGTGCCCTCGCGCTGGTGACTTGGGTGACGTTGTTCGGCTGGCTGCTGCCCGGGGACAAACCCGGGCTCGGGTTCAGCGAGGCGGAGGTGGCTTTTTTCTTTCCGGCGCCGGTCACCCGTCGCTGGCTCATCCACTACAAGCTGCTCAGCGCGCAGCCCCGCATCCTGTTCGGCGCCCTATTCTTCACCTACTTTTCCAACCGATGGAGTTTCCTGGGCGGCGGCGCGGGCATCCATGCGGCGGGCTGGTGGTTGATCCTGGCCACGCTCAACCTGCATATGATCGGGGCGGGCTTCGTGGTCGCCCGCCTGACGGACCAGGGAGTGGACCGGCGGCGGCGGCGGTGGGGGCTGTTGGGCGCGATCGCGCTGGTGGTGGTGGCCGCCGGTCTGGCCGAGTGGCACGGGCTTCACGCGCCGGGCGCGGGCGATCTCGCCAGTCTGGCGACGATCGCGCACTACCTTGCGCCGCTGCTGACCCAGGGACCGTTGGGCTGGGTGCTGTGGCCTGCCCGTCTCATGGTCGGGCCCTTTCTCGCGCCCGACGCGGCGGGGTTCCTCCGTGCGCTTGGGCCGGCGTTGCTTTTGCTCGCGGTCCACTATGTCTGGGTGCTGCGGGCGGAGACCCCGTTTGAGGAGGCGTCGCTGGCCCAGGCGGAAAAACGCGGCGCCCGGATCGCCGCGGTGCGGTCGGGCGGTCTGGCGGCCCTGCGCGCACCCACGAAAGGGCGGCGCGATCCCTTCCGGCTCGCCCCGGGCGGCGGCCGGCCGGAATTGGCGTTTTGGTGGAAGAACCTGCTTTCGACGCGGCCCTATTTCAACCTGCGGGTCTTCGGCGGGCTCGCGGCGTTCATTGTCCTCGGCTGCCACTGGCTGGGCCGCCAGCCGGATTTTCAGGAGGCGTTGCCGGCCATCGCGATGATGGCCGCGGGGTTCGCGGGCTATGTGCTGTTGTTCGGGCCGTCCTTTGCGCGGCAGGACCTGCGGGGCGATCTCGGGCAGGTGGACCTGATGAAGACCTACCCGTTGCCCGGCTGGCAGATCGTGCTCGGGGAGATGCTGACGCCGGTTTCGATCCTCACCGGGGTGCTGTGGCTCACGCTGCTGGCCGGGGCGATGGCATTTCCGGACGGGTACGCCGGGTTCACGCCGGGGGTGCGCGCCGTGGTCGTGGTCGCCGTCGCGGTGGTGATTCCGCCCCTGTGCCTGCTCCAACTGCTGGTGCCCAACGCCGCCACGCTGGTTTTCCCCTCATGGGCGCCGGGCCCGCGCCCGCGCGGGGCGGGCGGCATCGATATGATGGGGCAGCGGCTGATTTTTGTGATCGGCCAGCTGCTGGTGGTGGGGCTCGCAATGCTCCCCGCCGGGCTGGTTGCGCTGGGTATCGTGGTGGGGATCGGTCTTCTGCTCGGCCCGATCCCGGCCGTGGTGCTGGCGACGGGGGCGGTGCTCCTCATCCTGGCCGCCGAGCTGTGGCTGGGCCTGAAGTGGCTGGGCCGGCGGTTCGAACAACTGGATGTGTCCGCGGACCTGCAAGCGTGATGACGTTGGAAAGTAACAAGTATCAAGTGGCAAGTCAGGGTCGTCCGCCTTCGAGGGTAAACTTTTTCCTATTCCCCCGCCGCAGGGAGCGCGAACACCAATCCGACGAACCGTTCTTAACCACTTAGGCACACTAATCGGCACTGATCCGGCCACCAAACCCGCGGCGGGGTCGCCGCGGCTCCAGCCAGGCACCCTCCTTCGCAAGGCTTTGGAGGGCACGCCAGGAACCAAGCACCAAGCACTATAAGCCAAGCACCCGTGCGCGCTCTCCTCTATCTCGTCCTCTCCACCGTTTGCACCGTTTCCGCCCGCGCGGCGTGGACGCAGGAGATTTATGTCTGGCAACGGCAGCCGGCGCCGGAGGTTGCGGCGGCGATGCAGGAGGCGAAGACACTCGCCGACGGCTTCAATGTCCTTGCCGCCGAAGTGGCATGGAGCGGCGGGACGCCCCAGGTGTCGCGGTTCGCACCGGACTACGCGCAGCTCGCCAAGCTCGGAAAACCGGTCGGCCTGTCACTGCGCATCGGGCCGTTTCCCGGCCCCTTCGCAGCCGACGACGCGGAGGGGAAAACCCTGGCCGCGCTGGCGGGAACTTTGCTCGCCGAGGCGCAGGCCGCCGGGCTGTCGCCCAGTGAGCTCCAGGTGGATTTCGACTGCGCCGAGGCGAAGCTCGCCGGCTACCGGACCTGGCTCGGCGCGCTGAAAGCCGCCGCCGGCCGAACGCCGCTGGTCTTCACCGCGCTGCCGGTGTGGCTCAACCACGAGGCCGACTTTGCCGCGCTCGCCCATGCGGCCGACGGATTCATCCTGCAAGTCCACTCCCTGGAACGCCCGACCGCGCCCGACGCCCCGTTTTCGCTCTGCGACCCCGTACGGGCGCAGGCCTGGGCGGTGCAGGCGGGGCGGGTGGGCGTGCCGTTCCGGGTGGCGCTCCCGACCTACGGCTACCTCGTCGCCTTCGATGCGGCAGGAAAGTTCTTCGGGCTGGCGGCCGAAGGTCCGACCCCGACCTGGCCGGTCGGAACGCAGGTGCGGGTGGCCCGGGCCGACGCGGTGCAGGTGGCGGGGCTCGCGCACAAGCTCGCCGCCCAACCGCCCCCGCATTGCAACGGCGTGATCTGGTTCCGCCTGCCGGTGGCGGGCGACCGCCTGAACTGGGACTGGACGACACTGGCAACTGTGCTGCACGGGGGCACACCCGCTGCGAAAATGACCGTGGTTGTCGCCTGGCCTGAACCGGGCCTCGCGGAGATTTATGCCGTCAACGCCGGCACCACCACGGAGCCGCCGCCTGCGCGGGTGACCCTGCGCTGGCCGGCGGGCGAGAAGATGCTGGCGGCGGACGGACTGGGCGGATTTCAACTTGAAATCCAGCCCGGGGCGGCGCAGATGGAGGCTGCCGCCACCGCCGTGCCGCCCGACGCGCTCCTTGCGCCCGGCGCACGCCGCCAGATCGCGTGGCTGCGTTTTTCCCATGCCCTTTCCCTGGAAGCGAGTGTGCCGGCCACCGCGCCTTAGCCTGGCGGCGGGGCTGGGCTTGGTTGCCGTCGTTCCTGCGCCTGCGTGCGGACCGGATTTCCCGAACAGTTATCTGGCGGCGCCCGAGTCCGATCTGCTCTCCTCTCCTGAAGGTTTTTTTGCCGATGAGCTCGCGCGGCTCGCCGTCACCCGGCCGCCCGAGCGCTCCGCCACGGTCCCGGACTCCGAGACCGGCCGCGCCTTCAGCGCTCGCAACGACATTGCCGAAGTCCGCGGTGCCCTCGCCGCCGGCGGCCTGCCGGCCGCACGCGTCAAAGAGCTCGGCGACGCCTATGAGGCGGCCCGGACGAAACTCGAGGCGTGGGTTCTGACTGGCGACCAACTGCGCGCCCCGGACTACCGGTATATCGAACCTGCCCAGCGGGAAGAGGCCGGGAAACAGCTGCAGGCTGCGGTGGCCGAGCACAACGCCGCGCGACCCGACCTCCCGCTGCCCGCCGACCTTCCGGAGGAGTTTGCCGTTTATTTTTCCGGGGCCGTCGCCTGGCACGAGGACCGCAAGGACGATGCCCTCGCCGCCTGGGTCAAACTGCTCACGCTGCCCGAAGCCGCGCGGCGCCATCGCTCCATCTGGGCGGCCTTCATGCTCGGCCGCCTGTGGGCCGAAAAAGCCGCCGCCCTGGGTGAAAACGCCGGCGGCCCGGCGGCCGCCGGAACCGCAGCGGCGGAGGCCGCGCGCTATTGCCGGCAGGTGCGCACTTTGGCCGCCTCAGGCTTTCCCGACCCCCTCGGGCTCGCCGCCTCCAGCTACGGCTGGGAAGCCCGGGCGGATACCGCCCGCGGCGACCATGCCGGAGCGATTCAGCGGTATCTCGACCAGCTCGCGACCGGCGACCGCACCGCCCTCCCGTCCCTGCGCTCGACCGCCGCACGCCTTGCCGGGCAGGACAACAAAACGCTGGCTCCGCTCGCCCGTGATGAGGCCGCCCGCCGCGTCCTCACCGCGTATTTGGTCTCACTGGGCGGACCCGCCAGCCGGTGGGACGACACCCGGGGGCAGATCCCCGCCGAGGCCCGACAATGGGGGGTCGTTTTGGAGCAAGCCGGACTCCACGACATGCCCGACGCCGACCGGCTGGCCTGGCTGGCCTATGAAGGCGGCCTCTTTGCCCTCGCCGACCAATGGGCGGCGCTGGCGCCGAAGAAAAACTCCACCGCCGAGTGGATCCGCGCCAAGCTCGCGCTGCGTTCGGGCAAACTGCAGGAGGGAGTAGTCCATTTGCGCGGAGCGCTCGCCGCGCTGGCGCCGGGCAGGACTCCGCTCGGTGAGTCCGAGGTCAACGAACTCCGGGGGCTCTATCTTGAGCGGGGCGGCGCGGTGACAGCCCATGAGGAGTATCGCGCGCGCTTGTTGGGCGAACTCGGCCGGGTGTGTCTGGCCGAGGACGACGCCCCGGCCGCCCTTGCCGCCTGGATGGAGGGGAAACATTGGGAAGACGCCTCCTATCTGGCCGAACATGTCCTCACCCTGGCCGAGCTCCGGAGTTACGTTGATGCCCATTGCCCTTCCGGCAAACTGCCTGCGGACCGGCCTTACTGGCCCGCCTGGACCACGGACTACCTCGGCTTGGAACTGCGCCACCTTTTCGCGCGGCGGCTCGCCCGGGCGGACCTGTTCGAGGAGGCGGTGAAATACTTTCCGGAGGATTTGCGGGCAACCTACGTCAGCTACCTTGCGGGTGTGCGGCTGGGCTTCGACAACGCGAAGCCGGCTGCGGATCGCGCCGCGGCCTTCTGGCGGGCGGCGCAGAGCGCGCGCACCAACGGCATGGCGCTGTTTGGCACCGAGCTGGAGCCCGACTGGTCAATCTGGCAGGGCGAATATGATCTCGGCTCGGCGGCAGCCGACCGCCAGAGCGCCCCCCGGCTGGCTGGCGGAGTCTTCGCCCCGACGCCAGAGGAGTTGGCCAGCCTGAAGGAGAACCCCGTGCCCGAAAAACGTTTTTCCTACCGCTACCGGGCCGCCGATCTCGCGTGGTGGGCGGCGGCGCTGCTACCGAACGACAGCAATGATACCGCGCAGATCCTCAACGAGGCGGGCGGCTGGCTGGCGGCCCGCGACCCGGCGGCGGCGAACCGATTTTATCAGGCGCTGGTCATCCGCTGCGGCAACACCGACCTGGGCCGCGCGGCGGCGGCCAAGCACTGGTTCCCGCCGAAGAAACCAGGGACGTAGGGATGAGGTGGAAAGCTCCTCGCCTCCGGCGGCCAAACGCGGTGTAGCATCCCTTGCGCGCGGAATAATCGGTTGGGTCAACCGGTTCCACCTCTGACCCCTCCGTTCACTCCAGGATCTGGCGGAGGCTTTCAAGGTCGAGGATGCTGGCGAGGCTGTCCTCTTGCACCACGGCGGCGGCGAGGGCGGATTTCTCGCGCTGCATGAGGCGGATCTTCTGCTCGACGGTGTCGGCCGCGACGAGCCGGTAGGCGACCACGGGCTGGGTCTGCCCGATGCGGTGGGTGCGATCGATCGCCTGGGCCTCCACCGCCGGGTTCCACCACGGGTCACAGAGGATGACATAGCTCGCGGCCGTGAGATTGAGGCCGAAGCCGGCGGCTTTGAGCGAGAGGAGAAACACCGTCTGGGTGCGGTCGGTCTGAAATTTCTCCACCAGCTCGGCGCGGTTTTCGGTCTGCCCGGTGAGCACGAGGTGGTTGATGCCGGCGGCCACGAGGCGGGGCTGGATGAGCTTGAGCAGCTCGACGAACTGGCTGAACACGAGCACCTGCATGCCCTCGTCGCGCAGCTCCTCCAGGCGCTCCAGGAGCGCCTCGAGCTTGGCGCTGGGGAGTTCGGCGTGGGCGGGGGAGACCAGCGCGGGGTGGCAGCAGATCTGGCGCAGGCGCAGCAGGCTGGCGAGGACGTTGAAGCGCACGGCGTCGAGCGCGCGGTCGGTCTCGACCCCCAGCAACTGCGCGCGGGCACGCTTGAGCTCGGCGTCGTAGAGGCGGCGTTGCCCACCCTCGAGGTCCACCAGGATCTCGTCCTCCGTGCGCGGGGGCAGCTCGGGCGCTACCTGGGCCTTGGTGCGGCGCAGCATGAAGTGGCGGACGCGGCGGCGCAGGCGGGCGGCGGCGGCCGGGTCGTCCGCCGGGAACTGGCGACGAAAGCCCGCCTGCGGGCCGAGCAGGCCCGGTTGCACAAAGGCGAACAGGCTCCACAAGTCGAGCAGCCGGTTTTCGATGGGCGTGCCGGTGAGCGCGAGCCGTTGCGCGGCCGGGATCGCGCGGGCCGTGACGGCGGTCTGGCTGAGGGGGTTCTTGATGAACTGTGCCTCGTCGAGGATGACGGCGTCCCAGTGGTGCCGTTTGAACCACGCCGCGTGGTTGCGGAGCTGGACGTAATTGGCGACGAGGATCGCCGGGCCGTCGGTCGGGCCGGGCGGGGCCGGTTCGCCGGCGTGCTCGGGGGTGAAGAGGATAGCGCCCAAGGTCGGGGTGAAACGCTCGGTCTCGGTCAGCCAGCCGTGCATCACACTTTTGGGGCAGACGACGAGGGCGCGATACGGCGCGGGGATCAGGCTGGTGGCCTGACTTCCGGACGAGGGAGCCGCGACGACCCCGGCGCGGTTTCGGCCGGTCTGGTCGCCCGGACTTCCGGGCGCGTGCCGGACCGCCGCCGCATGCAGGAGCCAGGTGAGCGCCTGCACGGTTTTACCGAGACCCATGTCGTCGGCGAGGATGCCGCCGAAGCCGTTGGCCGCCAGATGGGCGAGAAAATGAAAACCTTCCTCCTGATAGTGCCGCAGTGTCGCGCGCAGGCCGGCGGGCAACGGAGGCGCGGGGAGGGCGGCGAGCGAGGCGGCGCGCTCGCGCAGTTCGGCGGCGAGCGCGGCGTCGCGCGCCATGAAGGTCGCGGCCTCGCCCGCCAGCTGGAGCGCGTGCAGCCGGTGCCGGGCCGGGCGCCCTTGGGTGAGCAGGTCCTCGGCGCGCAGGCCGAGTCGGTCGAGCGCGGCGGTCGTCGCGGCCGAACCGGCGGCGGCGGGCGCGAGCTCGAGGCGGCGCCAGCCGACCCCGGCGAGCCGCACCCATTGGCCGCCGGCCTTCATCAGCAGCGCGAGTTCGTCCGGCGTGAGCGTGGTGTCGTCCACCTGCAGTTCGGCGGTGAGGTCGAACCAATCGCGGCCCCCGCCCGCCGCCGGCACGGCGGTGAACTCCACCCGGGCGTGCAGGGGCGGATCCAGCAGGCCGGTGAGCTCGGGCGAGGCCTCAACCACCACGTCCGGCGGGAGCGTCGCCCGCCAGGCGATGAACTCGTCGGGAAAGTTTTTTCCGGCGGACCGGGTCCAGGCACCGGCCCAGACATTCCAGCGGAGGCGGAAGTCCGCGAACAAGGCGCCGGCGGCGTTGGCGGCGGCGACCTCGGGGGCCACCGCGGCCTCGCCCGGTGCGCGGGGCGGGGGGGCACCCCCGGGGGTCCACTGCCAGCCGCCATCACCGCTCCAGTGTTGCTCGCAGGGCGGGTCGGCGGACCGAACGAGGAGCCGGGCGTGAAACAGCAACGGGTCGTATTCCGCCTCCTCCGAGCTGAGCCAGCATTTCACGATCCCCTGCGCCGGGACCAGCCGCACCGGCCCCAAGGGCTGGCCGGCACCGGGAGCCACCGGAGGCGGCGGGGCGGGGGCGGGCTCGATGACGGCGGCCCGGGTCGCGGCGGCCTCGCATTCGGCCAGCCAGGCCAGGCCGGCGGCGTGGCCATGTTCGCAGTTTTTGGACCGCGGGCAGGTGCAGAGGGAGCTCCACTGGCCACGGGTGAGGAAGAGCTTGACGTCAAACGGGTGTTCCTCGCCGGTCACACGAGACTGGACAAAGTGGTCGGCGTCGGCCCACACCGTCTGGACCTGGCCGGCCGCGAAGCAGTCCTCGCCGAGTTGGCGGACACGAGGTTCACGCGCGTCGAGCCAGGCCCGGAGCGCGATCAGCGCCCCGGGGGCCTGCACGCTGCGCCCGGGGGGCGCGCGGTCGCGAAGTTTGGCGGCCATGGGACAGGGAGGGGAGCGCGGCGGCGGGGCCGGTTGGGGAAACCCGCGCCCCGGGGGGCGGCACGCTCCCGGGAGATCAAAACACCTGTTCCTCGAGCAGGGCGAAGAGCTCGGCCTCGGTGACCCGCCGCTGCTGCATCGAGTCGCGCTCGCGCAACGTGAAGGTGTCGCCCGGCTGCTCGAGGGTGTCGAAGTCAATGGTCACGCACCACGGCGTGCCGATCTCGTCCTGCCGACGGTAGCGTCGGCCGATGGCCCCGCCGTCGTCATAGAACACCGCGTGGCGGCGCTTGAGCTTCGCGTGCAGTGCGCGGGCGCGGGCGACGAGCGGCTCCTTGTTCTTCAGGAGCGGGAGCACGGCGACCTTCACGGGGGCGAGGCGGGGCGACAGGCGGAGCACGGTGCGTTTCTCCACGTTGCCCTTCTCGTCGGTCACGTCCTCCTCGGCATAGCCGGCGCAGAGCACCGCGAGCAGGATGCGGTCCACGCCGACGGCCGGCTCGATGACATGGGGGACGAATTTCTTCTTCGTGGCCTCGTCAAAAATCTCCTGCGGCCGGCCGCTGGCGTTGGCGTGCTGGGTGAGGTCGTAGCTGCCGCGCGCCGCGATGCCCCACAGCTCCTGCACCCCGAACGGGTAGCGGAACATGATGTCGGTGGTGCCCTTCGAGTAAAACGCGAGCTTGGCCTTGGGGTGGTCGTATTCGCTCAGGTGCGTGTCGGGCAGGCCGATGGAGCGCAGCCAGTCCTTGCACCAGTCGATCCAGTGGCGGTGCCATTTCGCCCAGTCGTCGTCCTCGTGAATGAAGAACTCCATCTCCATCTGCTCGAACTCGCGGGAGCGGAAGATGAAATTGCGCGGGGTGATCTCGTTGCGAAACGATTTGCCGATCTGGGCGATGCCGAAGGGGAGCTTCACCCGGCCCGTGTCCACGATGGTCTTGAAGTCCACAAACATGCCCTGCGCCGTCTCGGGGCGGAGGTAGGCCACCGACGAGGCGTCGGTCATCGCGCCCACGTTCGTTTGAAACATCATGTTGAAGGAGCGCGGCGGCGTGAGGCTGCCGGGCTCGCCGGTGGCGGGGGAGGGGATGAGGGGGATTTGGTCGGGGGTGGCGGTTTCGAACGACAGCGGGACGATCCCCTCCAGTTTGCCGCGGGCGGCCTTCTTGCGCTTCAGCTCCTCGGCGAGTTTCTGCAGCTCGGCCGAGGTGTCCTCGCTTTCCAGTGCGCAAACAAACCCCAGGTCAACCGGGACGCCGTCCTCCTGGGCGACGATCACTGGGGCGAAAAACAACTGGTCCGCCCGGTACCGCTGCTTGCTCACCTTGCAGTCCACCAGCGGGTCGCTGAAGCCGGCAACGTGGCCGGAGGCCTCCCAGACCTTCGGGTGCATGATGATGGAGGATTCGAGGCCGACGATGTCGTCGCGGCGGCGCACCAGGTCATTCCACCAACAGTCGCGGATGTTTTTCTTCAGCTCGACGCCGAGCGGACCGTAGTCAAAAAAACCGTTGAGGCCGCCATAGATTTCGGAGGAGGGAAAGATGAAGCCGCGGCGCTTGGCGAGCGAGACAACGGCTTCCATGAGGTTGGCGGAGGGCGCGGGGGTGGACATAGGAACGGGCAGCACTACGCTAGCGGGAGCCTGCGGTCAATGGTCGCGTGGAGGAGATTTTAGTGGGGGAGGGCGGTTGGGTTCAGCCATGGAGCCGGGGCGACCCCGCCCCGGTCATGGGCCGCGCGGGATGCGGCGAGGTTGTCGGGCAGCTCCAGTTTCATCCTTGTCGTGCGCGGAAGACCCCGGAGCGTCCTCACCGAAGTCGGCCCCATCCCGGCCCAAACGACCAAAATAGAAACAGCCGGCGGCCCCACGCCGCCGGCTGTTCGTTGTGCTATGCGTTCCTGGTGTATGAGCGCGAACGCAAAAGGTTTATTTTAGCCGCCACCGCCACGGCCGCCACGGCCCCCACCGGGGGGCGGACCACCAGGACCGCCACCGGGCGGACCGCCGCCGGGACCGCCGCCGGAGGGTGCGTTGCCGCCGTTGCGGCGGGCGCCCGGAGGAGGAGGCTGGCGGAACTCGTCGAGCGTGATCACGCCATCGCCATTCTGGTCGAGGGCGCGCAGCACGTCGGAGGCGGCGGCGATCTCGTTGCCGTCGATCACCCCGTCACGGTTCGTGTCAAACAGCTGCATGAGCCGGTTGGCCGCCGGAGCGCCAGGCGGACCACCCCGACCGCCGCCGGGAGGTCCACCCGCGGGACCGCCGGCCCCGGATTGGGCGGCATTGGGGTTGTAGCTGTTGCCGGCACTGTCCGTGGTGGCGGTGCCGCCACCGTTCGGACCGCCGGACCGCCGCCCGCCGCGTGGCGGAGGCGGGGCCAGACGGAGCTCGTCGGGTGTGAGCACGCCGTCGCCGTTTTGGTCGAGGCCGCGGAGCCCATCCGGCGCGGCGGCGATCTCGCTGGCATCGATCACCCCGTCATCATTGGAGTCCAAGAGTCGGAACACCGGATCGGGCCCCGGGTTGCCCCGGGCGCCACGACCGGCGGGAGGGCTGCCGGCCGGACCGCCGGAGGGTTGGGCGAAGGAAAGCGCCGCCGACACCAAGGTCAGCGCGCCGAGCAGGAGGAGGTTTTTGGTCTTCATGGTTGGGGTTGGGTTGACGCGATGAGGCTAAGCGAGATTCGTTAAGGGGTGATGTGCGCGGCGGGCGAAAATTGTTTAGCGCGGGTAAAAACCGGGGACGGTTTTTCGCCAGATAACTTATTCCGGGGCGCCGCCGGAGCTGTTCAAAGCCGGGTCAACATTGCCCCCGGCCGTGGACAGCGGGGTTAGGGCCGGGCGATTTTGGGTGCCGTGCGAGCCGGTGGACGGAACGAGGACGAACACGGCGGCGGCGAGGAGCCAGGCTCCGGCGAGGGCGGTGAGCAGGGTCTTGTTGGTCAGGTTGGTCATGGGGATTTGATCGGCCCTGACCATACCCGGGAATTGTAAAGCTATGATGTGGGTCGGCCGGGAAAATCATTGGGGGACTGTAAAATCCCCCGCGCGGTTCAGACCGCAGCCAGGCGCACCTCGGCGCGGAAGCCATGGGGTTCGCGGTTGGAGAAGCGGACGGTGCCGCGGCAGGCCTCGACCGCGCTGCGCACGATGGCGAGGCCCAGACCCGCGCCCCCGGTCTCGCGGGTGCGCGCAAACTCAGGCCGGTAAAACGGCTCGCCCAGGCGGGTGAGCGTGTCGGCCGGCACCCCCGGACCCTGGTCCTCGACCGTAATGACGACTTCCGTCCCCTCCGCGCGCGCCGTGAGGGTGACCGGGCCGGCGGCGCCGGCATAGCGGAGGGCGTTGCGCACGAGATTGGCCAGGGCGCGGGACAGCAGCGCGGCGTCGGCGCGCACGGCGAGGCCGGCGGGCACATCCACCGTGACAGTCCCCGCCCCCGTGGCCTCCCGGGCCAGCACCCCGGCCGCCAGCGGGGCGAGCACGACCTCGTCGAGTGCGGCATCGCGGGGCTTGAGGCCGGCCTTGGTGAAGGCCAACAGCTCCCCGATGAGCCCGGACATCTGCTGCACCTCCTCCCGCACATCGTCGATGGCGGGTTGGAGCGCCGGGTCGGCGCTGGTTTCGAGGATGCCGACGGCGACCTGCAGCCGGCCGACCGGCGAGCCGAGCTCGTGCGCGATGTCGCCCAGGAAGCGCTTCTGGCCCGTGGCGGCCCGGTCAAGCTGCACCGCCATGCGGTTCACGGCGCCGCCGAGACGGCCGAGTTCGTCGCGGCGGGTGTCGTCCACATGGGTGTCGAAATGGCCCTCGGCGATTTGCTCGGTGGCGCGGGTGAGCTGGCCAAGCGAGCGGGTGATGCTGCGCACGAGGGGAAGCCAGAAGAGGACCGACAGCCCCATCGCGGCGGCTGCGGCGACGAGCCAGGGGGTGAGATCGAGCAGAGGCACGACGGCGCCGAGCGAATCGGCCTGCATCAACAACGTGCTGGCGGGCAGGTAGCCACCGTTGACATCGGCGACCGGCGGCAGGCGCACCCCGGCCCAATAACCGGACGGATCCTCTGCCCGGAGGAGAAAGCGTGCGTCGCGCGGACCGGCGGGCGGGCGACCGCCAAACGGAGGCGGCCCGGCGTTTGCGCCGGGGGGCTGCCCCGGGCCGACGGGCGTCGCAACCGCCTCCGCGTCATTGGGCGGGGGCGCACCCTGGCCGCGCGGGCCGTCGGGTGGGGGCGCCTGGTTGCCGCGATTATTGTTTCTCGGGCCGGGCGGCTGGCCGCCGCGCGGGCCAAAGCCGGGGCCGCGGCCACCCTCAAGCAGCCGCACGCGCACCGCCACCGGCAGGGTCATCGTCGGACCGGCCAGCTGGCGGCCGTTGTTTTGGAAAAGGTAAAACTTCGCGGCATGCGGCTCCGCCTCGCCAAAATGATCCGTCACCACCGACTGCAACACGTCGTCACGGGCGCCGGGTGCGGCGGTGCGCAGCTCGACGGCGATGATCTCCGCCACCGTCTGGAGGCGGGCCCCGGCCCGGCCGGCGATGAGGGCATCCCAGTTGAAGCCCGATTCACGCACCAGGAAACCTCCGCCCACGGCGGTCAGCAACACCAGGTTGAGCAGCAACCAGAGGGAGACCTTGAGCGAGAGCGGAAAGGAGACTTTCATGACGGGGGGATCAGTCGGCGTCGGCCGGATTGACCAGCATGTACCCGGCGGAGCGGAGGGTGCGGATGAAGCGCGGGTTCTTCGCGTCGTCCCCGAGTTTCTTGCGGAGGGCGGAGATGTGGACATCAATGGAACGGTCGAACACGTCGTAGTTCCGGTCGCGGATCTCCTCCAGGAGCGCCTCGCGGGATTTCACGCGGCCGCGGGCCTTGGCCAGGCTGGCGAGCAGGTCAAACTCGACCGGGGTGAGGGTGAGGGGGGTGTCGCCGAGCACGGCGGTGCGCGTGTCGGGACTGACCCGGAGGGGGCCGACGACGTATTCGGCCGCGGGCGCGTCGCCGGCGGCGGGGGTGCGGGCGGTGCGGCGGAGCACGGCGCGCAGCCGGGCCAGCAGCTCGCGGGTGGAAAAAGTCTTGGGCAGGTAGTCGTCGGCGCCCACCTCGAGGCCGACAATGCGGTCGGTCTCATCGCCGCGCGCAGTCAGCATCAGCACGGGCAGGTCACGCTTGGCGCGGATGCGTCGGAGGACCTCGAAACCGTCGAGCCCCGGCATCATCACATCGAGAATGATGGCGTGCCAGGTCTCGTCGTCCGCCGTGGCGCGTTCCACCCCGGTAAGGCCGTCGTGGACGGCCGTCACGTCGAAACCGAGCGGGCCGAGGTAGCCGGCGACGAGACGGCAGAGCTTGCGGTCGTCGTCGATCATCAGGAGCCGGGTGCGGCCGGCGGAATCGGGCGCGTTCATGGGTGCGGGCCAAGCAAGCACGTTTCCGGGGGGAAATCAGCCCAGATTACACCTGCTTAACATTTTTCTGGATTTTTCCTAAGAAAATGCCCCTGAACGTGTCTTAGCTACAGCTCCCTGTGTCTCATTCCTTTCTCCACTCCGCCGGGTGCGGTCATGACATTTTTCTGACAACTATTTTGCAGGCTGATGACAATTCCCCGACCGGAATGCGCTATTCTCGTGCGTCACCCTTATGAACCCCCTCGCTCAATTCTCCCACCGGCGCGCCTCTCCATTCTTGAACCCAATCGTCCAAAGCCCGCTTGCGTTCTGGATGTGCTGGGGCTTGCACGCCGTGGTGGGTCGCTGGCTCCGGTCCGATGTTTTTTGCCCCGGCACCGGGTCAGTCAGCCCGGCTACCATCGAATCTGCCCGAAAACGGGGATGCGCCTCGCCCAACCTCCCTTGGTGAATGCGGTTGCGCCGCGTCCGGCCTTCGCCAGCCTGCAACCCACCAGCCGGGTGCCCCACGATTCAGTCCCGCCCCCCTCCCCTCCGTTTCCCTCCGCCATGAAAACGTCTTCCCCTTCCCTCTGCGTCCGGCTTCTGGCCGCTTGCCTCTGGCTTCTGGCCTCTGGCGCGTTGCGCGCGGCCGCCGCCCCCGAACCGGTGGAATCAACCCTGGGCGCCGCGACGGTCTACACCGACCGCGCGGTCGTCACCCGCACGGCCACCCTGGATCTGGCCGCCGGCGAGCACGAGCTGACGTTTGAGAACCTGCCGTCCGCCCTGCTGGATGACTCGCTCCAGGTCACCGCCCACGGCACCGCGGAGGCCACGATCCTCGACGTCAACGCCCGCAACACGTTCGTCGAGGCCACGCCTGACCCGAAGGTGAAGGAGCTCGAGGACCAGCTCAAGGATCTCGCCCGCCGGCAACGCGTGCTCGACGACCGTGGCGCCGTCCTCGGCCAGCAGCGTGATTATCTCCTCAAGATCCAGACGGCCTCGACCACGCCCGTCAGCGGCGCGAAGGATGCCAATCCCGCCGATGTGGACGGGTGGGCCAGACTTTTGGCATTCACCGACTCCGGGCTGGGGAAAATCGCCGATGAACTGCGCGGGCTCGACCAGGACCGCGAAAAGCTCCGCGACCAACAAACCGCCCTCGAGGCACAGCTCAACCAGCTCCGCAACGGCGGCCCCGTCGCCGCCAACGGTGGCCTCATCCGCCCCAACCCCAACCGGGGTCGCAATGTGAAGACCGTCACCGTGCGCCTGTCCGTGGCCGGCCCCGGCCGGCTCCAGCTCGCCCTCGCCTACGGCGTGCGCGGCGCGTCCTGGACGCCGTCCTATGATGCCCGCCTCCATGCCGACGCCACTTCGCCGACGGTGGAGCTGTCCTATTATGGCAACATCCGCCAAAACACCGGCGAGGATTGGAAGGATGTGCAGCTGACCCTATCGACCGCCCGGCCCAGCCTCGGTGGCGGTGCGCCCGAGCTGCCCGCCTGGGTGCTGGACATGCGCCCGGCCCCACAGCCCATGCAGCGAACCAATGTGCGGGTGGGGGCCGCCGGCCGCGGGGGTGGGGGCGGGGTCGGGGGCGCGATGACGCTGAATGGGGGGACGCTGGCCGTCAGCCAGTCCTTCAATCGCTTGGGCGGCGAGAACGGTTTTGGCCTCGAAACCGGCAACAATGTTGACGCCGCCTTTTCCACCGCCGTCGTCGAGACCGGCGTGACGAGCGCCTCCTACAAGATTCCCGTCACCACCACCATCCTCAGCGACAACGCGCCGCAAAAGGCCGGCATCGCGAGCGTCCGGCTCGCGACCAGGCTCCAATACGAGTCCACTCCGCGCCTGCTGGAGGCGGCGTTCCTGAGCGCCTACGTCACCAACACGAGTGACTTCCCTTTCCTCGCCGGTCCGATGAACACTTTCCTGGACGACGATTTCATCGCCGCCAGCAGCCTCAAAACCGTCATGCCCACGGAAAAGTTTGGGCTGAACCTCGGGGCCGACGAAGGCATTGCCATCAAACGCCGGCTGGTGAACCGCCTCACCGAGTCGGCCGGCCTCACCGGCAAATACACCCGAATCACCTACGAGTTTCTCGTCACCGTCACCAACCACAAGCCGGCGCTGGCGCACGTGGTGTTCAAGGAGCTGCTTCCTCTCGCCCGCAATGAAAAGATCGTGGTCAAGCTCCTGACCCCGGCCGAGCGTGAGGTGGGAACGACGGACAAGCCTGGCGCGGAAATCACCCGCGAGGAGGACGGCAAGCTCGTCTGGCGGGTGGACCTGAAGCCTGGGGAAAAGCGGGAATATCCGCTTAAATTCTCAGTCGAGTATCCCAACGACTTCGCCATCTCCGGCCTCGAGTGAACCCCGGCTGCCACCCTTCTTTCCCGCCATGAAAACTTCCTTTACCCGCCGATCCGTCAGGTTTCTGACCTCTGGCCTCTGGCTTCTGGCCTCTGGCGCGTTGCGCGCCGCCGCCGTCCCGGTTGATTCGCAGATCACGGCCGCGACCGTCTACACTGACCGGGCCGTCGTCACCCGCACCGCCGCGCTCGATCAACTGACCGTGGGTGAGCACGAGCTGACGTTTGAGAATCTGCCGGCGGCCCTGATGGACGACTCGCTCCAGGTCACCGCGCACGGCACCGCGCAGGCCACCATCCTCGATGTCAACGCCCGCAACACCTTTGTCGAGGCCACGCCCGACCCCAAGGTCAAGGAGCTGGAGGATCGGCTCCAGGACCTCGCCCGCGAGCGCCGCGGCTATGACGATCGCACCACCATCATCGGCCAGCAGCGCGACTACCTCCTCCGCATCCAGACCGCCTCGACCACGCCGGTGAACGGCACCAGTGCCGTGCCGGTCTCCCGCCCCGGGGTGGACGACTGGACCAAGCTCATGGACTTCACCGAGAAAAACCTCACCGCCCTCAACGCTGAATCCGAAACCCTCGACCAAAAACGGGATGACCTCCAGGCCCGCCAGACCGCGCTGGAAGCCCAGCTCAACCAGCTCCGCTCAGGTGGCGCCACCGGCGGCAACGGGGGGCGCATTCGGCCGAATCCCAATCGCAACCGGAACGTCAAGACGGTCACGGTGCGGATCGCCGTCGCCACGGCGGGCAACCTCTCGCTGGCGCTCGCCTACGGGGTGCGCGGAGCCTCCTGGTCGCCGTCCTATGACGCCCGGCTCCGCACCGGGGCGGACCAACCGGCCGTGGATCTCGGCTACTTCGGCAACATCCGGCAGAATACTGGCGAGGACTGGAAAAATGTCGCCCTCACCCTTTCGACCGCGCGCCCCAGCCTCGGCGGCGGCGCGCCCGAGCTGCACGCGTGGGTGCTCGATGAGTCCAAGGGCGGGAATGGGACTTTAGTTTTGAGCGGCTCCAACAACTATACGGGCGGCACCGCGGTCGGCAGCAATTTGGCGCTGAATGGCGGCATGTTGTCGGGAAGCAACACGGCCATGATGAACAATTTCGCCGTTGCAGTCCCGGCGACCACCCAAGCCGCGCCGATGGAAAAGGACGCCTCCTATGCCGGCGCCGCGGTCGAATCCGGGGTGACGAGCGCTTCCTACAAGATCCCCGGCACCAACACCGTGCTCAGCGACAATGCCCCGCAGAAAGTCGGCATCACCACCGCCCGGCTCGCCGCACTCCTCCAATACCAGGCGGCCCCGCGCACCATCGAGGCGGCGTTCCTCAGCGCCTATGTGACCAACACCGGCGATTTCCCCTTCCTCGCGGGACCGATGAACACCTTTCTCAACGACACCTTCATCGCCACCAGCAGCCTGAAAACCGTCATGCCGAACGAGAAGTTCAACCTCGCCCTTGGGGCCGACGAGGGCATCGCCGTCAAGCGCCAGCTCGTCAAGCGCTTCACCGAGCAGACGGGTTTCACCAGCAGCGGTGTCCGCATCACCTATGAGTTTCTGATCACCGTCACGAACAACAAGAAGACGTCGGAACGGTTGGTCTTCAAGGAGGTGCTGCCGGTCTCGCGCAACGACAAGATCGTGGTGAAGCTGCTCGTCCCTGCCGAGCGCGACCTGCTCACGCTGGAGCAGGTGGTCACGAACGCCGAGTATCCCAAGGCGGGCATCACCAAGGAGGAGGACGGCCGGCTCGTCTGGCGCGAGGACCTGAAGCCGGGCGAGAAGCGGGAGTTCCCGTTCAAGTTCTCCGTCGAGTATCCGGCCGACTTTCCGATCATGGGTTTGGAGTGATCCATTCGCCGTGCCGCCTTCCGTGGTGGACCGTGCGCTCCTCGCCCGGCTGGATCGCCCTGTCCGCCATGGCCTGCGGGTGACACCAAAATCCTCCCGCCCTTCGATGCCTTTCTCTGTGACCTCGGATTTTACCCCTGTGGTCTCTGTGACCATTGGCTGTATCTGGGTTCATTGCGACGTTGCCCTGGCGTGTTCCGCCTTGCGCGCGGGGCCGGGGTCGATGCACTGGCTGGCATGAAAATCTCTTTCACGCCCAAGGAATATGCCCGCTTGCTGGAGCTGGTCTATCTCGGCCTGCACGTCGCCGTGCGCCGGCAGGAGGAGGGCGGCCCCGAGCATCCGCCCACCCGCCGCTATGAGGAGCTGGAGCAGAAGCTGCTGGAACTGGCCGCCCCGCTGGGCTGCCCCGAGTTGGTGGACGTCGGTGCCCTCGGCCGCCTGGTTCCCTCGGCCAAACTGGCCGAGGACGAACGCGTGCAAAAACTGATCGGAGAATACAACAACGACACTTTCTGGCATGAACTCGTGGTGCGCCTGGCCGACCGGGATCTCGCCACCCAGCAAACCAAGTTGTCGCTCGCCGGCACGGGCGGGCCACCCATTGACGCCGACCTGCGCCTCCGCGAGCTGGAGGACGGCTATTGGGAGGAGTTTGAGGCCAATGATCTTGCCAACGTCGTCCTGCTGCGGGGTGGCAAGGGCTGAAGCCCCCCCGCGCTTTTCCATTGATTCCCGCCACTTTGGGTTTGCCAGCCGCGCGCCCGACCCCCCAAGCTGTCCCTTCATCCCTCGTTCCAACCCCATTTATCCAAAACATCGTCATGGCTGAACTTTCAGGAAACGCCTTGGTGGGCCAGTCTGGTGGCCCCACCGCCGTCATCAACGCCAGTGTGGCCGGTGTCATCGCCGAAGCCCTCAACCACACCTGCATCGAGGAGATTTACGGCACGCTGAACGGTGTGCTCGGCCTTCTCCAGGAGGACTTCATCGATCTGGCCGCCGAGTCGCAGCAGACGGTCCGTGCGCTCCGCCACACGCCCGGCGCCGCCCTTGGCACCTGCCGCTACAAACTCAAGCGCCCCGAGGACTTCGAGCGCGTCCTCGCCGTCTTCCAGGCCCACAACATCCGTTACTTTTTCTACGCCGGCGGCAACGACTCGCAGGACACGGCTGACAAGATTTCCCAGCTCGCCAAGACCCAGGGCTACGAGCTCCGCGTCATCGGCATCCCCAAGACGGTGGACAACGACCTGCCCGTGACCGACCACTGCCCGGGCTATGGTTCGGTCATCAAGTATCTTGGCACCACCATTCGCGAGCTGGCCTGTGACCATGAGGCGATGGGCCGGCACGATCTCGTCTCCATCGTCGAGGTCATGGGCCGCAACGCCGGCTGGATCGCCGCCGGGGCCTCGCTGGCCAAGCGCCGCGACCACCCCAACGACCCGCCGCACCTCATTTACCTGCCCGAGGTCGCCTTCGCGCCCGAGAAGTTCATCGCCGATGTGCAGCGCGTCCTGAAGCGCGAGAAATACTGTCTGGTCGTCGTCGGCGAGGGCCTGATTGACGCCGACGGCAACTACATCGCCGCCGCCGAGGCCACCGATGCCTTCGGCCACGCCCAGTTGGGCGGCGCCGGCGAGTATTTAAAAAACCTGGTCGAGCAGCAGATCCCGGGGGTGAAAGCCCGGTCCTGCAAGCCGGGCATCGCCCAGCGCGCCGCCGCCCACGCCGGCTCAAAGACTGACGCCGACGAGGCCTACCTCGCCGGCCAGGCCGCCGTGAAGGCCGCCGTCAACGGTGAGACCGACAAGATGATCACGCTCGTCCGCGGCGACGCAGAGCACTACACCTGCGAGACGGGCCTGGCCCCGCTGGCCGACATCGCCAACGGGGTGAAAAAGCTCCCCCGCGAATGGATCAACGAGGACGGTGTGAGCATGAACTTCCAGTTCGCCCGCTATGCGCAGCCCTTCATCCAGGGCGAGACCGTGGTCCCGCACGACGCCGGCCTGCCGGTCTTCGCGCACCTCGAGAAAGTCGCCGTGGAGAAGCTCCTCCCGCCGCACGAGACGGTGTGAGGGGGAGGGGTGGCGAGGCCATGGAGCCGCGACGCCCTGATCGTGGTTCGAGCCCAACGCAGCGCGCCAAGGACGGCGTGCCCCACTTTGGGTGCCGGCCGGTATTGACATTCTGCCAGTGTGGTATTACCCATCCCGCCATGCCCGTGGTCACCGTCAAAATGCCCAAGCCGCTCCACGCCCGCCTTGTGGCCGAGGCGCGGCGGCGCCGCACGACCAAGTCGGCCGTGCTGCGCGAGGCCTTTGCCGAACGCCAGACCGCCGCGCCGTCCGGCTCGTTCTATGAGCGCGCCAAGCATTTGATTGGCGCTGCCTCCGGACCCGGTGATCTTTCCACCAACCCCAAATACATGGAAGGTTATGGGGAGTCCCGTCGTCCTTGATACCGGGCCGCTGGTCGCGTTCCTCAATCAAGAGGACGCCCTTCACGCCTGGACTGCCGAACAACTCCGTTCGCTGCAGCCGCCCTTTCTGACCTGCGAAGCGGTGATTTCCGAAAGCTATTATCTCCTGAGCCGGGCCCGGCAGGGCGTGCCCGCGCTTATGAACCTGCTGCAGGAGGACCTGATCCAGACCCCGTTTGTGCTGCGCGACCAGCTTGAGGCCGTGGCCGCCCTGATGGCCAAATATCACGATGTCCCCATGTCCCTGGCGGACGCCTGCCTGGTGCGGATGAGCGAGCTGCACGACAGGGCGCGGGTTTTCACCCTGGACGCCGACTTCAAGCTTTACCGCCGCCACAGCCGGCAGACGATACCGCTCATCTTCCCCCGCGCGTGAAACGCTTCCGCCCCTACCTCCATTACCTCCGTGCCGTGCGGAGTCCGCTCGCCGGGGCGCTGCTGTGTGCCTTGTTCTATGGCGTGGCCAGTGGCTTCGGCCTGCCTTACATGTGCAGCAATGTGTTTCCCAGGTTCTTCCCCGGTGAACAATTCGACCCCACCCATCCGCCCACCACCTCGGATCTGCTGCTCACCGCTCTCGCGATTCCCTTGGTCTTCGTCGTCCGCGGCGTGGCAGGCTACCTCAACAGTTACCTCATTCAGCTCTGCGGCGTGCGGGTGCTGGAGGCGCTCCGCCTCGATTTCTTCCGCAAGCTCCAGGTTCTGCCCCTCTCGTTTCTCCAGCAGCAGACCACCGGCGACCTGATCTCGCGCGGCCTGTCCGACACCAACCAGCTCCAAAACACCCTCACCACGGTTGCCAACGACCTCATGAAGCAGCCAGCCACTTTGGTGTGCGCCGTGGGCTATCTGGCCCTTAAGGCATACATGGAAAAGGGCGTCGTGCTGGTGCTCGTTTGCCTGGCGCTGGTGCCCCTGTGCGTTTTTCCCATCCGCTACGTCGGCCGCAAGCTCATCAAGCGCGCGGCGCAAATCCAACGTCACCTCGGCTCGGTGACAGAGCGCTTCAGCGAAAACCTGGGCGCGGCCCGCGAGGTGCGGGCCTTTGGGCTGGAAGCCCGCGAGGTCGGGCGCTTCGGGGAGGTGACGCGTGCGCTCATCACCTGGCAGATGAAGGCCGTGAAGTACGCCCAGGCGCTCACGCCGGCGATTGAGATCATCTCGGCCTTTGGCATCTCACTCACGCTGGTTTACGCCCACAATGTGGGGGTGCCATTGAATGCCTTCCTAGGGATAATCGTTGCACTGTACGCCAGCTACGACCCGATCAAGAAGCTTGGCGCTGTCACCAGCGAGTTGAAGCGCGGCACCGCCTCGCTCGACCGGCTCGAGGTGATCCTCGACGCCCCGGTCGGAATCGCCGACCCGGTGGAGCCGGTGGCGGTGGGGCGGCTGCGGGGGGCGGTCGGGTTTCAGCACGTTTCCTTTGCCTATCGGGCCGATACTCCCGTGCTGCGAGACGTCACGGTGAACATCCCCGCCGGCACGGTGTGCGCGCTGGTCGGGCCGACGGGCGCGGGCAAGACCACCTTCGCCAACCTCGTGCCGCGCTTTTACGAGGCCACCGCCGGCGCGGTCACCATTGACGGGGTTGACGTGCGCGCGATGCGGCTGGCCGACCTGCGGCGCAATATCGCCCTGGTCTCGCAGGAGGCGGTCCTCTTTCACGACACCATCCTGAACAACATCCTCCTCGGCCGGCAGGACGCCACTCGGGCCGAGGTCGAGTCGGCGGCGCGCGACGCCTTTGCCCACGACTTCATCACGGCCTTTCCGCAGGGCTACGACACCATCGTGGGCGAACGCGGGGCGTCCCTCTCCGGCGGCCAGCGCCAGCGGGTGGCGCTGGCGCGGGCGTTCCTGCGTAACGCGCCGCTGCTCATCCTCGACGAGGCCACGAGCGCGCTGGACAGCGAGAGCGAGAAGTTCATCCAGGCCGCGCTCAAGAAGCTGATGGCCGGCCGCACGGTGCTGATCATCGCGCACCGGTTCTCGACCATCCGCGACGCCTCGATGATCCTGGTGTTTGAACAAGGGGCCATTGTGGCCTCCGGCCCGCACGCGGAGGTCTACGCCACCAGCCGCCTTTACAAATCGCTCTACGACCTGCAGGGGGTCGCCGGCTAAGGAAGGCCGCAGAAGTCGGATTTAACCACGGATTGAAGACGGGTTGCTCGTGAAGACGCTTCTGATTTCATCCGTGTGAATCCGTGCCATCCGTGGTTAAAAACTTCGTCCGTCAGCGCTTCGCGTCTATCACCGTCCATCCTGTGCCCTCGGCTCGTCCCTCCGTGCTCTCTTTGTCCCACCTCCGATTTCCTCCACCTCCCGCTGCTCCAACCCCCTTTTTTCGATTCCGTCCATTAGTGCCGATTTGTGAAGATTAGTGGTTTAAACCCTCCGAGGTTCGAGTTCCACCTCTGTGCCCTCGGTGGCCTCCGTGTTAACATCCTCCGTTCCTTGATTTCTGGCTTCCCCCTTCAATCATGTTTAATCCGTGTCCATCCGTGCCATCCGTGGTTAAAACCCTGCATTGTTTTCTGATTCCCCATGCCGCCAACTGAACCCGCCAAATTTTCCCGCGTGGCCGAGCGGATGATCGCGGACCTGCGCCGCCTGCCCGAAACCACCCCTCCGCGGATGCGCCGCCGGCCGACGCGCGAACTCGCCGGGCTGGTGGAGGAGCTGTTGATCAAGCACCAAGTGGGCCGCCCCTCGGTTGAGCAGACCATCCGCGACCGCTGGCCGGAGCTGGTGGGCGCGGCCAACGCGGCCTATTCGCACGCCGCGCAGCTTGACCCCCGCGGCAAGCTGGCCGTGCTGGTCACGCATTCGGTGGTGCGCAACGAGCTGTTTCTGAACCGGGAGATGATCGTGGACCGCATCCGCGCCCTGCCGGGCTGCGGAGGGGTCCGGAGCCTGCAGTTCCGAAACGGGTGAATCTTGTCATGCGCCGGAAATACCAAGGCTACATTTTTCAGTTTACCCGGTCGGATCACGCGGGCCGGCATATCCATGTTTTCAAGGACAACCGCCCCATCGGGGTCTACGACCAGGTGGATGGACCGGTGCGCGGGCTGGATCAACACTGGAACAAAGATTTGCAAACGGGCCTCAAGAGCTTTATCGCTGACCTCCATGAACGTGGTGATTTCCGCTGAATCCCTTCAGATCGAACGGGTCTGGTTCGACGCGACAACCTCGCGCCTGCACGTCCAGTCGGGGGAGTTTGTCAGCTCGGTTGACTTCACCAGGATCCCCGACAGCGACTTTGAGTCGAAAACTCCGGTGCGCGCCTTTTCCATTGGGCAGTCCGGCGGGGTTGTTGTGTGCCACCACGTTGACGGGCAGGAAACCTGGCTGCCCGCAGACCTCTGGCTGCCGGAAGGCTTCACACCCTGAGCGCCCTGCCAGAATGAACTCCCGTTGTTAGGTCCAAGCGGTTCCTGCGCCGCGATGAGTTGCGCTACGTTCAGCAGGATGACCCGATTTGAACATGCGTTACCACGACTTTCACTTGAAGGGCTACACGGTCTCCGATTTCGGCGCTACGATTGTACTCCACTTGATCTGGAATTATCCGGGTCAAACCAAAGCTGAGTCGCATATCCAATTCTCAGGCGTTGAGTGCTATCACTTCGTCCACACCCATGGTGCTATCATCACCGAAATCGAAGAGGAAACTTTGAGCGTATTTGTGCGAACGGAAGAAGCGTTTCTCTCATCGTCTGCCAAAGAGCACGGTCTTCGACTTTGGCGCACCGATGCAGCCGATTATCTCTGCCGGCTCGAAGGGGAAGGCTTTCGTGCTTGGCGGATCGAATCCGCGATTGGCTTCACCGGCTTTGTCGTCGGGCGGACGATTGCTGAGGCGAATACGCCGATACCGGCGCGTTAGCCACCCTTTGTCGGGGGGACATCCGAGTTTCTTAAAAATTTTCGCACGCGCTCCCGTCAGGCGCGCCCTGCCAAGAAATGGAGGAGAACGAGTATGAGAACGAGAACGATTCAGTCTCCCTCCGACCTCTCCGTGCCCTCTGCGGCCTCCGTGTTTAAACCTCAGTCTTCCGGTTCCTGGTTTCCTGGCTTCCCCCTTCAATCCAGCCATATCCGTGCAATCCCTGGTAATCCGGTATCCTGCCTCCTTCCGGCATCAGCCCAACCCCCTCCGTCCTTTCAACCCTTCAACCCTTCAACCTTCAAAAATACGCTTGCGTCCACCCCCCTTGGCTGGGATAGGTTGGGGTTGCGTTAGTGGGAATCCGCCGGTTGCGGGTTCCCGCCATGACTGGTCCGGCATTCCGCCGGATTAAGAACGGTGGTGCCGGCTCAACCGCGATCTCGGTCGCGGCGGGGCGGGTGTCACGGGGGTCCTCCCGGGCTCCTCCAGCCATGCCAACCTAACTCCCAACCACATGTCCACCACCGTCGTAAAACCCGCCATCATCGCAGAATACAAAACCCACGATACCGACACCGGCTCCTCCGAGGTCCAGATCGCGCTGCTCACCGCCCGGATCAACCATTTGACCGAGCACTTGCGTGAGCATCGCAAGGACTTCCACAGCCGCCGCGGCCTCCTTCAGATGGCCTCCCGTCGGCGCAAGCTCCTCGACTACACCAAACGGCACGATCTGCCGAAATACACCGAGTTGCTGCAGAAGCTGAACCTCCGCAAGTAACCCCTTTCGTCCAACGGGCGACCCGATCCGCGGGCCGCCCGTTGTCGTTTTCGACACCCGCCACCAGCCGGGACATTTCCATTTGTTGCAAGGCCGGCCGCGCCGATTGAGGTCAATCGGCCCCGCCTTCCAACCGGGCGACAAATGGAAATCTCTCGGACCTGACCGGGAAGACTGAGGCGGTTTTTTTAACCCCCCCAACCCGTAGCGCCGGCCTCCTTGCCTGCCTCCGTTCCCAACCCACCCGTGGCGTCGGCCTTCCGGCCCGCCCTCCGTTCCCAAATCATGCAGGCTGGAAGCCTGCGCCACCGCGGCCCCGCCGCATCGAAAGTCATACCATGAATCAGAAACACAATGTCACCGTTCCCGGCCTCGGGATCACCTTCTCCACCGGCTCCATCGCCGGCCTCGCCAATGGCGCGGTCAATGTCTGCGTCGGCGAGACCAACGTCTTCGTCACCGCCTGCGTCGCCCACACCATGCGCCCCGGCCAGGACTTCTTCCCGCTCACCGTGGACTACCGCGACAAATACCACGCGGCCGGCCGCTTTCCCGGCGGCTACTTCAAGCGCGAGGGCCGTCCCTCCGAGAAGGAAATCCTGACCTCCCGCCTCTGCGACCGCCCCTGCCGCCCGCTGTTCCCCGAGGGCTTTCTCAATGAGGTCCAGATCATCGGCCAGCTCATGTCGGCCGACCAGCTCAACGACTCCGACATCCCGATGGTCAACGGCGCCAGCGCCGCGCTCGCCATCTCTGACATCCCGTGGAACGGCCCCATCGGTGCCATCCGCGTGGCGCAGATTGACGGCCAGTTCGTCGCCAACCCCACCATTGAGCAGATGTATTCCTCGACGCTCGACCTCATCTATGTCGGCAACGAGAAGGACATGCTGATGATCGAGGGCTCCGCCGACCAGATCACCGAGGAGCGTTTCATCGAGGCGCTCGCGTTCGGCCACCAGGCCATCCAGCCGATCATCGCGGCCATCCGCGAACTCGTCGCCCTCGCCGGCAAGCCCAAGCAACATTTCGCCCTCGTCGGCGCGACCCCCGAGGCCCGCGCGATCATCGAGCGGGTCGTCCCCGCCGACCGCATCTCGACCGCCATCTTTGGCCACGAAAAGGCGGTCCGCTCCGCCAACATCAAGGGCCTCAAGGCCGAGGCGCATGCCGCCCTCACCATCGAGCTGGGCGCGGGCCGCTTCAGCGATGTGGACCTCGCGGTGGTGTTTGAGGACCTCCAATACAAGGCCTACCGCAAGACCGTCCTCGAGCGCGGCGTCCGCGCCGATGGCCGCAATGCCACGGCCGTCCGCCCGCTGCTTGCCCAGGTCGGCGTCCTCCCCCGCGTGCATGGCAGCGCCATGTTCCAGCGCGGCGACACCCAGAACATCGCCATCACCACCCTCGGGCCGACCAAGGAGGCCCAGGACATGGACGGCCTCACCGGCGGCGCCACGTCGAAGAGCTTCATCCTCCATTACAACTTCCCGCCGTTCTCGGTCGGTGAGACCGGCCGCACCACCGGCCCCGGCCGCCGCGAAATCGGCCACGGCGCCCTCGCCGAGCGCTCGCTCGTCCCCGTGCTCCCGCCCGAGGATGTGTTCCCCTACTCGATTCGCGTCGTCTCCGAGATCATGGCCTCCAACGGCTCGACCTCGATGGCGTCGGTCTGCGGCGGCTGTCTGTCGCTGATGGACGCCGGCGTGCCGATCATCGCTCCGGTCGCGGGCATCTCCTGCGGCCTGATGACGGAGATCGGCCCGGACGGCTCGATCACCAAGTGGACCACCATCACCGACATCCTCGGGGAGGAAGACCATTTCGGCGACATGGATTTCAAGCTGGCCGGCACGACCAAGGGGATCACGGGCTTCCAGCTCGACCTCAAGATCCACGGCCTGCCCTTCGAGATCGCCAAGGCGGCGGTCTTCCAGGCGCGCGACGCCCGCATCGAGATCCTCAAGACGATGATCGCCTCGCTGCCCGCGCCCCGCTCGGACCTTTCGAAATACGCCCCGCGCATCCAAACCATCCAGATCGACCCCGAGAAGATCGGCCTCCTCATCGGGCCCGGCGGCAAGACCATCCGCCGGATCACGGAGACGACCGGCGCGCAAATCGACATCGCCGAGGACGACTCCGGCAAGGTCTTCATCTACTCCAACAACGGCGATGCGATGGCGCGCGCGATCAAGGAGATCGACGGCCTCTGCGGCGGCGGCTCCGGCGGCGGCGGTGGTGGTGGCGGCGGCGGCGGCGCCCCGATTGAGAACGGCAAGATCTACACCGGCCGCGTGACCGGCGTGAAGGATTTTGGCTGCTTCGTCGAGTGCACCCCCGGTAAGGAGGGCCTGTGCCACATCAGCGAACTGGCCGACTTCCGCGTCCGCCGCACCGAGGATGTCGTCAAGGAAGGCGACACCATCACGGTGAAGTGCATCGGCATCGACGAGCGCACCGGCAAGGTCCGCCTGAGCCGCAAGGCCGCGATGAAGGAGCTCGAGGCGCAGAAGAGCGCCCCAGCCCCCGCCGCCGCGCCGGTGGCCTGATTCAGCAGGTAGGGCGCGTTGACCCCAACGCGCCGTATTCAATCACAGCCGGAGTCGCTCACGCGCCTCCGGCTTTTTATTTTCTTCGCCACGCCGCGAGGAACATCCCGTTGGCGTTCAGCTCCTGCGGCCAGAGGGTGGTTGCTGAAGATGTCAGAGGCCAGAGGCCAGAGGTCAGAAGGGCTGAATCTGCGGTGCTGATGGCTGACGTCTGACTTCTGACGTCTGACTTCTGAAACACCGCACACGCCTCCAACTCCGGATGGGCCGCCGTGAAAGCCCCGGTCACGGCGGTGGTCTCCGACCGCGTGAGCGTGCAAACCGAATACACCAGTCGTCCGCCCACCTTGAGCGAGCCGACCGCATGCTCAAGCAGCGCTCGCTGCGCGGCGGCCAACTCGCGCACGTCCTCGGGGGTGGTCGTCCAGCGTGCGTGCGGGTTGCGCTGCCAGGTGCCGACGCCGCTGCACGGGGCGTCAACGAGGATGCCGTCGAATTTCGCCTTCGTGGGCGGTTTGGCCCCGCCGTCCCACGGCGCGGTGCGATAGTTGAAAAGCTTCGCCCGCCCCGCGCGGCGTTTGAGCGTGTCCAGGCGGCGGACGGAACGGTCTGTCGCCCAGATCAGGCCTTTGTTCTGCATCAGGTCCGCGAGGTGGAGGGTCTTGCCACCGTCGCCGGCGCAGGCGTCCCACCACGTTTCACCGGGCGAGGGCGCGCAGGCGAGTCCGACCAATTGCGAGGCGAGATCCTGGATCTCAAACGCACCCGCATGAAACTCCGGTGTGCGAAACAAGTCGAGGGGACCAGAGTAGCGGAGGGCATCAGGTGCTGTAGGCCAGGTCGGCTTGTCCGCCATAGCCTTGGCGACGGCGGACGACCTGGCCGCCAGTTCACCGAGCTGGCCTACAGGCAGAGGGGAAGCGCAGTTGCCCAGCGCATCGGCGAGTTTGGCCGCCGTGCCGGGACGGGCGCGGAGCCACAGCGCGGGCTCGCGTTGAAGCTGGCGGAGAAGCTCCGGCGTCGGGTCCAGCTCGTCGCGCAGCCACCCCGGCACCGCCCGGGCGGCGAGCGCCTCGGCCTTGATGGATTTGGGGTCGGCAGTGAACCGCTCGTGCAGCGCCCACGCGTCGGCGAGCTGCTTTTGCAGGGAATCCTTGGGCTCGCACCACCGAATCCAGCGGAAGTAGGCAAAGACCGCGCGGCTGATGGCGCCTTTCTCGCGGGTGCCCATGCCAGGTGAGGCGGCCAGTTGCTGACGCAGCGCGGCGTCGGCCGGCAGGCGTGGCGAGACGAGCGCGACGATCCGCGCGGCATGGTTGAAGGTGGAGGTGCCGGCCATTTGGGCCTCCCACGCAACACCGGAACGAGGGGAAAAGGAAGGCCCGATTGCCGCCCGAGCAGTCGGATACTCGACCGCATTGGCTTGTCGCCACCCTGACTGCCCTCGCGATCACACGACCAACTATAAGGATACTCGGACTGACGCCTTTCTTAACTTTCCATTGCCTTGCCGCTATCTGACGGTGGGGATGCAAAGAAAAATAAGGAATCCGATGAGGATGATCATCCCAACGATTTCTTCCCAACCAACGATTGGCTTTTGCCCCGACCTTTTAGGATCCATGTCACCCAACTTGGACGCGATTATGCCGGCCAAGTATAGAATAAAGCCGCCACCAGCGGCGAAGAGAAAAGCCTCCGGATGCTTGGGCTCCTGATCGGTCTGCGTCCACCAAACCACTGTGATGATCGTTCCGGTCATAAAGGTTCGTCCCGCAATGACCGTCAGTCGGATCACACTCTGCTTCTCGCCGTCCTTGGACTTGAAGGGGTTGTTCATGGTGATGATGCCACCGATCTTACATCATGTCAAAGAGCCCGTCCGGGACAAGTACCGTAAAATTAAACGCGAAACCCCCGGGCTTGATCCTGCCCGGTCGGTCCGCACCATTTGCGTATCAACCGACGCTGCAATGCCCCCATCTTTCTCCGAAGCATCAGTGCCGTCGTTCATCGTGGCGGTCGTCAAGGGCGACGCCAAATCCGCGGCCGCGTTGCTCGCGGCCCAGCCGGGGCTTGCGCGGGCGGACATCCGCACCCTTGCGGCTTTGAGTGACGTTGAGGGACTGCGGGAGCAACTGGTCCGTGCCCCCGCTTTGGCCAAGACCCGGGGCGGAATCTGTGACGCGGAGCCGCTCGCGTATGTGGCCCTCGGGCAACTGGGCGGCGATGACGCCGCGCGGGCCGCCTGCGCCGAACTGCTGCTCGCCCAAGGGGCCGACGCCAACGCCACCTGGTTCGACCGCGACTGGCCGGAGAGCCGGCTGCCCGCGCTCTACGCGGCGACCGGCCGCAACAATTACCCGCAACTCGCCCGCACCTTGTTGCAGGCCGGGGCGAAGACCGACGACGGTGAGTCCATCTATCACGCAGCGGAGAAAAATCACCGCGGGTGCCTGGAGGCCTTGGCCTTGGCGGGGGCGGATTTTGGGCGCCGGCAGCAACCATGGGGCAACACTCCGATCTACTTCTTGCTGGGGCATGATCCGCAGAGTCCAATGGCGGGCCCGGCGGGCGAGGGCATCCGCTGGCTGCTGGAACACGGGGCCGACCCGAATGTGGCCAGCTACGTGGACAAGCAGAACGAGACGGCCCTGCATTTGCTTGTCCGGCAAGGCTGGCCGGTGGTCCTGGCCGCCGCCTTGGTCGCACACGGCGCCGACGTGAACCGGCCGCGCCAGGACGGCCGCACCCCGTTGACCCTGGCGGTGCGGTGCGGGCGCACCGAACTCGCCGCGTTCTTGCGGGCGCACGGGGCCAAGGAGACGGCGACCGCGACCGACGAGTTGATGGGCGCGTGTCTGCGCGCGGACGCCGCGGCGGCGCGGGTGGTGCGCGCGGCCCATCCGCAAGTCATCCAACAACTGGCCGGAGAGGATCCGACGGCGGTGCACCAGGCAGCGCGCGAGGGCAGGGGAGCGACCTTGGAACTGATGCGCGAGCTGGGCTTCGACTTTGGGGTCATCGGCGAGCACGGCGAGACTGCCCTGCATCTGGCGGCGTGGTGGGGCTGGCTCGAGCCCCTGCGCGTGCTGCTGCGCGCTGGGGCACCGGTCGGCGTGGTCGAGACCATGTACCATGCCACTCCCCTCGGCTGGTGCGCCCACGGTTCGATGAATTGCCGGAATCCGAAGGGCGATTACGCCGCCTGCGCCTCAGCGCTGCTGGTGGCCGGGGCAGTCGTACCCGAAGGATCGCAGGGCAGCCCGGCCGTCATGGCCGTGCTCAAGGCAAGGGGGTAAAACTGGTATTGCGGATTGCGGAGTTCGGATTGCGGAACCGTCGGCAGGTGGAGTGCGACGTCCCGGCGCGCTTGATCGGGCTCCCTTGGGAACCCATTCTCAGGTGGAGCGGCTTGACCTCAAGACGCTTGGACCACCGTCGGCCCAGCGCGTTGGGGCCAACGCGCTCCACCATCGGCTGCGGCTCGGCCGGGACGCCTCGCCCTACCTTTTCTGCCACAGCTTTGTTTACTTCTCAAATGTAGTGCAATGGCTTCATTCCGCACTCCGCATTCCGCATTATTTCTTGGCCCAGCGTCGGTCCTGCTTCAGCTCCAGGGGCTTGGTCTCCAGCAGCACCCCCGCGACCGCAGGGTGGGACTGGAGCTTTTGGAAAACGGGCGCGGAGAGCTTCCACCCGAGGGCGTTGCTCGCCTCGGCGATGGGGGCGACCCGGTCCTCAAAGAGGAAGGCAAAGCCCACGCGGGTGTCGCCGGTCTGCGTGTTCAGGGTCTCACGTACCAGCCGCAGAAACGCCGGCAGCTCAGCGTGGTCCGGATGCACCAGCCAGGTGACCCGGCGCACCAAGCCGGCAACCGCGGCGTCCAGGGGATAGCATTCCTTGATGTTCAGGCGCGTGCCGTCGTTGCCCGCCAGGACGTTGCCCAGCACGAGCACCACCGCGTTTTCGGCGAGCGCGGTGCCATACGCCGCGTAGGCGTCGGCAAACATGTTGAGCGGGGCGGCGGCGCGCAGGGTCGCCAGGGTGAACGCCGCCCAGGGGCGGTTGTCCTTCTTCGCGAGTTTCTTCGTGATGCCGCTGGCGATGCCGCACAGGCGGAACTCCGCACGGTCCCCGAGCTGCGTCAGCTCGTCGATCGGGCCGGTGTCGATCGCGGCCGCCAGCCCGGCATACTGCGCCATCGGGTGGCCGGACACATAGAAACCGAGCAGCTCCTTTTCAAAGGCCAGGCGCTCCGCCGAGGTGAAGTCATCGGCCCCGCTCCCGGGCCCCGCAGCCTCACCGGCCCGTGGGTTCGACAAACTGGGAGGAGGTTGGGCGGCCGGCTCCTCCACAAACATGTCCATGAAACTGTGCTGACCGGCCGCCTTGTCGCGGGCGTGCGCGGCGACCGCCGACATCGCGGCGTCAATGCCGTCGAACAGCTTCTTCCGGCCTTCCCCGCTGAAATCGAACGCCCCGGTTTTCACCAGATGCTCCAGCACCCGCTTGTTGATCGCGCGGCCGTCGACGCGTGCGATGAAATGGTCGAACCCGGCAAACGGCCCGCCGGCCTCCCGCTCGGCAATGATTTTCTGCGCGGCGAGCTCGCCCACCCCTTTCACCCCCGCCAGGCCGAAACGGATTTTTCCCCCGACCGGGGTGAACATCTCGCGCGACTCGTTCACGTCGGGGCCCAGCACCTTCAGCCCCATCGCCTCGCACTCGCCGACGAAATGCGCGACTTTTTCCGCGTTGCCGAGCTCGGAGCTGAGCATCGCCGCCATGAACTGGACCGGATGATTGGCCTTCAGGAAACCGGTCTGGTAGCTCAGGATCGCATACGCGGCGGAGTGCGACTTGTTGAATCCGTAGCCGGCAAACTTATCCAGGATGTTGAAAATCGCGTCGGCGGTCTTCTCGTCGATGCCGTTCACGCGCTTGGCGCCCGCGACGAATTTCGCCCGCTCCTTCGCCATCGCCGCCGCGTCTTTTTTTCCCATCGCGCGCCGGAGCATGTCGGCGCCGCCCAGCGTGTAGCCGGCGATGATCTTCGCCGCCTCCATCACCTGCTCCTGGTAGACCATCACCCCGTAGGTCTCGCGGCAGACCTCCTCCAGCAGCGGGTGGGGAAACGTGACCGTGTCCGGGTCCTTCTTGCCGCGCACATAGTCGGGGATCCACTCCATCGGGCCGGGCCGGTAGAGCGCGATCAGCGCGACAATCTCGTCAATCGTCGCCAGTCCGATCTGGCGGCAGAGGTTTTGCATCCCACCCGATTCCAGCTGGAACACCCCGGTCGTGCGGCCGGAGTTCAGCAGGGCGAAGGTTTTGGCGTCGTCGAGCGGGATTTTTTCAATGTCAAACGCGGGGTCCGCCGTGCGGCGGATGTTTTCCACCGCGTCGGCGATGACCGTGAGGGTCTTGAGGCCGAGAAAGTCCATCTTGAGCAGCCCGAGCTTGGACACGGCGTTCATGTCGTATTGCACGGTCACATCGCCCTCTTGCTCGGTCAGCGGCACAAACTCCTCCAGCGGCCGGTCGGTGATGATGATGCCGGCGGCGTGCTTGCCGGTGTTGCGCACCATGCCTTCGAGCACGAGCGCCTGGTCGAAGATCTTCTTCGTGGCAGGGTTGCGCGCGACCTCGTCGCGCAGCTCGGCCGATTTCTTCACCGCGTCCTCCAGCGAGATGTTCAGCTCGTCCGGGATCATCTTGGCCAGGCGGTCGGCCTCGGCGTAGGGCAGGCTGTGCACGCGTGAGACGTCGCGGATGACCATCTTCGCGCCCAGCGTGCCGAAGGTGATGATGTTGGCCACGCAGTCGTTGCCATATTTCTTGCGGACATACTCGATGACCTCGCCCCGCCGCCGCATGCAGAAGTCGATGTCGAAGTCCGGCGGTGAGACGCGCTCCGGGTTGAGGAAGCGCTCAAAGAGCAGCTTGAACCGCAGTGGGTCGAGGTTGGTGATCCCGAGCACATACGCGACCAGGCAGCCCGCGCCCGAGCCGCGCCCGGGCCCGACCGGGATGCCCTGCGCCCTCGCCCACGCGATGAAATCCCAGACCACAAGAAAGTAGTCGATAAAGCCCGTCTGATTGATGACGCCCAACTCGAAGTCGAGACGCGTGCTGAGAGTCTGGATGAGTGCGGACTGCGGAGTGCGGACTGCGGAATTGTCGGAGGCAGGCGCGGGGGCCGCATACTCCACCCCATAGCGGGTTTTCAAGCCGGCGAGGCAGAGTTCGCGCAGGTAGCCAGCGCGGTCGGTTTTGGAGGAAATCTCGGGCGGCAGCGGGTATTTCGGGTAGCGGTCGCTGCCCTTGGGGAAATCAATGGTGAGGTCGCACATGTCGGCGACCAGTTGCGTGTTGGGAACCGACTCCGGCACCTCGGCAAAGGTTTTGGCCATCTCCTCCCGCGATTTCAGGTAAAACTGGTCCCCGGTGAAGCGCATCCGCTTTTCATCGGCGATCTTCGACCCGGTCTGGATGCAGAGCATGGCGTCGTGCGGTCCGGCGTCCTGGGCGCGCACATAATGGACATCATTGGTGCAAATCACCTTGAGTCCGAACTCCTCGCCGAGTTCGAGCAGCCCGGGGATGATCTTGCGCTGCTCGGGCAGGCCGTGGTCCTGGATCTCGACGAAATAGTTTTCGCGTCCGAAAATCTCCACAAAGCGCCCGCATGCCTGCCGGGCGAGTTCCGGGCGGTCGTTGAGCAGATGTTGCGGCACCAGCGACGCGAGGCAGCCGGTGAAGCCGATCAGCCCGCTGGCATGGCTGGCCAGCGTTTCCAGGTCCGTGCGCGGCTTGTAGTAAAACCCCTTCAGGTGGGCGTCGGAGACGAGCTTGAGCAGGTTCTGGTAGCCGGTGAGGTTTTTCGCCAGCAGGCCGAGGTGGAAGATGTTTTTGCCGTCATCCGACCGACCCTGACGCTCCAGGCGCGAGCCGGGGGCGAGGTAGAGCTCGCAGCCGATCAGCGGCTTGATCCCCTTGGACTTGGCCGTGTTGTAGAAATCAATTGCGCCGAACAGGTTGCCATGGTCGGTCAGGGCGAGCGCGCCCATGCCCAGCTCGGCCGCCCGGTCCATCAGCCGGTCGATGCGGCAGGCGCCGTCCAGCAGGCTGTAGTCGCTGTGGACGTGCAGGTGGACAAATTTTTGGTCGGCGGAGGACAAGGGAGGGAACAGACGAGGATTTTGAACAGAAGGCAACGAAGGGAACGAAGAAAGGGAGACAAGGAAGAAGTCGGATGGATGACTGAATCGGAGTTTGAACAGGAGGTAACAGAGGAAACGGAGGCAGGAAGGATTTGACCGCTAATCTTCGCTGATCTGCGCTAATCGAAGGAAGCGGAGAGCTCGGTTCAAAAGGGGGCGCAGGATTGCTGCACCTTCACTTTTGAATCCTCCGGGAGGACCGAAAGGTGGGGCGCGTTGTCCCCAACGCGCCGGTTCGAGGTTGGAGTCCGCCGAACGCCGGACTGCCACCCGCCCTCGCGCAACCTTACCAGGGATCTTCATCTTTCACTCCATTCGCGTGAATTCGCGTCCATTAGCGGTTCCAAAACTCCGTTTCCTCCTGTTAAATCCTTCCGTTTACACGGTTTCGCCCCCTGAAAAAAGCCGTTGACGCCCGGCCCCCGGGCTGGTTCGATCAACTCTTTTCCCTCCAACCTTTCCCGTCCGTCCCCATGTCCATCGAAATCAAAATCCGCAAAAACGAGCCCGTTGACCGCGCCCTGCGCCGCATGAAGAAGAAACTCGACCGCGAGAACATCATCAAGGGTGTCCGCGCGAAGCGCTACAACGAGAAGCCGTGCGAGCGCCGCCGCCGCAAGGAGAAGGTCATGGCCTTCACCGCGATGCTGCGCCGCCGCTACGCGGAATGATCCCCCGGTTTGCCTTTGCCGCCGCGCCTGCGCCCGCCACCGGGCCGGCGCGGCTTTTGTTTGGTTGCGGCCGTCCCCCCTGCCTTGCACTCTTTTGCCCCTTGTGAAGCCCCTGCTCGCCCTTTCGACCAGTTGGAACTCGTTCCGCCACACTGACGGATACGCGATGCTGCGCGAAATCGCCGACCTGGGCTACACCCACGCCGAGCTCAGCCACGGCATCCGCATCGTGCTTGTGCCCGGCATCATCCAGGCGCTCGACGAGGGCTTCATCAAGATCAGTTCGACCCACAATTTCTGCCCGCTGCCGACCGGCATCGTCATGCCGGCACCCAATCTCTTCGAGCCCTCCGCGCCCGACGAGCGCGAGCGCGAACAGTGGCTGCGGCAGACCAGGCGCTCGATTGACTTTGCCGCCCAGGTCAAGGCCCAGGTGCTGGTGTGCCACCTTGGCAGCGTGCGTTTTTTCTGGCTCAATCCCGGCCGCAAGCTCAAGGCCTTCCTCGCCGACCGGCCCGACACCGTCGTCGCTGACGACCCCTCCTATCAGAAAGCCCTCCGCAAGGCCCTGACCAAGCTCCGTAAGCGCATGCCGCCCTATTGGGAGCACACCAAAAGCGGCATCAACGAGATCCTCGCCTACGCCTCGGACCGGGGGGTTCGCCTTGGCTTCGAGAACCGGGAGAAATTTGAGGAACTGCCGCTCGACGACGAGTTCACCGCGCTGTTTGAGAGCCTGCCGCAGCCCAATCCCTGCGGCTACTGGCACGACACCGGCCACGCCAAGATCAAGGAGAGTTTCGGCCTCCTCAGCCACCGTGCGCACCTCGAGAAAATGGCCCCCCGCCTTCTCGGCTTTCACCTCCACGACGTGAGCCACGAGGGCCGGGACCACCAGCCGGTGGGCACGGGCAAGGTGGACTTCAAGATGGTCAGCGAGTTCTGGCGGCCCGACCAGCTGCTCACCATGGAGTTCAGCCCGCGGCTGACCGTGGACGAGGTGCGCTGGTCCAAGGAGCGGATCGAGAAACTCATGGCCGAGGCGCCTGGGCTGAAGTGAGCGGCGGCGGAATTCGTTTGGCCACAAAAAGGCACAAAAATTAATGCAAGTTTCGCCGGAAACTTCCCGCGCGCCTATAGGCGCGATGGGCGGTCAAGCCGCAGGGAAAGATTTCTTGTGCTTCTTTGTGGCAAATGATCCTCCTTTCCAAGGAGCGGATCGAGAAGCTTCTAACCGAGGTGCCGGCGCTGGCCTGAGCGGCGGTCTTTTTGACCGGAATTTGCTGCGTCCCGCCTGCTAGGGTGCCGGGGGTGTGGCCGGCGGCGTCGGAAACAGGACCACGGGGGCCGCCGATGCCTGGCTGAGCTGCTTTTCGTTCCACTTGCGGAGGATCGCCTGCGCAATGGGTGCGGCGTATTGACCGCCAGCGGTGGTTTCGCCGGACTTCTCTCCCTCCACCGCCACGGCGATGGCGATCCGGGGGTTATCCAAGGGCGCAAAGCAGATGAACCAGGCGATGTTTTTTTTGTCGGGGATTTGGGCGGTGCCCGTCTTGCCCGCAATCCGCAGGTTGGGGATTTTATGCAATTCACCCACATCCGATGACAAAATTTTTGCCGTCCCTGTGGTGGTGCAGCCTTCCATCCCGGCGAGCAGCACCGCCCGCTGCTCGGGCGTGAGGCCGATGGCCTCATGATGTTGCACCGGCGCGTTGGGATTGTGCAGCAGCGTCGGCGTCGTCGCGATCTCGTTTCGCGCGAGGGACGCAGCCAGACACGCCATTCGCAGTGGGGTGACGCGCACAAATCCCTGGCCGATGGACATGTTCGCGGTGTCCCCCTGGTACCAGTCCTGGTGTTGGTGCTCCTTTTTCCAGTTCGGGTCCGGGATGATCGCCCGCCGGGTTTCGCCGGTCAGCTCCAGGCCGCTCGGTTGGTCGAGTTGGAAGCGCCGCGCCTCCCGGGCGATCACCTCCGGCTTGGTCCGCAGGCCGGCGGTGTAGAAATAGATGTCGCAGCTCTGCGCGATCGCGTCGCGGAGGAGGATTTCGCCATGCTGGCCCAGCCCGTTGTCGCAGGTGAAGACATGACCGCCGATGGCCAGCGTGCCCTCGCAATCGACAATGGGCTCGTCGGGCGTGATGGCGCCGGCCTGAAGCGCGGCGATCGTGGTGATGAGCTTGAAGGTGGACCCGGGCGGGTAGAGCCCGTTGACCGCACGGTCGAACCATGCACCGCGGGTGTTGATGTCTGCAGCGGCGGCATTGCTGAGCCGGGGGGTGAAATCCTGGAGATTGTAGCCGGGGGCGCTGGCGAGGACGAGGACCTCCCCGGTGTTCACGTCGAGTGCCACCGCCGAGCCGGTTTGCTCGCCCAGCGAGTCCTCTGCGGCGGCCTGGAGGTCGACGTCCAGCGAGGTCGTCAGGTCATGGCCGGCCACGGGGGCGTATTTCTCCAGCGGGGGGTTGATCCGGTAGCCCGCAGGGCTCACCCGATAAATCGCGCCGCCGGTCTCGCCTTGGAGCAGGTCGTCGAAACGGGCCTCCAGTCCGAGGCGGCCGACCGTGCCCTTTAGCTTGAAGGTCGCCAGGTCCGCGCCGGGGAAAATCTCCGGTGGGGCCGCGGTGTCGTCCTCGTCCGGGTGGTTGTCAGCGGGCCGGGCGTCGTCCGCGGCGGCCACATAGCCGAGCACATGCGCGGCGAGCGGTCCGCGGGGATAGGAGCGGACGCTGGAGGCATAGACCTGCAGCGGCGAGGCCGCCGGGAGCTGCTCGATCAGGCGCGCATATTCCGAGGGGGTGAGGTCGTTCACCAGGAGGTAGGGCAGCAGCAGTTGCTGCTCGAAGTGGCGTTCGAGCGCCTCGCCGTCAAGCAGCTGCTCCGGGCGGCCCAGGGGTTTCAGGGTGTCGTTGATGGATTGGAGGTAATCTTGCACCACGGTGAAGCGTGCGATCTGCTCCATCTGCGCGGTGGTGGGCAGGTCCTTGTCCCCATGGGCGCGGTAGTTGTCGCGGATTTTGACGTATTGGCCGTGAAATTTGGTGTGCAGCTCGTCCAGGGCGAGGGTGACGCCGAAGCGCGCGCGGTTGCCGGCCAGCAGGCGGCCTTCGCGGTCGAAGATGTTGCCCCGCGGCCCGGGCACCAGGACGCGTCGCTGGCTCTGCCTGCGCTCGCGCTCATGGTCGTCGTCGGTGCGCAGGAGTTGCCGCCAGGCCAGACCGCCGGCGAGGGTGAGCAACAGGATGGCGACCACGCCGTGAAACAGCAGCACCCGCGGGTTATAGGCCTTTTGGGTGTGGGTCTCCGGTGGGAGGTTGGCGGTGGGGCGGGGCATGGCGGTCAGTTGGCGTCGCGCCCGCCGGCGGGCGCGAGCAGGCGGGCTTGCAGCGCACAGAACCAAGGCGCGACCAACGCGAGCACGAGCTGCGAGGCGACCAGATCGGCCAGCAGCCGCCCCAGGGCGCCGCCGGGCCGGGGCGCGGTGAAGCTTTCCGCCACGGCGAGGAGCAGGAAGGTGACGAGGTTGGCGGTGAGCGCGGCCATCGCCTGGGCCGTCGCCTCGCTGCGCGCGAGCCGGTCGCGCCAGGTGTAAACCAGGGCGTGCCCGGCCAGTAGCACCAGCGCCTGTGTGCCAAACGCGACCGGGGAGGTCGCATCCATCGCCAGTCCGGTCAGGAACACCACGGCGGCACCGGCACGGTGCCGGGCGGAGAGCGCCGCGGGCGTCACGAGCAACCCGCCCAGCCACAGGTGGAGCTGCCAGGCCGCGAGATAGTGGTTCGCCTGGGCGACCATGGTCACCAGGATGATATTGCCGAGCAGGAGCAGGACGGCCGGGTGAAGGCGGTGGTTCATGGCGCGGGGACCGGCGGGGCGGTTTCCTCGGGGTGCAGCGGCACCAGCACGGTGACCTCGGTGAGCTCGGACAACGCCGGGTCGAGCCGCACCTCGCCGGTTTTGAACAGCCCGTCCGGGGCCGGCTCGGCGTGGGTCAGTGTGCCGATGGGCAGTCCCGCCGGAAACACCCCGCCCAGGCCGGAGGTGAGGAGCCGGCGCGGCGCCCCGATCAGGGTGATCACGTCCAGCGGCACATATTCCACCGTGCCGCGCGACGCCCCGAACGCGGGGTTTTCGCCGCCCTGGTAACTGACGGGGCGGGTGTCGCCCTCGACCACCGCCGCGAGCCGCAGCCCGGGGCTGCTGATCAGCTCAACCACCGAGGTGTGCGCGCCCACCTCCCGCACGCGGCCCGCCACGCCGCCGGCGTAGACCACCGGCGCGCCGACCGGGATGTGGTAGTCCGTCCCTTTACGGATGATGAGCTGCTGCCACCAGGCGGAGAAATCGCGGCGCACGACGCGCGCCTGCTCGTAATGCCAGCCGGGGTCGGCCGGCAGGTTGAGCAACGCCCGCAGCCGCTCGTTCTCCGCCGCGAGCTGCTCCTGCTGCCGCGCGCTCAGTTCATAGAAGGCGAGGGCGTCGGCGGTCTGCTTCCCGGCCGCGATGAGGTCGTCGGCGGACCGGGTGCGCAGTGCCCAGAACTCCTGCAACTGCCGCACCCCGGCGGCCGTCACCTCGCCAGGGGCCTGCAGCTCGTAAAAGCTGGCACGGGCAAACCGCTTCACGACGGCGGGTACGAGCAACCACACCAGGGCGACAATGCCGAGCGTGAGGAAGGGTCTGGCCTGATCGAAGCGTTGCGGGCGCACGGGAGAAGGACCGCCAGTTTGGCCGACCCCCCGGCGGGATGGCACGGAAATTCGTGCGCCGGCCGTCGACTGCGGCTGGCGGCAGCGGGGGAATACGGACTTGCGCCGGCCGGTCGCACCGGGCCTGATCGGGGGCAGCGAGACGCCAACCCCACCCGTTATGCCCATGTTCTTCCCCGCCTTTGGCTTCATGTTTGCCGGCCTGTTCATGCTGGCTTATTTTGGCTGCTGGCTGTGGGCGCTGATCGACTGCCTGAACGGCAACTTCGCCGGCAACGACAAGGTCGTCTGGCTGGTGGTGATTATCTTTGTGCCTTTTTTTGGCTCAATGCTCTATCTCGCGATGGGGCGGAGTCGCAAAGTTCCTCCCGGCTCCGGTGGGCTGCGCTGAATGCCCCAAGAGGAACAGGGCTGACCTGCGTTCCTGAGTTCCAGATTAGGAATTGATTTGGAAATCAGGGAATCAGGAACGGAGGTCGGAGTTGTTTCACCACGGATCCGCCTTTGCCAAAGCTACGGCGCGACAAGTAGGACACGGATAAACACGGATACAGAAGGGCTTTAGGCTGAACCTACCCGACGCCGCCGGTATGCGCGTCGGGGTTTTGCAGCTGGTCCTTCCAACTGCCGATTTTTGCCTGGGCGCCGAAGTGCTCGGCCTTGGTTTTGTCGCCGCGCTCCATCCAGACCCGCGAGAGGGTGGTGTTGATGAAGAGGTCACCGGGCCGCAGCGCGTGCGCGCGCTCCGCGGCGGCCAGCGCCGCGTCGAGGTGGCGGACGGCGAAATTCACCTCGGCCAGCGCATGCCAGGCCTCAAATGAGTCTGGCGCGGCGGCGGTGGCCCGGCCGAGTTTGGCCAGCGCGGTTTCGCTCGCCCCGGTCGCGTGGTCAAACGTGGCGTCTTCGATCAGGGTCTGGAGTTCGTCGGGGCTCATGGGGCTGACAGTGTGAGGCCTGGGTGGGAAAAAGAAAGGTCGGCCTTCATCATGGAATCAGCCGTTGGCATAAGTGTTTTGCTCTGTGAACTCTGTGTCCGTCCTCGGTGTTCTCCGTGAAACCCTTCCGGGTTCTCGAGTTCATGGCTGCCGGTACTCACAGGATCAGCATCGCGTCGCCGTAGCTGAAGAACCGGTATTCGCGGGCGACGGCCTCGGCGTAGATCTCCTTGAGCCAGGCGATGCCCCCGGTGGAACCGGGCGTGAGAAACGCCGCCACGAGGCAGAGCAGGGTTGAGCGGGGTTGGTGAAAATTGGTGATCAACGCGTCCACCCCGAGAAACTCACGGGGCGGGTAGATGAAAATCCCCGCCTCGGCGATATGCGTCTGACCGGGGTGGAGCGCGTTGCCGTGCCCGCCGAAGCCTTGTGCGAAGGCTGGGACCCCAACGCGCTGGTTTGAGTTCGGAGGGCGGCTGGCGGTCAAGTCGCTCCACCCGCCCGCCAGGAAATCCTCCACGCTGCGAACGGTCGTCGTGCCGACGGCGATTCGGCGCCCGGCCCGGGGCGTTCGCAGGGCGTCCTGCGTGGCGGCGGGCAGCTCGTAGATTTCGCGATGGATGGCATGCGCCTCGATCGTGTCGGTCGTGATCGGTTTGAACGTGCCCAGACCGACATGCAGGGTGAGGTCGGCGGTGGTGACTCCCTGCGCGGCCAGCACCGCGAGCAGCTCGGGGGTGAAGTGCAGGCCGGCGGTCGGCGCGGCCACCGCCACCTGCCGCGCGCGGTCCGCATAGACCGTCTGGTAGCGGTCCCGGTCCTGCACGCGTTGTGCCCCCGCCTCCGAGGGCAGACTCCCATCGGGCAGCGGCCGCTCAATATAGGGCGGCAGCGGCACCTCGCCCAGCCGGTTGGCCACCATGGTGATTGGTTCGTCGCCGGGCGTGGTGAACCGCACCCACACCGAGCCGTCGGATTCCTTCGCGGTGATCACCCCGGCCCAGCCGCCGCCCGGATCCGCGAACCCCGCGCCGACCGGCAGTTTCTTGCCGGGTTTCACCAGGCAGCGCCAGACTTGGGTTGATTCGCCTTCGAGCGGCCGGAGCAAAAAGCACTCGACCCGGCCGCCCGTTGGCCGCACCGCGTGCAGGCGGGCGGGCAGCACGGCGGCCGTGTTGCGAAACAGCGTGTCCCCCGCGTGGAGAAAGCGTGGCAATTCGGCGAAGACGGTGTGTTCGAGCTGCCGCGTGGCTCGATGGACGACCAGCAGCCGCGACTGGTCGCGCCGCGCGACCGGCGTCTGCGCGACCAGGTGGGGAGGCAGCGGGTAGTCAAAGAGTTCGGTGGCGAGGGGCATTGGGCGACGGCGAACGGGCTTTTTACCACGGATTACACGGATGGGCACGGATAAAGGGCGGGGGCTAACCGCGCAAATGGCCATGCCCGCAGGCGATCAGGGGCGGTCGCGCTCTGAACGTTATAGCCGGCAGATCAGCAGCTCGCGCTCGTAGACCATCTCCTTCGGCAGGTGGTCGTGCAGCGCGATGAAGAGCTCCTCGTGGCCGAGGACCTCCTTCTGCCACGCCGCGCGGTCCACCGCCTGCAGCTGCGTAAACTGCTCCCGGGGGAAGTCCAGGCCGGCCCAGTCAAGGTCCTCGTGGTGCGGCACCCAGCCGATGGGGGTCTCCTGCCCGAGCGCCCGGCCGCGGGCGCGGGCCACGATCCATTGCAGCACCCGCATGTTCTCCGAAAACCCCGGCCAGAGGAACTTGCCGTCCGCCCCCTTGCGGAACCAGTTGACGTGGAAAATGCGCGGGGTCTCCGTGAGTTTCTTCTGCATCGAGATCCAGTGGCGGAAATAGTCCCCCATGTGGTAGCCGCAGAACGGCAGCATCGCCATCGGGTCGCGGCGCACCTGCCCGATGGTTCCGGCCGCGGCCGCCGTCATCTCGCTGCCCATCGTCGCCCCGGCGTAGACGCCCGCGCTCCAGTTGAATGCCTGGTACACCAGCGGCATGGTGGTCGCGCGCCGGCCGCCGAAGATGATCGCGCTGATCGGCACGCCGGCCGGGTTCTCCCAGTCGGGATCGATGGTGGGGCACTGCGCGGCGGGCGCGGTGAAGCGCGAGTTGGGGTGCGCCGCCTTCGCGCCGGTTTCCTTCGCCAGCGCGGGCGTCCACTTCCTTCCCTGCCAGTCCACGCACTCGGCGGGTGGGGTGTCGGTCATGCCTTCCCACCACACGCCGCCGTCCGGCGTGAGCGCGACATTGGTGAAGATGGTGTGGCGCGCGAGCGACGCCATCGCGTTCGGGTTGGTCTTCACCGACGTGCCGGGGGCGACGCCGAAGAAGCCGGCCTCGGGGTTGATCGCGCGGAGCCGGCCGGCCGCGTCGGGCTTCAGCCACGCGATGTCGTCGCCGACCGTCCAGATTTTCCAGCCCTGCGCCGCGAAGTGCGCCGGCGGGATCATCATGGCGAAGTTCGTCTTGCCGCAGGCGCTGGGAAACGCCGCCGCCACGTAGGTCTTTTCCCCCTTGGGGTTCTCCACGCCGAGAATGAGCATGTGCTCCGCCAGCCAGCCCTCGTCGCGCGCGAGGTTGGAGGCGATGCGCAGGGCGAAGCACTTTTTGCCCAGCAGCGCGTTGCCGCCGTAGCCGGAGCCGTAGCTCCAGATCTCGCGCGACTCGGGGAAGTGGACGATGTATTTGTCGGGGTTGCACGGCCACGGCACATCCTTCGCGCCCGCCGCCAGCGGCGCGCCCACCGAGTGCAGGCAGGGCACGACCCGCTTTTCGCCGCGGTCGATCTCGCGGAGCACCGGCAGACCGATCCGGGCCATGATGCGCGTGTTGACGACCACATAGGGCGAGTCCGTCAGCTGCACGCCCAGCTGCGCCATTGGCGAGCCGACCGGCCCCATGCTGAACGGCAGCACATACATCGTGCGGCCCGCCATGCAGCCGGTGAACACTTCCTTCAGCTTTTTCCGCATCTCAAACGGGTTGACCCAGTTGTTGGTCGGGCCGGCGTTGTCCTTCGAGAGCGAGCAGATGAACGTGCGGTCCTCGACGCGGGCCACGTCGCCGGGGTCGGAGCGCGCCAGGAAGCAGCCGGGCCAGAGCTTTTCATTGAGCTTGGTGAACGTGCCGGTGGCGACGAGCTGCGCGCAGAGCGCGTCGTATTCCGCCGCCGAGCCGTCCACCCAGTGGATGGCCGCGGGCCGGGTGAGCGCGGCCATTTTATCGACCCACTTGAGCAGCGGGGCGTTGGTGCTGAGCGGGAGGGCGGGAGGGCGGAGGCTCATGGGAATAAATTATCCGCAGCACGGCCGGGAGGCAGCGCCTGGATTGTGATATTATGCGCAAGAATTGTGCCGGGCGCGGGCGGGACTGCAATCGGGATTGCATCACCCGCGGATTTTGGTTTTTTCGCCGGGCATGATGAAGATCTGCATCTTTGCCGGCACGACCGTGGGCGGCATCGCCGGCGGCATGATCGCCGGCGCCTTCGGTATGGACTGGATTTCACTGGGCAATTTTGTCCTCAGCGGCATCGGCAGCGTGGTCGGCGTGTACGCCGGCTGGAAGCTGGCCCGTAAGCTGGACGAGTAAGCCTAAATTCGGACATTGGTCACAGAGGCCACAGAGGAAAAACCGAGGTCACAGAGAAATAAATCCTGCGGCGGTAAGGTTTTGATGTCACCGACGGTGCCGGGTGGGAGGGGTGCAGCCACTCAGGACTGGTCAGGTGTTTGCTCCCTGACCTCTTGGTCCCCTCTCGTGCGCTCTGTGTCAACCTGCTGCGGCTTTTAGATTCAGCCTTTCAGCTTTCAGCCTTTTCCTTTTGCCGGCTCGATGTGCACCGACACGTCGCTGATGGAGTGGGGGACGGAGGCGAGCAGCGCGTCCTTCACCGCGTGTGCGATGTCGTGGCCCTCGCGCACGGTCAGGTCGCCGTCCACCCGCACATGGATGTCCACCAGATGGCTGAGGCCGCTTTTGCGCACCCGGCATTTGTCGAGCGCACGCACGCCGGCCACGCCGAGCGCGACCGCCCGCACCTCGTGCTCGAACGCCGCCGACACCGCCGTGTCCATCACGTCGCCCAGCGCCTTTTGAAAGATGCCCACCCCGTTGAACGCGATCACGACGCACGCAAACAGCGCCGCCCAGTCGTCCGCGGCCGGCCAGTGCCAGATGATCGCGATGGCGATGCCCACAAACGCCGCCGCCGAGGTGATGGCGTCGGTCCAGTGGTGCCACGCCTCGATGACCAGCGCCGTGCTCCCCGTCTTGGCGCCCGCCACGCCGATCCGCCGCGAAAACCCCACCTTGGCCGCCACCACCCCCGCCAGCAGCGGCAGCGTCCACCAGTGGGGGACCTCATGTGGCGTCATGATCAGTTGGATCGCGCGCGAGGAAATCCCGCCGGCCGCGACAAAGATGAACACCGCCACCGCCAGCGCCGCCAGCGGCTCGGCCTTGCCGTGGCCGTAGGGGTGGTCGGCGTCGGGCGGGCGGGCCGCCACCCGGAAACCCGCCCACACCAGCAGCGACGACAGCACGTCCAGCAGCGACTCCGCCCCGTCGGCGATCAGTGCATAGGTGTGGCCGAAAAATCCCCCCGTCAGCTTGAGCACCGCGAGGACGAGGTTAAGCGCCATCCCGCGCACCACGAGCACCGCGGCGGCCTGCGCGCGGGCGCGGACGATGGCCTGGGGATTGGGCGGTGACGAGTTCACGGTGGGTCGAGGCTGGGGGCATGGACCCCGGAGGGCACGGCAAAAACGTTGGGCGGGGGGTGGTGGGGCTGATTGGTCCTCCCTGGAGCTGCAGCGACCTCGCCGCATTTGTTCGAGGGCTCGGAGCAGCTTAGTCCGACCTCCGGCCTCCGACATTTGACCTCTGACCTCTGGCCTCTGACATCTATCCCTATGCCACCTCGCCTCCACCATTGACCCGGCCCCGCCGGGCCCCCACCTTCGCCGCCAGCCCCGCGACCATGGCTTCTCCCGTCACCTCCGCTGCCGATCCGGTCCAGCAGTTCTCCGTTTTCACTGAGAACCGCGTGGGGCGGCTTTTTGATCTCACCTCGCTGCTCAAGGCCAGCAACGTCCACATCATGGCGCTCACCGTGCTCGACACGACCGACAGCTCCATCCTGCGCCTCATCGTCGACGACCCCGACCTGGCCCGGGAGCTGATGATCAACAATGATTTTCCCTACACCGAGTGTGACGTGCTCGCGGTGGAGATCGCCGACGAGGGCGACCTCAAGGGCGTGCTGGCCGCGCTCTTGGAGGCCGAGATCAACATCCACTACGTGTACAGTTTCCTGAAACGCCCTGGCGGCCGGTCGGCGCTGGCGCTCAGCATCGAGGATTCCGACGTCGCGGCCCAAGCCCTCCACACCCGCGGCTTCCGCGTGCTGACGCAGCGGGATATTTCGCGGTAAGGGACCGCTCTCCGTCCCTCAACCCTTCGCGTCGGTCAGCTTTTCGCCGTCGAGCTGGTAGATGCCGGTGAGGAAACCATTGTCGAATTGCTCCTTCACATGCAGCTTGCCGTAGCAGGAAACAGGGATGTCCATCTGCGGTTTCACGCCCTTCGGAACCTGCACGACCACCCACTCGTTCATGTTCGGCACCTGGCCGTAGCAGCACATCATCGGGCTGCGCACCAGGAGGAACTCGGTCACCAGGCCCTTCTCCATCTTGGTGGGCAGCATGAAGCCGGTCACGATGGCCGGCTGGGCGTCAAACTTCTTGATCGTGGAGGGAATCTGCGCGGCCGATGAGGGTGGGGGCGTGCCGGGCTTGGACGTGGCGGGGTCAAAGGGAGCTGGCGTGAAGGGAAAGCCGGCGAGCCGGTCGAAGCCCAGTAGCGCGTAGCCATCGATCATGGTCGGTGGCTTGGCGAGCAGGGCGGGGTCGAATGCGACCGGCGGCGGCAGCGGCAGTGGTCCGGAGGCCGGCGGTCCAGTAAGCGTCGCCGGGGCGGACGGCGGGGTGTCGGCGGCAAACGCCAGACCCGACGCCAACCCGAGGAGCGCGAGCATCGCGGGCACCAGGGACAGAGGGCGGGTGGGCTTGGACATGGGGGCAGATTGCTGTAGCCCGTGAGCTTTGTCAAAGGCGGAGATTGGGTGTTCCTAGAGCCGCGACGCCCTCGTCGCGGAGGGGGGGAACGAGAACGAGCGCGAGAGGCACCACCGAAAACCGGGTTGCATCTCGCGGGGCCCTCTGCCTTTTTCACCCGCACGATGTCCTCCCCCACCCCCCCCGACAACGATCAGATTCACAGCGAGTCGTTTCTCCGGCTGCTCATGCGTCGCCAGCTCAAGCTCTCCATCGCCTGCGCCGCGACCTTCCTGGTCGTGCTCCTCGGGCTGCCGTTGCTGAACTATTTCGCGCCCGCGCTCATGGCCACCCGGGTCGCCGGCTTCACGTGGTCGTGGCTCATCCTGGGCGTGCTGTTTTTCCCTTTTGTGTGGATCATCTCCTGGCTCTTCATCCGGCGCTCGATCGCGCTCGAGGCGGCCGAGGTCAAGTCGGTCAAACGCTGAGCCCCCATGCACCTCCTGCTGCTCCCCCTCGCCGCGGTCGATCCGTGGATTCTCTCCTTCTCGCTGGTCACGGTGGTCGCGACCATCGGGATGGGTTTTTGGTCCGCCCGCAGTTCGAAAACCGCGAGCGACTTCTTCGTCGCCGGCCGCTCGGTGTCGGTCGGGTGGAACGCCTCCGCCATCTCGGGCGAATACCTGTCGGCGGCGTCGTTCATGGGCATCGCGGGGATGGTGATGTCGTCCGGCTACGACGCGCTGTGGTATCCGGTGTGCTATGCCTGCGGCTACCTGTTTTTGCTGCTGTTCATCGCGGGTCCGCTGCGCCGATTCGGGGCCTACACGATCCCCGATTTCGCGGAGGGCCGGTATGACTCGCCGCTGTTCCGCAAAATCGCCGTGTGTTTTGTGCTCTTCATCGGGTTTTTCTACACGATGCCGCAGATGAAGGGCGCGGGCACGACGCTGGCCTACATTTTCCCCGGTCTGCCCTACTGGGTCGGGGTGGTGCTGGTGGGCGCGGTCATCACGCTCAATGTCTCACTCGGCGGCATGAAGGGCATCACGCTGGTGCAGGCCTTCCAGTATTGGATCAAGCTGTTCGCGATCAGCGCGCCGGTGTTTGTGCTGATGGCGGTCTTCGGTTTCTACAACGGGCAGCTCGGGGCCAATGTCGTGACCGGCGAGACCACCGCGCCGATGGCGATGGCCGCCCGGGCGCCGCTCGTGGAGAAGGCGCCCAAGGACACCGCGTGGATCGCGCCGTTCGGCCCGCTCACGACCAAGGCGGTCGCCGCCGCGGCCGCGGCGCTGCCTGCCGACCAGCGCGCTGCGTTTCTCGCCGACCACCAGCGGCCCTACTCGCTGCTTTACACCTACTCGCTGATCATCGCGCTTGTCTGTGGCACGGCCGGGCTGCCGCACATCCTCGTGCGTTTCTACACCAACCCCGACGGCGGCGCGGCCAAGCGCACCACCATGTGGGTGATGATCCTCATCGGGGTGTTCTATGTGTTCCCGCCGATCTTTGGCGTGATCGGGCGCAACCTCATGCCGGAGCTGTATTCGGGCGTCGGGGCCAAGGGCACTGACAAGGTCGTGCTCGAGCTGCCGACCCTGCTCGCCGCCAAGTTCGGCGTGCTCGGCTCGATCCTGAGCGGCATCACCTGCGCGGGAGCGTTCGCGGCGTTCATGAGCACCTTCAGCGGCCTGCTGGTCTCGATGACGGGGGCGCTGGCGCACGATGTGTACGGGCGGATGCTGCGCCCCGCCTCCACCCCGGCCGAACGGCTGCGGGCCTTCAAGATCTCGGCGGTGTTGATCGGCGGGGTGGCCGTGCTGCTCGGCTGCTTTGTCGAGCCGCTGGAGATCAACTTCATGGTCGGCCAGGCGTTCGCCATCGCGGCCGCGAGCTATTTCCCGCTGCTGTTCATGAGTGTGTGGTGGCGCGGCATGACAATGAAGGGCGCGGCCACCGGCATGCTCACCGGCGGGCTGTGCGCGCTCGGCGCCGCGGCCCTCACCAACTTCTCCACCCTTGCGACCGACAAGGGTCCGATGGGCAAGGTCTTCGTCGGCTTCGCGCCCCTCAACACCTTCTGGGCCGCCCATCCCCTCCTCCGCATCCTCTGCGACCAGCCCGCGATCTGGGCTGTGCCACTCTCCCTTTTCCTGATGATCGTGATCTCCAAGGCCACCGCCGCGCAGGTGCCCGCCGACATCCGCATGAAGATGCTCGTCCTGCACGCCCCCGAGGAGCTCGGACTCAAACAGGAATACATCCAGGAGCACACCGCCGGCGCCGGGCACTGATTGTGAATTGTGGATTGCGGAATTTGGATTGCGGATTTGGGACACGAAGAGTGCGGAGACGATCCGGAGGTCACGGAGGTAGGATCGTCTTCCGCGAATTATCCGTGTTCATCCGTGTAATCCGTGGTTACTCCGAAGGCATTGGTCCGGCCTCCGACTTTCGACCTGCGACCTTTGACTTTTGACTGCCGCCCTTTGCTTCAGACCTCACCCGAACTTCACCCCCACGATCACGGCCAGTGCCGCCAGCGCAACCGGCGGCCAGAACCCGCCGCGTTCCTTGCGCCACCCGGTCGCGTAACCGGCGAGGCACATGGCGACCACGGCCGCCATGGCCGCCGGCCCGGCCCAGTCCGTTCGGAAGTGCGCCGTCCAAAACGCGCCCGGCACCCGCGTGCCCTGCCGGATCAAGAGGTCGATCAGTCCCAGCAGCGCGCCCGCCGCTTCATTGCACCACCGGCCCGCCCAGCCCAGGCCGGCCAGCCCGCAGACGAGTGACGCCACCCCCGCCATGATCACACCCGACGCGAGCGGCACCAGCACGAGATTGGCCACCAGTGCCCCGGCCGCGAACACCCCGAAAAACTCGACCCCCGAGAGGGTGCTTACCAGCGTCGCCGCGCAGCCGAGACCCAGCACATCGAACGCCCGCCGCCGCAGCTTGGCCCGCATCCAATGGTGCCAGCGCCACGCCTCCTCCGGCAGGTCGGGGAACGCCGGCCATCCCGCCTGCCAGCGCTCCGCCAGCGGCAGCCCGAAGGTGAGGATCGCCGTCACCACCGCATAGGACATCTCAAAGCTCGCGCTGAAAAAATCGAGCGGATCGAGGAGCAGCGTGAGCAGCGCGGCCGCCGTGATGGCCGCCAGCGGGTTGGAGGGCCGGCGGATGATCCACGCCGATTCCAGCATGGCCACCATCAGAAACGCCCGCACGGCCGACGGGCTCGCCCCGGTTGTGTCCACGTCGAGCCAGAGGACCGCGAGTACCACGACGTTGGCCGCCGCGCGCGGGCAGCGCAGCAACGCCAGCAACAGGTGAAGCGAGACGGCCACCACCCCGATGTGCAGCCCGTTGATTGCAAACAGGTGCATGGTGCCGCTGTGCATGAACAGGTCGTGCTGCTCGGGGCTCAGGTCGCGCTTCTGGCCAAGCATCATCGCGCGATAGACGGCCACCTGCTCCGGCCGGGCCTCAAGTCCCGTGCGGAGCAGCGCGTCCATCCGCACCAGCAGCCGGGCGCAAAACTGCTGGTAGGCGGAGGCGGACTGCACGGTCGCCGTCACGCGGCCGCGGGTAAGCTCAAAGTTCAGCCCCGCGCCCACGAGGAAATCCTCAAAGGAGTCCGGCACCGGCCGCTCGGGCAGGCTTTGCAGCACGCCGGTCACGTCGATCTCGCCGCCGCGAATTGGCGCCGCCTCGCCCGCGGCCAGGGTGAGCGCGTAATACAGTCTTTGCCCGCGCAGGGACGCCAGATGGGCGTCGGCCGCGGTGACCACCGCCGCCCCGCTCGCCCGGCGGGCCTCCGTCGGGGTGAAAGTTCGGGTGACCCGCAGCGTGAGCCGGGCCTCGCGCGGCGGCAGGGCGTCCCAGGCGGGCAGATGCGCGCGGTAGAGCGTGTAACTGGCGCCGCCGGCGAGGATCATGGCGAGGCCCATGGTCACCGCCCACACGCGGGGCGTACGCCCCGCGGTGAAGCCCGCCAGCGCCGCCAATCCTGCGGCAGCCCCGGCCAGCCCTGTGGGAGACGCCGGCAACCAGCCCAAGCGCCCAGCCGAGAGCCCGGCCAGCAGTGGCAGCACGAGCCACAACAACGGTGCGCGATGACGGAGGCTCCGGCTGGTCATGCCCTTAAGTGTGCAACCGCGAAGGGACGCAAATCGACGCTAATTTTTGACCCCGGATCGAAAGGACGGAATTCGGATTTGAACAGGGGGCAACTGAGGAAACAGAGGGTTGGGAGAGGTCAGATGGCCGATTTCTCCGGGCTGTCATTGGGGCCCATTAGTGTGCATTAGTGGTTTCAAGCATGCCTTTCTCCGATCAGCCCGACCTCTTTGGCGACGATCCTGTCGTCGCCCGGCCGCCGGCGGCGCAGCCGCTGGCGGCGCGCATGCGGCCGCGCGCGCTTGCTGAGCTCGTCGGGCAGGAGCATCTGCTGGCACCCGGCGGGCTGCTGCCGCGGCTCATCGCGCAAAACCGCTTCGGCTCGCTGATTTTCTACGGGCCACCCGGCACCGGCAAAACCAGCTTCGCCGAGGTCATCGCCCGCGAGACCAAGAGCCGCTTTGTGCGGGTGAATGCCGTGCTGTCCGGCGCGGCCGAGCTGCGCGACGTGCTCGCCGCCGCGCGCCGCCGGCCGGAGGCCGCCACCATCCTCTTCATCGACGAGCTGCACCGCTTCAACAAATCGCAGCAGGACCTTCTCCTGCCCGACGTGGAGGAGGGCGTCGTGCGGCTCATCGGCGCGACCACCCACAACCCCGGCTTCTACATCAACCCGCCGCTCCTCTCGCGCAGCCATCTGTTCCGCCTGGAGCCACTCGCGCCCGCCGCTGTTGCCGCCGTGCTCCGTCGCGCGCTGACCGACCCGGAACGCGGGCTGGGCGCGCGGCACCACTCCGCGGCCGACCAGGTTCTCGCCAGTCTCGCCGGGCTCTGCGATGGCGACCTGCGCCGCGCGCTCAACGCCCTCGAGGTCATCGCGCTTAGCCTGCCGGTGGGCGCGCCCATCACGGCCGGAGAGCTGGAACTCTTCGCGCGTGAGCGCCGCATCCGCTACGACGCCGGGGAGGACGAGCACTACGACACCATCTCCGCCTTCATCAAGAGCTGCCGCGGGAGCGACCCCGATGCCGCGATGTACTGGCTGGCCAAGATGCTCGCGGGGGGCGAGGACCCCCGCTTTATCGCGCGGCGCCTCGTGATTCTGGCGAGCGAGGATGTGGGGCTCGCCGATCCGCTGGCGCTGCCGCTCGCGGTTGCGGCGCACCACGCGTGCGACTTCGTCGGCCTGCCCGAGGCGGAACTCACGCTCGCGCACGCCACGCTTTACATCGCGACCGCGCCCAAGAGCAACTCCGCCACGCTCGCGCTCGGCGCCGCCCACGCCGCGCTCAAGGACGGGCCGGTGCAGCCCGTGCCGCTGCCGTTGCGCGACAAGAGCGGGGCCGCCAGCAAACAGGCCGGCCATGGCCGGGGCTACCGCTACTCGCACGATTACGAGGAAAATATCTCCGGCCAGGATTATTTGACCAAGCCGCTGACCCTCTACACCCCCAAGACGGTGGGCCACGAGGCCCGCATCGCCGAGCGGCTGACGCGGTGGCAGGCGTTGAAGGCGCAGGTGCGCGCGGGTGGCGGGTGAGTGCCCTCAGGGCTGTGCTTGAAGGGCCGCAATGATCGCCGTGGTGATTCGTCGTCGGGTGGCGTCGTGCAATTCGCCGAGCTGGTGGTGATGATGGCCTCGACAGCGCTCTGGAAGAGAACCTCCCTGTCATAGCCCAACGGGATCCCCCCTCACCCGCCCTGCCCCGCGAGCTGCTTCGCGACCGGGCCGTCGAGGTGCATCACCTGGGTCGGGAAGGCGAAGGAGAGGCCGCGCGCGGCCACCGCGCGCATGAGCCCGAGGTTGATCCGCTGCCGCGCCGCGAGGTGGTGGTCGTAGTTGGGGTCTTTCGTCAGATAGACCACCCACAGGTCCAGCGACGACTGGTTGAGGTCGCGGAAATAGACCTGCACGGTGGCCGCGTCCACCGTCGCTTCGGTGATGATCATCTGGCGGATGTCCCCGACGATCTGCTCCATCTGCTCGGGTTTCGTGTCGTAGGTCAGGCTGATGATCTGCTCCGAACGCCGGCCGGTGAACCGGGAAAGGTTCTGGACCGCCTCCGCCGCCACGGTCTTGTTGGGGATGATGGCCAGCGACTGGTCCAGCAGCCGGAGCTTGGTGGAGCGCAGGCCGATGTCCTCGACCACCCCCTGCTGCTTGCCGATCAGCACCATTTCGCCGAGCTTGAACGGCTGGTCGATTGCGACCACGACGGAGCCGAAAAAGTTGGCCAAGGTGTCCTGGGCCGCCAGCGCGAACGCCAGGCCGCCGATGCCCAGGCCGGCGAGAAACGCCCCCACATCCGCGCCCAGTCCCTGCGCGATCTTCAGGGCGCCAAAAATCACGCCGAGGGTGAGGAGCGACTTTTTGATCCAAGGCATGAACGCCGCGACGCCCAGCTGTTTTTCCCGGGCCGCATCCTGCAGGTGGTCCAGCAAGCCGTTGACCGCCTGCAGGACCAGCCACAGCAGCATGAGCGAATAGGCGACGGCTGCGGCGTAATCGATCCGGGAGTGGTTCACCTCCGAGAGCCCCAGCACCTTCAGGGCGGCCAGCACGCCGGTGAGCACGATCAGCCCGCCGATCGGTGCCTCGATGGCTGGCAGCACCCGCAGGTTCAGGCTGGGCGCGGCCTTGGCCACGCGCTTTTTCAAAAAGCCAAACACCACGGTTGTGAGCGCCCGGCGGAGCAGGATGGCGAGGATCAGGAAGAGGGCGGCGATCGTCCAATGCATCGGCGTGTGCCCGCTGGGCTGCACATGAAACAGGTCGAGCATCGAGTCCACCAGGCTCTCGAGAAAGTGCGGGGCGGGCAGGTTGGGAACGGGGACGGGCGGTTGGACCGCCGGGGTGGGGGCGGCTGCGGGCGGGGTTTGCGCCCGCACCGCCGGCAGCAGCAGCAGGGCGGCGGCCAGGAGGAGATGGCGGAGAAGCTTCATGCCGGGCTGGTTTCAACGCCTGCACGGGCCGGTGTCAAGGGAGGCCAGTGGTCAGATGCCAGATGTCTGAAGCCAGAGGTCAGATGCCAGAAGTCAGATGTCAGAGGCCAGATGTCAGATGTCAGATGTCAGAGGTCAGAGGGCGGGAGGGATGGGTTCTTGGTGCTTGGTTCGGGCCCGGCGCAGGCGTGACCAGACCAGCACCCCCAGCGCGACTCCTGCCTCGGTCGCATGGCGGACGCCGTCGCCCGGGAAAAACCGCGCCGCCAACGGGTCGGTGAGGATCATCCCGGCCCCGACCTTGCCGAGCAGGGCCGCGCCGGCGTCGATCAGGAACGGCCATCGCTCCATCCACCGCGCGAGCAGTCCGCTCGCCCCGACCACCAGCGGGATGCTCAGGGCCAGGCCAAACAGCAACAGGCCGGGGTCGCCGTGCGCCGCACCCGCGACCGCCAGCACATTGTCGAGCGACATCACCAGGTCGGCCCAGAGAATCAGCCGCACGGCGGGCCAGAACCGGCCCGCCTCCCCCTCCTGCGCGCCGGGCCGGGTGCCCTGTCGCGGAAACTCGAACGCCAGCCAGAGGATGAACCCACCGCCCGCGAGCTTGAGCCCCGGGATTCCCAGGAGGCTCGCCGCCACCAGGGTCAACCCGGTGCGGAGGACCACCGCCGCGCTGGCCCCGGTGATCAGCCCGGCCCGCCGTTGGCGGGCCGGCAGCGTGCGGGCCGCCAGCGCGATGACGACGGCGTTGTCGCCCGCCAGCAGGAGATCGAGCAGCCCGATCTGCACGACCGACCACCCATACGCCCACGGGGGCATGGCGGCAAGGACAGCGGAGAAGGCGGTGGAGGACATCGGCGAACGGCGGGCCCGCCGATGCTCCCGCCCTTGGCCGGGCCGTCAACGGCAATTGGCCGGCCGGAAGGCGCCCAACGGGACGTGCCCCCGTCGCTTTCTCACAATCAGATGTTGCCGCCACCGGTCGCCGGTCTCTAGGGTCAGGCTCGTTTTCGATCCACAACCCCCCCCTCCTTCGCCATGATCCCGTCCCGTCTTTTCCCTCGTCTTGTCCTGACCGCCCTCGTCCTCCTCGCTGGCCTGGCCGGCGCCTCCTGCTCGAAAAGCGCGGCCCCGGACGCCACGGCCCCTGCGGCCAAGGCCAAGATCGTCATCGGACTATCCCTCGACACCCTGAAGGAGGAGCGCTGGCAGCATGACCGCGACATCTTCAAGGCGGAGGCCGAGAAACTCGGCGCTGAGGTCGTCATTCTTTCGGCCAACAGCGACGACACCCAGCAGGTGCGCGACGTCGAGACCCTCATCAGCAAGGGAGTCAACGTCCTCGTCATCGTGCCCCACAACGGCTCGGCCATGGATCGCGCGGTCAAGGACGCCAATGACGCCAAGATCCCGGTGATCTCCTACGACCGCCTGATCCTCAACGCCAACATTGATTACTACCTGAGCTTCGACAACGTGAAGGTGGGCGAGGCCCAGGGCACCTACGTCAAGGACCACCTGCCGGCGGACCATGTGGCCCAGGTCGTCCGCATTTACGGCGCGCCGACCGACAACAACGCCAAGCTCTTCAAGCAGGGCCAGGACAACATCCTCAACCCCCTCATCGCGGCGGGCAAAATCAAGGTGGTGCACGAGGACTGGGCGACCGACTGGAAGCCGGACGTCGCGAAGAACATCATGAACGCCGCGATCACCAAGGCCGGCCATGCGATCGACATCGTGGTCGCCTCCAACGACGGCACCGCCGGCGGCGCGATCCAGGCCCTCAGCGAGGAAAAGATTGACGGCAAGGTGCTGGTGACCGGGCAGGACGCGGAACTGGCCGCCTGCCAGCGCATCATGAACGGCACCCAGGCCATGACCATCTACAAGCCGCTCAAGACCCTCGCGACGCAGGCCGCCCAAATTGCGGTGGCGATCGGCCAGGGCCACCCGCCTGCCATCGCCGACACGCTGGACAACGGGATGAAGAAAGTCCCCTCCATTTTTGTGCCGGTGGTCGCCGTGGACAAGGGCAACATGCTGGCGACGGTGGTCGCGGACGGCTTCCACACGGCGGCGGATTTGAAGTAAAATGCCCTCGCCGTTGCTTGAGGTTCGCAACCTGGTTAAAAAGTTCCCGGGTGTGGTCGCGTTGAAAAACGTCAATTTTGAGCTGCACTCCGGGGAAGTCCACGCGCTCTGCGGCGAAAACGGCGCCGGCAAGTCCACCCTGATCAAGCTGCTCGGAGGGATCTATCCGAGCGGATCCTACGCGGGGGAGATCCTGGTGGACGGTCGCCCCGTCGGGTTCCATGGCATCCGCGACGCCGAGCACGCCGGCATCTCGGTCATCACGCAGGAATTCGCGCTGGTGGACGCGCTGAGCGTGGCCGAGAACATTTTTCTGGGCCGGGCGCCGCGCCGCGGGCTGCGGGTGGACTGGCTGGAGATGCACCAGCGCGCCGCCGCGCTGCTCAAAGATTTCGGCCTGAACCTCGAACCCGAGACGCCGGTGGGCACGTTGGGCATCGGGCAGAAGCAGTTGATTGAGATCGTCCGCGCGATGGACAAAAAATCCCGGGTGCTCGTGTTGGACGAGCCGACCGCCGCCCTGACCGAGCAGGAAGTGGCGGTGCTGCTCGACCACCTGCGCCGCCTCCGGGCCCAGGGCACGACCTGCATCTACATCTCGCACAAGCTGGACGAGGTGCTGGCCATCGCGGACCGCATTACCGTGCTGCGCGACGGCGCGAGCATCACCACGCTGGCGGTGCAGGACGCGACGATTCCGCTGATCATCAAGCATATGGTGGGAAGGGAAATCACGGATTTGTTTCCGCGGAGACCGGGGTGGAGCGCGTTGACCCCAACGCGCCTGGAGGCCGCGCCAGCCGGACAGCGCGGGGAGGGCGCAGCAACTCTGCGCCCCTCCAATGACCAGGCGGTCCTGAGCGTGCGGCATTTGAACGTGGCTCTCGCCAAGGGGAAGCCGGAGGTGCTCCACGACATTTCCTTCGAGCTCCGGGCGGGCGAAGTGCTGGGGTTTGGCGGGCTGATGGGCGCGGGGCGGACGGAGCTGCTGATGCATCTCTTCGGGGCCTGGGGCCACCGACTCGGCGGCGAGGTCATCCTGAAAGGCGGGCCGCACGCCCACCCGACGCCCGGTGGCTCCATCCGGCGCGGCCTGGTGCTCGCGAGCGAGGATCGCCGCCGCTACGGCCTGATTCTGGCCCAGGAGATCGGCTTCAACCTCTCGCTGTCGAGCCTGCGCGAGTTCACGCGGTGCGGCGGCCGGATCGACGCGCCCGCCGAGCAGGTGCGGAATCAGCATTTCTTCGACTCGCTCCGGGTGAAGGCCCCGGGCCAGCACACCCGGGCCGGCACCCTCTCCGGCGGCAACCAGCAGAAGGTCGTGCTCGGCAAGGCCCTGATGACCGGCCCTTCGGTCGTCATGCTCGACGAGCCGACCCGGGGCATCGATGTGGGCGCCAAGCTGGAGGTCTATGAACTGATCAACCGCCTGACGGCCGAGGGTGAGGCCGTAATCCTCGTGTCGAGCGAACTGCCCGAGCTGATGGGCATGAGCGACCGCATCATCATGCTCCACGAGGGGGCGGTGGGTGGTGAGTTTGCGCGCGCGGACTTTGCCCAGGAGAAACTGCTCGCCGCCGCGATGGGCCACGCCCACGCTGCCTGATTTTCCCGCCGATGAACGTCCGGACCCTGCTCAAGACCTTCTCCATGCCGCTCGCGCTGGCGGGCATCTGGCTTTTCTTCATCTGGAAGCTGGACCACGACGCTCTCCTGGGTGACGGCCACGGCGGCTATGGCCGCCTGATCTTCCTCAGCCCGCGCAACCTCACGCAGCTCATCGTGCAGTTTTCGATCATCGGCACCCTGGCGCTGGGCATGTTCATGATTCTGCTCACGGGTCAGATCGATCTCTCGGCGGGCAGCGGGGTCGGCCTCATTGGCGGCATCACCTCGGTCTTGATCATCCAGCAGCACTGGTCTGCCCCGCTCGCCATGCTCGCCGCGTTTGCGGGGGGGCTGGCGCTCTGGTCCCTCATGGGCACGCTGATCGTGAAGGAGAGGATTCCGTCGTTCATCATCACCCTCGGAGGGATGCTCATTTTCCGCGGGTTCTTCTGGATGGTGATCCAGAATGCCACGATTCCCGTGAAAGGGCTTTCGGACAATCTCTTCTCCCTCATCACCACCTACTATCTCCCGGCCAACGCCGGCTTCGTCCTCGCGGGCGTGGTGGCGGGGGCACTGGCGCTGCTCCAATGGCGGGGGCGGGCGGCGCGCTCCGCCCACGGTCTGCCAGTCCCCCCGGCCGGCCGGACTTGGCTGCGGCTGGCCCTCATCGTCGGGGCGATTTTCTTCATGGTGGACCGCTTCAACCGTTTCAACGGCCTGCCGGCGACCTTTCTCATCCTGAGCGCCACGGCGGCAGGGGTGTATTTTCTGACCCGGCACACTCCCTTTGGCCGCTACCTGTATGCGATCGGCGGGAACGAGGAGGCGGCGGTGTTGTCGGGCATCAACGTGGACCGGGTGCTCATCGGGGTGTATGTGCTGATGGGCGCCACCGTCGCCGTGACCGGCTTCATGCAGACGGCCTACCAGGGCTCCTCCAGCACCACGGTGGGCGATCTGATGGAGCTCGACGCCATCGCGGCCTGCGTGATCGGCGGCACCGCGCTTAAGGGCGGGCGCGGCACGGTCTGGGGCGTCCTCTTCGGCACGCTGATCATGACGAGCCTGCTCAACGGCATGGATCTGATGGCAGTCGAACCCGAGAAACGCATGATCGCCCGCGGCATCGTACTGGTGCTGGCGGTGTGGCTGGATATGCGACTGAGTCGGCCGTGAGCCCGGCGGGTGCGCTTGACGCCCCGGCCGGCCTGCGCGTTCATTGCCCCCTGACCGCCCATGACCAAACCCGCCGTCAAGCGCACCGTTGACATGCAGATCATCGCCGACTGGGTGGAGCCGCGCTCGCACGTGCTCGACCTGGGCTGCGGGCGCGGCGTGCTGCTCGACTCCCTGGTGCAGTCGAAGGACATCTTCGCGGTGGGCGTGGATCTGGACTTCAACAAGATCTCCGCCTGCGTGAAACGCGGCGTGACCGCCTACCAGGGCGACATGATGGAGTTCATGAAGGCGTTTCCCGTCGGACATTTCGACCGGGTCATCTGCTCGCGCACGCTGGAGGAGGTGGCGGACCCGGGCGCCGTGATCGCCGAGGCGCTGCGGGTCGGGCGGGCGGTGACGGTCGGTTTTGTGAACCACGGTTTTTGGAAAAACCGGCTCGACACGCTGCTGCGCGGGCGCAAGCCGCGCAACGAGGTCTACACCACGGAGTGGTTTGAGAGCCGCCCGGTCAACCCGGCAACGGTGGCCGACTTTGAGCATTTCTGCGCGGCCAAGGGCTACCGGATCACGCGCCGCGCGATGCTGCGCGGGGACTGGAAGCGGCCCTGCAGTTTCGGGCCGAACCTGTTCGCGGGGTACGCGCTGTACGACCTGGCGAAGTGAAGAGGCACACGTGAGAAGATCGGATTCAGATTTGAACAGAAGAGAACGAAGGAATCGAAGAAATGAAAGAAGGAGTCAGCCCCAGGAGCAAACCACGGAGACGGCGGTTGGGACACGGAACGGGCGAAAGAAGCTGGGGACTTTCAGACCGAGGCCTTTGCAGGGCTGGACGACATCCGTTTTGGGAACTGCGGTGGCGTGTCCGACGCCGTTCGCCCGCGGCTTGGGTTTATCTTCTTATAAAAGACGTGGGGCTGTAACGGATGGCCATCCGCGATCAACGGGTGCAGGAAATCGTCGCCGGAATCACGCGTGAACCCCAGCCGCTCCATCAGTCTCCGAGATTTCACGTTCGCTTCTGCAGTGAATGAAACGAGTTGCTTGAGCTGCAGCTCCAAATAGGCGAATTGCTCCACTTGTTAGGCGGCGAACGCAATCCCGCGCCCCCAGAATTCCCGACGAAAACGCCAGCCGATTTCCACGGAGGGGGTGAAGTGCGCTGAAAACTTGGGTTCCGACAAACCGGTGAACCCTGCAAACTGCCCTGCCACTTCGACTGCCCACAAGCCCCAGCCCGACGCTTCGATTTTATCATGGAACCGGAGCATGGCACTCCGGGACTCCTCCCGTGAAAGCGGGGCCAGGAAGAACCGCATGACTTCCAAGTCAGCATTCATGGTGGCAAATGGCTCGAAATCAGCTTCCCGCCATTGGCGCAAAATGATCGCTGAGATGCTCATTCTGCCGGAGCATAGTCATTCAGTTGCACCGGGGGAAAGCATTTTGGCGGGAAGGCGTGGGTTGCCTGGGCGGGCAAACTCAGCGAATCTGAAAATCGGATTTGTAAGCGGCCAGCGACGCGATAAGGTCCGGAGGAAGTGGTTTGCCGGCTCGTACTAAAATACGTTTTCGGATAAAAGCTGTTCGGCGTGTTGCAGTCTCTTCATTGGGAAAGCGACGGGTTGCGAGGTACGCTTGCAGCCATTTTTCCATCTCAGACCCATCACCCAACGCGCAGTGAGCAATAGCGCGTTGCAGACACGTTGTGCTTTGCGCGGTCTTGGTCAACGTTCTGACCGCTTCCCAGCGGTCGCAGTTGTCAAGCAAGCCATGCCAATCATGGCGGCCTTCAAGGATGACGCCGCGCGTCTTCCATGCCTCCGGAGATTCCGCATTTAATCGGAGAGCATGTTCAACCAAAACCATGGCCTCGTCCAGTCGCTCCAGATGGACCAAGGTATCGGCCTTGCAGGTGATCGCCGGAACATGGCCGGGGTCTACAGCTAGAATTCGGTCGAGCACGACGAGGCAAAGGTCGTAGGCATCCGAAAAGTGAAGCTCCCAGGCGAAGGCGAGCCAAGAGTCCGCCAAACTCGTGCTTTTAGCCGCCTTTCCCAGCCAGCTTTCGAAGGCTCCGGAAGTCGTATTTCTGAGCAGGGTCAGGCCATTCTTTTCGGTTTTCCTGTTATCCCCGGAGAAAAAGTCCAGCGGCAGCAGCAGGCCTCCTTGGTTAGCGACCCATTCCCGCAGAACTTGGATCTCATCGGGGTAATTTGCTTGGAGATAGGGCAGCACCACTTCGCTGGTCCACAAGTGCTCCATCTTTTCGGCATACCATTCAACGTTGGCCTCGCGGTCCTTCAACCAGCGCCCCCGCGCCACTCGCCTGATTTCGTCGTGGTGATGAGCCACCTCATGAATCAAGGTTTTAAGGGCATGAAGGCGTAAATAAATCTCGCATGCGGGTTGTGGCAAAGGTAGCCGCGCAGAATCATAAACGTAATCATAGACGGAAATAAGGCCGGTCTGCGGGCGAAATGTGCCAAGGATTGTTCCCGAGTGGACGCCCGGAAAAATCTCCCAGCCCTTGCGGCCGGTGAAGGGATCGAGCTGGTGATTTCCGTCCTCAGCGTGTTCATCCATGTATTCTTTGCCCAAATGCAGGCGGACCCGGGCTATCCCTTCCGTGGCGGAGGAAGGAAGCTGGCGCAACACGGCGCGGACATCATCGGAAGATGCGGCATGATGCACCCAAGGACCCTCATCCGTGGCTTCGATGGGAATCGTGTCAACCGCAGTGCCAGCGAGGGGCGGAGGTAGCAGTTTTCTCTCGGCCAGCACCTGGGATTTGAGGAGACGTTTGCGGCGCAAGCGCTGGCGCGCCTCCTCCAAAGCCTTGGTTTTTGCCTTCGGATCGGCAAATTTCTTTTTCCGAATCTCAGCGACTGACCGGCGCGTCGTATGGATGCTACGTGACATGGCGGGGGGACCGGAGCGCTGGCGACCTAGGATTGTGGCCGGAGCGCCTGCTCCAGGGTGAACAGTGGCTCTTGGTTGGATCGGCCTTTGATCACGATATTGTCGGCAAAATTGAGTTCAGCCGGTTTGCCCAGGAGACTTCGAAAGCGCCCGGTGAAAAGGGACTGCGTCTTATAGTGGTTGCACGCGGAACAAAGTCGAAAGGCGAGATTCACCATGTCACCCATGATGGTGTACGTTAGTCGGTTCTTGGCCCCGATATTGCCCCTCAACACCCTCCCCGCGTCGATTCCATGTTGAGGGACCATTTCGCTGGGGAGAACGTCGCGCCATTTTTCGGTGAGTTCTTTGCCGATTTCCTTGGCCCGCTTCACCGCGGCGACGACGCGATCACCCTCGGGCGGATCCCAGTAAGCGACGAGGGAATCACCCCGAAAATGGTCGATGACGCCTCCCTGATCCGCGATGCACCCGCTCATCCCGTCCATATAGTCGCCTTGGATCTGCCCCAGTTTTTCCCGCGAAAGCTTTTCCGTGAAGGTGGTGAACGGCTTCAGGTCCTGCACCAAGAGTGTAAGCTGAACTTCTTCTGAGAATCTTTTCAGGGCGTCGTGCTTCTGCTTCTTGACGCGCTCAACCACATGGGCGCCGGCATAGAGCGCCAGCGCCTCCTCAAAGATGTTTTTTTGCCCAAACATAGTCGTGAGTTAGCGCAGGATTCGGGGCGGGCGAGCTGCCCGTGCTCCCTGGGGCTGAAGGCGAGAGAGAACGATAAAGAGGAACGATTACCTCACCGATACTCCTCGCCCGTCAGGGCGTTGATGATCTTGAAGTTCTCCACATGGTAGTTCGGGTCGGCGCGGAAGGCGAGCTTCACGCCGAAGAGCTTCTCCATCCGCACCAGCAGGCCGGCGTCCTCGCTGCGCAGGCGGTCGAGGATGCTCGGGTGCACCAGCACCCGCAGCGAGTACTCCTTGCCGTCGTTGCGCGCGGTCAGGCGGCGGACGACCGAGGAGAGCTTGCGCTGCAGTTCGACTGACATGGTCGTCGCGCTCTTCACGATGCCGCGGCCGTGGCAGTACGGGCAGGCGGTGTAGAGGTTGGACGAGAGCGACTCCGACTGGCGCTGACGCGTCATCTGCATGATGCCGAGCGCCGAGATGGGCAGGATGTGGGTCTTGGCCTTGTCGTCGGCCATCAGGTCCACCATCTTCTCATAGACCGCGTTGCGGTGCCGGCGCTCCTTCATGTCAATGAAGTCCATGATGATCAGGCCGCCGAGGTTGCGGAGGCGGATCTGGCGGGCCATCTCGGCCGCGGCCTCAAGGTTGACGGCGTAAAGGGTGTTCTTCTCGTCGCCGGCGCGCTGCCGGTGGGAGCCGGTGTTGACGTCGATGGCGATGAGCGCCTCGGTCTCGTCAATGACGATCTCACCCCCGCTGGGCAGCGAGACGCGGCGGTGGAAGGTCTGCTCGATCTGGCGCTCGAGGTTGAAGCGCTCAAAAATCGGGATGCTGTCCTTGTAGAGCGCAATCTTGCCCTTGCTGCGCTGGGAGATCTGCGCGACCGCCGCCTGGCAGCGGGCATGGTCGTCGGCGTTGTCGATGAGCACCCGGTCCACGTCCTCGGTGAGGAAGTCGCGCACGGTGCGCTCGATGATGTCGGGCTCCATGTAGAGGCAGGCGGGGGCCTTGTCGTTCTGGAGCTTGTGCTGGATGCCGGCCCAGGTCTTGAGGAGCAGGTGCAGGTCGCGCACGAAATAACGGTCCTTCTTGCCCTCGCCGGCGGTCCGGACGATCACCCCCATGCCCTCGGGGATGGTGAGCTTGTTGACGAGCTGGCGGAGGCGCGTGCGCTCCTTGGGGTCCTCGATCTTGCGGGAGATGCCGCACTGGTCGGAGAACGGCATGAGCACCAGATAGCGGCCGGGCAGCGAGAGGTTGGTGGTCGTGCGGGGGCCCTTGGTGCCGATGGGGCCCTTGGTCACCTGGATGACGATCTCGGAGCCGGAGGGGTAGAGATGGGGGATGTCCTTGACCGTGGGCTCGGCGCCGCGGGGGGCGGCGTCCTTCTTCTTGTTCACCCGCACGACCTCGACGGAGGAGTCGGCGGCCGCGGGGAGCATGTCCCAGTAGTGGAGGAAGGCGTTTTTGGCGTAGCCGATGTCGACGAAGGCGGCCTTGAGGCCGGGGTCGAGGTTCTTGATCCGGCCCTTGTAGATGCCGCCGACCATGCGGTCGTCGGACTCGCGCTCGATCTCGAACTTGACGAGGGTGCCGTCCACCAGGAGCGCGACCCGCTTTTCGAGCGGTTCGGCGTTGATGATGAGCTCCCGGAAGGTGGTTTTTTCCTTCTGGAAGACGGCGAGAATCTTTTGGAGGAGGGGGCGCTGCTGGGAGCGTTGGAGGGCGCCGGCCTTTAGTTCGGCGCGATCAATGGTTTCTGGGGCTTGGTTGGGCGGGGGCTGGGCGAGTTCCTCATCGTAGCGGCTGGAAGGGTCGGCCGGCGGGGTGACCGTGGCGGCGGGGGGGTGCGGATCGTTCATGTTGGGTGGGTTCCTGGGTGGCGGACACGGGAGCCCGACGTGCGGCGGCGGTCGCGCAGGAGATTCCGGCAGGGCGGCCAATATCGCGGAAAGAAAACCCCGTGGTCATGGGGAATCCTTTCGGAAGCGATAGACGCTCTGGACCAGTCCTTGCAGCAGACAGCAACTGAGCACGAAGGAGCCTCCGTAGCTGATGAAGGGAAGCGGTATGCCCGTGATGGGCACGAGCCCGATGGTCATGGCGATGTTGACGAACACATGGACCGCAAAGATCACCGTCACGCCAAGGGCGAGGAGGGTGCCAAAGCGGTCGCGGGCGAGGCCCGCGATGCGCACGCCGTTAAACATCACGAGGCCAAACAGGCAGAGAACCGTAAAACTTCCCAAAAAACCTAGCTCCTCGGCGATAACCGAGAAAATGAAATCATTGTCGGCCACAGGGCGGGGCAGGTAGCCGAGCTGCGCCTGGGTGCCTGCAGTCCAGCCCTTGCCCCACAGGCCACCCGAACCGACGGCAATCTGCGACTGGGTCTTGTTCCAGCCGTTGCCGGTCGCATCAAAGTTGTCGGACCATAGAAAGGCCACAATCCGGTCGCGCTGGTAGTCGTGGAGCGGGACCAGGGCCGGCGGCTCCGACAAAACGGGTTGATCCACCGTGCGCGGCTTCCCTTTCAATGCATGCAACTCCATCAAATACCCATGGTAGATGTAACTGTCCACGTAAACCAGCCCCGCCGCCAACACGAACACGGCCAGCGCCCCCGCGCAGAGGCGGGCCGGAAACTGGGAGACATAGAGCATGGCAAACACCATTGGGGGCAGCACAATGACCGACTTGAGATCAGGCTGGAGCACGATAAGCAGCATTGGCACCCCTGCGGCAAGCGCCAATTTGCCCAATGTTCGCCAGGCATCGCTGCTCGTGGCCATCTTGGAGCTGACCAACAGGCTGGCCGTGATCAGCAACACCGCCACCAACGCCAGCTCCGAGGGCTGGAGCGAAAACGCCCCGAAATCAAGCCAGCGCCGGGCGCCAAACCGCTCCGTGCCCACCCAGGGGACCAGCACGAGCACCAGCGGCACCAGGCACGCGAGGTAGCACCAATGCGCCACCCCCAGCCAGAAGCGGTAGTCCACCAGCGCCACGGCGGCATAAACCCCCGCGCCCAGCACCAAAAACACCGCCTGCTTCTGCCAGTCCGAGAGATGCACCGCAAACTGCGCCGAGTAGATAAAGGCCAGACCAAACCCGCCCAATCCCACCATGGCCAGGGGGGACAGCACATCCCAGCGGCCGCGGGTCACGGGTTTGAAGAGCGCGAGGTAGCTCGAGAGGGGGGGCGATTTCATGGCGGCCGAGGGCACCGCCCACGCAAACGCGTCCACCCCGCCCGCGCAACTCTCCTGTCGCCTCAGAACCCAAAACAATGCACCAAGAACTAAGAACCCCGATTCCGCGTTTCCCGCTTCCTATTTCTGCGATTTTTGGGCCTCTTTGCGGACATGATCCGCCTCCCCGCATGAAAGTCACCGGACTCGCCCTCGTCCCGCCGCCCACGGCTGCCGACCTGCCCAAGGTCACACCGGAGCTGCTCGCGTCCGTACTGGCGCGCTACTCGCGCAGCAACCAGGGCATCGGTGCCATCCTCGCCAAGGTGGACCTCGCCAACCCCGACGCCTCGATCGACCGCATCCTGAACTTCGTGGACTACGGCCACGCCTCCATCGGCGGGCTGACCGGCGGCCTCGCCGTCGCGCTGGACGACGTCTCGATGTGGCTCGCGTATAAAATTTTTGAGATCGCGACGATGGCCGACGGACAGGAGTCGAGCACCCGCTACATCACGATGGATGCGGCCAACCTCCCGTCGGCCGACGAGCTGGGCCTGCCCGCCGACCTGGCCGGGCGCTGGCGCGACCTGATGGCACGGGCCTTTGCCGCCTACCATGCCGAATACGCGCGCCTCGACGCGCTCGCCACCGCCAACCCCGGGCTGGTCCGTCTCCCCCCCAACGCCAGGCCGGCGGTGGTCACGCGCCTCCGCAAGAACTACGCGCTCGACCGCGCGCGCTATTTCATCCCGCTCGCCACCCGCACCAACCTCGGACTGGTGCAGACCTCGCGCATGTGGGCGGCGACGGTGAAACAGCTCGACTCGCTGCCGCACCCCGAGGCCCGCGCCGCCGCCCAGCTGATCCGGGACGAACTGCTCAAGATCTCACCGCGCCTGATGCGCCACAGCTTTGCGGAGCCCTCTTACGCCGCTCAGGCCGCGCAGGAGCTGGCGACCTCGCTCACCCTGGGCCGCGCACGACTCTCCGCCGCGCCGCTGGCCGACGAGGTATGGGTCCATGTGGACCGCGCCACGCCGCCATTTCTGCCCGAGACCCAGCCGGTCGCCGAGGCGCTGCGCCACCGGGCCAACCGCTACGGCCACCAAGGGACGGCCACGCGTCGGATGCGGGTGACCTTCGCCTGGAACAACCTCGCCCTCGCCGAGCTCCGCGATCTCAACCGCCATCGCACCGGGCACCGTTACACGCCGTTCATCCAGGCCGGCTTCTACCTGCCGCCGGAAATCCGCCACGCCGACCACGCCGGGCTCCTGACCGACCAACTGGCGCTCACGCGGGAGCTGATGGAGCGCGGCTCGCCCGCCTACGTCCACTCGCTGCTCCTCGGCGCGCAAACGCCGTTTGAGCACAGCACGCACGCCGACAAATTCATCTACGAGGCCGAGCTGCGCACGGGCATGGGCGCGCACTTCCGCTACGCCGAGCACCTGAGCGCGGCCCTGCGGGAGTTTCTGTGGCTGGTGCCCGAGGCCCGGGAGCACGTCACCGAGGGCACGGCTGAGCCGGAGTAAACGTCCAACTGCCGGTCACCCGTCCGGGCCCGGCTTGACGAAGCACCAGGAGCGGTAGGACAGGGCGCCGGTCCGGACCGCCGTATGGATGCGCGAGCCTTCGAGCCCGGCGAAATCGCGGCCGAGCGCGTGGAGGAACTTGGGGAGCCGCTGCACGACCAGAGCCGCCGAACGGGTGGAGTTCATTTCCAGCCCGCGCAATACCTCAGGGTTGATGACGCGGGTGCGCACGACCGCGAGGGGGGCGGCGGCCAGCGCCTGCTCCCACGCGGCTAGTCCGTTGGTGAAGCGGAAGTCGGCATAGAGGAAATGGCCGCCGGGGCGCAGTACCCGCGCCACCTCGGCCAAAAACTTTGGGAAGTCGGGATAACAATGGGAGGCTTCGACGTTCACGATCACATCGAAAGTATTGCTGGGAAAAGGCAGCTGCTGCGCGTCCCCCTCGATGAATACGAGCCCGGCCACTCCACCATGGCGCTGCCGGCAGAAGCTGATGCCAGCGGGGTTCAGATCGAGTCCGGTGTAGCTTTGCGGATGCTGCGTCCGCGTGAGCCAGGATGCGCCACCCCCGTGGCCGCAGCTCACCTCCAGCACCTTTATCCCGCGCAGCTCCACCTGGGTGGCGACATGGTGATAAAGCTGGATGCAGGCACGGTTCGGCTCATCGGCGGGGTCCAAGCGCAGGCCGACCGGCGGATCCTCCTCATACGCGTAATTGAGGAACAGGACCTCCTCGCCAGCCACCCGGCGAGTGAGAAAGGGATACCAAAACTTCCAAATCGCCTTGCGAACGGGACCGAGGGCGAGGAGCTGGTCAATGAGCGGCATGGGGTTGGAGTGATGGGCGAGAGAGGTCAGACATCAGAGGTCAGATGTCAGCTTAGAAACCGGAATAGAAACCACGGATACCACGGAATAGCATTGATGATAAACCCCTTGTAAATCTTTTAGGTTTTACCGTATTGGTGGCTGAATTAAGTTCGGATCATATTCCGTATCATTCCGCATCCGTGTATATCCGTGTCCATCCGTGGTTAAAAAAGTGCTTGGTGTTTTGAATTTCCAATTCCCGGTTTCATGGCTTCCCCCTTTTTGAATTTCCGGTCTCCGTGCCCTCTGCGCCCTTGTATGTTCAACCCGATGGTAAACACGGATGAGGGCAGAGCCAAAGGCGGCTTCCGAGAATGGGCCATAAGGCTCGTCGGAGGAAGCCGCCTTTGGCGGACTTGCACGTCAGGCTCGGAAGGGCTTGGCTGCAACGAC
>CAIYUN010000035.1 GCA_903929355.1 uncultured Opitutaceae bacterium
AGCAGATCGATCTCTTTGCCATCGATCCCAACCTGACCGACCCGGACATCACCGACTCGCTGACCAACCTCAAGGGCGTGGCGGTGAACGGCAGTTACTACCTGACGGACGCCGTCTCCATCGGGATGACAATCGCCAACGGCACCCGGGCCGACCGCAACGCCCCCACCGCCGGCAACTCGCAGGACACCAAGAGCCCCGGCGTGCCGCTCAACCATTACTGGCTCTACCAGTTCGACCTGAACGTGAAGTTTTAACCATCAACCCAAAAAAGTCGGAGCCCAGCCCAACTGCCCTCCTCAGGTGGTCGCCAAGAGCCAATCGAATCCTTGGCGACCACTCCCCTATTCAATCCAACCCAACCATCCCTTCATGAAAACCAAACTCCTCCCCTCCCTGCTCGCGACGGCCGCCTGTTTCCTCGGCGCGCACGCGGCCCACGGCCAGGCCATCCAGGTGGATGACGCGCTGCCCTCCTACCAGACCACGAGCGGCATCTCGGGCAAAATCAGCTCGGTCGGCTCCGACACGCTGAACGACCTCATGGGCTACTGGGCCGAGGACTTCAAAAAGCTCTACCCGGCGGTCTCCATCGAGATCGAGGGCAAGGGCTCGGGCACGGCGCCGCCGGCCCTCATCGAGGGCACCTCGCAACTGGGCCCCATGAGCCGCAAGATGACGGTCACGGAAACGGACGCGTTTGAGAAGAAATACGGCTACAAGCCCCGCATGGTGTCGGTCTCGATCGACTGCCTGGCGGTGTATGTGAACAAGGACAACCCGATCAAGTCACTCACGTTCCAGCAGGTGGACGCCATCTTCTCCTCGACCCGCAAGCGCGGCGGCCAGGACCTCACGACCTGGGGCCAGCTGGGCCTGACCGGCGACTGGGCCGACAAGCCGATCTCGCTCTACGGCCGCAACAGCGCGTCCGGCACCTACGGCTACTTCAAGGAAATCGTGATGAGCAACGGTGACTACAAGAACAGCGTGAAGGAGCAGCCCGGCTCGGCCTCGGTCGTGCAGGGGGTGGGCAACGAACTCGGCGCCATCGGCTACTCCGGCATCGGCTACAAAACGTCCGGCGTCAAGGCGCTGCCGCTGGCGGACAAGGCGGGCCCGATCATGCCGAACCAGGACACCGCCAACGCGTTCACCTACCCGGTGACGCGCTACCTCTACATCTACATCAACGCCAATCCCGCGAGCGGGCCCGATCCGATCGTCAAGGAGTTCATCCGCTTCGTCCTGTCGAAGCAGGGCCAGCAGAACACGGCGAAAGCCAGCTACTACCCCCTGCCCGCGAAGCAGGCGGCCGCGTTCCTCGAGCTCGCGGGCTGCAAGTAAAGGGCGGAGGCCCCATGGATTCCGGGTGATTGGCGCGGTAGCGTGGTAGGGATGGACCGCTGGGCCGTCCGCTGCCGCCGACGGCGCGCCCGGCGGTCGCGCCCTACCCCGATCCGGCCGAGGCGGCCTTCGGCAAATAAAGTTTCCCAATTGTGACAAATTCGTCACACCATCCCCATCCATGATTTCGCTCCAAAAATATTTCGGCCGGGGGGAGAAGTTCTTCGATCTGATCGAGGCCAGCGCCGACGAGGCGCGGGCCAGCATTCTCCTCTTCAACCGCTACCTCCAGACCCATATCGCGGGCGGGCCGCCGGCGAACCTCGACGACTTCATCCAAAGCCGCCGCAAGGACAAAAAGATCACCCAGCAGATCAGCGAGGAGCTGGCCCGGACCTTTGTCACCCCGCTGGAGCGGGAGGACATCGAGGCGCTTTCGGTCGCACTCTACCGGGTGCCGAAAACGGTGGAGAAGATCGTCGAGCGGCTCTCCATCTATCCCGGGCTGCTGCCCCAGGCGGGGTTCCGCCGACAGGGCGAGCTGATGGAGAAGGCGGCCGACGCCCTGGTGTTCATGGTGAAGGAACTGCGTGGCGGCACCCACATCGAGCGCATCGCCGAGGCGCAGGACAAGCTGCAGTGGGCGGAGGGCGAGGCCGACAAGGTCATGCTCGCCCTGATCAAGGACCTTTACCACGGCGACTGCGGCGCGAAGGAACTCTTTATCCTGCAGGAGCTCTATGAGATGGCGGAGAAGGTCATCGACCGGTGCCGCGACGCGGGCAACGTCGTGGTGCAGATTGTGCTGAAGAACTCCTGACCGCCCGCCCCCATGTTGCTGCTGCTGACGGTCCTCCTCGTGGCCCTGGTGTTTGAATACATCAACGGTTTCCACGACACGGCGAACGCCATCGCCACCGTCGTCTCGACGAAGGTGCTCACCCCGCGGCAGGCCATCGTGCTGGCCGCCGCGACCAACCTGTTCGGCGCGATTTTTCTTGGCACAGCGGTGGCCAAGACCATCTCGTCGGGCCTGGTCAACGACAAGATTGTCCAGATCACCCCGGTGGTCACGATCTGCGCGCTGCTGGGGGCCATCATCTGGAACCTGCTGACCTGGTGGTGGGGCCTGCCGTCAAGTTCGTCGCACGCGCTGGTGGGCGGACTGTGCGGGGCGGTGTTTGCCGCCAGCCACAACCAATGGGGGGCGCTCATCTGGGTCAAAGCCAAGGACGGCGCGCCCTGGTACAAGTACGATGGACTGGTCTTCAAGGTCATCATCCCGATGGTCCTGTCACCGCTCCTGGGACTGATCCTCGGCCTGCTGTTGATGACCCTGCTCTACTTCGTGCTGCGCAACTGGCGGCCCCGCACGGTCAACAACACCTTCGGATCGCTCCAGCTGCTCAGCGCCGGGGCGATGGGCCTGAGCCACGGGCAGAACGACGCCCAAAAGACCATGGGCATCATCGCGCTGACCCTGGCGGCGGCGACCAAGTCGGGGCAGCTCAACGGGCTGCCGGACGCCCTCTCATTCCTGAAGATCGCCGACGACAGCATTCCACTGTGGATCATCACCCTGTGCGCGCTCACGATGGCCGCCGGCACGGCGGCGGGCGGCTGGCGGATCATCCGCACGATGGGTCAGAAGATGGTTAAGCTGCAGCCCGTCCATGGTTTTGCGGCCGAGACGGTGGCAGCCACCGTGCTCTATGGGGCCGGCGCGTTTGGCATGCCGGTCTCCACCACCCATGTGATCACGACCAGCATCATGGGAGTGGGCTGCGCCAAACGGTTCAGCGCGCTGCGGCTCAGTGTCGTGGAACGCATCCTCTGGGCGTGGTTGCTCACCCTGCCGGTGACGGCGCTGCTGGGCTACGGCTTGTTCAAGCTGGCGGCACTGGCCGGCGGGTAAGCCGCGGGCTTCGGGGGCGCGGGGGATTTTCCGTCACCTGATCGTTGCACAATTGTAGCGTCGTCGCCGCAGGAATGTCACATTGCCCGGGTTAAATCCCCGACGCTGCCGGGGATCCATTGGTGTGGGTCCTTGGTTGCGAACAAAACGGCGGGGGTGATGGCAACATCACCCCCGCTCATGCTCCACCACCGGACGACCCGGCGAGCACGGCGCGGTCGCGGCCCGCACGTTTGGCCGCATAGAGCGCCTCGTCGGCCGCGAGCACCAGCCGGGCCGCGTCGGGCGCCTGGGCCGGCAGGCCGGCCACCCCGGCGCTCACGGTGAGGGCCAGGGCGGACCCATCGGGCAGCAGGACCGGTTTTTGCCGCATGGCGGCCACGAGCCGCTGGGCGGCCTCCAGCCCGGCGGACGGGGTGGTCTCGACCAGCAGCAGCGCGAACTCCTCGCCGCCGAAACGGGCGAGGCGGTCCACCACACGCAGTTCCGCCCCCAGGCACGCCGCAGCCTCCCGCAACACCGCGTCGCCCGCCAGATGGCCGTGAACATCGTTGACGTTCTTGAAGTGGTCGAGGTCAAACATCACCAGCGCCAGCGGGCGGGCGAACCGCTGCGCGCGCTCGGCCTCCGCAGTCAGCAACCGGTCGAACTCCCGCCGGTTGAGCAGGCCGGTGAGGTCGTCGTGCGTGGCGAGGCGGTGGAGCCGGTCCAGCGTGTCGCCCAGCTTGAGCGCGTAGCGCAGGGAGCGCTCGAGCGCCGCCGGGTTGAGCTCGCCCTTCACCAGGTAGTCGAGCGCGCCGGCGTTCATCGCGGCGGTGTCCACGTTCTCCGAGGTTTCAGCGGTGAGAAAAATGATCGGTGTGCGGCAGCCCCGCGCCACGGCCTCGCGGATCAGCTCCAGCCCGTCGCGCCCCCCCAGCTGGTAGTCGAGGAGGCAGGCCGCGTGGCCCCCCGCGAGCAGCCGGGCGAGCCCTTCCTCGTAGGTGGCGGCGTAGTCGAGCTCGAACTTTTCCGCCCGGAACTGCCCAAACTGACCCTGGGTCAGGCGGTATTGGAGCCGGTCGTCGTCGATAAGCAAAATGCGGCGGGGCATGTGAAATAAAGGCGGAAAGACTGAAGGGCTGAAAGCTGAAGGAAGGCGGAGTTTTTAACCACTGATCTACACTGATGGACACTGATTCGGATGGGGGAAAGAGGAGGAAAGGATGAAGGATGAAGGATGAAAGCAAAAGCCGGAGACAGGAGTCAGAAGTCGGGAGTCGGAGACTTGCCTGATTCAGCCTTCAGCATTCAGTCCTTCAGGCTTTTTCGGTCCCGGCGGCGAGGTCGGCGGCGACGGTGGCGAGGCGGGGCGCGATGGCCGCGCGGTCGGCGAGATGGTCGCGGATGACGTTGACGAGCGCGCTGCCGACCACGACCCCGTCGGCGTGCGCCGCCACGGTCGCAATATGTGCGCGGGTGGACAGGCCGAAGCCGACGACCACGGGAAGCGCGGTGTGGGCCCGGATGCGCGCCACCGCCTCCGCCAGGCCGGCGGCAACCTCGGCGCGCACGCCGGTCACGCCCTCGCGCGAAACATAATAGATGAAGCCCGTCGCGGCGGCGGTGATTTTCGGCAGCCGCGCATCCGGCGTGGTCGGGGCGACGATGAAAACGGTCTTCAAGCCATGGCGGGTGCAGGCGGCGGCGACGTCGCCGGCCTCCTCCGGCGGCAGGTCAAGCGTGAGCATCCCGTCCACCCCGGCCTCCCGGGCGGCGCGGACATAGGGATCCACGCCGTTGGCAAACACGAGGTTGTAGTAGGTGTAGAACACGATGGGCGCGGCCGGAAACTCGGCGCGCACGCGGCGGACCAGCTCGAGCACGCGCGCCGTCGTCATCCCCCCCTCGAGTGCGCGCTGGGCGGCGAGCTGGTTGGTGAGGCCGTCGGCGAGCGGGTCGGAGAAGGGCACCCCGAGCTCGAGGATGTCGGCCCCGTTTTGCAGCAGCGCGCGGCAGGCGGCCAGTGAGGTGTCGAAGTCGGGATCGCCGGCGCACAGGTAGGCGACGAAGGCGGCGCGGCGGGCGGCGCGGGCGCGGGCGAAGGTGGTGGCAAGGCGGTCCATGGGGGTGGAATTGGGCCACAAATTGGCGCAAAAAGACACCTCTTATTTGACCGGGGCCGCCGCCACTCCGTGCCCACCAGCTCAGTCCAGCTCGAAGTCCACCAGCACCGGGCGGTGGTCGGAAAGAAAAGTGCGGACGACCTCGCTGCGTTGGTGATGGCAGCCGGGCGGTAGCAGCACAAAGTCAAGGGCGCGGCCCGGCAGCGGCGAGGGAAAGGTGCACTCGCCATTGGAGGGATGGAGGGTATAGGCGCCGTGGACCGAGAGACGGCGGTGCAGTGCGGCGGTGGCGTCGGCCTTGACGGCGGAGTTGTTGAAGTCGCCGCAGACCACGGGCGGCAGCGCCCAGTGGGCGCGGCGCAGACGATGCTGTTCCCACAACCAGGCGAGAAACTGCTCCGCCTGCCGGAATCGATGCACGCGCGAGCGGTAGTGGAGGTGCAGATTGACGACCGGCACCCGCCGGCGGTGCGCCTCGATCTCCGCAAACAAAAAACCCTTCTCTCCGACCCGGCGCGAGCCGAAGGCGACGCTCTCCGAGGTGATGATGGGATGGCGCGACAGGATGGCGTTGCCGTAGCAGAGATTGAGCAGGCCGGTGCGGCGGTTGGTGATGCCGAAGACCGCGTGGGCGAAGCCGCCGGCCTCGCGCAGATACTCCAACTGGTCGATGTTGCCGGCCCAGCGCGAGCACTGGTCGATCTCCTGGAGGGCCACGATGTCAGGGCGGAGACCGTCGAGGAGCCGGGCGATCTTATCCAGCCGTTGCCGGATGCGCCAGCGCGGGGCGAGGCCCTGGACCGGCGCCAGCCCCCGGCCATGGGCGATGTTGTAGGTGACAATCCGCAAGCGCGGCATGCACGGAGGATGTGGCGGCCGGGGCGGCGCACAACGGGAAACGGAGCGGGGCGAAGAAGGGATTGACAGGGCACCGCAACCACGAGAGCGTGGCCGTCCCACATTTTACGGCGGTCATAGCTCAGTTGGTTAGAGCACTAGATTGTGAATCTAGGGGTCGCGGGTTCGAGTCCCGTTGGCCGCCCCAGTTTACTATCCCGTTTCCTTTAATAAGGTTACGGGATTTTTTGTGCCCTTTTTTACTCGTCCACCCCGCCGCGCGCCCTCCGGTCGGCCAACAGCACGCCGGCCTGCGTGCCCGACTCAGGGTGGTTCGCAACGGTGCTCAGGCTCGCACCAAACGGGAGCGTTACCGGTGACCAGCGCATTCTGCAGCGACAGCCGGGAGAGAAGAGTTTCGGATTGAACTACGGTCGCGGACCGGGTCAAAATTCAATTTACCCGGAACCGCCCCACGTCAGGCACCACCAGCCAAGAATCCTGCCCCAATGCCCACCATCCGCAACCCGATCCTGCCCGGGTTCAACCCCGACCCGTCCATCGTCCGCGTCGGCGACGACTACTACATCGCCACCTCGACCTTCGAATGGTTTCCGGGGGTGCAAATCCACCATTCGCGCGACCTCGTGAACTGGCGGCTGCTCACGCGTCCGCTCACACGCGCCAGCCAACTGAACATGCTGGGCGACCCGGACTCGTGCGGCATCTGGGCGCCGTGCCTCACCCATGCCGACGGGCTCTTTCACCTGATCTACACCGACGTGAAACGCTACGGGCGCACGAGCGCGGGCGGCGCGGCGGGGGTGTCGCTACGCGATTTCCACAACTACCTGGTCACCTGCCCGACGATTGACGGCGTGTGGTCCGACCCGGTGTATCTCAACAGCGGCGGATTCGACCCCTCGCTGTTTCATGATGACGACGGCCGGAAATACCTCGTCAACATGCTCTGGGATTTCCGCCCGGGCAGGAACCGGTTCGCCGGGATCGTGCTCCAGGAGTATGCGGTGAGGGAACGCAAACTCGTGGGCGAGCGCACCAACATTTTTGCCGGCACCCCGCTCGGATTCACCGAGGCGCCCCACCTCTACAAACGCGACGGCCACTATCACCTGCTCACCGCCGAAGGCGGCACCGGGTGGGGCCACGCGGTCACGATGGCGCGGTCGCGCAGCCTGCGCGGCCCCTACGAGCTGCACCCCGACGTTTACATCCTCAGCTCGCGCGATCGCCCCGATGTGGCCCTGCAACGGGCCGGCCACGCGGACCTCGTCGAGACAACGTCGGGCGAAACCTACATGGTCTACCTCTGTGGCCGCCCGCTGCGCAACCGCGGCTGCTGCACCCTCGGCCGCGAAACCTCCCTCCAGCCGATGGCGTGGGGCCCGGACGGCTGGCTCCGCACGACCGACGGCCGGGGCCTCGCGCAGGCGGAAGCCGGGGCCCCCGCGCTGCCCCCTCATCCGTTTCCCGTCCGGCCGGAGCGCGAGAACTTCGACGCCCCGCAACTGCCGATTAATTTTCAATGGCTGCGCTCGCCGTGGCCGGAGGAGCTTTTTTCGCTCACCGCGCGGCCCGGCCACTTGCGGCTCCATGGCCGCGAGACTCCCGGCAGCCTGTTCAAACAGGCGCTCGTGGCGCGCCGGCAGCAGTCCCACCATTGCAGCGTGGCGTGCGTGATGGAGTTTGAACCGCAACATTTCCAGCAGCTCGCCGGCCTCATCTGCTACTACAACAGTTCGAAATACCACTACCTTCATGTCAGCCACGACGAGACCCTGGGCAAACACCTCCGCGTCCTTTCCAGCCTGCCCAACCATGTGATGGCGGACGCGGTCACTCCGCCGATCCCGATCTCCGGCGGCCGGCCGGTGGAACTGCGCGCGGAGATTGACGAGGAGCGGCTGCTCTTTGCGTTTCGCCTGGCCGGCGAGGAGAGTTGGAACTGGCTGCCACAAACTTTCGACGCAGGCAACCTCTCGGACGAGGTCAGCAGCCCCGGCCAGCCTAATTTCACCGGAGCCTTCGTGGGCATGGCGTGCCAGGATTTGTCCGGAATGAACCATCCGGCGGACTTCGACTGGTTTGACTACCGCGAGCGCGCCTTTTGCGCCGATCCGCGCGGCCGGCCATCCGGGCTGGCCGGAGCCGGGAATACCCCCGATGCGGTTTCCTAGCCCTCGATGGCCGGTCTCCCGTCCTTGTTCAACCGGCCTCTCCTGCCCCACCCACCCCGAAGGTTCGCCTGTTTATGCCACAAAAAACCCTACCACCTGAGCGTCTGAGGACGCACGAGTATATTGGCTATGCACTAGGTGACACGGCTTCCAATCTTTTCTTCCAGACCTTTGGCATCTTTCTCACCTACTTTTACACCGATGTATGGGGCCTGGCCCCGGCGGCGATCAGCACGATGTTCCTCGTGGTCCGGTTCTTCGACGCAGCGACCGATCCATTCATCGGCATGATGGCGGACCGGACGCATACCCGTTGGGGAAAATTCCGGCCCTACCTGCTGTGGTTTGCCCTGCCCTACGGACTCGCCGGATACCTGCTTTTCGCCAGCCCCGATCTCGGTGCCTCCGGCAAGCTCACGTATGCCTACGCCACGTATGCCTTCATGATGCTCGCCTACTCGTTCATCAACGTACCCTATTCCTCGCTACTCGGCGTGATCAGCACCTCCTCACGGATCAGGACGCTGGCGTCAAGCTACCGGTTTGTCGGCGCGTTTGGGGGCGGACTGCTCATCACCCTGCTGGTGCGCCCGCTCGTAAAATGGATTGGCGGCGGGGCCGACCCCGCCACCGGAAAGGTCCTCCATGAGCTGAAAGGGTTTCAAGTCACCATGCTGATTTTTGCCGTCGTTTCGGTCGCCATGTTTCTCATTTGTTTCGCGACCACCAAGGAGCGGGTCACCGCCCCCCCCGGACAAAAGAGCAACGCCGCCAGCGATGTGGCGGAGCTCCTGAGCAATTATCCGTGGGTCATGCTGCTGTTTGCGACGATCTTTTCCCTGACCTTCATCGGCCTGCGGAGCGGCAGCACCATCTACTACTTCAAATACGTCGCCCAATATGGCAACTAAGCCTGGTGGTGGGGCCTCGACCGGGTGACGGTATTCCTCTCTTCGGGCATGCTTTGCCAGATGCTCGGGGCGTTCTGCCTTAGTTTCTTCGCCAAGGTGGCCGACAAGCGCGTGGTCGCCGTAGGGCTCACCCTGGTGACGGCGGGATGCTGGGCGACTTTTTACCTCATCCCCAAGGACAGTTTCACCCTGCAACTCGCGGTGAACGGCCTGGGGAATTTCTGCCTGGGCCCCACCTCCGCGCTCGTCTGGGCCATGTATGCCGATGTGGCCGACTACGGTGAATGGAAATTTGGCCGGCGCTCGACCGGCCTCGTGTATTCGGCGTCACTCTTTGCCCTGAAGACCGGCACGGCACTGGCCGGGCTGCTGCTACCGCTGATCCTGGATCGCTTCGGTTATGTGGCGAATGTCCCGCAGACGGTCTCGTCGCTGCTAGGCATCACCCTGACGTTCTCCCTCTTCCCGGCCGGGTTTGCGGCCCTGAAAGGCCTGATGTTGTGGATCTATCCTCTAGGTCAGTCAAAGGTGGACCAGATGGAGCGCGAGATCAAAGCACGTCGTGCGGTCTCGGCTGGTGCGCCGGTCCCGGACTGAGCAGCATCGGGGAACACGCGGAGAAATCACTGGACCAGGTTTTTACAGGAGGCAACAGAGAGAACGGAAAAGTCGGGATTTCGACCACTGCTTGCGGCACGGATTGAAAACGATGGAACAATCGGACCGCGATCGGCCCGGGAGGGTTTCATCCGAAGGTCGCGGTGCTATCGCCAAACTTGGGCACGCCAATAAGAACGCGAAGCCGGAACCAAAGGATCAACCGAATTTCGGCAGTTGGATATTTCCGTGGAGAACACAGACAGATCCGGATGCAAAATGATCCCGAACTTGCTCAATTTGAGCAGGCGGGAGGCTGTTGAGATGCGTCCGGCGCGAAGTCCATCGAGATCGGACGCCACCGGGGCAGAGCGAGCGATGGTTTCGCCGCCCCAGTCTACTATCCCGTTTCCTTTAATAAGGGTACGGGATATTTTATGGGCGAAAATAAGGGTCTACACCAAAGTTCGGGGAGGGGCATGATTGGGTTGATGGTCTGGGTTATCTCCAACAATAAAACGCCCGAGCATGGTCTCGGTAGTTTAAGACTGAACCCGCGCCCGCTTCTCGCCGGCGCACTTAAATTCACGGCCCCGGCTGCGGCACCGGGTTGATCTTCGTGCGGTCGTAGCCTTGGCGCTCGATGAGAGCCAGCACGTGCTCGTAGTCCGCCCCAGACATCTGGCGCTCGCGCGCGAGGATCCACAACAAACCGCGGCCGGGCGTGCCGACGACCGCCCAGCGGTAATCGGGGTCGAGCTCCAGCACGAGATAGGTGGAGGAAAACGGCCAGATGAAGCGCACCTTCCACTCGGCGTTGGTGGTGGTGTTGGTGACCCAAGCGGTGCCGTGCCAGCTTTTCTCCGGCGCATTGAGGCCGCCCGGGCGAAACGTGAAAATGTTGTCGAGCTTGCCGTCGGGCCGCTTCGCGTAGGTGTCGTAGCTCGCGACTTTGCCGTTCTCCAGGAAGTAGGGGATGTTCGCGATCACATACCAGCGCCCGAGGTAGCGATCCATGTCCACGTGCCCGACCGTGCGGAGCGGCGGCAGGGCCGGTGAGGAGCAGCCGGCGAAGGCACCCAACACGAGCGCGCCGCAGGTGGTGAGAAGGGAAAATTTGAGCACGTTCCACCTTGTGCGCTTCCGCCGCCCGGCGCAAGCGACCGCGCCATTCCCTTCGCAATGCAGGTGAGCATGCCCAATAGACCAAGCTACCCTGTCGCCAATCCGGGTCTGCCGCCCTGGCAAGTCGGACAAAGCCGTTGAAAAATGTCTGTGCCGTTCGCGCCGTAATCCGTGCCGCAGTGCTCGCAGTGGAGTACAGAGACATGCTGGCCCTATCTTATGGAAGCATGGCGCGTTGGCGGCTGCGGCGGACGAGGAGGACGACGGCGGACAGGGCGGTGAGCAGGGCGACGGCGCAGGGTTCGGGGATCACGTTCACCAGGACGCTGTCGCCGGACAGGCTGAGGGTGGAGAAGGCCCACTCCGCCGGGGCGTTGAGCGTGAACGAGCTGAGATTCCAGTTACTGACGGCGTTGAAGCCGCCGACCACGCTGACCAGGGTGTAGGTGGTGTTGAGCGCCACGGTGCCATCGAGGTCGAGCAGGTTGACCGTCACCGTCCCGCCGCCGGGACCGGCAAGGGTGTTGGTCCCGTTGCCGACGATGACCAGCCGGCCCTGGGCCGCGGACGACAGCCCAAAGGTGAGGGCACTGCCGCCATTGAGGGTGACGTTGCCGCGGAGGGTGAGCGGGGCCGGGCCGGGGGTGGGTGCAAGCACGCCGCCAGCGGCGACCGCGACCGCGCCACTGGCCGTGCCGGTGCCGGAAAGCGTCCCGCCACTATGGACCGCCACCGCGCTGCCCGCCGCGGTGCTGCCGTTGACCACCAGGGTGCCGGCACTGATGGTGGTCGCGCCGGTGTAGGTGTTGGCGCCCTCCAGCGTGACGACGTTGGCGCCGGTCTTGGTCAACGTGCCCGTGCCCGCGAGCACGGCGCTCACCGTACCGCTTTGCACCCCATAGGAGCCGCCGGTGAGGGTGCCATCGGCAATCGTGCCACCCGCCAGGCTCACCGCACCAACGGTCTGGCCGGTGGTGCCGAGGTCAACCGTGCCGCCGCTGACCGTGAGGGCCGAGCCGTTGCCCAAGGTGCCGGAACCGGAGACCCCAAGCGTGCCGGCGGCAACCACGGTGCCACCATCGTAGGTGCTGGCACCGGAAAGGATCAGGCTGCCGGCGCCGGTTTTGGTGAGGCCGAAGGATCCGCCGTTTTCCCCGACCGCCCCCAGCGTGAGCGTGGCAAGGGGGCCGACATCGAAGGTGGCGTTGCCCGACAAAGTGGCGGCCCCAAAACTCAGGCCGGCGCTGCCCGTGACCGTGCCGTCGGTCTCGACCGTGATGGTCGGGTCGCCATTGGCGATATTCACATTGGCAAAGCTTTCGATGGTGCCGGCTCCCATGCTGTGCCGTTTGACGATGATGGTGGTGGCGGCGACAATATCGACGGTGTTCGCGAGGCTCAGGCCGGTGTCGCTTTCCAGCATCAGATCGCCGCCGGACAGGGTCAAAGGGCCGGTGCCCATCGCGGTGCTGGTGTCAACCGCCAGGGTGCCGCCGCCAACGAGGGTGCCGCCCGTGTAGAAACTGGAGCCGGAGAGCTGCCACAGGCCGGAGCCGGTTTTGGTGACCGTCCCGCCACCGGTGGCAAGGCCACCGGCCAGCGTGCCGTTGCCCGCGCCGGCGAGGGTGAGGCCGAAATTGGTGCCGGTGATGAGACCCGGGTTCGACAGGGTCAGCGTGCCGGTGTCGGCGGCGATGGTCGTGTTCGCACCGAGCGTGAGCACGCCGCCGTAGGTGTTGTTGCCGCCGACGTTCTCCAACGCCCCGGACGTGCCGCCCGCCCCGGAGCCGGCGAGGGTCAGCGCCTCGGAGCCGACGGTGATGCCGCCCTGAAGCTGGAGGGTGGCGCCGCCGGCTACCGCGACCCCACCCGCCGTGGCCCCGAGCGCCCCCGAATTCTGCACGTTGAGAACACCGGCACCGACCACGGTCGCACCGCCAAAAGTGTCGGCGCCCAGCAGCGTCAGCGTGCCGGCCCCCTGCTTGGTCAGCCCAAAACTACCACCCCCATCACCGATCACCCCGCCCATGGTCAGCGAGCTGGTGCTCACGGTCACGGTGGTCGCGGCGGTCAACGTCACGGCCCCGCTCAACGTCAGCGCGTTCGAGCCGACAAAGTAAAGCCCGCCGCCCCAGCTCTGGGCATTGGCGACCGTCAGCGCCGTGCTGACGTCGAGGATCCCGCCGCTGACCGTCAGGGTCCCGGTCCCCAATGCGGCCGGGTTGCCCAGCACCAGCGTCCCGCTGTTGACCGTGGTCCCGCCGGTGTAGGTGTTCGCCGCCGACAACGTCAGCGTGCCCGTTCCGTTCTTCGTCAGCGAGCCCGTCGACCCAATACTGCCGGTGAACGCCAGATTACCGGCCCCGACCGCGGTGAGGTTCTGGGCCGCATCGACGGATCCAGATTCGGTGAGCGACCCCGCATCCACCCCGATCGTTGCCGCCCCGGACAAGGTGACGGCCCCGGACAGGGTGTTGTCACCGCCCACATTCTCCACCGCCCCCGCCCCCGCCACGCCACTGCCGGCCACGGTAAGCGGCTCCGCCACCGTCAGGCCGGTCCCCTGGACTTGCAGCGAAGCCCCGGCCGCCACCGTCGTCGCCGCCGTCCCCAGTCCCGTCGCGCTTTGGAGATTGATGATCCCCTGCGACACCGTGGTCGCACCGGTGTAGGTGTTCGCGCCGGACACAGTGACGGTCCCGCCCGTGCTCTTGGTGACCGCGCCCGTGCCCGCGACCATCGCGCTGACCGAGCCGTGTTGGAGGTTGAGCGCCGTGCTGACCGTGAGGACGCCCGTCGTGCCGCTGATCGAGCCGCCACCCAATGTCACCGTGGCCAGGGTGGTGCTCAAGGTCGAGAGATTGAGCACGCCGCCGCTCACCGACAGCGAGCCGGCCCCAGCCAGCGCGTTGGCCGCCCCGAGCACCAGGGTGCCACTTGCGACCGTCGTACCGCCGGTGTAGGTGTTGGCCCCGGCCAGCGTCACCGTGGTGCCGCTCATCGTCAGCGCCCCGCCACCCGCGAGCACCGCGCTGATGCTGCCACCGGCCACGTTGAAGGAGGTGCCGGAGAGGGCGGCCCCCGAGATCGAGCCGGAGCTCAGCGTCACCGCGCCGACGGTCTGGTTGGTGCCCAGGTTCAGGTCGCCGCCCGCCACCGTCACCGGGCCGGTGCTCAGCAAGGCGCTGCCGCCGGTGAGCGTCAGCGTGCCGGAAGTGAGCGTCGTGCCGCCGCTGTAGGTGTTCGTGCCCGACAGGGTGAACGACCCGGTTCCGGCCACCACCACCGCGCCCACGCCACCGATGCCGCCGGAGAAGGCCGTGCCCGCCGCCCCGGTCAAAAGGGTTCCACCCAACGTCACCGTACCCGAACCAGCGAGGGAGGGGATCGTTTCGCCATCGAGCAGGGCCAGCGTGCCCGGGCTGTTGATGGTCACCCCGCCGCTGTTCGTCAGCGTGGCGCCCCCCCTGATCGCCAGCGTGCCGGTGGTGATCGTCGTGGCACCGGTGAAGGTGTTCGCCCCGGCCAGCGTCGCCGTGGTGCCGCTCATCGTCAGCGCCCCGGGACCGGCCAGCACCGCGCTGATGCTGCCACCCGCCAGATTATAGGAGGAACCGGTCAGCGTGGCGCCCGAGACCGAGCCCGAGCTCAGCGTCACCGCGCCCACCGTCTGGCTGGTGCCCAGGTTCAGGTCGCCGCCCGCCACCGTCACCGCGCCTGTGGCCAGCAGCACGTTGCTGCCGGTGAGCGTCAGCGTGCCGGCGTTGACCGTCGTGCCCCCGCTGTAGGTGTTCGCGCCCGACAGGGTGAAAGTCCCGGCACCGACCACCACCAGCCCGCCGGTGCCGCCGATGCCGCCGGTAAACGTGGTGCCGGTGGCGCCCGTTGTCAGCGTGCCGCCCAGGGTCGCGGTGCCGCTGCCGGCCAGCGAGGAAATCGTCTCATTGTCCAGCACCGCCAGCGTGCCGGCGACAGCGACCAACAGCGTGCTGGAGTCCGCCAGCGCGGTGCCACCCTTGATCGCCAGGGTGCCGTTGTTAATCGTCGTGGTGCCGGTGAAGGTGTTGGCCCCGCCCAGCACCAGCTTGCCGCTGTCCGGCAGCACCAGGTTGCCGCCGCCGCTGATCACACCGCTGTAGGTCAGCACGGTGTTATGGGCCACGTCGAGCCGGCCGGTGTCCCCGGTGCCAAGCGTGAGGCTGCGGCTGGAGCCCAGGATGAAGGAGTTGGTCGTCGCCAGCGTGCCGCCGTTCAAAGTGAGCCCGCCTGCGGCGACCCCGAGGCCGCTGTCGGTGGCGATGCTCAGCGTGCCAGAATTGATCGTCGTGCCCCCGGTGAAACTATTCGCACTCGCGAGGGTCTGGGTGCCCGGGCCGGCGAGCACCAGCGCAATGTTGCCGTTGATCTGGCCATTGAAGGTGACATTGCCGGCCGGGCTGAGCGTCAGGGTGCTGGTGGTGGCCAACGCGCCGTTGATCACACGGCCGCTGTTGTCACCCGCCAGCGACCCGACGGTGTCGCTGAAACCGTTCAGGTCAAACGAGCCCGAATTGATCAAGGCCAGGGCGGTCCCAGTGCCGGCCAGCACGTGGCCGGCGCCCAACTGCAGGGTGGCAAAGTTGACGGTGGTGGACCCGGTGTAGTTGTTGGCGCCGCCGAGCACAAGGGTGCCGGCGTCGGCCACGTTCAGGTTGCCGCCGCCGGTGATCACGCCATTGTAGACGAGAGCTGAACCGAGGCCGAGATCCAGCGTGCCGGTGCCGGCCACGCCAAGCGTGAGGCCGCGCGTGGCGCCAAGGGTGAAGGTGCCCATGACGGCCAGCGTGCCAGCGTTCAAGGTCAGGCCGCCGGTGGTCGCTCCCAGGCCGCGGTCAGACGCGAGGGCCAGGGTGCCGGAGTTGATCGTCGTGCCTCCCGTGTAGCTGTTCGTGCCCGTGAGGGCCTGCGTGCCGGTGCCGGCCAGCACCAGGGCGAGGGGACCGCTGATCGCGCCGGCAAACGTGACACTGCCGGCGGGGGCGAGGGTCAGGGTGTTGGGGCCCGCACCGCTGTTGATCACCTGACCGGTGGCGTCACCGGCCAGCGAACCGAGGGTGTCGTTGTGGCCGGCGAGGTCGAGCCGGCCGGAGCTGTTCACCGTCAGCGCCGATCCCCCGGGCAGCGCGCCCACCCCTGCCGCCTGCAAGGTGGCCCCAACGAGGGTGGTGCTGCCGGTGTAAGTGTTGACGCCGCCGAGCACCAGCGTGCCGGTGTCCTGCACCACCAAGTTGCCGCTGCCGGTGATCACGCCGTTGTAGGTCACCGTCGTGCCGGGGGCCACATCCAGCGTGCCGGTGTCGCCCGGGCCGACCGTGATACCGCGGGTGGCACCCAGGGTGAAGGTGCTGGTGGTCGCCAGCGTGCCACCAGTCAAAGCCAGGCTGGCCGCAAGGGTCGAGCCGGGCACCGCCCCCAGGCTGGAGTCGCGCGCGATGCTGAGCGTCCCGGCGGAGATCGTCGTGCCGCCGGTGTAGCTGTTGGTGCCGGTGAGCGTCTGCGTGCCCGGGCCGGCCAGCACCAGCGCGAAGGGGCCGCTGATCGTGCCATTGAAGGTGACGCCGCCCGCCGGGCGGAGCGTCAGGGTGTTGGGACCGATCCCGCTGTCGATCACCTGACCGGTGGTGTCACCGATCAAGGCGCCGATGGCGTCGTTGTGACCGGCCAGGTCGAACACACCCGAACTGTCCACGGTCAGCGCGGTCCCCGTGCCGGCCAGAACGCCGACCGCACCCAACTGCAGGGTGGCACCGGTCACGGTCGTGCTGCCGGTGTAGGTGTTGGCGCCGCCGAGCACGAGGGTGCCCGTGTCCCGCAGGACAAGGCTGCCGCCGCCGGTGATCACACCGTTGTAGCTCAGAACCGTGCCGTTGGCCACGTCCAGCGTGCCGGTGTCGGCCGCGCCAAGCGTGATCCCGCGGAGGGGACTCAGGGCCAGGGTATTCGTCGTGGCCAGGGTACCACCGTTGAAAGCCAGGCCGCCCGAGCCGGCCCCAAGATTGTTGTCCGACCTGATACTCAGGGTGCCGGCGTTGATCGTGGTGCCGCCGCTGTAGGTGTTGGCCGCATTGAGCGACACCGTGCCGCCAGTGCTCTTCGCGAGACTGCCAGTGCCGGCCAGCACGCCGCTCACCGTTCCTCCCTGCAGCAGGAAAGCCCCCGAGCTCGACAACGTGCCACCACCCGTGGCCGCGATCACCCCGCTGTTGGTCAAAGTCAGGCCGGACACCGTCTGCGTGGTCCCGGCCAGGTCCAGCGTGCCACCGGACACGGTCAGGACGCCGGTGCCCAGCGTGCCCGGGCCGGTGAAGGTCAGAATGCCGGCGCTGACCGTGGTGCCGCCCCCGTAGAGGTTGATGCCACCCAGGACAAAGGTCGGGGATCCGGTCTTGATGAGACCACCGGTGCCCTTGATTACGCCGGAGAAAGTGGTGCTGCCGCCGCCGCCGGTCGTCAGGGTTCCGCCCAGCGTCACCGTGCCGCCGCCGGCCAGCGACGGGATCGTCTCGCTGTCCAGCAGGGCCAGCGTGCCGGGGCTGTTGATGGTTACTGCGCTACTCGTCGCAAGGGCGCCGCCCCCGGTGATCGCCAGCGTCCCGGTGGCGATGGTCGTGCTGCCGGTAAACGTGTTCGCCCCGGCCAGCGTCACGGTGGCACCGCTCATCGTCAGCGCCGCGCCGCCGGCCAGCGCCGCGCTGATGCTGCCGCTGGCCAAGCTGTAGGACGAACCGGTCAGCGTCGCCCCCGAGATGCTGCCCGACGTCAGCGTCACCGAACCCACCGTTTGCGCGGTGCCCAGGCTCAACTCGCCGCCGGCCACCGTCACTGCTCCCGTGCTCAACAGCACGTTGCTGCCCGTCAGGGTCAGGATGCCGGAATTGATCGTGGTGCCCCCGCTATAGGTGTTCGCCCCGGACAGGGTCAAGGACGCGCCGTTGAGCGTCAGGGATCCCAGGCCGGCCAGGGTGGCGCTGATGTTCCCACCGATCAGGTTGTAGGACGTGGCGAACAGCGTCGCCCCCGAGATGGTGCCCGAGGTCAACGTCACTGCGCCGACCGTCTGGTTCGTGCCCAGGTTCAGGTCACCACCCGCCACCGTCACGGCACCCGTGCTGAGCAACGTGTTGCTGCCGGTCAGGGTCAGTGTGCCGGAATTGATCGTCGTGCCGCCACCGTAGGTGTTGGCGCCCGACAGGGTGAAGGTGTTGCCGCCTGTCACCGTCAGCCCGCCCGCGCCCTGGAGGGAACCGGTGAACGTCGTGTTGGTGGCACCCGTGGTCAGCACCCCGCCCAAGCTCACCGTGCCCGCGCCTGCCAGCGAGGCGATGCTCTCGGCGTCGAGCACCGCCAGCGTGCCCGTAACCGTCACCGCGCTGCCGGGCAGCGCGTTGCCGCCACCGATCACCAGGGTGCCGGAGTTGATCGCCGTGCCGCCCGTGAAGGTCAGGTTCGCCCCGGACAGCGTCACCGTCCCGGTGGACACCGTCAGGGAGCCAACGCCCGCCAACGCCGCGCTCACCGTGCCGCTTTGGAGATTGTACGAGGAGCCGGTGAGCGTCGCGCCGGAGATCGAGCCGGACGTCAACGACACCGCCCCCACGGTCTGGCTCGTGCCCAGGTTCAGTTCGCCGCCGGCCACCGTCACCGCCCCAGTGGACAGCAGCACGTTGCTGCCGGTCAGGGTCAGGACACCGGCATTGATCGTCGTGCCGCCGCTGTAGGTATTCGCCCCGGACAGCGTCAAGGACGCGCCGTTGAGCGTCAGGGAGCCCAGGCCGGCCAGGGTGGCGCTGATGTTCCCGCCTTCAAAATTGTAGGACGTGGCGAACAGCGTTGCTCCCGAAATGGTGCCCGAGGTCAACGTCACTGCGCCGACTGTCTGGTTCGTGCCCAGGTTCAGGTCACCGCCCGCCACCGTCACCGCACCCGTGCTGAGCAACGTGTTGCTGCCGGTGAGGGTCAGCGTGCCAGAGTTGACCGTGGTGCCTCCACTATAAGTATTAGCCCCCGAAAGGGTGAAGGTCCCGACCCCGACCACGGTCAGCCCGCCCATCCCTCCGATGCCGCCCGCAAAGGTCGTCCCAGCCGCCCGGGTCGTCAGGGTGGAGGCGTTGGCAATCGTCACCGTGCCCGAGCCCGCCAGCGAGGTGATGCTCTCGGCGTCGAGCACCGCCAGCGTGCCCGTGACGGTCACCGCGCTGCCGGGCAGCGCGTTGCCGCCGCTGAGCGCCAGCGTGCCGGTGGTGATCGTGGTGCTGCCGGTGAAGCTGGTGTTCAACCCGGTCAAGGTCGCCGTCGTGCCGTTTATCGTCAGGGCGCCGCCGCCCGCCAGCGCCGCGCTGATGCTGCCGCTCGCCAGGCTGTAGCCCGTGCCGGTCAGGGTCGCACCCGAGATGCTGCCCGAGGTCAGCGTGACCGCACCGACCGTCTGGTTCGCGCCGAGGTTGAGGTCGCCGCCGGACACTGTCACCGCCCCCGTATTCAGCAGAGCGCTGCTGCCGGCAAGCGTCAGCGTGCCGGAATTGACGAACGTGCCGCCGCTGAAGGTGTTCGTGCCCGACAGGGTGAAGGTTCCGGCGCCGGTCACCACCAGCCCGCCCGTGCCGCCGATCCCGCCTGTGAAGGTCGTGCCTGTCGTACCGGTCGAAAGGGTTCCGCCCAACGTCACCGTGCCGGTACCAGCCAGGGAGGGGATGGTCTCATTGTCCAGCAGGGCCAGCAAGCCGGGGGTGTTGACCGTCACAGCGCTGCTGTCCGCCAGTGCGCCGCCGCCGCCGATCGCCAGCGTCCCAGTGGTGACTGTCGTGCCGCCGGTGAAGGTGTTCACCCCCGACAAAGACACGGTTCCGCCGTTGACCACCAACGTTGCCGGGCCCGCCAGGTTCGCGCTCACCGTGCCCTGTTGCAGGGTGTAGGCCGCGCTGTTGCTCAGCGTGCCGTTGGCCAGGGTGCCGCCGGTCAGCGTCAGGCCCGACACACTCTGCGTCGTGCCACCCAGGTTGACCAGCCCGCCGGAAAGCGACAGGCCATTCGACACCGCGCCCAGCGTCGCCGCGCCGCTCAGGGTCAGCACGCCACTGGAAACCGTCGTCCCGCCCGTATAAGTGTTGGCCGTCGAGAGCGAAACGGTCCCGTTCGTGACCGTCACCCCGCCGGAACCGGCCAGCACCGCGCTCACCGTCCCCTGCTGCAAGGCCAGCGCCCCCGAACCCGACAGCGTGCCGTCCTGCACTGTGCCGCTGTTGGTCAACGTCAGGCCTGACACCGTCTGCGTCGTCGCACCCAGGTCCAGCACGCCGCTGGAGACCGTCAAAGCGTTCGTCACTGCGCCCAATGTCGCCGCACCGCCCAGGGTCAGCACCCCGCTGGAAACCGTCGTGCCACCGGTGTAGCTGTTGGCGGCCGACAGCGAGACCGTCCCAGTCGTCACCGTCACGCCGCCGGAACCGGCCAGCGCCGCGCTGACCGTGCCCTGCTGCAAGGACATCGCGCCCGGGAGGGACAGAGTGCCGTCCGCCACCGTCCCGCCGGTCAGCGTCAGAGTCGATACCGTCTGCGTGGTGGCGCCCAAATCCAGCAATCCGCCGGAAAGGGACAAGGCGTTCGTCACTGCACCCAGGGTCGCGGCACCGCTCAGGGTCAGCACGCCGCTGGAAATCGTCGTGCCGCCCGTGTAGGTATTCGCGCCCGACAGCGACAGCGTGCCGGTGCTCGTCAGGCCGTTGGCCCCGGCCAGCACTGCGCTCACCGTGCCGGACTGCAGCGCATAGGCGGTGCTGTTGCTCAGCGTGCCGTTGGCCAGCGTGCCAGCCGTCAGCGTCAGGGATGACACACTCTCCGTCGTCCCGCCCAGATTGACCAACCCGCCGGAGATCGACAGGCCGTTCGTCGCCGCGCCCAGCGTCGCAGGACTGCTCAGGGTCAGCACCCCGCTGGAAATGGTCGTGCCGCCCGTG
>CAIYUN010000036.1 GCA_903929355.1 uncultured Opitutaceae bacterium
GCGGGCGGCGCGGGTGCCGCCGGCGGGCGCCGTGGTGGCGCCGCGGCCCCGGTCGCACCTCCGGCCGTCACGCCCACTCCCTGACCGCGGCTACAACCAGAACGCAGTCCGGATTAGACTCGTCTAATCCAGGAACCTGGGGCGGTGCCCGTTCGTGTAATGCCGCAAATTGGGATTGGAATCCTGGCGTCATCGCCTGAACCTTGCCCGTGGCCATGACTCCCATCCGTCGACTCGCCTTTGTGGTCAACGCGCAGAAATCCGGCGCGACCGAACTGGCGGCGGTCCTCGCCGACGGCGCGCGCGCGGCCGGGGTCATGGTCCGGCTCATCGGCGAGCCGCCGGCCGGGGAGGGCTGGCTGGCGGGACAGGACGCCTGCTGCGTCATCGGCGGGGACGGCACCATCCTCGGAGTGGCGGGCGAGGCCGCCCGGGCGCAGGTGCCGGTCATTGGCGTGAACCGGGGCGGGCTCGGCTTTCTCACGACTTTTTCCGATGCCGAGGCGCGGGAGAATTTTTCCGCGCTGCTCGCCGGATCCTTCCAGATCTCCCCACGCTCGCTGCTCAGCTGCACCGGCAGTGCCGGGCCGGTCGGGCTGGCCCTCAACGAGGTGCTGATCAAGGCCGAGGATGGCCTCCGCCTTGTCCGGCTGGAGGTGGTGGCCGACGACGAGCTGGTCACGGAATACTCCTGCGACGGGCTGATCTTTTCCACCCCGACCGGCTCGACCGCCTACAACCTCTCCGCCGGCGGCCCGCTCGTCCATCCCGGCGCGGAGGTCATCGCGCTGACCCCCGTTTGTCCGCACACCCTCAGCAACCGCTCGATCATTTTTCAGCAGGGGGTGAGGCTCCGGGTGCGCCTGCGGTCGCCCGGGGCGCGGCTGCTCGTCGCGCTGGATGGCCAGCGCGGTGTCGCCGTCGGCGAACAGGGCACCGTCGAGATTGCGGTGGCACGCGACCGTCTGCTCCTGGCGCAGCGGCCCGACTATTCCCATTTCGCCATCATGCGGGCCAAGCTCAAGTGGGGCGGCAGCGCCACCGGGGAACAGAAGCCGGAAGCCGGAGGCCAGAGGCCAGAGCCTGGCCAAGGGGTCTGAGCGGAGCGCGGGCGGGTGGCCCACCTTTCGGCCGCTGGGGAGGGCGCCCAGGCGGCCTACGGCCGCACTATCAGCTGCACGCGGGCCGCACGGGTCAACCGCCGGCGCGCGAACCCGCGCAGGGCGTCCACCGTCACGGCGTCGATCCGCGCGTCGTAATTCTGCCAATCGTTGGGGGGCAGGCCGTACAACACGCCCAGCCCGGCCTGCATCGCGCGCGAGGAATTGGTCTGCAGGCCCATCACCCGCGCCGCCTTGAGCCGGGTCTGGCAGCGCGCGAGCTCGCCCGGCGCGAGGTCGCCCGCCTGGACGCGCGCGATTTCGCCGTCGATTTCCGCCAGCACCGCGGTTTCCTTGCCCGGCGCGGTGCCAGCGTAAAAATAAAACATCCCCTCCTCCACCCCCGTGACCCGGGCCGCCCGGACAAAATACGCCAGCCCCTGCTCCTCGCGCACGCGCTCGAACAGGCGCGACGACATGCCGCTGAACAGCTCGTCGGCCACCTCCGCCGTGTAAAAATCCTCCGAGAGAAAACCTGGGCCGGGAAAAGCCTGAAACACCACGGCCTGCTCGCGCGGCTGCTGTTCGAGGAAGTCGCCGGCCGCAGGGGGAAACGGCGGGGACGGGTCGGAGACCGGCCCCCCGGCCGGACCACGCGGCAATTTGGCGAGCAGCGCGCGGAGTTTGGGGCCGAGTTTGCGGGCATCAAAATCGCCCGCGACCGCCAGCACGAGGTTGCCCGCCACCCCGAGGCGCCGCCAGTGCGCGGCCACCCCGGCCGGCGAGAGGGCCTGCAGGCCGGGGATGTCGCCCGCGGCGTCCAGGGCGAGGGGGTGCGCGCCGAAAAACCGAGCCCGCAGCCGCCGCCGGCCGAGCTCCACCACATCGTCGTCCGCGAGGCGCAGGTCGGCGATCTGCGCATCGCGCTCGATCGCAAACGAGGCGGGGTGGAAGGCAGGCGCCAGCAGCGCGTCACCCAGCACCGCGAGCGCCCGGACCGAGTCCCCCGGCAGCACTTCGACCGCGAGACCCAGGCTGTTGTTGCCCGAGAAGGGGTAGAAGCTCCCGCCGACCTCCTCGATCCGCTCCGCCACCTCGGCCGCAGAATGGCGGCGGGTGTCGCGCGTGAGGAGGGTGGCGAGCAGCGCCGTCACCCCCCGCTCGCCGGCCGGCTCCTGCACCGGACCGCCCCCGCAGAGCAGGCGGAAGTGGAGGTTGGGCAGACGGTTGTCGGGCTGGAGCAAAAGCCGCGCGCCATTGGGCAGGGTCTCGAGCGTAAAATCAGGCACGGAGACGGCCCGGCCCGCGCCGACGGGTGGCGCCGGCCGCGCCGCCACGGGATCAAGCGAGATTTCCGTGAGCCGGGCGGGCACCAAGTGGGCGCGCAGCACCCCGCGCAACCCGGCGTTGGTGACCCGGGCCAGCCGGCGGAACCACGTTTCGCCAAACCGGAGGTCGCCGGCCACCACCTCGGCGGCGCCGAGGCGCGCGGCGAGGCCGCCCATGGTCTTGCGGGAGTTGACCTCGCCCACCGCGGACTGGCGCACGGCCTTGCGGATTTGCGCGGCGGTGAAACCGCGCGCCGCCACGCGCTCCAGCTCACGGTGGATGGCGGCCGTGGCCGCGGCGTGCTTGCCCGGTTCACAGGTGAAGGAGAGGTAAAACAAACCCTGCCCGCCCGGATTCCAACTGTGGGCGTCGATGCTGTGCACCAGCCGCGCGCGTTCGCGGACCGACTGCCAGAGCACCGAGCTGTCCCCGTGGCCGAGCAGCGTGGCGAGCAGGTCGAGCGCGGGCGCGTCCGGATGCGTCAGGCCGGGGATCGGCCAGGCGAGTCCGGCCCGCGTCACCTCGACGTCCTCGAACAGGCGCACGGCCCGGGGCGCGAGCTGCGCAGGCTCGGGGGGGATGAAGACCGGCGCGAGGCCGGTGCGGGGCGCCGGGCCGAAGTGCTGCGCCACCGCCGCCCGCACCGCGGCCGGATCCACATCGCCGGCCACGATGACGACCAGGTTGTCCGGCACATAGCGCGCCCGATAATGGGCGAGCAGATCGTCGCGGGTGACCGCCGCAAAGATCTCGCGGTGGCCGATGATCGGGTGGCGGTAGGGGTGCTCGCGGAACGCGGTGGCAAACAACGCCTCGGCCAGCCGGTTGTCCGGGTCGTCGCGGGTCATGGCGATCTCGCGCAGAATGACCTCGCGCTCCTTGTCGACCTCCGCCGGCGGCAGCGTGGAATGAAGCACCAGGTCGGCCAGCACATCGAGCGCGAGCCCGGTGTGGACGGCCGGCAGGTCGATGTGATAGACGGTGCGGTCAAACGTGGTGTAGGCGTTGATGTTGCCCCCGTGGGCCTGCACCGTGGCGGAGATCGCGCGGCCCTCCCGGCGGGCGGTCCCCTTGAACATCATATGCTCAAGAAAGTGCGCGAGACCCGCGCCGGTCTGCCCGCCCTCGTGAATGCTGCCGGTCCGGACCCAGACCTGCACGGCTGCGACCGGCGCGGTGTGGGCGGGCTGCACCAGCAGGGTGAGGCCGTTCGGCAGCACGGTGCGCTCGACCGGCTGGCGCCAGAGTTTTTCGAGGAGTCGCAGATCGGCCGCAGCCGTCCCGCCGCGCGCGGCGCGGGCGCTCATGCCGGCTCCGCGGTCGCGGAGGAGGCCGGGCGGGCGCGGCGCGGCTCCCGCGGCAGAAAGGGCTTCACAAAGGCATCCGCAAAATCATAGACCTCGGAAAAATCCTCGCGGCGGTCGGTGTCGGTTTTGCTGAACATCCGGTACTCAATCAGGTTGAAAACTATCTCGCCAAAGTCGCCGCACCGGCGCACCCCCCAGGCGTGGAGCACGGTCTGGGTGAGCGGGCCATATTGGTCGAGCGCGTGGGCCCGCAGGCCCTCCAGCAACTCGGGACCGCTCACATGTCGCGGTCCGGTGGCGCGGGCCCGCTCCTTTTTGCGCAGCTCCTTGACGGTGCGGTCGAGGCCCTCGCGCACAAAGGTGTAGGCCTTGCGGTCATAGCGGGGGTCTTCCTTGCAGATGACCTCCACCACGGCGTTGAAATCGGTTGCGGACATGGGAGTGGGAGGAAACGAACACAGCAACCTTGGCCGCGCAACTCCTCAATCGCGAGATTTTCCCATCTCTTCGACGGGGTGGTTGCAAATGGAAAAATAATTTTCCTCGCGACGTAATTAACCGATCCCAGATACACTTACCCGAAAAACGCGAGTATAAGCAGAACCGTCAGAGTGATATAAACCTCCCAAGTAAATGCAAATCGATGGCTGTTAAAATGTTTCCATTTTGCGTTTAATGTGTCCATATTTTCGCACATCCGAAAGGCAAGTGTATGATTGCATCAACCCAAACCAACCACCCGATCTCCGGCGCTCCCGCCGGTGAGGCCGTGGGCGACACCGTGGAACGGGCGTGTGCCCGGCTGCGGGAGGCTGGGTTGCGGATCACCCAACCACGCATCTCCATCCTGCAGGCTCTCGCCCAGCGGTCCCAACCGGCCTCGATTGAGCAGTTGCACGAGGATCTGGCCGGCACTTCGTGCGACCTCGTCACGGTGTACCGCTGTCTGGCCGCCTTTCAGGAGCTGGGCTTGGTCCGTCGCTGCTACTTCGAGAATGGCACCAGTCTCTATCAGCTCCATCGCGAGGGCGATGCCGTCTTTCATGTCGTCACGCGCGAGGGCAACGTGGTCGAACAGATCGGCACCGACCTGGCGGCCGAGCTCAATGTGGTGGTCGCCAAAGTCGAGGCCCAGCTCAAGGCGCAGGGCTACACCGGGGTCGCACACCTCGTGGAGTTTTTTGCCAACGCCCCCCGGGCCGTGGCGGCTCCCACCCGCGTGGTCCCCGCCCCGCCGACCGTGCTGAAACACTGATCTTCACGATTTGGTGGCTGGTCACAGCGACCGCAGCGGTGGATACCGGGTTCAGGGACGAAGTCATTCGCCGGTCCGGAGATTTGGGTGGGTCCCGCCCGGCGGGTTTTCAGCTGCCGGCCTCGTGGCGGTAGCCCACGCCATGCACGGTCACCAGTGCCGTGGGCTTCTCCGGGTCGGCCTCTGTTTTCTTGCGCAACTGCGCGACATGCTGGTCGAGCGTGCGCGTCGTGCCAAAATAACCGGTGCCCCAGACGGCGGCCAGCAAGGACTCGCGTGGGAGCACTTCTCCGGGATGCGCCGCGAACATCTCTGCCAGCTCCAGCTCGCGCGCGGTGAGCGGGGACGTGCGGCCGGCCACGGTCGCCGTGAACTGATGCCGGTCAATCTCCGCCGCGCCGAGCCGGAACCGCGGCGGTCCCGCCGGCTTGCCCATCGGGAGCGCACCACCCGCGCGTGCGCGCCGGAGCAAGGACTCCACCCGTGCGAGTAGCTCATGCACCCCGAAAGGTTTGGTGACATAGTCGTCGGCGCCGAGCCGCAGGCCCACCACCTTGTCAATCTCCTCCCCTTTCGCGGTCAGAAACAGCACGGGCACGCGCGCGTCGTGGGCACGGATCTCCCGGCACACGTCATAGCCGCTCACTTTGGGCATCATCACGTCGAGGATCACGAGGTCGTATTTCGCCTGCGGCCACAGGGCGAGGGCCTGCGCGCCGTTGCCCGCCGTGGTCACGGTGCACCCCTCGCTCTCCAGCGTGGCGCGCAGGCCCTCGCGGATGCTGCGGTCGTCTTCGGCGATGAGGATGCGGGCGTTCATGGCAGCTGCAGAATGAAGGTCGCGCCGCCCCCCGCGCGCACCTCGTGCCGCAGGTCGCCGCCCAGGCCGCGCGCGAGCTGGCGCGCGATGCTCAGCCCGAGTCCCGCGCCGGTCTGTTCCGCCGTGAGCGCGGCGTCCACCCGGTGAAACTGCTCGAAAATCCGCTCCCGATGCGCCGCCGGCACGCCGGGACCGCGGTCGAGCACCCGCAACTCGGCCCCGCCGCCCGCCCGGGCCGCCAGCGCCACGGTCACCTCGCCGCCCTCCGCCGCATATTTGCACGCGTTCTCCAGCAGGTTGAGCACGATCTGGGCGAGGGCGTCGCGGTCCGTCGTGATGGGCAGCGGGTCGGCGGGCAGCTCGCGGTCCAGACGGAGCCCGGCCTCCGCAACTCGTGGCGCATGCGCGTCGAGCACGGCGGCCAGCCCGGCCCGCAGGTCGAGGGGCTCGCGCGTGTATTCCCGCCGGCCCTGCTCCAGCCGGCTGAAATCAAGGACGTTGTTGACCAACCGCGCCAGCCGCTGGGTCTCGGCGCCGATGGTGCGCAAATAACCGTCGCGCTGGGCGTCGTCGCGCACGCGGCCCTGCTCCAGCAGCTCGGCGTAGAGCCGGATCGTGGTGAGCGGCGTCTTGAACTCATGCGAGACGTTGGCGACAAAGGAGGTCTTCTGCCGCGCCTCGGCCGCGCTGGCCCGCGCCTGCCACAGCAGCAGCGAACCGCTGGCCAAAATGACGGCGACCAGGAGGCCCGTGAGCAGCGACCCCATCACGAACAGCGGCCGGCCCGCGCCCACCGCGCTGCCCGCCGGCATGAAGCCCGCCGCCTGCCAGCCGGGGAGCAGCGCGGCGTCGAGCGGCACGATCGCGTCCGGGGCCAACCCGGCGGGCACGTCGCCGCGCGTGCCCAGCGCATGCCCGGCGGCGTCCAGCAACGCGTAACCATCGCCCGGCGCGAACTCGGCCGGCAAGGTGTCGGCGAGCTGGGCGGCCAGCGCCCCGACCCTGAGCTCCGCGCCGCGCACATCGTCGCCACGACTGCGTTGCAGCCAGACCGCGATGGCCGGGGACGCCGCCGCGCCATCGTCCAGCGGCACCCAGCCGCTGTGCTCCATCGCCACGGCCGGTGGCGGGGGCGAGCCGGCCTTTGAGAGATTTTGCAATTCCTTGCGCTGCGACTGGTACAGGCCGGCGTTGTTGCTGGCCGGGTATACGTTGCTCCCATTGGCCATGAGGTTTAGGGCCCCGGGGCTGTTTTGGGCCGTGAGGTTGGTGGAATTTATGGCACCGTTTTGGGTGATGATGGCGTTGTTCGCCAGCGGGTTGTTGGCCGCGCCCCCATTGGTGATGATAAAGTTGCCACCGTTCATGGTGTTCACTCCGGAGAAATTGCCATTGCCGCCGCCCTGGAGCTGCGGGACTTGCGAGGTCAGGGTCAGGCGCTGCCCTGGCAACGGCGCGGTGGGGACGCCGGCCGGATCGGCGCGCCACGGGCGGAGGTCCGTCAGCAGGAGGTGGCAGCGTTGCAGGAAATCCCGTCCCTCGGCGCTCGCGGGAACGGGAAACTTCAGCCCGCCCTCGGGGTTCAGGACAAAGCCGGCGCGCACCAGCGGGTTTTCCTGCGGCCAATGCGCCAGTTGGTCCGGCAACCCGTCGCGCGGAAAGTCGCGCAGCGCGGTGAGGAGGGCGTCGCGCACGTCTCCGGCGAGCAGGTCCATGTTTTCCGCTACCAGCCGGGTGCGCCCGACAATGGCCGCGAGGTGGGCGGCGCGGGCGGTCTCCGCGCCCGCCTCGACCCGCGCCTGCTCGCGGCGCAGCAGCAGGATCGCCCCCGCGCCGACGGCCAGGGTCGGCAGCAGGAGCAGCAGCCAGAGGAGGTAAATGCGACGCGGAGAGCGGGCCACGGGGAAAAGCCTGGGGGACTTTGGCCGCCGGCTCAATGCCGGCGTGCGGTCAGGGCCCTTGGCGGCCGTTCCTCTGCTGGGAGATGGTGTTGGCTCCGTCGGTGCGGTAGTCCTTGCGCGTGGCGTTGTCCAGGCCGTCGCGGCCCAGGCGGTCGGCCTCGATGCCATTGAGCCCAGAGATCGTCAGCACGACGCCGTTGTGGTAGGTATTGCCCATCGTGTCGAGCGCCCGGGCCTGGGCGCGCAGCACCGCGGCGGCCTCGGCGCGGCGGCCGGCATCGGCCAGCGCGACCGCGCGGTCCTTGGCCACCGCGATGGCGTTGGCGGCGTAGTCCGCCTGCACCTTGAGGTTGGCCGAGCGCACCACCGCTTCGCGGTCGTCGCTGAACCGCGCCGTCGCCCCCATGGTGAGGGTGACGGCCTGTTCCGTGCCGGCATCCTCGAAGGTCGCGGTCGCGCGGGCGATCTCGCGTCCGGCCCCCGCCCCACCCGGTGCCACTTCCACCTCCACCAGGGCAAATTTTTCCTGCCCGCCGTACAGCTGGTTCAGGGTGATCTCGGCCGTCTGCCCGTTGATCAAGCCCTCGCGGCCCACGAAGCCGACCGGCCGGACTCCGGCCGGAAAAACCACCGCGACGACCACGCGCCGTGCGACCACGCTCAGCACATCGCCCAGTTCAGCCGCGAAGAGGTGGGGCAGCTCTTCCGCCGTCTGGGCAAAGTAGGTGTTGCCGTCGCTGCGCCGCGCCAGCTGGGTCATGAGGTCCTCGTTGTAATCGAGCCCGAGGCCGACGGTCGTGACGGCGATGCCCTCCTTCATCAGGGCCGCGCCCAGCCGGCCCAGCTCGTCCGGCGTGCTCGGGCCGGCGTTGGCCACCCCGTCCGACACCAGAAGGAGGCGGGGCACATAGCCCGGCCGGTCGAGATTCTTGCGCACCTCCGATGCCCCCTGTGACACCCCGGCGAACAACGGCGTGCCGCCGCCGGCCTCGATCCCCCGGATCGCCGACGCAACTTCGCGGCCGTCACCCACCCGCTGGGCGGGCACCACCGTGCGCACATCGCCGCCGAAGGTGACCACGGAAACAAGGTCGTCGGCCGCCAGACGGTCGAGCGCCTCCAGGGCGGCCGCCCGGGCGTTTTGAATCCTATGGTCGCTGTTCATCGAGCCGGAGCGGTCAATGACCAAGGCGAGGTTGACCGGCGGCCTTGCGTCGGGCCGCGGCGGGCGCGCGCTCGCGAGCGCCACCTTGACAATGGTTCTTTCCGTGGAGCCCGCCGGGAGCACGCCCCGGTCGAGCTCGACGCGCAGTTGGACGGAGGAATCGGTGGGGGCGGACCGGACGGACGGAAGCGCGGCCAGCAGCAGCGTGACGGAGAAGGAGAACAGGCGGGATGATTTCATGGTGGTGAGGATTGGCTGGCCCCATTAAACCACAAACCGCACGCCCGGTTGTCACGGGCTTGTCAGAAGTTTGTCAGGTAATTGTCAGGGCTGGAAATGAGACTGGGGCGAAGCGGTTGCCCGGCCGGCGCGGCGTGCCCCCGCCATGTCCCCCCCCTCCCCTCACCCGCCGCGAAGCCCTGGCCTCGCTCAAGCCGATCGCCGCAGCCCGCGAAAAGGCCGGAGTGATCGTTCGAGTTCACGGAGGAAACCACCGGGAAATCCGAGCGTGGTTGGGAACATCAGCCCCGGTCAGGGAGGCCAAAGCCTGAGGCCAGGCCGATTTATTTCTCAGTGAACTCGAGTCTTATCCCTGTGGCCGCTGTGACCAACTTCCGAAATCAGGCTCATTTCGCCGGCACAAGCGCGAGACGGAACCCAAGATAGTTGTCCAAAAAACCGGTGGAATGATTGTCGCGAAAGGCGGACCGGCAGTTGGCCCCACCCCACAGACCACCGCCGCGCAGGACGGCCCGCTCCCCCGAAGCCGGGCCGGTGGGATCCGTCACCGTTCCGCCGGGAAAGGGGCCATACCAATCGTAACACCACTCCAGGATGTCACCGTGCAGATCGTGCAGACCCCAGGCATTGGGTTGGTTTTGGCCGACGGGATGGGCGATCTTGCCGTTGGCCTTGTCGTGCCAGACCATCGCGGGCAAGTTGTCGGGATTGGCGCCCGTCGAGCCGGCCCGGCACGCATACTCCCACTGCGCCTCGCTCGGGAGCGAGAACAGCCAGTCGGCCGGCAGTCGGCCGGCCGCGTGTTCCCGGTCGGTCAGTTTTTTGCAAAACGCCATCGCGTCCTCCCACGAGACGCTGTCCACCGGAAAATTATCGCCTTTGAATTCGGCCGGATTGGCGCCCACGACGGCCTTATATTGGTGCTGGGTGACCGCGGTCGCGCCCAGAAAAAAATTTCTGGTCAGGATCACCCGGGTCTGCGGGCCCTCGTCCGCCTGACGACCGGGCTCGTCGGACGGGCTGCCCATGGTGAAGGAACCAGCGGGAATTGGAACGAGCGTGATGCCGGTGCTGGCGGCAAACTGGTCGGGAAACCCGGGGGGCAGGGGCCGGCTGCTCGGCACGGAAACAGTCGCCTGATCCACCCTGGTCCGACCGCAACCCGTGGCCAAGGCGAGGCAAAACACTCCGGATAGAGCTGGGACAATAAAGCGAAGGCCAACCATGGTCATCCCGGTAGTCGGGTTGCAAACAAGACCACCACACCAACAACCGCCCAGGCGATCCTGCGCTTCAACAACAGGGAGGGGCTGCATGCGGATCTCATGGGATGGTGTTGGCCAAGGAAATATCCGCGGGTGCCGGGTGTCAAAGTGCAAACATGGGTGACCGTCTGGGCCCACTGCTGATTCACGAAGGAAGGAATTTCGAGACCACCAGGGCGTTGCCTTCGCCAATGACCCACCCAAACAAAAACCTTTAACCACTTATGCACACTAACCTGCACTGATCCGATCCTCAGAATCAGTGTTCATCAGTGTCCATCAGTGGTTCAAATCTGACCGTTCAAAAAGTTTTCATCGTGGTTTTCCAGGAGTGTTGTTGTCTTTCAAAATCTTTGGTTTATGACCATTCATGAATCAGCGCTGGGCTGGGCCCAGATGGGCGATTCGAATTGCCCGGCACCCAAGCCGGGGCCAAAAGCTGTTTGCTCGCATCTGATGGCGAACGCCTGATTCGCCCTTGCTCCCCACCACCCCATCATGTCGCCACCCCTGCCGCCGTGTCCTAACTCTCCCCCATTCCGGGCGCGCCACGCCGATTTTCTGCCATGGCTCGCCGCCGTCCTGGCGTGGAGCCTGGCGGGATGTGTCGGCTCGATGCCCTCACCGGCAACCACCATGGCGCCAACCAAATGGGTCGACGCCTGGGCCGCGAGCTATCTGCCCACCCTGCGCAACGGGGTGGTCCAGCCGGTCCCGACGTTTGCCAACCAGACATTGCGCCTGAATGTTTTGTCCCGGCTGGCCGGATCGTCGGCCCGCGTGAAGTTCACCAACCGTTTCCAGTCCGCCCCACTGGTCATCGGCGCGGCGCGGATTGCCCTGCGCGCCACCGGCGGCGCCATCAAGCCCGAGACCGACCACGCGCTCACTTTTGACGGCGCGCCGTCGCTCACGCTGGCCCCCGGGGCCGAGCGGTGGAGCGACCCGGTGAACCTGGACGTGCCGCAGCACGCCGACGTGGCCATCAGCCTCTTTCTCCCGGAGCGGTTCACGCCCACCGCCTTTCATGCCACCGCCCTGAAGACCGGCTACCTTTCCGCACCGGGCAACCACACCGCCGACGCCACGATGGCGCCCGCGGCCGGCAACGCCCGGGCGAGGACGACGGACATGGAGTTCTTCGTCTCCGATCTGCAGGTCATGGCGCCGGCGCGCACGAAGGTCATTGTCGCGTTCGGCGACTCGATCACTGATGGCGCGGCCGCGACGATGGAGACCAACTCATCCTGGCCCGACGCTTTGTCCCAACGCCTGCCCGTGCTGCCGGACGGCACACCGGTCGCGGTCATCAACATGGGCATCGGGTCGAACCGCCTGATGTCGGCCGACGCCGCCGGTCCGGCAGGGGTGAAACGCTTTGCCGAGGAAGTGCTGGCGCGGCCCAACGTCACCCATGTCATCGTGCTGGAGGGGATCAACGACATCAGCTACGAACAGGCACCGCCGGCACAGCTGATCGCGGCGGACCAGGATCTCATCGCCCGGGCCCATGCGAAGGGCATCAAGATCTTCGGCGCCACGCTGCTGCCGATCCAGAATTCCGTAAAGGACACCCCGGAAAACGAGGCAACCCGTCAGGCCGTCAACCGCTGGATCCGCACCAGCGGGGCGTTTGACGCGGTAATTGATTTTGAGCAGGTCGTGCGGGACCCACAGAACCCGCTGCGCATCCGTCGGGACCTGACCAGCGACTATGTCCACCCCAACTCGACCGGTTACCGCATGATGGCGGAGGCGATTGATTTGAAGCTGTTTGAATGAAGCGGATCCCGGAATGCCCCGCACCCTCGGAGGGCGTCGGCGAGCCCCCCCTACAACGACCTCTGGCCTCTGGCTTCCATCTTTCGGCCTCTGCCAGCTGACTCTGACGTCTGACCTCTGGCCTCCGGCCTCCGGCCTCTGGCATCTTCATTGACAGTGACCGGCCGCGCACTATTTGCTCTGGCTGAATGCGTGCCTCTGCGCACGTCTTGTCTCCAACCTTCCCTTCCCTCTTATGGCCGCCAAATCCAAGCCCTCCTCCTCCAAAAAACCCGCCAAGCCGGGCAAATCCGCCTCCTCCAAGGCCCTTAAATGCGTGTATACGTGGGGCGCCGGCAAGGCCGATGGCAACGGCTCCATGAAAGCCCTCCTCGGCGGCAAGGGCGCCAACCTCGCCGAGATGACCCGCATCAACCTCCCCGTGCCCCCGGGCTTCACGATCACGACGGAGGTCTGCACCTACTATTACGCCAACAAGCGCACCTACCCCGCCTCGCTCCAGGCCCAGATGGAGGCCGGCGTCGCCAATATGGAGAAGATCATGGGCACCAAGTTCGGCGCGACCACCGGCACCCCGCTCCTCGTCGCCGTCCGCTCGGGCGCACGCGACTCGATGCCCGGCATGATGGACACCATCCTGAACCTCGGCCTCAACGACCAATCCGTCATCGCCCTCGTCAAGTCCACCGGCAACGAGCGCTTCGCGTGGGACTGCTACCGGCGCTTCATCCAGATGTTTGGCGATGTCGTCATGGGCGTGCAGAAACGCGAGGGCGAGGACCATGATCCCTTCGAGCACACCATCCACACCTTCAAGCACGAGACCTACCACAAGGACATCATTGACTCCGACCTCACCGCCGCCGACCAGCAGGAGCTCGTCCGCCGCTTCAAGGCCCTCGTGAAGGAGCGCACCGGCAAGGCGTTCCCCAACGACCCCTGGGACCAGCTCCGCGGTGCCGCCGGCGCCGTCTTCGGCTCCTGGATGAACGACCGGGCCAAGGTCTATCGTGCCAAATATAACATTCCCTCCGAGTGGGGCACGGCGGTCAACGTGCAGGCGATGGTCTTCGGCAACACCGGCAACACCTCCGGCTCCGGGGTGGCGTTCACGCGCAACCCGGCCAACGGGAAGAACGAGTTTTACGGCGAGTTCCTCATCAACGCCCAGGGCGAGGATGTCGTCGCGGGCGTCCGCACGCCCGAGCCGGTCCTTAAGCTCAAGGACCAGATGCCCAAGTCCTACGCGGAGCTGCTCCGTGTCCGCCAGACGCTCGAGTCGCACTTCAAGGACGTGCAGGACATCGAGTTCACGATCCAGGAAGGCAAGCTGTTCATGCTCCAGACGCGCAATGGCAAGCGCACGGCGGCCGCCGCGCTGAAGTTCTCCGTGGATATGGTGAGGGAGAAACTCATTGACTGGGAGACCGCCATCCTCCGCAACCCCGCCGACCAGCTCGAGCAGCTGCTCGCGCCGATCTTCGATCTCGCCGAGGTGAAGAAGGCCAAGGTCATCGCCACCGGCCTGCCCGCCGGCCCCGGCGCGGCCACCGGCAAGATCTATTTCAACGCCGACCGCTCCGTCGCCGCGGCCGCCAAGGGGGAGAAGGTCCTGCTCGTCCGCGTCGAGACCTCGCCCGAGGATCTGCGCGGCATGATCGCCGCCGAGGGCATCCTCACCGCCCGCGGCGGGGTGTCGTCCCACGCCGCGCTCGTCGCGCGGCAGATGGGCAAGGTCTGCGTGTGCGGCGCCGCCGCCGTCACCATTGATTACGACAGGAAAACCGCGACCATCGCCGGCCAGACGTTTGCCGAGGGCGATTTTCTCTCGATTGATGGGACGATCGGCGCGGTCTATGCCGGCCAGATCAAGACCGCCCCCTCGGAAATCATCGCGGGCCTCCTCCACGGCGACAAGGCCGCACAGGCCACCGAAAAGTTCAAGAGTTACAACCAGCTCATGCAATGGTGCGCCAAGGCCACCAAACTCTCCGTCCGCACCAACGCCGACACCCCCGAGCAGGCGCAGAATGCGATCGCGTTCGGTGCCGTCGGCATCGGCCTGACCCGCACCGAGCACATGTTCTTCGAGGGCGACCGCATCGACGCCATGCGCGAGATGATCCTGGCCGACACGCTCGCCGACCGGGAGAAGGCGCTGGCCAAGCTCCTCCCCTACCAGCGCGCCGACTTCTTCGGCATCTTCAAGGCGCTAAAGGGCTACCCGGCGACGATCCGCTTCCTCGACCCGCCGCTGCACGAGTTCCTGCCCAACTCCAAGGAGCAGCAGATGGACCTCGCGCGGAAGCTCGGGATCGGCGTGGAGAAGATCATGCACCGCGTGCACGAACTGCACGAGTTCAACCCCATGCTCGGCTTCCGCGGCTGCCGCCTCGGCATCAAGTATCCCGAGATCACCGCGATGCAGGCACGCGCCGTGTTTGAGGCCGCCGCCGACGCCAACAAGGCCGGCTTCAAGGCGAAGCCCGAGATCATGATCCCGCTGGTCGGCTTCAAGAAGGAGCTCGATCTCCAGGTGGAGCTCGTCCACACGGTTGCCAAGGCCGTGATGGCGGAGAAGAAGACGAAGATCGCCTACAGCGTCGGCACGATGATCGAGATCCCGCGCGGTGCGCTCACGGCCGACGAAATCGCCCACACGGCGGAGTTCTTCAGCTTCGGCACGAACGACCTCACGCAGACCTGCCTCGGGATGAGCCGGGACGACTCGGGCAGCTTCCTCGGCGCCTACCAGGAGAGCGAGATCATGAAGAAGAACCCGTTTGCGAGCATTGACCAGTCCGGCGTGGGCCAGCTCATGCGGATCGCGATCGAGAAAGGACGGAAGACGCGGCCCGACATCAAGCTTGGCATCTGCGGCGAGCATGGCGGCGACCCGGACTCGGTGAAGTTCTGCCACCAGCTCGGCCTGAGCTACGTCTCGTGCAGCCCCTACCGCGTGCCGGTGGCCCGCCTCGCGGCCGCCCAAGCGGCGGTGGCCGACGCCAAAGCGGCCAAAAAGTAATCGAGCAATCGTGCTCATACTCGTTTTTATCCGCCCCGCGCCCTCACCGGGCGTGGGGCGTTTTTTTTGAGCACCGACTCCAGCATCCATGACAAAGATGGATGAAAGGCGAAATCAAGGTGGTGGTGGAGTGAAGCTTGGAGTTGGGAACGAATTACGGTAAGCTTTCAGGCCATTAAGCAGGCGTTAGGACGATCGACCAGATCACGGGACACTCCAGCTGCATGCTTGCCGGCAAATCGTGAAATCCAGCAAGGACGATTCGTTTGTTTCATATTATGATACAATTTATTGTAGTGTAATATCGGTGACGACCTGGGGCTCTTTCCCGGACTGGACTCAGCCCGAGACGACTGGGAGGAGCTCACGGTTCACGATGCAACCAATCGCCTTAGCGGTAAATTTATTAATTTTTTATCTCTGAACGGTTTTATTAATTTTTCCTTAATGCATGGTGGCATGGATGCTGCGATATTGGTCGTGTTCAGAAACCAACCCTCAACCACCCAAAAGACCATGGCCGAAAAATCCACTGCAACAATGAAACCGACGCTAGGTTTGACCTCGCTGACGTTTAACGCTATGGCGCTGATCGCCCCGGGCGCCTTTCTCTGGCTGACCTTCGAGGAGCAGGCGCTCTATGGCGCACCCATGGCCGCCAGCTCAATGTGGTTTGGCTTCGTCGTCGCCTTGGTGCTGTGCCTGGCCACTGCGATCAGCTACGCCGAGTTGTCGAAACTTTATCCCGGGGCTGGTTCCTCCTATCTTTACGCGGAGCAGGCCTTCATGGCCGACCACAAGAAGTTCAAGTATGCCCGGTTCATCAAGTTCTTCACCGGCTGGGCGAGCCACCTTTATTACTGGGGCTATCCCGGACTGATGGTCGGGGTGACTGCGCTGCTGGGGGGGTACATGGCCAGTGTATTCTGGCCCAATACCTTCACCAGCTCGTATAACAGCCCGCTGCTCATGGTCATCATCTGCGTCGTGTTCTCGCTGGGGGTGACCTACATCGCCTATCGCGGGGTCAACGGCACCACCTCGGTCAACATCGCCATGAACGTGATCCAGATCGTCGCGCTGCTGGTCTTCTCGGTCATGGCCATCGGCTATCGCTCGAGTCATGCCGAGGGCGTCCATGCCATCCAACTGTCCAACGGGTCCGCCGTGGATTACATGGTGGCCTCGACCCCCGTGACCACGACTGATGACAAGGGCGTCGTCACACCCACGCCCGACTCCTATGCCGATGGCTCGCCGAAATACACTTCCTCCGTGAATCTCACGGCCGACGACCTGGATCCGGCCAAGACCAAATTGGACGCCGAGGTGCAGGCCTTTGAGAAGGCCGCCGGCGCGAAGGTCGGCGATCCGCTCTACGACTTCGTCAAGGACAAGGACGGCAAATACGTCAAAGACAAGGACGGCAAGCTCCAGCCCGTGGCCGCCATCAAGACCCAGGACCGCCAGGTCGCGGATGACGATTTGGACAAGACCAAGAACAAGGATGCCGACCTCCTCGCCGCCCTGACCGGCATGGGGCTGTCCACCGGTGATCCGTATCCGGATTTCCAAACCGACAAGGACGGCAAGTGGCTCAAGGACAAGGACGGCAAGCTCCAGACCAAGCCCTTCAACATCAGCTATACCGCGAAGGATGGCGGCGTCACGGGTACGGCGGGCGATGCCAAAAACCCGCTCACGTTCAACTATCATGAGTCTCCCGGTTCGGTGGTCGCGCCGCACGGTTTCAGCAACATCGTGGTGCAGGCCTGTATCGCGATTCTCTGCCTCGTGGGTTTCGAGTCCGTCTCGTCCATGGGCGAGGAGGCGATCAATCCCAAGAAGGACATTGCGCGGGCCATCCTGCTCTCGCTGATCATTCAGGGCGCGATCTGCTATCTGATCGAATACTTCGCGGCCAACTTCTTCCTCAACAGCGGCTACACCATGATTTCAGCCGGAGCCTCCAGCGCCCCGATCGGGGACATGATGAAGATTGTCGGGGCGTGGGCCTTCGGCAGCCCGCATGCCGGGGTCGTCTTCATGGAAGTGCAGGCCTTCACGGTGTTCCTCGCGCTCATCGGCACCACCCTCGCCTGTCTGAGCACCGGCGCCCGCGTGACCTATGCCATGGGGCGCGACGCGGAGGTGGGTGACCACTTCGGCGAGCTGCATCCGACCACCCTCTCCCCCCACAAGGCGATTTGGGCTCTCGGGATCATCTCGATCTTCATCGGCATCTTCACGGTGCTGATCTACCTCGGAGGCACCTCACCGGCCGCACTCGACCCGATGTATGCCAAGAGCATCTGGTATAGCTTCGGCATCTTCGCGCCGACGACCTATGCCTCCCTGCCGAACACGGTGCTCATTGTCACCCTGATCAGCAACTTCGGCACGTTCCTGCTCTACATGACGACCTGCGTCGTGGCCATCGTGGCGTTCAAGGAGCACCACACCTTCAGCGGCTTCAAGCACTTCGTGGTGCCGGTCTTCGGCGTCATCGCCAACGGCATCTGCATGCTGTTTTACCTCATCGGGCCCATTAAGGTGGGAGACAGCAGCCTGGTGGCGGGCATGAGCTACAAGGAGCCGTATATCGCCCTGGGCGTCGCGGCCCTGTGGCTCATTGCGGGCTGGTTCTACCTGGCCAAGAAGAGCAAGTCCAGCGGCAAGGAAATCTTCCTGAGCGCGAAGCCGGCGCCCGCCACAAACTAACGCAAGGCTGGCAGGATTTTGATTGGCGGGAAGCGGCGACCATCCTTGATGGTCGCCGCTTTTCTTTTTCGCCCCGCCGACCCGCGCTTTACATGACCCCATTCGACGTTTGATTGGTGCGCATGGCTGCGCCGTCCCCACCCAATCCCCTGGCCGGGTCGTTGGGACTTTGGTTTGGTCGGTTCCTCACCGAGTCTTCCCAACCGGCATCGGCCGCCTGTCGCAACCGCCTGATCAACCTGGCCTGGATCCTGACCCTGCTGATTGACGTGCTGGACTATTGCTCCGGCTCCGAAATCACCCTGCGTTTTGTCTATTGCGTGCCCCTGATTCTGGCCGTGGTGGCCCGAGGCCGTGGCTATGCGCTTGGCATGGCCGCACTCTGCGACCTTTGCTGGCAGACGGGTGATTTGGCCGCCGGAGCCGATTATTCCGACCTGGTCGTGCCCGGTTGGAACCTGTTGATCGCCTTTGCCAACTACGCCCTGATCATCTGGTTGTTTGCCGCGATGCTGTCGCTGCATCTGCAGATGGAACAACGGGTGCGTGAGCGCACCCAGGCCCTGTCCGAGGAAATGTCCGAGCGGATGCGGCTCGAAAGGGAAATTCTGGCCGTCACCCAGAACGAGCGCGCCGCGATGGGTCAGGAGCTGCATGACGGCATTTGCCAGCATTTCACGGGCACCGCCATGGTGGCGCAACTGTTGGCCCGGACGCTCGGCCAGGAAGCACACCCGACGAGCCCCAAAGCCCGGAAAATCGTGGAAATGATCGAGGACGGCATCGGTCAGACCAGGCGCCTCGCGCGGGATCTGCTCCTTTTGACGGTGGACGAGGGGCTCGGTTCGGCCTTGGAGGAGCTGGCGCGTGACAGCCGGGAACGGTTGCAGATCGACTGCCGGTTTGAGCAGGCCGGGAGGCCGGACGTCCACGATCAGACGGCGACGCGGCACCTCTTCCGCATTGCCCAGGAGGCGGTCCGCAACGCGGTCCGCCATGGCGAAGCCCGCCGTGTCACCATCCGGATCGAAGGTGGTCTGCAACGCGTCACGCTGCGGGTGACGGACAACGGCACGGGGTTTTCCGGCAAGATCACGCCGGATGGCGGGCTGGGTCTGCGCGTCATGGCACATCGGGCGGAGATGATCGGAGCGGATTTTTCGGTGATCGGCGGGCCGGAGACCGGAACCATCGTAACTTGCCAATGGCCGGGGACGGTGGCATCCCGGTGACCCTCCATGCCCCACCCGCGCCACCGTATCTTCCTGGTCGATGATCATCCCCTGGTGCGGGAGTCATTGGCGGGGCTGCTGGCCGCCGAGCCCGACCTCGAGGTTTCCGGCCACGCGGGTGACATGGCGGCGGCGATGGACGCGATGCGGGCGACTCCACCGGACGTGGCCGTGGTGGATCTGTCGCTGCCAGGTCGTTCCGGCTTCGAGTTGATCGAGACGCTGCGGGCGCAGCTGCCGACGGTCCGCCTGCTGGTTTTGTCCATGCATGAGGAGGTCGGCACGGCGGAGCGCGCCCTGAGGGCCGGGGCGAGCGGATACATCGTCAAACGTGAATCCGGGTCCAAGGTGGTGGAGGCGATCCGGGAGATCGCCGCCGGCCGCTGCTATGTGAGTCCGGCGCTGATGGGCGCCATGACCGACCGGATGCAAAGCCGCGGTGCGCCTGCGACGGTCGCGGTGGCGGAGGTGCTCAGCGCCCGGGAAATGGAGGTTTTCCAAATGCGCGGCCAAGGTCTGCGCGGATTCGAAGTTGCGGAAAAAATGGGCATCAGCGCCAAAACCGTGGGCTCCTATGAGGCGAGAATCAAGGGGAAGCTGGGCTTCGGTGGCGCCGGTGAGCTGCTGCGCGAGGCGATCCTTTGGGTCGAGCACCACCCTCGCGGATGACCGGGGGAAGGGTTTGGGCCTAGAGCTGCAAGGGCAGCCCGAGCTCGATGATTTGTGACGGCGGGATGTGGTAATAATCTTTGGCCGGCCGCGCGTTGCGGATCAGCACCGCGTAGAGCCGCTTTTCCCATTCCCACATCTTCGCCCCGCCGCCGGTGAGGATCATCTCGCGGTTGAAGAAATAAATCGCCCCGGCGAGGCTGACCGGCACGCCGGCCGCGTTGATCCGCGCCATGAGCGCGCTCACATTCGGGGACTCCATGTAGCCATAGGTGCCGACCGCGCGCCAGATACCCTCGCCGACCTCGCGGAGCTCGAGCCGCCGCATCTCCGGAACCAACGGCATCTCCTCAGTAACCACGCTCAACAGCAGGACCGTCCGATGCAGGCAGCGGTTGGCCTTGACCTGGTGCAGCAGTGCGACCGGGGTGCCCGTCGGCGACCCGGCCATAAACACGGCCGTGCCGGACACGCGCGTGACCCGCGGGCTGCACGCGATTTTCAACAGCTCGGCCTCGGTGAGATTTTGCTGATATACCCGCGCGTAGACCTCATTGCGCCCCAGCTTCCAGGTGTGCATGACCGCCAGGACGGCGGCGCCGATTGCCAGCGGGAACCAGCCGCCCTTCGTGATCTTGTCCGCATTGGCCCCGAAAAACGCGAGGTCCATGATCAGAAACAGCACGCACACCGGACCCGCCAGCCACCGCGCCCGCGTCCAACTGGCCCGCGCCACAAAGTAATAGGCGACCGTCGTGATCGCCATGGTGCCGGTCACGGCGATGCCGTAGGCGGCCGCCAGGTGGTCGGTCGAGCCAAAGAGCACCACCGTGACGATGCATCCGATGGCGAGAAGGGTGTTGACGAACGGCAGGTAGATCTGGCCCGACAACTCGGCGTTGGTGTGGCTGATTGTCAATCGTGGGCAGTAGCCAAGTTGGATCGCCTGGCGCGTGAGCGAATACGCGCCTGAGATCAGCGCCTGGCTCGCGATGATCGCGGCCAGGATGGAGAGACCCGTCAACGACGCCAGCGGCCACCCATGTGGAGCCATGGCGAAAAATGGGTTCTCGGTCGTGCCGGGATGGGACAAGATGTAGGCGCCCTGCCCGAAGTAGTTCAAGATCAATGCTGGAAACGCCGCACCATACCATCCCATGGCGATGAACCTTCGGCCGAAATGGCCCATGTCCGCATACAGCGCTTCGGCCCCGGTGATGGTTAGGACCACGGCGCCGAGCAGCGCCGAGACCTCGAGTGGTGAGTGCCGGAGGAGCGCAAGACCCCAGGCCGGGTTGAGTGCGAGGCCTACGGCGGGATAGCTCGCGATGTGCCTGACGCCGAGGGCGGCGAGGGTTGCAAACCAGACCAGCATCACCGGTCCGAACACGGCCCCAATGCGCTTCGTCCCCTTGTGTTGGACCCAAAAAAGCCCCGCCAGAACCACGCAAGCGATCCACATCACGACCGAGGGGGTGAAACGTTCCGGATTGATCGCCATGAACCCCTCCGCCGCGCCGAGCACCGAGATCGCCGGGGTGATGATCCCGTCGCCATAGAGCAGCGCAGCACCGATCAGGATCAGAATCACCACCGGCCCCAGCCCGCGCTTGTGGGCCTTCTCCCGGTCAGCCGCCAGCAGGGCGAGCAGCGCGAAAATGCCCCCCTCCCCATGATTGTCGGCGCTCATCACATACCAGATGTATTTCACGCTCACCACCATGAAGAGCGACCAGAACATCAGGGAGAGCACGCCCAGCACCCCGGCTTCCGAGCCATTCGGCACCCCCTCAGGCAAGTGCGACATGCACTCCTTCATGGTGTAGAGCGGGCTGGTGCCGATGTCTCCGAAGACGACCCCGAGCGCGCCCAGGCAGAGCGCGGCTTTCGCGCTTGTGGTCAGCGCGGGAGAATGTGGGGTGGTCATGCGGTTGTGGATGGTTGATGAGTCACTCCGGGGCTCCAAGCTGTTTCTCCGTCATTGCTCGTCCACGTTACCTTCCGGGATTGGTTGCGGGCAACAATCCGGGCCGGTCCGGCCTGAACGCAAGATGGCACCGCCCCCGATGGGCGGTGCCGTGAGGCGGGAGCCGGGGCTGCCGGAAATCGCAGTCTCGGTGCTGGCTTACCAAGCAAACCACCGGTTCCAAAGCAGACGAGGGGGGATCACTCGCGGCTCAGATCGCGGCTTCCCCGCGCTCGTCGGTCCGGATGCGGAGCGCATCCTCAATCGGCAGAATGAAGATCTTGCCGTCTCCGATCTTGCCGGATTTGGCGGCGGCGGCGATGGTCGCGACGGTTTTGCCGGCGGTGTCGTCGGACACGACGATCTCAATCTTCACCTTGGGGAGGAAATCCACCGTGTATTCGCTGCCGCGATATACCTCGGGGTGACCCTTTTGGCGACCGAAGCCTTTGACCTCGGTGACACTCATGCCCACGATGCCGATGCCGATCAGGGCCTCCTTCACTTCCTCGAGCTTGAATGGTTTGATGATGGCGATGATAAGTTTCATAGTATTCTGATTAGGTTGTTGGAGTGAACTGGACCAAGTAAAGGGCCGCCCCGAGATGGGGCGGCCCGCTTGGATTATTTGGTGTCCGGATAGGCCGTGCCGCCGTGCTCATGAAGGTCGAGCCCCTCAATCTCACCTTCCTTGGTGATGCGCAGGGTCCCGGTGGCCTTGACCGCGTACATGAGGATCATGGCGACCACGAACACGCCAAGGCCGATGGCGGTGTTGCCGATGATCTGGGCGATAAACTGATTCCAGCCGCCACCGTAGAACACACCGGCGACCACCGCACCGGCGGAATTGTCCGCCCCGGTGGGCGTCGGCACGCCGAACTGGCCGGTGGCAAAGAGCCCCAAGCTCCAGGTGCCCCAGATGCCGCAGGCGCCATGGACGGGCCACGCACCGCACGGATCGTCAATGCGCAGATATTCCAACAGGTCGGTGGCGAGAATCACGATCACGCCGGCCACCGCGCCGAGCAGAATGGCGCCGAGCGGCGACACCCAGTAGCAGGGGCAGGTGATGGCGACCAGACCCGCCAGCAGGCCATTGACGGTCGCCCCGCAATCCCACTTTTTGGAGCGAGGATAGACGAAGAACAGCGCGGCCAGCCCGCCCGAGCAGGCGGCCAGGGTCGTATTGGCGGCGACGCGGGCGACACCTTGAATGTCCATCGCCGAGAGGGTGCTGCCCGGGTTGAACCCATACCAGCCGAACCACAGGATCACCGCACCCACCGAGGCGATGGTCATATTGTGGTAGGGCATGGGCCCGCCGCCGTCGCGCTTGAACTTGCGGCCCAACCGGGGCCCGAGCACGATGGCACCCGCGAGGGCGATCATGCCGCCGATGGTGTGCACCACCGTGGAACCGGCGAAATCATGGAACGGCGCGGCCTTCCAAAACGGGATGGAATTGAGCCAGCCGTCCGGGCCCCACGCCCAATGCCCGAAGATCGGGTAGAGGAAGCCGCTGACCCCGATGCTATACCAGAGGTCGCCCCAGAATCCGGTGCGGCCCAGCATGGCACCCGAGGTGATGGTCGAGCACGTGTCGGCGAAGGCGAACTGGAAGAGGAAGAACGCCAGGGTCGCGACCCCCGTTGACTCATAGGTGTCGGGGAGGTTCTGCAGACAGTACCAAGTGTGCCCCGCCGTGTCACCCCAGCCAATCCAGCCGTTGCCGTGGCCGAACATCCAGGCAAAGCCCCAGATGTAGAACAGAATTCCGCAGAGACAGGTGTCCACGATGCCCTCCAGGAGGACATTGATGGTCTCCCGCTCGCGCGCAAATCCCGCCTCAAGGAACATGAAGCCGGCTTGCATGAAGAACACCAGGAAGGCGGTGACCAGCACCCACATGGTATTGATGGGACTGCAGTAGGGTGGATCAGGCACGGGTGCCGGAGCGGCCGGAGCGGCGGCGGTTGCGGGTGCAGCCGCGGCCGGAGCCGCCGGCGTTGCGGCGGCCGCAGGCGTGGCAGGCGTCGCCGGAGCAGTGGCGGCAGGCGGAGTCTGGGCCTGCACCTTGGTTGAGGCCAGATAGGCGGAGACGCCGAAGATCAGCGCAAAACAAAGCGCGAGCCCGAGCAACTTTCCGCCGAAGATCGCGTAAAACAACCTGCGCTCCTTTGGATCCTTCATTCGTGTGATGAACTTATTCATGTTTTTTATGTTTGGGTGTTTGGTTGGGTGTGGCTGTATGCTCGTTGTTTGCTGTGGCTGAAGATGCTGGAGTTAGGTGGTGAGGGCGCACCGGCCATGGGCCGGCGCGCCAATCGAATTCTGCCGAACCTGCAAGAACCTACCGGCTTTCCACCCGAATCATCGGACGCGTTTGGGCGACCGGGCGAAAAGGATGTTAAACCGAGTATTAAAAAAAGATTAAGCAATAGCTGTGCCAACAGCTTTACTCGTTCGAGTTTGAAGCAAAACGAGCCTGTATTTCACAATAAAAGTTTTGTTATTATATGATGGTATGTTTGTTGTAATGTTATCGATTTTTGTCATATTATGTCGGCAATAGCTAAATAAAGAACGTATTTTTAATGGCTGATCTGACTCGCCCACCTTTCTGCGCGCGCCATTATCCCTTGAGCCCCCGTTTCCTCGGCCGCCACCCGAGCCTTGCCCGCGATGAACCCGCCGTCCCCTCCCGATCCTGACGCCATTCTTGCCTCCCTCCGGCACGAGGCGGCCCGCGCCCACCGCGGGAGATTGAAAGTTTTTTTTGGCATGGGGCCGGGTGTCGGCAAAACCTTTGCCATGCTCCGCGCCGCCCAGCAGGAATTACGGACGGGGGCCAATGTGGTGGTCGGTCTCATTGAAAGCTCCCAGCCCGCCGAGACCGCAGCGTTGCTCACCGGTTTGCCGGTCATTCCGCGCCAACGGCTCACTCACCGTGGCGCCCACTCTCCCGCCATGGACCTCGAGGCGATTCTGACGCGCAAGCCGGAGCTGGTGCTGGTGGACGAGTTCGCCCACGCCAACGCCCCCGGCTCGCGACATCCCAAGCGGTATCAGGATGTCATCGAGCTGCTCGACGCCGGCATCAACGTGTTCACCACCCTCAATGTGCAGGACCTCGAAAGCCGGGCCGACGCCGTCCGCCAGATCTCCGGGGCAAGCGGGGGGGAAACCGTGCCCGACTCCGTCTTTGAGCTGGCCGACCAGATCGAGCTCATTGATCTGCCGCCCGAGTCGCTGCTGCAGCGCCTGCGTGAGGGCAAGGTCCACCTGGGCGACCACCGCGCCAGCGCGGCCAATTTTTTCAAATACGACCGCCTGACCGCGCTGCGCGAGCTCGCGTTGCGCTTTGTCGCGGAGCGGGTGGACAAACGCCTGCGCGAGCTGCGCGGGTCTGGACCGGTCGCCACCATCTGGCGCTCCGGTGAACGGCTGCTGGTTCCGGTCGGGCCGGGCCCGGCCACCCCCCGGCGTGTTCGCTGGGCCTGCCGCCTGGCCGCCGCCCAGGGGGCCTCGTGGATTGCCGTCAGCGTCGAGCCATCGCATTCGCTGGATGCGGGTGGCCAGCTCCGCCTGGAGCAGAATCTGGCCTTGGCCCGCGAGCTCGGCGCCGAGATTGTGGTGACGCATGACGAGGACACCGCCGACGCGCTGATGCGCGTTGCGCTGCGCAACCATGTCACCCAGATCGTCGTCAGCCAGTCGCACGACCCCCGCTGGCTCGACCTGTTGCGCGGGGGCGGCCTCGTGGACCGGCTGCTGCGCCGCGGCGGACCGGTGGACATCCACGTCGTGCCCGCCGAACGCGCCGTAGAAAAGGCGGGCGGGTGGCTCGGCCGGCAGCCCGCCGCCCGCTCGCCCGCCTGGGAATATGGCGGGGCGCTTGGCACCATCGTGGCGGTCACGCTGGTGAGCTGGTTCCTCGTGCGGGTCACCGGCTACCAGGCCATCGGCCAGCTATATCTGCTCGCGGGCGTGGTCCTCAGCCTGCGCGTCGGCCGCGGGCCGATGTTTGCCGCCGCCGTGGGGAGCGCGCTCCTCTGGAATTTTTTCTTCATTCCGCCCCGTTTCACCCTCGGCATCGCCCGGGTGGAGGATGGCATGATGTTTGGCGCGTATTTTGTCGTGGCCCTGGTCGCAGGGCAGCTGACCGCCCGCATCCGGGCGCAGGAACGCCTTGAGCGGATCCGGGAGGACCGGGCGACCGCACTCTTCAATCTCACCCGGGCCCTGAGCGCGGCGCGCACCCTCGACGACGGGGTCTTCGCCGCCCTGCGGCAGGCCGACCTCCTGTTCGGCGCGCAGACCGCCCTGCTGCTCGGCGGGGAGCCCGGAGGCCCGGGGGTGCCGCATTTCGCCAGTTCCCTCACCCTGACCGAAAAGGAACACGACGTGGCCGGCTGGGCCATGAGGAATCGCCGGACCGCCGGGCGCTTTACCCACACCATGCCGGCGGTGGCGGGCTTTCATGTGCCGCTGGTTCGCGAGAACCGGGCGCTCGGGGTGCTGGTGGTGGTGGTGCCAACCCGGGCGAGCCTCACCCTGGCGCAACGGGACTTGATCGAGGGCTTCGCCGCCCAGATCGCCCTGCTCGTCGAGCGCGAGCAGTTGCACGCCGCCGTCGCACGCGAGCAGTTGCTCATCAAGTCCGAGCATCTCCACCGCGTGCTGCTCGACAGCGTCTCGCACGAGCTGCGCACGCCTCTCGCCGTCATCACCTCCGCAGTGGAAAACCTGCCTGGGGCCGGTCCGGCGGCCCGGACCACCCTGCTCGCCGAGATCCGCGCCGCCGCCCGGCGGCTCAACCGACTCGTCGGCCATCTGCTGGACCAGACGCGGCTGGAAAGCGGCACGCTCCGGCCCCGCCCAGGTTGGTGCGACCTGCGCGACCTCATCAACGCCGCCGCGGACGACATCCGCGACGCCCTGACCGAGCATCCCCTCGAGGTGGACCTGCCCGACGGCCTGCCGCCGGTGAGCGCCGACTTCACGCTGACCCAGCAGGCCCTGGCCAACCTCCTGCTTAACGCGGCCCTCCACACCCCCGCCGGCACGCCAATTCTCGTCACGGCGGGCCTCGAACCCGAACGCTCGCGGGTATTTTTCCGTGTGGCGGACCGCGGGCCCGGCCTGCCTGCCGCCATGCAGGGGCGGTGGTTTCAGAAGTTTCAGCGCGGCGACGCCGCCCGCGCCGGCGGACTGGGGCTTGGCCTGGCCATTGTCCGCGGATTCATCGGTGCCCAAGGCGGCGAGATTGTGGCCGGTGCCAATCCCGGCGGGGGCGCGGTGTTCACCATTTACTTGCCGCACTCGCCGTCCCAGCCTGAGCCCTCCGCATGAGCACCTCCGCCCCCATCAGCATTCTTATCATCGACGACGAGGTCCCGATCCGACGCCTGGTGCGGGTGACCCTGGAAGCGCAGGGCTACCGGGTGCGCGAGGCAGAAAACGGCCACCTTGGCTTAAATGAAATCGCGCAGCAGCCTCCCGATGGCATCGTGCTCGACCTCGGGCTGCCGGACATGGACGGCATCGAGGTGCTCCGCCGGCTGCGCGAATGGTCGAAGGTGCCGGTGCTCGTGCTGTCCGTGCGCGACCGCGAGGAGGACAAGATCAATGCCCTGGACGCGGGCGCGGACGACTATCTGACGAAACCCTTTGGCGGCGGCGAGCTGCCTGCGCGCCTGCGGGCGATCCTGCGCCGGGCGCAGCCGGGGGCCGAGACGGTGATCGTCAAATTCGGCGAAATTGAGGTGGATCTGGCCGGGCGCAATGTGCGCCGCAACGGCGAGGATGTGCGTCTCACCGCCAAAGAATACGCCCTGCTGCGGTTGCTGGTGCAGCACCGGGGAAAAGTGGTCACGCATCGCCATATTCTGCGCGAACTTTGGGGCCCCGTCGGCGAGGAGAACATCCAATACCTTCGCGTGTACATGACTCATCTGCGCCAGAAACTGGAAAAGGATCCCCATGAGCCCCGTCATTTCAGAACCGACTCCGGCATCGGTTACCGGCTGGTCGAGACCGGTTGAGGCGGCAGGTGCGGGATGGCATGAAACCGGGCAGTATCCGTTCACGTCCCGGCCCCACCGCCGGGCTTGTAGCCGTACGCAAACCAGACCGCGAGTAGGATGAGCCCGAAGCTCACCGCGTAATTCCAGCGCAGCCGCTCCCCGAGGACCAGCCACGCAAACCCAATAAACACCACCAGGGTGATGACCTCCTGGGTGATCTTGAGCTGGTAGCCGGTCATGCCCTGCATCGCCCCGGCACGGTTGGCCGGCACCATGAGACAGTATTCGAAAAACGCGATGCCCCACGACATCAGGATCACGGCCCAGAGAGACTTCCCGGCGAAAACCTTCAGCCGGAGCTGCCCATACCAGGCAAACGTCATGAAAATATTTGAACAGGCGAGGAGGAGGATGGTCTTCATCGTGGCAAAATCCTCAACCCTGGCGGAGTTCAAGTCCAGATTTGCCGCTTCGTCTCGGTCATTGACCCCGCCCGGCGACGCCTCATGCTTCGTACGCAACAACTCCCGGATGGATACCTTTCTCATTGATGTGCCCATGCCTTCCATGGGCGCGACTGTCGGCGAACTCACCATCATCGACCTCAAAGTCGTGCCGGGCGCAACCGTGGCCAAAGGCGAAAAAATCGCCGAACTGGAGAGCGACAAATCGGTGTTCGAGTTTGAGTCCCCCTGCTCCGGCACCGTGCGCGCCATCCGCTGCCGTGCGGGTGACATTGTCCCCTCCGGCGCCCCGTTTCTTCAATTGGAGACCTCGGATGCCGCACTGTTGCATCTGCGGGCAAATGCGGAGTGCGGAGTGCGGAGTGCGGAATCCAAACCAAGCCCTGCCGCGCCCACCACCGAAAGCGCGCCAGCCCCCTCCGCCAAACCTGCGCCTGACCATTCCGCACTCCGCACTCCGCACTCCGCACTCTCATGGACTCCCCGTGCGGCCAAGCTCGCGCAAGATGCCGGCCTCGACCCCTCGACACTCACCGGCATCGCCGCCACCGGCCCCGGCGGGCGTGTCTCCGGCGACGACGTGGCGCGCTATCTCGCGGCCCAACCAGCCGCCAACGGCTCTCGCGCCCCGCAATCCGCAATCCACCATCCACAATCCGCATTCGCCGAGACCGTCTGCATCGCCGGCGTCGGCTATGCCGTCCCAAAAAACATCCGACCCACCAGCGAGATATTGAAGTCGTTCCCCGGCCGGACCGAGGCCGAGATGATCAAACTCACCGGCATCAAGGAGCGTCGCTACGCCGACGGCGACGAAACCGCCACCAGCCTGGCCATCACCGCGGTGCAGCACGCCCTCGCCCAGGCCGGGCTGGCCGTCGGACAGATTGACGGCGTCATCATGGCGACCATCATCCCCGACCAGCCGGTGCCCGCGATGGCGAGCGCGCTGGCGCGTGGGCTGGGCATACCGCGCGCGCTGGCCTTCGACCTCAACGCCGCCTGTGCCGGCTGGCTCTACGCCCTGGAGGTCGGCCGGTCGTTCATCCGGGGCGGCACGGCGAAAAACCTCATCATTGTCACCGCCGAGCTGCTTTCCCGCATCACGAACCCCGAAGACCATGAGACGGCCTTTCTCTTTGGCGACGGGGCGGGCGCGGCCATCCTCACCGACGCGCCCGGCGGCCACCGCCTGCACCGCATGGCTTTGTCGGGCGACGCCAGCCATTTTGACGCCATCCAACGGCGCGGGGGCGGCGCCACGCGGCCTTTTCCCCTGCCCGGCGGCCAGGACCGCGCGGATTTTTACCTCCAGATCAACGGCGCGGTGGTGTTCAAAAGCGCCGTGGTCGCCTTTGCCGACAAGATTGAGAAGACGCTCGCGCAGCACAACCTGCGGCCCGATGATGTGGCGTGGATTGTGCCCCACCAGGCCAACGAGCGCATCCTCCGCGCAGTCAGCAAACGGGTGGGCATCTCCTTTGAACGTTTCGTGATGACCATCGGCCAATACGGCAACACCTCGGGCGCGAGCGTCTCGATGGCGCTGGGTTGGGCGGCCCAGGAGGGTATTTTCAAGCCCGGCGACAAGATCATCTTTTGCAGTGTGGGCGCCGGCCTGACCTTTGCCGGTGGACTTCTGGTCTGGTGAAGGGGCGGGCCCGGATCGCCGAAGGTGCCGCCATTGGCGGGTAAACTCCCCGCCTGCCTCCGTTGCCTTGAGGTGGAGCGGGTTGACCTCAACACGCTGAGTTGGGACGACCGGAAAGCCGGTTGAGGTCAACCGGCTCCACCTTGATGGCGGGCAAGGATACCGGCGCTACCCCTGCAATTCGTGACTCAACACGCTGACGGCGTAGATCGCAGCCGTCTCGCAGCGCAGCACGAGCGGACCCAGCGTGATCGGCTCAAACCCACAGCTTTGGGCCCGGCTTAGCTCCGCCGGAGTGAAATCCCCCTCGGGCCCGATCAGCCAGAGCACTTTCTTCGGCGCCCGTTGGTTCGTGAGCTGATACGCAGCGAGCACGCTTTTGAGCGGCTTGGCGCCAGGCTGGAGGCTCGCGATGAGCTTCAGGTCATACCCGCGCGCCGACTCGATGAAGTTGTCGGCGGTTTGCACCGGGGCGATCTCGGGCAGCCAGGGGTTGCCGCACTGCTTCGCCGCCTCGAGGGCGGCCGTGTGCCATTTCTCCACCTTTTTGTCCGACCGGTCACGGTCGAGGCGGACCTGGGTGCGCTCGCTCTCCAACGGCACGATGCGGGCGACGCCCAACTCGGTGGCCTTGCGCACGATCGTCTCCATGTGCGGTCCTTTGGGCAACGCCTGGCCAAGGGTGATCTCGAAGGGGAGCGGCTTGGCTTTTTGGGCAAAGCGCACCTTCAGCACCACCCTGGTGCGGTTGTCGTCGGCCAGTTCACAAATCCACTCGGTGCCACGGCCGTCAAAGGCGACCACGGTGTCGCCCCGGTTGGCCCGATTGACAATGACGAGGTGGTGCGACTCCTCGAAGGAGAGGAGGATCTCCAGCGGTTCGCGTTCGGCCGGAGAGCAGTGGGCGCGGAAGTCGGGCATCGGACCCGCAGTGGAACCCACCCACCGTCCCTGGTGCAAGCTTGGTCTGAGCCAGGGCGGCGGACTGGGGGATGGCACGGTCTTCTCCGAAATTCCTCCGGCACCCCTCCGGCTCGCGATTAAAATCTTGCCCGGGCGGCCCCAGCCGCAAAAAATCCCCCCTGCCATGAAACCCCGTCCATCCTGGTCTCTTGTTGCGTCAGTACTGTTTGCTTTTGCCTGGAGCGGGCCGCCGGTGGCCGCAGCGGTGCCTCCCCCGGTCACCATGCCGGCCGGCACCATCGTCCGCTATCTCTCCGGCACCGGCAAGGACGACCCGGTGCTGTGGGATTTCTACTGCACCGCCGGCATGCAAAGCGGTGTATGGAAGAAGATTGCCGTGCCCTCCTGCTGGGAGCTGCAGGGCTTTGGGGTCTATAATTACGGGACGGTTTTCCGCCCCCGCAACACCAGCGAGGATGTTTCGCTCCGTCCGGGGTTTGCGTCGGAACAGGGCAAATACAAAACCGAGTTCGACGTGCCGGCGGACTGGCGGGACAAGGTGGTGCGGATTGTTTTCGGGGGCGTCATGGTCAAAACCGAGGTGTTCGTCAACGGCCGGTCGGCCGGGCCGGCGCATGAGGGCTCCTTCTACGAATTCAAATATGACATCACGCCGCTGTTGAAATTCGGCGGCACGAACCTGCTCGAGGTGACGGTCAGCAAAGTCGCGGACGACCCCAGCGTGATGCGGGCCGAGCGGCAGGGTGATTTCTGGAATTTCGGCGGCATTTTCCGTCCGGTGTCCCTGGAGGTCCTGCCGGCCAGCTACGTTGACTGGACGGGCATCGACGCGCAGGCCGGCGGCGACTTCAAGGCGGATTTGCATCTCGGCCCGGGCCTCACACCGCCAACCGAGGTGGAGGCGCAAATTTTTGACGCGAACAACCAGCCGGTGGGCGCAGCGTTTACCGGCGTGTTGGCGGCGGGCAAGGACACCGTGAGCGTACAGGCTCATTTTGACGGGGTGAAACCATGGACGGCGGAAACACCGAATTTGTATCATGCCCAGTTCACCCTGCTCCAAAATGGCGTGCCAAAGCACTCCATCACGAATCGTTTTGCTTTTCGCACCATCGAGTTGCGCAAGAACGACGGCTTTTACCTGAACGGCACAAAAATTGTCATGAAAGGGGTGAACCGGCACAGTCTTTGGGCGGATTCCGGCCGCACGCTCAGCAAGGAACTGTGCTACGAGGATGTGCGGCTGATCAAGGACATGAACATGAATGCCGTGCGCATGTCCCACTATCCGCCGGACCGTGATTTCCTGGAGGCGTGCGACGAACTGGGTCTCTATGTGCTCGATGAGCTGACCGGCTGGGGCGGCCACTATGAAACCCCCATTGGCCAGAAGCTGGTCGGCGAAATGGTCCGGCGCGATGTGAATCATCCGTCCATCCTGGTGTGGGACAATGGCAATGAGGACGGCTGGAACAACGCCCTCAATGACGAGTTCGCCAAGTGGGACCTGCAACAACGCATCGTCATGCACCCGCGCTCCACCGATCGCGGCGTCAACGACCCGCACTATCCCGATTATGCCGCCGTTGTCCGGGGCAGCGCCGGGCCGGCCGTTTATTTTCCCACCGAGTATTTGCACGGCCTCTATGACGGCGGCCTGGGCAGCGGCTTCCACGACTATTGGGCGGCCATGAGCAAAAGTCCCGTCTTGGGCGGCGCGTTTTTCTGGGTGCTGGGTGACGATGGCGTGGTGCGCACCGACAAGGGCGGCATCATCGACAACTCGGGCAACTATGGGCCGGACGGCATCGTGGGGCCGCGGCGGGAAAAGGAGGGCAGCTATTACACCATCAAGGAAATCTGGTCACCCGTGGAGATCGAAGCACCAGAGGAAGGGGTGCTCCTTGGCCTCAATGGCTGGCAAGGCGGGCTAAAAGTCCGGAATCACTACGACTTCACCGACCTCCAACAATGCTCATTTGCCTGGGAATACCTGGGTTTCCCGGGACCCCACGACGGCCGGGCTGGTCACACCGTTCTGGCCGGCGGCAGGATCACACCCCCGGCGGTCAAACCGCACGGCAGTGGAGAATTAAACCTGAATCTGCCGGCCATGCCGGGAGTCGCGGCGGTCAGTCTGACCGCGAAAGATCCCACGGGCCGGGTGCTGTGGACTTGGTCATGGCCGGCCGCAACGCTCCCGATCCCCGCCCCGAAAAACACCGTCGATCGGGTCACGAAGGACGAAACTGGCGGGGCATTGGCCGTCACGGTGGGCGCCTTGCAATTGCAGTTCGACCAAACCTCCGGCCTGCTGATCCGGGTCAGCAACGGTGGCAAAATCATCCCCTTGGGCAACGGTCCGCGCCTCGTCGCCTACACCCACAACCCGCAAGGACGCGGAACGGTGACCTATCGCGATGTCGCCGGGACCAACGCTCTCACCAGCTTGACGTCTTCCACGGACAACGACGGCGGTTTGACGGTCGAGGCCAATTATGGCGGCGAGTTCAAGCGGGCCACCTGGCTCATTTCGCCGGATGGCCGGGTGAAGCTCACTTACACCTATGCCCACGACGGGCCGGTGGATTTGCTGGGCGTTAACTTCGATTTTCCCGAAACCGACATGAAAGGCATCACCTGGCTGGGCTACGGACCGTATCATGTCTGGCAAAACCGCCTGCAAGGCACCTGGCTTGATGTCTGGCACAACGCGCACAACAATACCATCCCCAGCGTGGCCTATTCCTTTGACCCCGATTTCAAAGGCTATTTTCGCGGCTGGCGCTGGGCCACCTTTGACACCAATGAAGGCCCTTTCACCGTCACCTCCCCGGCGGGACAGTCCTATCTTGGGGTTTACCATCCCAACGACGGCCCGGTGGGGGCGTTGCTGGCGCTGCCCCCGACTGGTCTCGCTTTCCTCGATGTCATACCGGCGATGCGCGACAAGTTTCTGACGCAAGAGCGGATGGGGCCGCAGTCGGCGGAAAGAACCGTGACCGGCGAGCACACGGGGGAAGTGACCTTTGACTTTGGGGTGAAGTGAGCCGTCGAGACCTGCCGAAACACCCGGTCAACGGTGGCGGCAGCGCCGGTTCATCAAGGGGAAATATTCCTGGCCGCGCCGGCCCGAAACAATCCTGAACTCAAACGGGTGACATCCATTCAGGTTCAGGTAATTGGCGGATGATACCTCGCGTCCTCGCCTGCGCCCGACCGGTGGGGTGGTGCGGTGATTGCACGGCAAAATTGCTTGTCACCCATTTTGGCCGGGGCCTAATGGTCCCTTCGCGGTTCAAGGTCAGTTCGGCGCGGTAGCCAAGTGGTAAGGCCGAGGTCTGCAAAAACGAACCGGCCATTTTGGCCTGAAAAGGACTGGGTCGTCCTGTGTCGTAAATAGCCAGCGCAACGATTAGAAGCAGAATAATATGGCCGTCTGAAAGGTCCCGGAAAGTCAGAAATTCTTGGGTCGGGTGACAACTCGGGTGACAACTTTTCCAGGCGGTGAGCGCCTCCGTGCGAGCAAATCCGGTTGAACCGGGCAGATGACCTGAACTTGGGGCTCCAGGTTCTTTGGCGCTTGCCTCCCGCCTGCGGCAATGCAGCATTGCCGCATGACCACCGCACTTCCCATCAGCAAACGCGGGACGCTCACCCTGCCGCCCGCACTACGCCGCAAGCTGGGCCTCAGCCAGCTGGCCCGCCCCATGGTGCTCGTCGAGGAGCGCGATGGCGGTGTGTTCCTCCAGCCCGCCGCCGCCGTGCCCGTGCGCGACATCCCCAAGGCCACGCTCACCCGTTGGCTGGCCCGCGACGAGGCGGACCTGAGACAATTCATGGCGACGGCCCCCGCCAAACTCGCGCGAGGCAAGTGAAGCTGTTCCTGGACACCAGCGTGCTCCTGACCGCCTCCGGATCGGCGGCCGGGGCGTCGCATTTTATTGTCCTCGCGGCGTCCGGGCAGGGTTGGACTTTGCTCACCTCGCCATGGTGCGTGGAGGAGACCGACCGCAATGTCCGCAAGTTCGACGCCAAGGCGGTGTCCGTGTGGCGGACTTTCCTCCAACCGGCGCTGACGCTGGTGCCCACGGAACTGGCCTTTGACCGTGCCTTGGTCTTCCCCAAGGCAAAGGACCGTCCCGTCCTGCTCTCCGCACTCGGGCGAAAGCCGATGTGCTGCTCCCCCATGATGAGGCGGATTTTCAACGGGTGATCGGCGCGCAGGTCTATGGCGTGGCCATCCGCACCCCCGGTCGGTTTCTCCTCGAACAGCGCGTGGCGGGGAAAATATGATCAACGGCAGCTGTGCGACGCGAGAGCCTCAACTTGTTTGTCGCGAAGCCCTGGCCGGGGCGTGAGACCGGACCCCAAGGAACACCCCGAGGTCAAAGTCGAGGGGGAGAGGGTGGTGGCCACTCGGGAGACAACATGACCGGAACAGGGAGAGTTTGCGGATGGGGCCCGGCTTCCTTGCTTGACAGCGCCCACCATCTCAACACAGGTTCAACACACCATGGCCACCAAGACCATCACCGTCACTGAGAAAGCTTACCGCACGCTCGCCCGCTGCAAGGCACCGGGCGAATCCTTCACCCAGACCATCGAGCGCGAGCTCGGCCGGAGACTGGAGACCATCGGCGCGCTGCGTGAGTTCGCCCACACCCGGCGCGGCGTCGGCCTCGGCTTGCGCCAGCGCGTCCGCCGCAAAGCCGCCGCATGAACGCTGGCTACCTGCTCGACACCAGCTTTCTGGTGGACTACGAGCGCGAGACGGCCGCCGGCGTGCCCGGCCCGGCCACGCGCACCATCGACAGTCTGCCGGCCTCCGCCCGCTTCTACGTCTCGCCTGTCACTGTCGCCGAAATTTTGGAGGGGGCGGACGATCCGGCGGAAAGCACCCGCGTGCTCGCCACCTACCAGCAGCAGACCATGGGCTGGGCCGTCGCGCTACGCTGCTCCGCCCAGCAGAGCCGCGCGTCCCACCGACTCGGCGAGAACGATGCCTGGCAGGCCGCTCTCGCCGTCGGCGGCGGGCTGACCCTGGTCGGCCATGACAAAGCCTTCGAGCGCGTCCCCGGCCTCGTTTACCGCGACCACCGGGCCGCGTGATTCGATGGACAGCCGCCGGTCGCCCAGCTTGCGATCATTGGTTTTCTAGGAAACGGCGAAATTGCTTGTCACCCATTTTGGCCGGGGCCTAATGGTCCCTTCCCGGTTCAAGGTCAGTTCGGCGCGGTAGCCAAGTGGTAAGGCCGAGGTCTGCAAAACCTCTATGCGTCGGTTCGATTCCGACCCGCGCCTCCATTTTTCTTTCCAAATTGGAAAGAAAAATGCCACGCCGCAGCCTCGGCGAAGGCGGGCCGCCTGCCGGACTGATTCCCGCCAAGTTGATCCCGACCGACCGCCCTTTCGTACAAACCGCTCGTCTTTCCAAATTGGAAAGAAAAATGTCCGCCGCAGCCTTGGCGAAGGCGGACCGACCCACAGGTCAGATTCCCGTCAAATCCGCCCTTCCGCCCTCCCAATCTTTTAATCTGCTGGTTCCTGCCAAGCTGGAAAAGAGCAATCCCCCGGGGTCAGTCCGGCGAAGAGAAAAGATTCCACCTGTTTTTCATTGGTCATTGGCCATTGGTCATTCTTCATTCCCCCTCATGCCCACCACTGTTTTCACCATCGCCAACCAAAAGGGGGGCGTCGGCAAGACCACCACCGCAGTCAATCTCTCCGCCGCCCTCGCCGACAAAAAAATCCCCACCCTGCTGATCGACCTCGACCCGCAGGCCAATGCCACCAGCGCCCTCGGGGTGGAGAAACAGGAGGGCCGCAGCCTCTACGGCCCGCTGCGCGGTGAGGCGGTCGCGCTGGCCATGGTGACGCCCACCGGGATCCCCCACCTCTCCATCATCCCGAGCGAGGAGGATCTGGCCGCCGCCGAAATCGAGCTGGCGCAGACGGAAAACTACCTCGCGCGTCTGCGCGGCGTGCTCGAACCCGTGCGCGCCAGCGGGGAATACCGGGCCATCATCATCGACTGCCCTCCCTCCCTCGGCATGCTTTCGATGAACAGCCTGGCCGCCGCCGATTACCTCCTGATCGCGCTCCAATGCGAATACATGGCCCTGGAGGGCCTCGGCCAGATCCTGCGGAACGTGGACCGGCTCAAGACCGCCGGAGTCAACCCGGCCCTGGCGTTGGGTGGCGTGGTGATGACCATGTTCGACACGCGGACCTCCCTCTCCCGGCAGGTCGTGGAGGAGGTGAAAAAGCATCTGCCGGAGAAGATCTTTGCCTCGGTGATCCCGCGCACGGTGCGGTTGAGCGAGGCGCCCAGCTTCGGCCAGACCATTTTTGCCTACGATCCGCTCTCCCCCGGCGCGACCGCCTACCGGAACCTCGCCAAGGAGTGCATCGAGCGGTTTGGCCTGAAGGATTGAGGTGCTGAAGCCAGAAGCCGGTAGCCGGAAGCCGGAGGGCCGGACGGCAGGAATCGGATACAGGCACGAAACGGCCCACGCCACCGTGCAGGAACTTGTCAGGTCAAGCGGTTCGCAGCCGATTCCGGCGTAGCGCAGGCAGCCTGACTGTATCTGGGGGAATTTTCTCAACCCCATTGAACAGAGGCAGTTGAGGCATGCGGACAAGCGGTAAGCAAGCAACCTTTGTCTCGACCGGACAATCGGGAAAAAAAGTTGGCCGGTCGCCTACCCCTAAGCGACCGGCCATTTTTTTTCTGAGTTACCCCAAAAATGTCCCCGCTAAGCGGGAACAGGGGATATAATGCATGAGGCGTGCCAACTGTCAAGCGCCGGTGCGAAGATTTTTCTGGAATCTTCACCCGGCCCTTACACCGGCTTTATCGTCCGACCACGATCAGGTCGAGCAGCGCCGGGCCGCCACGACCACCACCACCACCGCGCCGACCACCGGCAGGGGGGGCGCCCGCAGCGGGCGTGGCACCAGCAGCCGCCGGGGGGGGCGTTCCAGCTGCGGCCGGGGCGGCCGCCGCACCCGCCGCACCGGCGGGGATCGGCTCCGTGGTGATCACGATTACCTGGTTGGTTTTCGCGTCGAAGGTGCAGGTTTTGGCCCCTGACTTGGTCTGCACCGTCTGCTCAATCGCAAAGTCGGTCGGGCTGTTTTCCTTGATGACGGAGAGCGTGCCATTGCCGTGCGAGCTGAAGGCCTCCAGCGTGGTGGGGTTGAAGGTGCCGCCGTCCGAACCACCGGCCAGCGGGAGGCTGGTGAGAATCTTGCCGTCGTTGGCATCGAGGATGACGCACATGCTGGGGGTGCGGCACATCGCGAAGAGAATATGATTCTTGATGTCGAGCGCCAGACCAGCCGGCTGGCTGGCCTTGCTGCTGATGTCGTAATGGCCGGTCACGGCCAGGGTCTTGGCGTCCACCACGGCGATGTTGGCCTTGTCCTCGACGTCAATATAGACGTGGCCCTGGCCGTCGCTCTGGCCCTGCTCCGGCGCGCCACCGAGATCAATCGTGCCGACAATGCTGCCATCCTTGGCGTCCAGCACCGTGACGTTGGGTGCGCTGTGGCTGAGGACGTACACGCGCTCGGTCAACGGCTCAAAGAGCATGCCATCGGGGCTGCCCGTCACGGTGATCGTCTTGAGAATGGCGTGGGTCTCAGAATCAAACATCACAATGGCGCGGCTGCTGCAGAAACCGTGGTGCGTGAGGGGGTCCACCACCGCGCCATGGGCCTGAGCCGCGATGGTGGGGAGGAGTTCGTTGAGCTTGTCGGAGTCGAGGTCGAACACATGGACCTGCGCCCCACGCGCCACATACAGGCGGCGGCCGACGCTGTCGGCAAAGACGTAGTCGAGGCCGCCGGTGCCGGTAAACTGGGCGGTCTTGACAATTTTGTAGGGGGCGGCGGCGTTGGACTGGGCAAAGCCGGCGGACGCAATGAGCGTGAGGCCGGCGACAAGACAGAGGCGGGTGAGGTGCAGGGTTGATTTCATGTGGGGACGGGAGGGTTGGATACTGGCAGAAAGACCATTACGCCAAGATTATGTCGACCGGGAAATAAATGGATGAAAGGATGAGGGGCTGAATGGTTGAAAGGTCGAAGGAGGAGGAATTGAGGCCTGAAAGGCTGCCCTCGGAGTGTGCCGCCAATACTTCGGGAATCCGTGGAGACGAGCCGGGGGAGGCCGGGTTTCGCTCCCTGCGCAGAATTCACAAACGCAGGCTCGGCATCAGGCCGCGCACCCGCCAACCTGCAGACCCATGGCTCAAAAACCTCGCGGCACCATCGGCATCCTCACAGCGGGCGGCGACTGCCCGGGCCTCAACGCGGTCATCCGCGGGGTGGCCAAGGCCGCGATGCACCACGGCATCCGCGTGGTTGGCATCCGTGACGGATTCCGTGGACTCGTCGAAAACCGCACGATGGAGTTGAGCAACAGCCTCGTCAGCGGCATCCTGATGCAGGGCGGCACGTTTCTCGGCAGCAGCCGGGACAAGCCTCACAAGATGCCCGTCGGCCAGCGCATTGTGGACATGACGGAGGTCGCGGTAAAAAACTACCGCCGGCTCAAGCTCGACTGCCTCGTGTGTCTCGGCGGCAACGGCACCCAGAAAAACGCCCTCCGACTCCACACTCGTGGCGGCATCAATGTCCTCACCCTGCCCAAGACCATTGACAACGATGTCGCCGAGACCGACATCACTTTCGGCTTCGATTCCGCGATGTCCATCGCCACGGAGGCGATTGACCGGCTGCACACCACCGCGACCAGCCATCACCGCATCATCGTGTGTGAAATCATGGGGCACGACGCAGGCTGGCTGTGCCTGGGCGCGGGCATCGCCGGAGGGGCCGACGTGATCCTCATCCCTGAGATCCCCTATGACCTGGATGTGGTCGTCCGCACCCTGACCCAACGCCGCCGCAGCGGGAAGCGGTTCTCCATCATCGCGGTCGCCGAGGGCATCATTTCCCGCACCGAGGCGGACCGGCGCGCGCTGCAGGGCAGGAAAAAATCGAAGACCCCCTCCACCACCCCGGCACCGGCCGCGCCGCAGGCGCCCGACGCCGTCCACCTCGTCCACGAGCCCGTGGCCAGCCGGCTGGCGCGCCACATCCAGCAGCTCACCGGGGTCGAGGCGAGGGTGACCTCGCTCGGCCATGTGCAGCGCGGCGGCCCGCCGACGGCCTTTGACCGGCTGCTCTGCACCCGTCTCGGCACCAAGGCGGGCGAACTGCTCGCCCAGGGCCACTACAACATCATGGTGGCGGTGAAAGGCACTGAATGCGTGCCGGTTCCGCTTGAAAATGTCGCCGGGCTCAAACGCGTTGTCCCCCTCGACCACCCGTGGCTCAGAACCGCCCGCCTGGTCGAGACGTGCCTGGGTGACGAGGCGGTCTGACCGCTCACTTTTTCAGCACCGCGTTCCACTTATCGAGGTTGGCGGCCTGGGCCTTGAAGAGGGCGTCGGTGGAGTCGAGAATCTCGATGCTGACGATCTTGTCGCCCCCCGCGATCTGGTTGACCACATTCTGCCCCTTGGTCACGTCGCCAAAGATCGTGTGCATGCCGTTGAGCCAGTCGGTCGGGACGTGGGTGATAAAGAACTGGCTGCCGTTGGTGTGACCGGCGTTGGAGTACGCCACCTTGCCCTGGTCGGAATTGGCCATCGCAAACACCCCCGGATGGTCAAATTTGAGGTCCTTGCGGGTCTCATCGCCAAACTCATAGCCGGGACCGCCCGTGCCGTTGCCGCGGGGATCGCCGCCTTGGATCATGAAGTTGGGGATGACGCGGTGGAAGGTGAGGCCGTTGTAAAAGCCTTTGGTGGCGAGATTGAGAAAATTGGCGACCGTCGCGGGAGCCTTGCTGGCGTAGAGCTTGCCGGCGATGTCGCCCTTGCTCGTATGGAGGATCACGCGGATGTCCGCCAGGCCCGGCGGCTGGCTGGCGGCCGCTGCCGCGGCGGCCCCACCGCCCATGGAGGTGGGGGTGAGCGCGCCCTCAAGCGCCTTGATGAGGTCCGGGGAGTCCGGTTCGACGGCCGAGTCAAAGCGCGCGAGGATCTTTCCGTCGGGCCCCACCAGGAACTTGTTAAAGTTCCAAGTGATGTCGCCGGGAAACGGTGAAGACGGTCCGGCCAGGAGCGCGTAGAGCGGATGGCGTTGCGCACCATTGACCTCGATCTTGTCGAAAAGCGGGAAGGTGACGTTGTACGTGTCGGTGCAGAATTTCTTGATGTCGGCGGCAGTGCCCGGCTCCTGCCCGCCAAACTGGTTGCACGGGAAACCGACAATGGTGAGTCCCTTGGCCTGGTATTTCGTAAACAAGGCCTCGAGGCCGGCATATTGTGGCGTGTAGCCACATTCGGAGGCCGTATTGACCACGAGCAGCACGCGGCCCTTGTAAGGCGCCAGCGTGGCCGGCTTGCCGTCGATGTTTTTCAACGGCACTTCGTAGAGCGACTGGGCGCGGAGCGCCGTGACGGCGAGCATGAGGAGCGCGAGGAGAGAGGGGATTTTTCGCATGGGGGGAACAGCGTGCCAACCGGGGCGGGGATGTCAAATCCCGGGCGAAGGGGGAGTGGCCGCGAACAAGTAAAAGGAGGGGCGATTTGAACCGCTAATCTTCGCTAATCCCCGGTAATCGGCCATGACGGGGAAGGATTCTTACAGGAGGTCACGGAGGAAACAGAGCAACGGTTCCGCCGCCTGTTTGGCTTTGTCGCGGCAACGGAGAACCAGAAAGAATCCTTGGAAAAATATCATTCCGGCCTCAAATCGAGCCCGACCCCATGAACATTGTCGAGGCCACTCAGGAATATGAACTCTGGCTGGCCGGGCGTATCCGGGTGCTGCCGGCGGATTTGGCGACCAAGCACGAAAGGATGAAGCAGGATGCGTTTAGCTTTCTACGCGCGACCTTTTACCGGTGGATGCAGCTTTTTCCCGCGCTGTGCCCGGAACTGGCGGAGACGCCGACCGTGCTGGGCGTGGGCGACCTGCATGTCGAGAACTACGGCACCTGGCGCGACTCCGAGGGCCGGCTGGTGTGGGGGATCAATGATTTCGACGAGGCCTTTCCCCTCCCCTACGCGTTGGATCTCGTGAGACTGGCCGCGAGTGCCTGTCTAGTCATCCGCCTGAACCACCTGCCGTTCGCCCCGACCGATGCCTGTGCGGCAATCCTCGACGGTTATGCCGCCGGGTGGGAGGACGGAGGCGAGCCCTTTGTGTTGTCGGAACGCCATCGTGGATTGCTCGCCGCGGTCACAGGGCGGGAACGCGACCCGACAGAATTCTGGGCCAAACTCGCCGCGCTCCCAACGGCCACGCAGGTACCCGCCGCCGTATACAAGCGGCTCAAATCGGCCATGCCCCAAAAGGGGCTTAAATTCCGCGTTGCGCACCGGATGGCCGGGCTGGGCAGCCTGGGCCGGGAGCGGTTCATCGCCATCGCCGACTGGTGTGGCGGGAAAATCGCCCGGGAAACGAAGCCGCTGCTGCCGTCGGCCTGTGTCTGGGCCGGGGCAAAGGCGGGTAGCGGCAAGATTTATTACACGGACATCCTGCGCCAGTCGGTGCGTGCGGCGGACCCGTTTCTGACGGTGCGCGACGGCTGGGTGCGGCGGCGGCTTTCGCCCTTTTGCAGCCGGATCGAACTCGCCCAGCTGGCGCGGGGTCATGACCGGACCAAGCTCGTCCACGCGATGGGGCGCGAGCTTGCCAACATCCATCTCGGCACGCCGGCCGCGGTGGCTGCGGTGCGAAGGGATCTGCGGCGGCGCAAGCCGGACTGGCTGCGGACGGCGGCGGAGACCATGGTCGAAGCCACCATGAGAGACTGGCGCGAGTGGCGAGGAGCGAGGAAAGGCTGATCCGCCTTCGCCGATCCTTCGCCAAGGCTTTGGATCGCAAGCAAGGCTACGGCGCGACAAGAGGGCTGAAAGCGGTTCGAACACGGGGTCGTCCGCCTGCGCCAAGGCTGCGGCGCGACAAGTCGACCCCGGCTACCACCCGATCCGTCAGACCGATCCGCTCATCAGCTTGTAGTTCACGGCGTCGGTCAGGGCCTCCCAACTGGCGTCGATGATGTTATCGCTCACGCCGACCGTGCCCCATACCGCATGGCCGTCGCCGCTCTCGATCAGCACCCGCGTGCGCGCGCCCGTGCCCGCGCCGCTGTCGAGGATGCGCACCTTGTAATCGCGCAGCGTCAGCGTCCCGAGCTGGGGATAATTCTTCTCCAGGGCCAGCCGCAGCGCCTTGTCGAGCGCCCCGACGGGGCCGGTGCACTCGGCCACCGTGTTGAAGGGCTGCCCGTCCACCTTGAGCTTGACGGTGGCCTCGGCCACCAGGTCCGCGCCGCGCCGCTCGACGATCACGCGATAGCCCTCGACGACGAAAAACGTGCGCCGCTGCCCCAGGCATTTGGCGATGAGCAGCCGCAGGGAGGCGTCGGCCGCCTCAAACTCGTAACCGCGGAACTCCAGCTCCTTGAGCTCCTCCACCAGGGTTTTCATCGCGGGGTTTTTCTCGTCGAGCGCAAAGCCCAGCTCCTTCGCCTTCATCACCATGCTGCTGCGGCCGGCCATGTCGGATACGAGGACCCGGGTGCGGTTGCCGACGAGCGCCGGGTCGATGTGCTCGTAGCTGCTTTTCACCTTCTGCGCGGCATTGGCGTGCTGGCCGCCCTTGTGGGCGAAGGCCGACGCGCCGACGTAGGGCGCCTTCGGGTCGGGCCGCAGGTTGGCCAGTTCATCAAAGAAGAGCGAGAGCTCGCGCAGCTCGCCGAGCTGGGGTGCGCAATGGGCGGTGCGGCCCATTTTCAGGAAGAGGCCGGGCAGGATCGTCACGAGGTTGGCGTTGCCCACGCGCTCGCCATAGCCGTTGATCGTGCCCTGCACTAACGTTGCGCCCGCGTCCACCCCCGCGAGCGAGAGCGCCACGCCGAGCCCGCTGTCGTTGTGGCAGTGCACGCCGACCTTGTCCGCGCCGAACTCCGCCACCACGTGCGCGACGATGGCCTTGAACTCGTCCACCAGCGTGCCGCCATTGGTGTCGCAGAGCGTGAGATTGCCGGCGCCACCCTTGATCGCGGCGGCCAGCGAACGCAGCGCGTAGTCCGGGTCGGCCTTGTAGCCGTCGAAGAAGTGTTCCGCGTCATAGACCACCTCGCGGCCCTGCGTGGTGAGGAAACGCGCCGAGTCCTCGATCATGGCGAGGTTTTCCTCGAGCGTGGTGCGCAGGATGTCGGTGACCTGGATCGTCCAGGTTTTGCCCACGATGGTCATCACGGGCATCCCGCTGTCGAGCAACAGGCGGAGCTGCGTGTCGTCGGCCGCCTTGGTGCCCGCGCGGCGGGTCGCGCCAAAGGCGGCGAGTCGGGCGTGCTTGAGGCGGAGATTTCTGGCCTCCTGAAAAAACGTGATGTCGCGCGGATTGGAGCCGGGAAACCCTCCCTCGATGTAGTCCACCCCGAACGCGTCGAGCTTTTCCGCGATGCGGAGCTTGTCGGTCACGGAGAAGCTGATGCCCTCCCCCTGCGTGCCATCGCGGAGGGTGGTGTCGTAGATTTTGACGGTGGTGGAGTTCATGGCGGGGTCGGGAAGGTTGAAGAGGGGAAAGGTTTAAGCGTTGAGGGGACCAGAAGTCGAACGTCTAAAGGAAGCTGAAGGGTTGAAAGGTCCAAAGGTCGAAGGGTGGAAAACAAAAAACCCGGGCGGAAAGGCCCGGGTCAGGAAACTTGGCGTTGCTTGTCTTGTGCTTACGCCGCGTCGTCCTGCCCGGGTTGGCGGGCAATCGAAATAATCGCGGCAATAATGGGTGAGGCTTTCACGTTGAGCCTTACCTGGCATGGCGGGTTGAGTTTGTCGAGCGGAAAAGTTTACAGAGATCTGGCCGCCACGCTGATTCAATGAAGAAACGCTTTCGAGGCTGCAAGAGCATGCGGATCGCCCATGACCTCGCCGAACAAATACCTTAACCACTTATGCACACTAATTTTCACTTATCCGATCATCAGAATCAGTGTTCATCACTGTCTGGCTGCAAAGGCCTCACACCGCGTGCGCTTCGATGAAGGCGCGGATGGCGGCGGGGGTGGCGGCGATTTTGTGCTTCACCAGTGGCCGGGACTTGAGCGCCTCCAGACTGGGGTCAGTTGGCTCAATACCGATGGCAGCGCGAATGGTGTCGGGGAACTTGGCCGGGCTGGCGGTCGCGAGCACCACGCTCGGACGGCCGGGCGCAAGATCCTTGAAGCCGCAGGCCGTGTGCGGGTCGGTGATGTAGCCGTACTGGTCGTGAACGCTTTTGATGATCACGGGAATCTCGGCGTCGGTGCAACGAGAGGCGGTGAACGTGTCGCGGTTGAAGTGCTCGAACCGGTAGCCACCGGTCGTGTTGAAGGTCTCCATGATCGCCCGTACTTTGGCCGGGTCGCGGCCGACGCTGTAGTAGAGGAACCGCTCAAAATTTGAGGCCACCTGGATGTCCATGGAGGGCGCGAAGCTCGGCGTGACCGCGCCGACCCGGTAGTCGCCGGTCGTGAAGAGGCGGTGGAGGATGTCGTTCTGGTTGGTCGCCACCCGGAAACCGCGAAGGGGCACACCCATCTGCTGGAGCAGCCAGCCCGCCAGCACATTGCCGAAATTGCCGGTGGGCACGACGAACTCCGCGTCATTCCGCACCTGGGCCGGCAGCCGCAGCCACGCCCAGAGATAATAGACGCACTGGGCGAGCACGCGCGCGAGGTTGATCGAGTTGACGGCCGAGAGGCGGTGGCGCGTGCGGAACGCCTGATCGCCGAACAGCTCCTTGAGGGCGGACTGCGCGTCGTCGAAAGTGCCATCCACCGCGAGGGCGAAGACATTGGCCGCGCCGGTGCAGGCCATCTGTCGCTCCTGGAGGGGTGAGACCCGGCCGTCAGGATAGGCGATGAAAATGGCGGTGCCCGGCTTGCCGAGCAGGCCGTGGATCGCGGCCGCACCCGTGTCGCCCGATGTGGCGCCCAGGACGTTGATCGTTTCACCGCGCACGCGGCACTGGCGCTCATAGAGGTTGCCGAGGACTTGCAGGGCAAAGTCCTTGAACGCGAGCGTCGGCCCGTGGAACAGCTCCAATACGAACAGATTGTCGGCGAGGCGGACGAGCGGCGCGATTTCCGGACGCGAAAAGCGCGTGTAGGACGCACGAATAATGGCCTGCAGCTCCGCCTCCGGAATGTCCGTCGCAAAGCGCCGCATGAACTCGTAGCACAGGTCGGCGTAGCCCAGCGGGGCGAAGCCGGCGAGCTCAGCCGCGGTAAACTGCGGCAAGGATTCCGGGAGAAACAGCCCGCCATCGGGCGCGAGGCCGGTGGCCACGGCGTCGGAGAAGCCGAGGGGCGGAGTTTGGCCTCTGGTGGAGATGTAGCGCATAGATGTCAGAAATCAGAGGTCAGAGGTCAGACCGAAGGTCAGCGCTTCGCAACAAATGAAGCGGGTTTGTTGATCATGCTACCGAGCATCCGACCTACTTCCGCCAGCAGTGAGCGCAGCTCCGTGAGCTGGGCTTGGGAGATATAGCCGTGCGCCTCGGCATTGATCAGCCAGGGTTCGGTCTCATACCCCTCGCCGTCCGCATCCACCAATTTGGCGACAAAGGAAGCCTCATAGCGGCGTTTGCCCCAGGCTTCCGCGATGTTTGCGCCAACCGAACGCGAAGCGCGGCGTGCTTGATCGGTGAGTGAGTAGCGTTCTTCGGGCGGCCAGGTCTTCGAAAGGCGAAACACCAGCAACGCCACTTGATGGGCCTTTTGCCAGACAATCAGGTCTGTAAAATGCCTGATCGCCACAGGGCTTCGGGCCGATGCTTTGCTGATCTCTGACATCTGATTTCTGACCTCTGCTTTTGGCCTCACCCGAGGCCAAACGCCGCATGTGCGACGCGCGCGGCCTCGTCGGCCTGGGTGGAGGCGATGATGACCGAGATCTTGATCTCCGAGGTGCTGATCAGCTCGATGTTGATGCCCTTGTCGGCCAGCGCTTGGAAGAGGGTCGCGGCCACGCCGCTGTGGGTCTTCATGCCCACCCCGACCACGGAGAGCTTGGCGATGCCTTCGTGCACGGCGACCTCGCCGCCCCCGAGCGCGAGCACGACCGGCTCGAGCGCCCGCTGCGCCCGGGCCTTGTCGGTCAGCGGCACCGTGAACGTGAGGTTGGCCACGCCGCCCCGCCCCTCGTTTTGCACGATCATGTCCACGATCACGGTGGCGTCGGCCAGCGCTCGGAAGACCTTGGCGGCGGAGCCGGGCTTGTCGGGCAGGTGGCTAACGACGACCTTGGCCTGGTCCTTGTCCACGGCCACGCCGCGGACGGCAACTTTTTCCATGTAGGCGACTTCTTCTTTCACGATGGTTCCTGGGTTTTGGTTGAATGAGGAGCGGACTTCAAAAACGACGCGGTATTTCTTGGCGAACTCGACGGAACGCGACTGCATGACCTTGGAACCGGACGAGGCGAGCTCGAGCAGCTCGTCGTAGGAGATCTCGGGCAACTTGGTGGCGTTTTTCACGACCCGCGGGTCGGCGGTGTAGATGCCGTCCACATCGGTGTAGATCTCGCACTTGTCGGCCTTGATGGCGGCGGCCAGCGCGATGGCGGTCAGGTCGGAGCCGCCCCGGCCGAGCGTGGTGATCTGCCCCTCCTCGTTGATGCCCTGGAAACCGGCGACGATGATGACCTTGCCGGCGCGGAGGTCCTCCTCCAGCGGGCGGGCGTCGATGGTCTTGATCTTCGCCTTGGTGTGGACGGTATCGGTGAAGATGCCCGCCTGCGCGCCGGTGTAGCTCACCGCGTCCACCCCGACCCCCTGCAGCGCCATCGCGGTGAGTGCGATGGTTTCCTGCTCGCCGATGGCCAGGAGCTGGTCCATCTCGCGCTCGCTGGGGTTGGCGCACAGCGCGTGGGCGCGGGCGATCAGCTCGTTGGTCACACCCGCGCGGGCCGACACGACGACCACCAGCTCGTGGCCCTCCGCCCGGAAGGCCTTGATGCGCTGGGCCACATTTTTGATGCGCTCGACGTCACCGACCGAGGTGCCGCCGTATTTTTGGACGATTCGAGCCATGCGGGAGTTTGAAAGGAGGGGTGGAGGGTTGAAAGGTTGAAGCGTTGAGGGGATGAAAGGAACGGAGAATCAGCCGGTGAAATCGCCGATGCGCAAGAGCAGCGGCGGCTCGAGCACGCAGGCGAGCCGGCCGAGGCGCGTGACGGTGGCGCGGATGGCCTTCTCGTTGCTCGCGTGCGTGGTCAGGATGAGCGTGGCCGCGCCCCGGCGGGCGCTCGGGCGCTGGACCATGCTGGCGATGCTCACGCGCGCCTGGGCGGTGGCCGTGGCGATCTTGGCGAGCACGCCGGGCTCGTCCTTCACGTCAAAGCGCAGGTAGTGGCGGCCGTGGACGCGCTCGAGCGGCGCGAGCGGGCAGCGCTGGAGCACGGGCACGGGCAAAGGGGCGTTGCCCCGGAGCCGCAGCACGACCGCGTCGACAATGTCGCTGATGACCGCGCTGGCGGTCGCATCCTGGCCCGCACCCCGGCCGATATAGACGGTCTCGCCGACGACATCACCGGTGACGGAGATGCCGTTCTGCACGTCGTTGACGTTGGCGAGCACCTGGGTGACCGGCAGCAGCGTCGGGTGGACGCGCACGAACAGCTCGCCGTTGGCAAAGTCCCGCGTGATGACGGCGAGCAACTTGATGGCGAACCCCTGCTCGCGGGCAAACTGGAGGTCGGCCTGGGTGATGCGGGTGATGCCCTCGACCAGCATGGCCCGCGTCGACACCCACGCGCCATGCGCAAGGTAGGCGAGGATGCTGGCCTTGTGCGCGGTATCCCAGCCCTCGACATCGAGCGACTCGTCGGCCTCGGCGTAACCCAGGCGCTTGGCGTCCGCGAGGATTTCGGCGTAGCCCAGGCCCTCGCGCTCCATGCGGGTGAGGATGTAGTTGCAGGTGCCGTTGAGGATGCCGTAGATCAGGCCGAACCGGTTGGCGACCAGGCCCTCGCGCAACGCCTTGATGATCGGGATGCCCCCGGCCACCGAGGCCTCGAAAAAGAAATGGCCGCCGTGCCGGCGCGCCGCCGTGAAAATCTCCGGCCCGTGCGCGCAAAGCAGCGCCTTGTTGGCGGAGACGACCGTCTTGCCCTGGCGGAGCGCGGCGAGCGTGACCTCGCGGGCGAGCGTGGTGCCGCCGATGAGCTCGCAGACAATGTGGATGTCCGGGTCAGTCGCGACGGCGAGCGGGTCGGTGGTCAGCTTGGACAACGGGACGCGGACCGCGCGCTTCTTCTTGAGGTCGCGGACGCTGGCGCGATGGAGATTGAGCCGCACGCCGAGCTTGGGCTCCAGCGAGGCGCGGGCGCTCTCAAGGTGTTTCCACACGCCCTGCCCCACGGTGCCGAGACCGCAGATGCCGATATTGATGATGGGAAGCTGGCTCATGTTCGGGAAGTCTCGGGGGTGGCGGGCTTTTTCACAAACTTGTTTTCCGTGCCGTTCAGGAGTCGGACGATATTGGCGCGGTGACGGAGGGTAACGAAGACGGCGATGAGGGTGGCCAAGCCGAGCAGAATGGGTGGCTCGCCGAGAAAAAACGCCGCAAGGGGTAACGCAAGGGCGGCGAGAATCGAGGCGAGGGAAACGTAGCGCGAGAGACGGAAGGTGACCAACCATGTCGCGAGGGCGCCGGCCAAAACACATGGCATGAGAACAAGTAATCCGCCCGCGGTGGTCGCGACACCCTTGCCGCCACGGAATTTGGTGAAGAGGGAATAGCTGTGGCCGACGAGGGCAGCGATCAAGCCGACCACAGCCATCTCAACGGGTTGCGAAAAGTTGAAATGGACGAAGCCAAACGGCGTCGCCATGCCGAATTGCCAGAAGACGTAACCCTTGCCCTCGAACGCGAGCAGAGGCCAACCGGAGGCGGCGGCCCCCTTCAAGGCGTCGAGCAGAAACACCAGATTGCCTGGACCACGGCCCAATACCCGTCGCACGTTGGTCGCGCCTGGGCTCTTACTTCCGACCTCAAAGATATTGACCCCCTTGCCCTTAGCCACGAGAAAACCAAACGGGAGCGCACCAAGCAGGTACCCGACCAGAGCGGCGAGGCAATATGCATTGAAGAGGTCCATGAAAGGTGGAGCGCGGCGTCCCGGCGTGCTCAGGCCACCCTTGGGCGTTCAAAACGCGCCGGGACGTCGCGTTCCACTTCGGAGGGGGTCCTCACAGCTGCACAAACTTCGCCAGCTTGATGGCCGGGTGGCCCTTGATCTCGGCGCGCGCGGCCTCGCCCGGCTCGTTGTCCACCCGCACCACCATGTAGGCGGTGCCGCCGGGCGTCAGGCGCGAAAGCGACATGTCGGCGATATTGACCTTGGCCTTGCCGAGGATGGTGCCCACGGCGCCGACCATGCCGGGCTGGTCAATGTTCTCCAGCACGAGCAGCTTGCCCTCGGCGGCGACCTCGACCTCGCGGCCATTGATGCCGACGATGCGAGGCTGGTTCCCCTTGCCGGTGAGCGTGCCCTGCGCGGAGTGGCTGGTCCCGTCGGCCGCGATCGCCTCGACCGCGATCAGGTCGGTGTAGCCGCTGTCGGTGTTGGATTTCACCACCTCGGCCTGGATGCCAAGGCGCTGCAGCACCACGGGCGCATTGACGAAATTGACCTCCTCGCCGCTGATGCGACGGAGGAACCCGCGCTCAATCGCGCGGGTGACGGAGTTGGAGTCGAGTTCACCGATCTTGCCCCAGTAGGTGATGCGCAGCGTGGCAATCTGCGCCGGGGCGATCTGCTGCACCAGCGTGCCGAGCTTGGCACCCAGGTCGAGGTAGGGCCCGAGGATCTTGAGCGCGCCAGCATCAATTGAGGGCATGTTGACGGCGTTGCGGATGACGCCACCGGCCAGCACGTCGGCAATCTGCTCGGCAATCTCGATGCCGACCGACTCCTGCGCCTCGGCCGTCGAGGCGCCCAGATGCGGCGTGAGCACGACATTGGGCAGGGTGCGGAACTCGCTGTCCTTGGCCAGCGGCTCGTCCTCATACACATCGAGCCCGGCCGCGGCGACCTGGCCGGACTTCAGCGCGGCGAGGAGCGCGGCCTCCTTGATGATGCCGCCTCGGGCGCAGTTGAAAATGCGGAGTCCCTTTTTGCATTTCGCAAACGCCGCCTCGTCGATCATGTACTTGGTGTCGTCGGTGAGCGGCATGTGGACGGTGATGTAGTCCGACTGCGCCAGCAGCTCGTCGAGGGTGACGGCCTCGACCTGCATGGCCTTGGCCCGGCTCGGCGCAAGATAGGGGTCGTAGGCGAGCACCCGCATCCCAAACGCCTGGGCGCGCTTGGCGACCTCGCCGCCGATGCGGCCCAGGCCGACCACGCCAAGGGTCTTTTTGAACAACTCGATGCCGGAAAAGCTCTTCCGATCCCATTGGCCGGCCTTCATCGAAGCGGCGGCCTGCGGAACGGGGCGCGCGCCGCAAAGGAGGTGGGTGAACGTCAGCTCGGCGGTGGCGATGGTGTTGCCCGCAGGGGTGTTCATCACGACGACCCCGCGCTCCGTGGCGGCCTCGACATCCACGTTGTCCACCCCCACCCCGGCCCGGCCGACGACCTTGAGCAACGGCGCGGCGGCAAACACCGCGGCGGTGATCTTCGTCTCCGAACGCACCGCGATGGCATGCACGTCTTTCACGAGCTCCAGCACCTTCTCCGGCGAGGAGCCATAGGCCTCCACGACTTCAAAGCCTGGCTGCTGACGCAGGAAGGCAACGCCCTTGGGTGAGATCTTGTCGGCGACGAGGATTTTCATGGGAAAAGGAGGGACAGCAAAACAGCTTGGGCCAGCCGCAGGCAAGGAAAACTGCGCTCGTCTGTGACCCGGGCGCATCTCAGTTTATTGCAGGATGAACAGGAGACTGAATCAACCGGGCCGGACCGGAAATTTGAACAGAAGGGAACGAAGGAAACAAAGAGACCAAGGTACTTTGGAGGGAGGATGATACAGCGGTAACTCTGGCGTAGAAACGCGGGGAGACTATCGTCGGAGGTTCGAGAGATATCGTAACTCAGGAAAAAGGCCGCACGATTCATTTACGCCTCCGCGCTTCGCCCCCATTCCCCTTCGGGTAGCGCGTCTCTTTTGCCGACCGGGCCAGCTTCTTGTAGTCACCCGTCCGCAGCGCGTTGATCTGGTCGCGGAGGAGCGCGGCGCGCTCGAACTCCAGTTTGCCCGAGGCCTCCGTCATCTCGTCCTCAAGCTCGGCGATCACCGCGGCGACGTCCTCAGTGCCGGGATCGGCCACGACCAACGCTTCGTCATCCCTGCCGCTGCCGTCGTAGGTGTGCAGGCTGGCCTGCGCGGAGCGTTTCACCCCCTGCGGGGTGATGCCGTGTGCGGTGTTGTAGGCGAGCTGTTTGGCCCGGCGGTGCCGTGTGACCGCCAACGTGCGCTTGATGGACTCCGTCTCACGGTCAGCATAGAAGATCACCCGGCCTTGCTCGTGCCGTGCGGCCCGACCGGCCGTCTGGATGAGCGAGGTCTCGCTGCGGAGAAAACCCTCCTTGTCGGCGTCGAGGATGGCCACCAGTGCGACCTCGGGCAGGTCGAGCCCCTCGCGCAGGAGGTTGATGCCCACCAGCACGTCGAAGTTGCCCAGTCGCAGGTTGCGGAGAATCTCCACCCGCTCGATGGCGTCGATGTCGCTGTGGAGGTATTCGACACGGAGTTTCGCTTCGCGCAGGTAGCTGGTAAGATCCTCGGAAAGGCGCTTGGTCAGGGTGGTGACGAGCACGCGTTCGCCCGCGATCACGGCGGCGCGGACCTCCCCGATGAGGTTCTCCACCTGCCCCTTGGTCGGACGCACCACAATCTCCGGGTCGAGCAAGCCGGTCGGGCGGATGACCTGCTCCGCGATCACGGCCGAGCGCTCCAGCTCGAACTTTGCGGGGGTGGCGGAGACATAGAGCGTCTGCCCCGTGATTTGCTCGAACTCCGCAAAGCTCTGCGGGCGGTTGTCGAGGGCGGACGGCAGGCGGAAGCCGAAATTGACCAGGTTCTGCTTGCGGGCCCGGTCCCCGTTGAACATGCCGCCGATCTGTGGCACGGTGGCGTGGCTCTCGTCCACGAAAAGCAGGAAATCCTTGGGGAAAAAATCAATCAGGCAAAACGGCCGATCCCCGGGTTTCCGGCCGGTGAGGTGCCGGGAGTAGTTTTCGATGCCGTTGCAAAAACCCATTTCCGAGAGCATCTCGAGATCGTAGTTGGTCCGCATGCGGATGCGCTGGGCCTCGAGGTACTGGTTGTTCTTCTCAAAAAACGCCACGCGTTCCTCCAACTCGGCCTTGATCCCGGTGATGGCCGGGTTGAGCTTGTCCCGCGTCGTGACGTACTGGTTGGCCGGATAGAGGTCGAACTGCTCCAGCGGGCGCAGCACCTCGCCCGTGAGCGGCTCGAACTCGCTCAACCCCTCGATTTCGTCGCCGAAAAACTCCACCCGCAGACCATGCTCGGAGTAGGCGGGCATCACGTCCACCACATCGCCGCGCACGCGGAACCGGCCGGGCTTCAGCTCGTAGTCGTTGCGCTCATAGATGTTGTCCACGAGCTTTTCGAGCAGGGTGTTGCGCGCGAGCTGGGCGCCGCGCCGGAGCGGGATGCGCATGGCGGTGAACTCCTCGGGCGAGCCGAGGCCGTAGATGCACGAGACGCTGGCGACCACGATCACGTCGCGCCGGGAGACCAGCGCGCTGGTCGCGGCCATGCGGAGGCGCTCGATCTCCTCATTGATGGACGAATCCTTCTCGATGTAGGTGTCGCTGGACGCGATGTAGGCCTCGGGCTGGTAGTAGTCGTAATAGCTGACAAAATACTCAACGGCGTTGTCGGGGAAAAAGTTTTTGAACTCGGAGTAGAGCTGGGCCGCCAGGGTCTTGTTGTGCGACATCACGAGGGTCGGCCGGTCGAGCTGGGCGATGACGTTGGCCATCGTGAAGGTCTTTCCGGATCCGGTGACGCCGAGCAGCGTCTGGTGCTTGTGGCCGGCCCGGAGCGAGCGCACGAGGGCGTCAATCGCCTGCGGCTGGTCGCCGGTCGGCAGGTAATCGGAGACGAGTCGGAAGGAGGAGGAGGAGGACATTAAGGGGGAAGCCAGGAAACCAGGAAAAATACTATGCGCGGACAGGGAGGTCGGGGCCGATGCGTTTGGGTTGGATGGTAAGGGCGGCGAAGTTGAGCAGCAAACCGACAGATTTTCCCGTGGCCCGCAAATAGGAGCGCAAAGTGACGTAGAAGATGGCCGCACCGATGATCTTCCCTGTCAGTCCTTCTTGTTCCATTCCGACCTTTCTTGGCTTCCTGGCTTCCCCCTTCAAAACAAATCCAGCAAATCCTCCACCCCCAGCTCATCAAGGCGGTGGACCACCCGGTCCACCCGGTCCGTCAGGTCTTCGGCAGGATGAGTTGTGGCCACGCCGACGACTTTCATGCCACCCGCCCGCGCGGCCTCGATGCCGGCCAGCGCGTCCTCAAACACCACGCAGCACCCCGGTGCACGGCCAACCTTGGCGGCAGCCTTGAGAAAGACATCCGGGTGCGGCTTGCCCTGCCTGACGTCCTCCGCCGTGACCATGCCGCCAAAGAGACCCTCGAAACCGAGCACCCCGAGGATCGTGGTGATATTCTCCCGATGGGTGGACGAGCCGATGCAGCACGGCACGCCGGCCTGGCGCAGCCGCTCCAGAAATTCGCTCACACCGGGCAGCGCCTCCAGCCCGCGCTCGACGATAATCTCGCGGTAAAGCGCCTCCTTGCGCAACGACAGCCGGTGGATCTCGGCGGGGTCACGGGTCCAACGGAGCAGTTCCGGGATGATCCATTCATTCTTCTTGCCGAAGCCGGCCTTGAAGTGCCCCGGCGGCAGCACGCGATCCTCCTCGGCCGCCAGCCGCTCCCAGCTCGCCTCATGCTGGCGGGACGAGTCAATGATGACGCCGTCCCAGTCGAAGATGATGCCGATGGAATCTTGGTTCATGGAGCCCGCAATGGTCGGGCATCTGAAACAGAATTCAACGCAAAGACGGCAAGCCGCCGCGATTTGGCAAAACTGCGCCCGCCCGCATCCCGGAGTTGCTCCAATCTCCTCCCTGCCTGCCGGCCTCCCCGCGCGTCTTGCCACAGTTGGCGGTTGTGACGCATTTTGCCGTCTTTGGGCCGGGACGGCTCGGAGAGCCGCCCCTACCGTTGTGGTGGCATTTCAAAATGCGTCACCACCCAGTTGGGATCGCGTTTGCCTTGTGCGCGACCGCACGCATGATGTTCACACCCCTCTCCCCCATGTCCAAAGCCGTCGTTTCCCAACTCTACAATTCCGAGTTTTTCAAGATGGCCTGCCGCCAGTTCGACGTGGCGGCGGACGCCATCAGCTTGCCCGAGGACATGCGCGACCGCACCAAATACCCCCGCCGAGCCCTGTGTGTCGCCCTGCCCATCCGCCGCGACGATGGCAGTGTGGTCGTCTTCGAGGGCTACCGGGTGCAGCACAATCTCTCGACCGGCCCGGCCAAGGGTGGCATCCGCTTCCACCAGGATGTGACCATCGGCGAGGTCGCCGCGCTGGCCATGCTGATGAGCTGGAAGTGCGCGCTCGCCGGCCTGCCCTACGGCGGGGCCAAGGGCGGCGTGATCGTGAACCCCGGCCTGCTCTCGTTGGGCGAACTCGAACGCCTTTCCCGCCGCTACATGCAGGAGTTGCTGCCCGTGATCGGCCCACAGGTGGACGTGCCCGCGCCCGATGTCGGCACCAACGAGCAGATCATGGGCTGGATGCTCGACACCTACTCGACCCACGTCGGCCACCACGAGCCGGCCGTCGTCACCGGCAAACCCCTCGCGCTCGGCGGCTCGCAGGGCCGCCGCGAGGCCACCGGGGTGGGCGTGGCCTATCTGATCAAACGCTACCTCGAGGACCTCGGCATCCCAATCACGTCGGCCACCGTCGCGATTCAAGGCTTCGGCAACGTCGGCAGCGAGACCGCGGTGGCTTTGGCAGGATATGGTGCCAAGATCATCGCCATCTCCGATTACACCGGCGGCATTTTCAATGCCAACGGGATCAACATCGCCAAGGCGTTGGAGTATGTGCGCAGCCAGAAAGTCCTGCACGATTTCGGGGGCGGCGAGCCCATCAGCAATGACGACCTCCTCGCGCTGCCCTGCACCGTGCTCGTGCCCGGGGCGCTTGAGCGGGTGATCACCGCCGCCAATGTGGGCCGGCTGCGCTGCCGGGTGCTGGCCGAGGCCGCCAACGGCCCGACCACCGACGAGGCCGACCGCCTGATCGAGGCCCGCGGCGACATTGAGGTCATACCCGACATCCTCTGCAACTCCGGCGGGGTGATTGTCTCCTATTTTGAGTGGCTGCAGAACCTGCAGCACTACTACTGGACCCGCGACGAGGTGCTGGCCAAGCTCACGGTGGTGCTCGACCGCGCAAAGGAGGCGGTGGAGCAGCAGAAGCTCAAATTCAAGTTCAGCCGCCGCCTGGCCGCCCTCACGCTTGGCATCGGCCGCGTGGTCGAGGCCAAGCAGCGGCGCGGGTTGTTTCCGTAAGTGCATTGCCCGCTGCTTCCCAAAACGCCGCGGACAAATTCTCCAGATTAAACGCAAAGGCGCCAGGACGCCAAGGCCGAGGCAGCCTCCGAGCACGGCTTATTTTCTTTGCGTCTTCGCGCCTTGGTATCTTTGCGTTTGTTCCGACCCCGATTCACCCCAGCAGCTTCCCATACGCCGTCGCGTCGAGCAGCGAAGCGGGTGCCGCCGCATCGGCCAGCTTGAGCTTGAGCATCCAGCCGGTCTCGTAGGGCGACTGGTTGACCGTCTCCGGCGCCGAAATGAGCGCGGGGTTAACCTCCAAGACCGTGCCGGCGACGGGCGCGTAGAGGTCGGAGGCGGCCTTGACCGACTCGACCACCCCAAACACCTGCCCGGCGGCCAGGGTCGCGCCGGGCTTCGGCAGTTGCACATAGGTGATGTCACCCAGGCTGCCTTGCGCGTAGTCAGTGATGCCGACCACTGCGGTGCCATCGGCGGCGGGGCGCACCCATTCGTGGGACTTGGCGTAGCGGAGATCGGCGGGGATGTTGCTCATGTGGTTTTCTTCAAAGGAACAAAGGGTGGCTTGACGAGGTGCAAATTGATTTTATCGCCACGGATGTCCACTGCCAGCGGGCCGGCGGCATTGGTGGCGGGCACCAGCACGGAGCCGATGGCCTCGTTGAGCATCGGCGAAAGCGTGCCGGAGAGCACGCGGCCCACCGCCATGCCATCCGGACCGAGGACGGGCGTGTCGGCACGGACAATGCGGCGGTCACCGGTCCGGAAGAACACCACGCGGTGCGAACCACCCTGCGCCTGCTCGGCCCGCAACGCCCCGGCGCCCACAAATCCGCCGGGCTTGTCGAGCTTGACCGTCCAGCCGAGGCCGGCCGCCAGCGGTGAAATGGTCTCGCTTAATTCATGCCCGTAAAGCGGGTAGCCCGCCTCCAGACGAAGGCTGTCGCGCGCGCCCAGGCCGGCGAGCTCCAGCCCGAGCGGCGTGCCGGCCGTGAGCAACGCTTCGGCGAGCGCCAAGGCGTCACCGGCGGGATGGTAAAGCTCAAACCCGTCCTCGCCGGTGTAACCGGTCCGGCTGATGAGGCAGGGGATGCCCGCCACCCGGCCCTCGGTGAAATGGTAGTATTTTACAAGACTGAGATTGGCCGTGGTGAGCGACTGCACGATGGTGGCGGCGCGCGGGCCCTGCACCGCCAGCAGGGCGTAGTCGGCGGAACGGTCGGTCACCGTCACCGCGAATCCCGCTGCCTGCTCCCGCAGCCACGCCAGGTCCTTGGCGATGTTGCCAGCGTTGAAACAGAGGAAATAATCATCCTCTCCGCGCATGTAGACCAGGAGGTCGTCCACCACGCCGCCGGTCGGGTGGCACATCGGCGTGTAGAGCACCCGGCCGGGAAATAGTTTGGCCACATCGTTGGTGACGAGGTGCTGGAGAAATTTCCCCGCCTCCGGCCCGCGCACGTCCGCCTCGCCCATGTGGCTCACGTCGAACAACCCGGCGGCGCGTCGCACGGCGCGGTGCTCCTCCAAGATGGAGCGGTATTGGACGGGCATCTCCCAGCCGGCAAAGTCCACCAGCCGGCCGCCGTGGGCGGCGTGGAAATCGCGGAGGGGAGTGCGCTGGAGTTCGCTCATGCGGCCCCGACTACGGCGGGGTGGTGGGCGGCGCGCAAGCCGCTTTCGGGGAAAATGCGGGCAGGCCCGACTGTCCCCTCGTGCCCTTTCCCTTTCCTCATTAGCTTTCTCTTTCGTCAGCAATCCGGCCTGTCCCAGCTCCGACCAGTTGTGGTGGAACGCGTTGACCCCAACGCGGTGGAATGAAGCACGGCCCAAGCCAGCGCGTTGGGTCAACGCGCTCCACCTGACAGACGCGGAGGCAGGCAGGGATGCCGGCGCTACTGGCAGATCCGCCACCAAAATTTGGGGTTCGCCCGCGCCCGCGGATGGGTCAGGCTCGGCCCATGAACTGGCTCATCCTCGCCGTCAGCGTCACGCTGACGGTCTCCTTCATCTGCTCCCTCTTTGAGGCGCTGGTGCTCAGCACCACGGTTGCCGAGATCGAGGGGTTGAAGAAGACGCACCCGCGGCGGGGCCAGTTGCTCGAGCTGATCAAGCAGGAGCTGGACGAAACCATCTCGGCCATCCTCACGCTCAACACCATCGCCAACGGCCTGGGCGCCGTCGTCATCGGCGCCATTGGCGCACATCTCTTCGGCGACCGCACGCTGGTCGTGTTCACGCTCGGGTTCGGCGTCGTGCTGCTGGTGGGCGCGGAGGTGCTGCCGAAGAACATCGGGGTGGTCTGGCGCCGGGCGCTCCAGCCGCATGTCGTGTACCCGTTGTGGTGGCTGCGCCGCGTGTTCACGCCGCTCACCTGGCTGTGCAACGGCATGGTCCGCCTGGTGGTCCGGCAGCAGGCCCGCGGCCACCGCTCGGACGAGGAGATCGTCCTGCTCGCGGAGCGGGGCGCGCGGCAGGGCACCTTGAGCCAGAGCGAGTCCAGCCTCATCACCAACGCCCTCGCCCTCGACGATGTGCGCGTGACCCAGATCATGACCCCACGCACGGTGGTCACCGCACTGCGCAAAAACGCCACCGTGGGCGAGCTCTTCCGGGAGCACCCCACCATCCCCTTCGCCAGGCTGCCGGTGTATGGCCGCAGCCTCGACGACATCACCGGGCTGGTGCGCCGCCGCGACCTGCTCAAGGCCAAGGCCAACGACCAGGACACTGTCATGGTCACCCAACTCATGCAGGAGATCCATTTCATCCCCGAGACCGCCACCGTCGCGGCCGCGCTCCAGGTTTTCCTCAAGGCGCACCAGCAACTGCTCGTCGTCGTGGACGAGTTTGGCGCCACCGCCGGGGTGCTCACCATGGAGGACGTGATCGAGCAGCTGCTCGGCCGGGAGATCTTCGAAAAGGATGATGTGGCGGTGGACATGCGCGAGCTCGCCCGCGCCAAGCTGCAACGGCAGGCCCAGGACCGAGGTGGCGACTTCCCGGCCTGAGCCGCCGGGAAAGATTGACGCCGTGAGCCGAAAGCGCGTTGAGGTCAACGCGCGCCACCTCAATACTCATTCGAAATTCCACATCCCGCACTCCGCACTTCGCAATCCCACTTCCATCGGGTAGGAATTCCGCAATCCACACTCCGCCTTCCGCAATTGAATCCCTCTCCCCTCGCCTACTGGGTCCACAACCTCGACCCGTTCCTGATCCGTTTCCACGGCGCCTTTGGCATCCGTTACTATGGCCTGGCCTATGTGCTGGGTTTCGCGGGCGGCTGGCTGCTCCTGCACGCGGCCGCGCGCCGCGGCCGCTCGCCGCTCAAGGGCGACGCCCTCGACGACCTGATCTTCGCCGTCGTGGCCGGCGTGCTGGTCGGCGGGCGGCTGGGCTCGGTGCTGCTCTATGATGGCTGGCAAAAGTTTGCCGCCGACCCGCTCAGCCTGCTGCGGGTCTGGGAGGGCGGCATGGCGTCGCACGGCGGTTTCATCGGCGTCATCCTCGCCCTGGCCTGGTTTGCCCGCCGGCGGAAAATTCCGTTCCTGCAGCTGGGTGACCTCATCGTGTCCGTGGTGCCGCTCGGCCTGCTCTTCGGGCGCATCGCCAACTTCATCAACGGCGAGCTCTGGGGCAAACCCGCCACCGTGCCGTGGGCCGTGATTTTCTTGAACACCGGTGGCGGGCCCGAACCGCGCCACCCCTCGCAACTCTACGAGGCCGCGCTGGAGGGCGCGCTGCTGCTGGCGTGGGTCCAGTGGCGGTTCTGGCGCACCGACGTGATCCGTCGTCAGCCTGGTCGGCTCGGGGGGGAATTTCTCGTCGGGTATGCGTTGGTGCGGATGTTCGGCGAACTCTTCCGCGAACCTGACGCCTCGCTCATCCTCGGCCTGAGCCGCGGCACGTTTTACTCGGTTTTCGTACTCGTGGCCGGGGTCGCGCTGGTGCTTTTCACCCCGAAGACCAGGCTCGCAGCTCCACCCCCTCCTCCCTGAGCGCAGCGCGGAGCGCCCGGGCCAGTTCCACCGCCTCCGGTCCGTCGCCATGGAGGCAAACGGTGTCGGCCTGCACGGCGATCTCGGTCCCGTCGGTCGTGCGCACGGAGCCGGTCCGCACGATGTGCCGCACCTGCGCCACCGCCACCCCGATACCGAGCAGCGCCCCCGGCGTGCTGCGCGGGGCCAGCGTGCCATCGGGCGCGTAGGCGCGGTCGGCAAAGACCTCGCTGGCCACGCGCAATCCCGCAGCCCGACCCGCCTTCAGGAGTTCGCCACCGGCCAGACCAAAGAGCACCAGCGAGGCATCCGTCGCCCGCACGGCTTCCGCCACCGCGCGCGCCACCCTGACGTCGCGCCCCGCCAGATTGTAGAGGCCGCCATGCGGCTTCACATGCCGGAGCGGTGCCAGGGTGCGCAACGCCGCGATCTGTCCGCTCACGAGCCGCCGGATATCCTCCGGTGGCAGCTGCAGCTCGCGCCGCCCCAAATGCTCCCGGTCTGCAAACCCCGGGTGCGCTCCCACCGCGACCCCATGCCGGTGTGCCAGAGCGACCGCTGCGCCCATCGTGACGGCATCCCCGGCATGCCCGCCGCACGCGATGTTCGCCGAGGTGATCAGCGGCATGAGCTCCGCATCGTGCCCCGCGCCCTCGCCCAGATCGCAGTTGAGGTCGAGCGGGCGCATGGCCTCAGCTCTGGAGACGTGCGGCCACGCCCAGCCTCAGCAGGGCGAGCGCCTTCTCCATCTCCAAGGCAACCACCTGCGCCGCGGCCACCGGAATCTCGGCAAAACGCACGGTGTCGCCCGGCCGGACCTGCGCCAGCCGGGGCAGGTCGGCGGTAATGACGTGGCCGATCTTGGGGTAGCCGCCCAGCGTCTGCCGGTCGGCCATCAGCACGATGGGCTGCCCGTTCGGTGGCACCTGCACCGAGCCAAAGGCCACCCCCTCCGAAATCATCTCCCCCGGCAGCTCCGAGGTGAGCGCCGGGCCCGTGAGCCGCAAGCCCATCCGGTCCGACTGCCCCCGCACCTTCCACGCGGTCTGTTTGAACGCCGTGCGCGCGTCTTCGTCAAAACCCGCCCACCGGCGGCCGCGCACGAAGCGCACGGTGATTTCGCGGCCGCCCGCCGTCCAGAATTCCCCCGCCGCCGCCCAGTCCCGCCGGACGGCCCCGGGCGGATGGGCGGCCGGGCCCACCGCAAGACGGTCGCCCGCCCGCAACGTGCGGCCGCGAAACCCACCGAAGCCGGCACGCAGCAGTGTGCCTGCACCCCCCAATACCGTGGGCACGCTGAAGCCGCCTGCCACCGCGACATAGACGTGCGCCCCGCGCACCAGCTCCGCCAGCGAGAGCCGCGCCCCGGCCGCAATCCGCAGCGGCCGCCAGCCCGGCACCCCGGCGACCGCGGCGCCCGTCACGGCAATCCAGGTGTCGGCGTGAAAACGCAGCTCCGGCCCCGTCAGCGCGCTCTCCAACACCGGCGCGTTGTCGGGATTGCCGAGCAGAATGTTCGCCACCCGGGCCGCCTGGCGGTCGATCACCCCTCCCGGGGTGACCCCCACCCGCTGCCAGCCGGGGCGGCCCAGATCCTGCACGGTCGTGAGCCCGCAAGCCTGGATGATCTCGACCGTTCCCGCCGCCTCGGCTTTGGCCTCGATCCTTTTTTCATTGGCCGCCTCCGCCGGCCAGAGCCCGGGCGGAATGGCACGAAAGCGGACAAAATCGCCCGGATAAACGAGTGCGGGATGTTTGGCTTCGGGGCGGAAAAAGGTCAGCGGCGTGCGGCCGATGAGCTGCCAGCCGCCCGGGGTGGCAAACGGATACACCCCTGTCTGCGCCCCGCCGATGCCCACGCTGCCGGACGGCACCCGGACACGGGGCGTGGCGCGCCGGGGCATCTCCAATCGCTCCGGCAGACCCAGCAGATACGGAAACCCCGGCGCAAAGCCGACGGCCGCGACGCGGTAAAGGGCGTTGCTGTGCAGCTTGACGGTTTCAGCCTCGCTCAATCCCGCCCGGCGCGCGACGGCCGGCAGATCGGGGCCGTGTTCCCCTCCATAGCACACCGGCACCTCGACCACCTGGCCGGCCGCACGCTTCAGCGCCTTGGCCTTCGCCGCCGTGAGTCGCAGCCACTCCGCCACCCTGGCGACGGGTGCGCCCGGGCCGGGCGGGATTTGCGTCAGGTCATAGTGCACGGTGACCGAGGTGAAAGCCGGCACGATGTCGGTCACGCCCGGCAGCAGCGCAGCCGCCAGCGCGCGCGCGACGGCGAGCACCCGGTCGAGCGTGGCCTCGTCGGCGATCGTCCCCAGCTCGGCCAGCATGGCGCTGTCCCCCATCGGCGTGATCTGCATGAAGACGGTTTGGCGCGATTTCGGTCCAAGCTCAAGACAAGGTGGTGGTTCTTGGTGTGACCGCGCTGCACCAACCCTCACGGGTGGGACGCCCGTGCCACGTCGGCGTTGACAGGTTTGCTATCCTGCTTGGAACCCTCTCGCTTTCACTCCAGTCGCCCCCCATCCTCCCGTCATGTCCCCGCCGTCCCCTACCCTGACGCAAACGAGCCCAGCGACCGGGCTCCTCCGGGTGCGCGGGCTGCAAAAGTCATTTGTCTCCCCCGACGGCAGTCGCACCCAGGTCGTGGACGTCCCGACCTTCGCCCTCGACGCGGGCGAGCAGGTCGCCTTGCGCGGTGAGAGTGGCAGCGGCAAGACCACTTTTCTCCACCTCATCGCCGGACTGCTCTCGGCGGACGCCGGCGAGCTGCTGCTCGACGGCCGCAACCTGGCCAAACTCGGCGAGGCGCAGCGCGACCGGTTGCGCGCGGACACCATCGGTTATATTTTCCAGACCTTCAACCTGCTCCAAGGGCACACGGTGCTGGAAAACGTGGTGCTCGGCATGGCTTTTGGCCGCGGGGCGGACCGCGCCCGGGCAACCGCGCTCCTCCAGCGGGTCGGCCTCGGCGACAAGCTCCGCCACCGCCCGCGCCAGCTTTCCACCGGCCAGCAGCAGCGCGTCGCCGTCGCCCGCGCACTCGCCAACCGGCCAAAACTGGTCCTCGCCGACGAGCCGACCGGCAACCTCGACACCCGCCATTCCCGCGAGTCGCTGGCGCTGATCCGCGAGGTCTGCAGGGAAAACGGCGCCGCCCTGCTCCTTGTGAGCCATGACGAGCAGGTGCTCGCGCAATTCGAGATCCGGCGCGACTTTTCCGAACTGAATCGGGCCGCGCGCAAGGAGACTGCCGCATGACCTTTCTTCTGCTCATCTACCGCTCGCTCCGACAGCACCTGCTCTCCACCGTGGTGACCGCCGGGAGCATCGCGCTTGCCACCGGGCTGCTGCTCACGGTCTGGGTGGTGAAAACCCAGTCACAGGAGCTCTTCGCCCAGACGAACTCGGGCTTCGATGCCGTGCTGGGCGCCCGCGGCTCACCGCTCCAGCTGGTGCTCAACTCCATTTTCCACCTCGAGGCCTCTCCGGGCAATGTGTCCGCCGAGGACCTGCAGTTTATCACGCGCCATCCTTTGGTAAAAACCGCCATCCCCATCGCGGTCGGCGACAACTTCAAAGGCTGGCGGATCGTCGGTACGGTGCCGGAGCTGTTCCAGAACATCGAGTATGTGCCCGGTAAAAAATATGCGCTGGCGGAGGGCCGCCTCTTCGAGGGCACGGCCAAGGAGGCGGTGGTCGGCAGCTATGCGGCGGCGGTCCTTGGGGTCAAGCTGGGCGACACCTTTCACCCCTACCATGGCCTGGACCTGGTGGCCAACCCCGACGTGCACCCGGACATATTCACGGTCACGGGTGTTCTCGCGCCCACCAACACCCCCGTGGACCGCGTCATCTGGATCCCGCTCGCCGGCATCCAAACCATGGCCGGCCACGATCCGAAGCACGCCACCGAGGTCAGCGCCGTGCTGCTGCAACTCCGGTCCCCCATGGCCGGTATAATCCTGGACCAGACGTATAACAAGCAGGGCAACCGGCTCACGCTGGCCTGGCCCATCGGCTCGATCATCGCCAGCCTGTTCGGCAAGATCGGCTGGTTCGACCAGGTGCTGACGCTGGTCGCCTGGCTGGTCGCGCTGGTCGCGGCCGCCTCCGTGCTCGCCAGCATTTACAACTCGATGAGCGCGCGCCAGCGCGACATCGCGATCCTGCGCGCGCTCGGCGCACGGCGACGGTTCGTCTTTGGCGCAATTGTGGCCGAGGCGGGTGTCATCGGCCTGCTCGGCGCGCTGGCGGGCCTCTTGGTTTATGGAGTTCTCGTGACCGGCATCGCGGCCGTCATCCGCCGGGAGGCGGGCGTGGTCCTCGATCCCTTTGTCTGGCAAGCTGTCTTCCTCTGGGCGCCCGGCACCCTCGTCGGACTCTGCGTGCTGGGCGGCCTCATCCCCGCGGTGAAGGCCTATCGCGTTCCCGTGGCGGAAACGCTCGCGCCGGTGTCATGAGGATGCGACAGAGTTTTAATCACGGATCAACACGGATGGATACCGCCTCCACTTCAGCCTTTCAGCCATGATCTTGCTCCGTCCTCTGACCTCCGGTCTCCGGCTTCCGGCATCCGGCTTCCGACCTCTGGCTCCCGGCCTCCGGTTTCTGACCTCTCTGCTGTGCGTCGCCCTCCTCGTGGGCTGTGCAAAAACCCCACCCCCATTTCCGCCTCCGGCCGACCAGCCGCCGCATGGCGGCACGCTGGTCGAGTTCGCCAACGGCATCTATCGTCTCGAATTCCTGCTCGAACCAGCGGAAGGCAGGCTCACCGCCTGGTTCCTTGACAGCGAGTTGGAGAAGTACATCCGGGCCGGTGCGCCTTCCTTTAAACTGGAGGTCACGGTCGGTGGCCGGGACGAGACGCTGGTGTTCCAGCCGGTCGCCAGCCTCGCCACGGGTGAAACCGCCACGGACACTTCACAATACGAGGCGCGGGCCGAGTGGCTGAAAACGACGAAGGGGTTCGACGCCACGCTCACGGGCCTCACGGTGCACGGCACCACCTATCCGGAGGTAAAGTTCAACTTCCCCAAGGGCAACGACAGGGGCTGACGCCGCGGCGCTTTGCCGCTTGCCAGCCCGACGCGCGGGCCGCGAGCATCGCGCGGTGCAGCCTTGGCCCCAAAACTACACGCCGCTTGGTGGCATCGGCTGGTCGGCGGTCGCGGCGGCTGTCCCCATCGCGCTGTTGCTGGGGCTGCTGGCCTTCGGGCACGTCCGGGCCCACCGGGCCGCGCTCGCCGCGCTCCTCGCGGCCGGTGCACTCGCGGTGGGGGTCTACGGGATGCCGCCCACGCTCATGCTGGCCGCGGCCGGCTATGGGGCGTCGTTTGGGCTGTTTCCCATCGGCTGGATCGTGCTCAACGCGATTTTCATCTATCAGCTCTCGGTCGAGACCGGCGGCTTTGCCGCCCTGCAAGGGCAGATCGCCGGGCTCTCGGGTGACCGCCGCATCCAGGCGCTGTTGATCGCGTTCTGTTTCGGCGCGTTCATCGAAGGCGCGGCGGGTTTTGGCGCGCCGGTGGCGATCACCGGCGCGCTGCTGGTCGGGCTGGGCTTCGCGCCGCTCGAGGCCGCCAAGCTGGCGCTGATCGGCAACACCGCGCCCGTCGCCTTCGGCTCGCTCGGCATCCCCGTCACCACCCTCGCCACCGTGACCGGCCTCGATGTCCGCGCGTTGAGCGCGATGGTCGGCCGGCAGTTGCCGTTGTTTTCGCTGCTCATCCCGTTTTGGCTCGTCGCAGCGCATGCCGGCTGGCGCGGGCTGCGCGGGGTGTGGCCGGCGTGCCTCGTCACCGGCGCGAGCTATGCGCTGGTGCAGTTTCTCGTGAGCAACTACCACGGCCCGTGGCTGGTGGACCTCGCCAGCTCCCTCGTCTCGCTGGCCGCGCTCCTCGGGTTGTTGCGCATCTGGCAGCCCCGTGACATCACGGAGGCGGCCCCGACGGCGCAGTCGGCACGGGCCGGACCGGGTGCCCTGCGGCGCGCCTGGTTGCCGTGGGTGTTTCTCACGGCGTTTGTGTTTCTTTTCGCCCTGCCGGTGGTGCGGGACCGCCTGAACAGCCTGTTCGCGCCCAAGTTCACCGTGCCCGCGCTCCACCTCGGCGTGCAGCGGATGCCGCCGGTCGTGGCCAAGCCCGAGCAGGAAAAGGCTGAGTTCACGTTCAACCTGCTCTCGGCCACCGGCACGGCCCTGCTGGCGGCGGGGGTGGCGGCGGGTCTCTGCCTCGGGCTGGGGCTGCGCGCGCTCGCCGGCCTCTACGCGCGCACCGCCTGGAGGGTACGGATCCCTCTGCTCACCATCACCCTCATGCTCGCCCTGGGGTATACGACCCGCTATGGCGGCAGCGACGCCACCCTGGGCCTCGCGCTGGCCGCGACGGGCGGGCTGTTCCCGTTTTTCTCCCCGCTGCTCGGCTGGCTCGGCGTCGCGCTCACGGGCAGCGACACCTCGTCCAATGTCCTGTTCGGCAACCTCCAGCAGGTCACCGCGCGGGCCATCGGCGTGCCGCCCGTGTTGACGGCCGCGGCCAACAGCGCGGGGGGCGTGATGGGCAAGATGATTGACGCCCAGAGCATCGTGGTCGCAAGCACGGCGACGGGTGGCGCGACCGCCTCCGGTCCTGCGGCGGGCCAGATATTGCGCGCCGTGTTCTGGCACAGCCTCGCGCTCGCCCTGCTCATGGGCTCGCTCGTGTGGCTCATGGCCAATGTCTTTCCCGCCACGATCCCGTTGCTGCCGTAGAAACAGACGGATCGGACCGATTAGTCTTATCGTTCCCCCTGCCCAACTGGCCCAAAAAATCAGTTCGCCAAGATGGCCGGCACACCCCATTTTGCCCGGTCTTATGGGACGCCAATGGCTACATGCAAAACGCGCGGTGGTGAACAACCGCAAGGGGCAACTCGTCGGCAAACTGGTCAAGGAGATCACCGTCGCCGCCAAGCTGGGCGGCGCCGACCTCGCGGCCAACGCCCGGCTTTTTGCGGTTTTGGAGAAGGCGAAGAAGTCGGGGGTAACCCGCGACGTGATCGAGCGCGCCATCGCCAAGGGCGCGGGCACCGGGGGCGACAAATCCTCGCTCGAGCATGTCGTCTTCGAGGGCTACGCACCGCACAAGGTGCCGGTCATCGTGGAAATCTACACCGACAACCACCAGCGCACCGCACCGGAAATCCGCGTGATGTTCAAGCGGGGCGTCCTCGGCATGGCGGGGAGCAACAAGTTTCTCTTCGACCACGTGGGTCTCGTCGAGGCCCACCACGCCGATCCCGCCACCGACCTGGAGGCCGCCGCCATCGAGGCCGGCGCGAACGACTTCGAGCCGCTGGCGCACACGCAAAACGACGACATCCCCGAGGGCCATGCCGGCGCGCGCTTCTTCACCGACCGCACCAGCGTCCACGCCGTCTCGACGTGGCTGAAATCACACGGCTGGAGCGTCATCACGAGCGAGATCGGCTATGTCGCCAAAAACTACCCCGAGCTCAGCGAGCAGGACCGCGCCGATGTCGGCGAGTTTTTGCAGGAGATCGAGGACCACGACGACGTCCAGCGCGTCTGGGCGGCGGTGAAGTGAGGAGGATTACAGCACCTGCAATTTCTTCCGGTAGAACGCCACCACCTCGTCGGGGTCGTCGGTGAACAGGACGTAGTCGGCGATCCAGGCGGGGGCGCGGCCGGTGTGGATCATCTCGCGGAGCTGGCGGCGCAGGTCGGTCCAAAACCGGGCATTAAAAAACACATACGGGACCCGCGGCCGGATGCCGAGTTTGAGGTTGCACAGCTCGATGCCGATCTCCTCCAGCGTCCCCACCCCGCCGACGTTGAAGATGCAAAAATCGGCCGCCTCGAACCACTTTTGACGGAAATGGCGTGAGGATTCCTGGAAGGTGTTGAAGAAGTCCACCCCCAGCTCGGGCGGTTGCGCCTCCAACTCGAGGAAGCACGCCCCGGTGAGCGCGCCCTCGCCCCGCGCCTGCTCCGTCGCCAGCCGCATCACGCCCCCCCCGCCGCCGGTCAGCACCCCGAGGTTGGAGCCGATGAAACTGGTGAGTTTTTGGACGAGATGGGTGATGCGGTCGGTGTCGGCCTGGTCGAGCCCCACCGCCGAGCCATAGAAGGCCAGGACCGTCGCCTCCTGGAACCGGCGCGCCATCTCCTCGCGCACGAAGAAGCCGTGGTCTTTCTTGTAGGTGTGCAGGTAGAGATCCTTGGAGATCTCCTCATACCAGTAGATCTGAACGCCGATGGCCGCGAAGGTGTCGAGCCGGGCGTGCGCGTTGCTGGAGAGGAAAAAACCGTGGGTGCGCGAGGCATGGCGGAAGACCAGGCGTTTCAGCTTCACGTCACCGAGGCGGGTCAGGAGCTCGATGTGCTCGAGCAGGTCGGGGAAAAAGTCCACGACGAGCGTGTCACAATCCGGCGGGGCGGCGTCAAACGCCTGGATCACGGTGCGGTAGCCAATCGGGCAGATGTCACCGGCGAGGAATTTCTTCAGGTCCTCGTTGGCGCGGACCAGCACACAGCGGTTTTCCATCGTCGCGCTCTGGCCGCGCACGCTGATCTTGGTCTTGGGCCGGGCCTCGCTCGCGGGCTGCGCCGGGCTGGTGTCCAGGCACTTGAAGAGCCCGGCGGCGGTGTCCCGCAGGCGGATGCGCCGGCGCGTGAGGGTCTTATACTCCGGATCGGTGAAGGGCGGCGCGCGAAAGATCTCCACCGACACGACCGGGTTGACCACGGGCTCGTCGCCGGTGTTGTAGATCTCCAGCATGATGTTCGTGCCGAAAGTCTTGACCGGATCGAGCAGGACGGCGCTGGTGTGGATGCCGAAGTTGCCCTCCCCGGGGTTGAGCACGACATAATGCTCCTTGAGATACATCGAGCAGCTCGTGAGCACCCCCGCGTGTGGCGGGATGGTGAGCGGCGCGGCCTCGTGGCGCACCTGCAGCTTGTCGAGAAAGCCCCGGCTGGCATCGCCGTTCACGATCCGCTCGAAGTTGAGCCGCGACATCTTGGGACTCAAGGTGTAGCTGACCGGATGCGGGGTGAGAAAGACGCGCCCGAACCGGTCGATGCTGATGGTGTTGGGCAGCTTGAGGGCGTTGGTCTGGACGGCGGCCCAGATTTCGGCGGAGGTGAGCTTGGCGGCCGCAGGGGCGAAAAACAACCGGCCCACCGGCACCCCGGGCCGCAGCAGCTTCTTCCAATAGCCGGCATTGGGGAAACTGGCGTCGAAAATGAAACCCGACGCCTCCAGCAACACCCGCCCGCCGTCGAGCTTGGGCCGGCCTTCCAGCAGCATCTCCAGCCCGACCCGTGCCAGCGAACTGCGTTCGCTGAAGCGCAGGGCGTCGAGTTGCGTCCGCATGAACTCAAGCTCCTCCGGGTGCCGCGGCCAGAACGCCAGGGTGAGCGCGACCGAGCGGTCGTCGCGGTTTTTCACTGTGAGAATCTGGCCATCCTGGCTGGTCCAAAATTGGTCGGGGGGCATGGGGGGAACGCGCACTCAAGCCCGGTTTCACCGGCGACACAAGGCGCGAGTAAGGGGTTGCATTCCGGCCGGTCCCCGCCAACTTCCCTCGCTTTCGGCGGGGCGACAACGCTGCGCTGCAATCCACCCTCCTCCACCCTCCCCGCATGAAACTCACCCTCACGTTCACCGCGTCCGTGCTCCTGCTTGGCGCCCTCACCTCGCTGCGCGCCGCCGACCAGCCCGCCGCCCCGGCCCCGGGTGCGGCCCCCACCACCGCACCCGCGACGCCCGCCCGCAAGTTCACCGACCAGGAGCTGCTGGTGACCCTCGGCTGGATCGCCGGCAACCGCTCCCAGATCGGCGGCCAGCTCAGGGATTTTGAATTCACCGACGCCGAGCTCGCCACCATCGCCCAGGGGCTGTCACTCGCCCTGGCCGACAAGCAGCCCCCGTTCAAGCCCGAGGAGATCGGCGAACAGTTTTCCGCGTTCATGCAGGCGCGCCAGGACAAGGCCGAGGCCAAGCAGCATGCCGACATCGTGGCCAAGGCCGCAGCCGGCGACCCCGCGGCCAAGGCCGTCCTCGAGGAGGAGAAGTCCCAGGCGTCCGCCAAGGCCGACGGGGAGAAATTTCTCACCGACATGAAACAAAAGCAGGGCGTCATCGCCCTGCCCAGCGGCGTCCTTTACGAGACCATCAAGGCTGGCACCGGCGACTATCCCAAGGCCACCGACACCGTGAAGGTCAACTACACCGGGACCCTCATCAACGGGACCAAGTTTGACAGCAACGCCGACCATGACGGCGGGGCGCCGGCGGTGTTCCCGCTCGATGGCGTCATCCCCGGTTGGACCGAGGGCATCCAAAAGGTGAACAAGGGCGGCAAAATCAAACTCTACATCCCCTCCGCCAGTGCCTATGGACCGCGCGGCCAGCCGCCGGTCATCCCGCCCAACTCGGCCCTGGTCTTCGAGGTCGAGCTGCTCGACATCAATCCGGCCGCCGCCGCGGACAAGAAATAAGCCGCGACCCCATCTGGCGGCATGAGTGCGCCCCGACCGCCTGACCGGCGGCGGGGCGTTTTCGTGAGGGCGGTTCGCTTCGGCCCTCCGCTTGGCCGTGTGCGTTGCGCTTCGGCCTGACCCTGGGCCTCCACCCGCGAGTTTGCGGTAAAAGCCCGAGGCCGGTGGATTTATCTCACCGTGACCGGACCTGACTGTCCCACCGTGATTTGGTTATCCACCACCTCCAGGCGGGAGGCCGCGATGGCGATCTCGCCGATCCGGCGTCGGTCGTCCTCGGTATTGACAAAGCCACGCAGCGTGACGCGACCATTGATCGTGCCAACTTCCACATTCCGGGCATTGATCTTCGTGGAGCGGATATTCCGGTTGATCAGGACGGTCCGGTCCACATCGAAGTAACTGGTGCCCTGCACGAGCGCGACATCGGTGTGCGGACCCGAATAGGACTCCTCTTCGGCGGTTTCCGGCAGCCCCACCACGGTGCTAGCCGTCAGGACATAGCGTGGTTCGTCATCGAACTTTGCCTTTGAATCGTCGATCAGGAGCGCATCACGTTTGTTATTAAAGCTAAGGGCCATCGCGGGGACGATGCTCTTGGCTTGGAAATTCCCCCCCTGGCTGATGATGACATTGCGAATGCGGCCGGCCGGGATGTCCATGGTCAGCGAATACACGGTGCCAAACTGGTCGTTTTGATGATTTCCAACCGGCATGTCCAAAATCTTGCTGGAGCGTTCGACATAGCCGAGAGCCACTTTGGGGTGACCGGCTGGGGTGGTGCCAGGAGCAGCCCCCTCTTCCAAAAAGTAGGGCTCCTGACGGAAGAAGCGGTAGGCGGCGGCGATGCTCCGGCTGCGGCCAGCGTCATTCCAAGTCTTGAGGTCTACCGCCGGGGCGGACTCAAAGGTTTCCTTGCTCACATTAAGCCGGTAACATTTGGCGGTCGTGTCGGCGAACAGCGCCCTGGGCGGCACGGCGGTGGTTTTTCCACCCATGCCGAGAAAGGTGCCGGAGGCCACGAGCACCTCCATGATTCTGCCGTTGACCAAGTCGACGCCAAGATCCCGGACCCGGCCGAGCGAATCGTCCTGGAAGTTTTTGACCTCGATGTCCACCAGCCGACCCACGTCCTTTTGGGCGCCAAGGGTGGCGGGATCGTTGGTGGTCAGCGGCTGCGCCCAGACGGGGGTCGACAACGAGGCGGCCAGAACCGCGCCGGCGAGGAGGATAAGTTTTAGTTTCATGGGAATGTTTTCAGGTGGGGCCGACACGAGGCGCAGAGTGATTCTTTGTTGCTCGGATCCGCTCCCAATATTTCTGTGGCCAATCTACTCGAAGCCGCCGCCGGACGTAATGGGGTGTAACCCGAAGAGGGGATCGGGCTGAAGGCTGAAACCGGATCCGGCGAGGTGGCATGAAGCCGGTAACTGCGTGAAGGATACGTATCCGTTTTTCAGTTATGTTCGACCAACGTCCCTTCGGTTCTACCCCAGGGGGATTTCTGGGAGGAGGGCGCGACCGCGGGACGCGCCGTCGGAGCGCGCCGGCCGATTTTTCAGCATAAAACGATTAAACCTACGGGTTGGTGCGATCACTCGGCCACGGCCGCCCCAGCCGGGCCTTCCACGGGGCGGGACCGCCGGGTTCGCGGCGCGACCATTCCTCAACCGACGTTCCGAGTCCGGGAGCGTTCTGGGGGTGGGGACGGTCTGGCCAAAATCCGACCCACCCACCGGGTCCCGCGCACCAGACCCGAAACGAGCGGGCCAAAGATTCTCATACTGGCCAGGACAGTGCGCGTGACCAGACAGCCCAACGGAAGGGCCGCGAGCAATGCGAGTGGCGAAAGCCGCCGTCCGACCGCCAGCATCCGGTCCAGCCACGCCAACGGCCACGACACCTGGGCCGCCGTTTCGGCCAGCTGGACGCGCCGGAGGGCGATGTCCCGGCGCAGCCAGGACTTGCGGGCGGCCAGCCGGGTCAGTTCTCGGTCCGGATACATGCGCGATCTTCCGCCATTTCCTCCCGGGTGGCGGCGAACGGGAGGGGCTGGCGGGCGGTGAAGCGGCGAAACGCGAGGATGATCACAATCAGTGCAACGGTGTAGAACACCGCCAGCCCGCCGAGCACGCCCAGCCGGGCGCTGTCCCAGAAGCAATAGACCAACACGAGGCTGGCAAACGTCAGGGCCATCATGCCGGTGAACAGCGCCGCACCGACCCAGATGAAGGTCCGGATCAGGCGGAGCTTTTCCTCCTGCAGTTCGATGGCCAAGAGCTCCAAACGCTCCTGCGCCCCTGCGAGGAGGCTGTCGCCCAGGGACCGGAGCGTCCCCATGAAACCCAGAGGAACTGGTGGGGTGATTTTCACGGGGAGAGGGTCACTTGGTCCGACGGCCGAGCAGCACCCCGATGAGCAGACCCACGCCGGCCGCGATGGCCAGCGACTGGTAGGGGTTTGCGCGAATGGTCGCGTCGGCGCATTTGGCGCCAGCGACCACCTTTTTGCGCGTGCCTTCGTAGAGGTCACCCAGGCGCTCCTGCGCGGCGTCAAACCGTGTGCGCAATGCGCCGAGGGCATCGCCGGTGTGTTCGGTGATGGCTCCTCCCATCATTTTTTCGGCCTCGGCGACGAGGGCGTGCAGATCATTGACAAGATCCTGCGGGGTCTGGGCGGTGCTGTCGTTGTTATTTTTCATTTGAAAACATGGGTTGGTTGGAGGGCTGAAAGAGTGGGCGGAATCAGGCGCTTCGTCCGCGGAAGAGGGAGACGATAAAGAGCACGAGAAAGATCAGAAACAGAATCCTGGCGATCGAGGCGGCCGTGCCGGCGATGATGCCGAAACCGAGCACACCTGCGACGATCGCGATCAGGAGGAAAATGATGGCGTAATTTAGCATGGGAGAGGACGATTAGGTTGGAGGGCGGACTGGAATGGGTCGCGGGTCAGGGGGTTTTCGACCCACGCATCAGACCACCGAGGCCGACGACGGCGACCACGATGCCGCCAATGAGCAACCAGAGAGATCGGTCGGTGGGTGAACCGGTGAAAAAGCGGGAAACATCGGAGCCGACCGATTGGTTGGCATTGAGGCCGCAGATGATAAGCGCGATGCCGCCAGCGAGCAGGGCGAGGGACAGGATTTTCGTCATAAATCAGGGTGAGATCAGGAGGTGGTTTCCTGCTCCTCGGTTTCCAGATGGGAGCGTAGCAACCACGCGGCTTTTTCGTGCTGCCGCATCAGACCCGTGAGAAAATCGGCGGTGCCAGTGTCCCCCAGGCGCAGGGCGGTGGCGGTGTCCGATCGGAGCTGCACGACCAGGTCCTCATGCAGGGCGAGCAGTTCGGACAGCATATGGTCCGAGGAGAGGCCAATGCCGGGGTCGGCGGAGGAGCGGGCGGCCTTCGTCAGGTCGGCCCAGTTGCCCTGGGCCCCCACCCCGATGGCCCGGGCACGCTCGGCGACGTCATCGAGCCACTGGTCAATCTGGTCGTGTTGCGACTCGAAGAGCAGATGCAGGCTGTGGAAGTCGGGACCGGTGACATTCCAGTGGTAATCGTGGGTGGTGGCGTCCAGCACATACTCGTCGGCGAGGAGCTGGTTCAGGATCTGGCCGACTTCCAGACGGACTTCATCGGACAAGCCGAGGTTGGATTTCATGATGGGGCGGTGGGGGGATTGAAAGGTGCGTGAGCAGAAATACGGACGTCACGCCTGCGCCTGCCGGCCGACATGATGGCGCGCGTGCGACGCCGCCAGGACGGTGGAGGGAGGGGCGAGACGGGGCCGGCGGGAAGCCGGGTTGGCGGCAGCGAGCAGCTTGCCCGGATCGTGCGCCCGCGTCGGTTGCTCGGAGCCGGTCGTGGCCGGTTCGCCGGCAGGGCGCGGTTTGATCTTTGGTGGCATGGGAGGGTGGAGCCGAGGGTGAAGGGGAACCAGGACGCGACCATCCGGAGATGGTCGCACCCGGGCGGATGAACGGTCGGCCGCTCAGCTTCTCACCGTCATGGAGTTGGTGACCGACTTCACCCCGCGGATATCCGTGGCCAGTTTCGTGACCAGGGAGATTTCCGCGTCAGAGGCGGCCTCGCCGGAGATGACGATCACCCCGTCAATGGTGGTGACCTTGGTCTTGAGCGCGCTGGTTCCCTTGTGGGTGAGGAGCGCGTATTTCACCTGGGTGGTGATGGAAGCGTCGTCAATCGTCTCCCCGACGGTCTCACCCTTGGAGGGCTGGTCGGCGACCACGAGGTCATTTTTGACTGATTTCACAAAGTCGATCTCCCGGGCATAAACCCCGGTGAGCTCCTTCTGCGCGACATTGTCGGCGGTGCCGGTCAGCGTGACATTGCCGTCCACCACCACGACCGTGGTGTGAATGGCGCTGACGTTGGACTTGACGAGCAGGCTCCCCCGGATCTTGAAGGCGATCCACGCGTCGGAATGTTCAGGATACGCGGCCTTGATGGTGAGCTCGTTGTTCACACCCATGACCCCCGGAAGATTTTGGACGGTGTCGGCGGCGAGCGCCTTCTGATCCTTGTCCTCCACGGTGCCGGTCAATGTGACGACGCCATCGGCGGCTTTCACGGTCACCTGATTCTCCAGGACGGTGCGGTAGTTGTAGGAGCTTTTGGCGGCAGCCTCGATCTTGCGATCGGTGTCGGGCGAAGCGAGCGCGACGAGCGGGCCGGCGAGGAGCAGGAACAGGGTTGACAGATTTTTGTTTTTCATAGGTTGAGGGCCGGAGCATACTCGGTCGGTGACACCGCCGCGATGGGGCGTAACCCTACTGGCTGTTACGAAAGAGGTCAGACGTCAGTAATCAGAGGTCAGAAGCCGGACTCCGGAAGCCTGAGGTCAGAGGCCGCAGACAAGGCATGCCTCGCCCGCAAACAGGGTAAGCCGGTGGCGCTGCTGACGCTGGCTGGCGCCAAGGACGAGTGGGCCGGGTGGATTCAGACCGGTTGAAATCCGCCCCCATGCCCGGCCACCGGTCGCAACACCGGGTTACACCTTATATCATCGGAACGGGGCATGAGGTAGTTTGATGCACCATGCCCGACCTTCCTTCCTCCAGCCCAACGAAAACCAATCTTCCGTTCCCCACCCCGGCCCATGCGGTCGAGTCCGGTCGCGACAACACCGCCGGCCCGGCGACCCGACCGCGCAACGGTGCGCTCCTGAGCGTGGTGCTGGGCGTGGCGGTCGTCATACTCGGACTGGTCGCGCTTGATTACCGGAGCGCGATCAGCGACCGGGACACCACCATCGCGCAGGACAAAAACCGGGCCGACCAACATGGTGCCGCCACAGTGCTGATGCAGGCGCAATTGGACGCGGTCACCGCCCACGCGACCAAACTCCAGACTGACGCGGCGGACGCCAAGGCGGAGTCGGCCCGGCTCACCGCCCTGGTGGAGCTGACCAAGGCCGGCGCGGCAGAAACCCAGACACAACTGGACCAAAGCCGGAACTTGGCCAACGGATTCCAGACCCAGATGGAGGCCGCCAAGGTGGACTCGATCCGCCACCAAGGGGAAGTGGAGACGGCCCAGGCCCGGACGACCGTGATGCAGGAGCAAATGAACGCCGCCAGAACCGACACGGCCCGCCTGCAAACCCAACTGGATGCCAGCCGGAACCGCTCTGACGCACTGCAGGAAGGCCTGACGAAGGACGAAGCCGAAATCGCCCAATTGAAAAAGGCCGTCACGAAAAGCTAAGGCCAACTCCCTTCATGAATCCACCCGACACTAGCAGCCTTACCGCCACGCCCGGGCTATCCACCCTAAAACTTGGGAGGCGGGGCGATCCGACCGAGCAGACGAACGACCAGCAGCCTGGCAAGCCTCCCGCGGCAGTGAAGAAGTCGCCGGGCAATTCGGGCCCAATGGCCCGGGCGGAGGCCGGGATCGAACCGCCCACGCCGATCCAGCCAACGACCGACCGATTCCCCGCCTTGGAGCCCCAGGAGGGTGTGCTCACGTATAATGACCCGACGGCCAAGACGGTACAGGTGGCCGGAGACTTCAACGGCTGGCACCCGGAAGCAAGCCCGCTGGCCGCGACGGGCTTCGGTGAGTGGAACATCCACCTGACGCTCCGTCCCGGACAGTATGAATACCGCTTTTGGGTGGACGGCGCGTGGGCCGACGATCCGCTCGCCCGGCAAACCACCCCCAATCCTTACGGCGGCACCAACGCCCTGCTGAAGGTGGGACTGGACGACCATATCGAGTATTTGTGATCTCGGTTTCTGACCAACTCCACCCGTCCATGAAGCCAAACTGCCCGACCAAATTTGTCGTGATCGCGACCGCCCTGGCCGCGCTGGTCACCGCCGCGTGCGGCCAACCTGACAAAACAGCGGCAGCCCCATCGCCAACCACGACGCCGCCAGCCCAAAACCAGGGGATGATGGCGGTGCCAGTCCCGGGTCCAACCATCACCATCGCGGACTCCGCCAGCCCCGCCCCCGCCGTCATCAGCTGGGCGGACATCGAAAACGACCCGTATGACCAGCGCGCGCATTTCATCGCCGGATACAAGCAGATGGAGGCCATGGTTGACGACCAGGTGGCGACGCTGAAGGTCAAACGGGCGACCATGACCGGCACCATCGACACCCAAGACTGGGATTTTGCGATGAAGGAGGTAGAAAACGCCCGGGACTACCTGAGGTCCATCGGGAATGAGCTAAGCCAGGCCACCCCGGAAAATTGGAGCGATGAACGGGCCAAGGCCGGCCGCGCCTGGGTGCGCACGCAGGACGCCTACGACAAGGTCAAGTTGAGCACAACCAGTTGACCCCACGGAGGGTGGGTGCGAAGGTGGGTGATTGGAACCGCCACGCAACCCCAGGCCGAGCCCATGCCCCCGCAGCCAGCAGACCCCGAATCACTGACCCTCGCCTCCAGCCCGGTGCCGGAAACACTCGCCGCGCTGCAGGTCAACCCGGAGACAGGGTTGACGCCGGCGGAAGCGGACCTCCGCCGGAAGCAGCATGGCCAAAACGAAGTGGCCGAAACCAAGGGACACCCAGTACTTCAATTTCTCGGGAAGTTTTGGGGCCTGTCGGCGTGGATGCTGGAAATGATCATGATCCTGTCAGCCGTGCTCCGGAAATACCCGGATCTCATGGTGGTGAGCGCGCTGCTCCTGGCCAACGCGGTGGTGAGTTTTCTGCAGGAACGCCGGGCCGCCGGCGTCGTCGAGACCCTGCGCCGCCGGCTGCAGGTCAGCGCACGGGTGCTTCGGGCGGCCAACTGGCAGCTGATTCCCGCGCGGGATCTCGTGCCCGGCGACATCATCCGCGTGCGGCACGGGGATCTGGTCCCGGCCGACGTGAAGCTCCTCGCGGGGGCGTTGAGCGTGGACGAGTCGGCGCTCACCGGCGAATCGAAGGACGCCGACAAGACCCCCGGCAGGATGCTGACCGCAGGCTCGGTGGTCCGCCAGGGCGAGGGCACCGGGGTGGTTCTGCTCACGGGGGCGAAGACTTACTTTGGCCGTACGACGGTGCTGGTGCAACAGGCGCGGCCCAAGCTCCATATTGATGAGGTCGTGGCCCGGATCGTGCACTGGCTTTTTCTCGTCGTCGGGGCGCTGCTGGGGATGGTGGTCGCCGTCTCGCTCGAGCGGGGGACACCGCTGCTGGCGACGGTCCCCCTCCTGTTGATCCTGCTAACTAGCGCAATCCCCCTTTCCCTTCCGGTCATGTTCACGGTCAGCATGGCGGTCGGGGCGAGGGAACTGGCCAAGCGTGGCGTGCTCGTAACCCGCCTCAGCGCCGCGGAGGACGCCGCCACCATGGATGTGCTGTGCGTGGACAAGACGGGGACGATCACGATGAACCAACTGGCCGTGACTGGCGTGATCCCGCTGGAGCACGCCTCGGAGGCCGATGTGCTGTTTGCCGGCGCGCTTGCCTCGCAGGAGGCCAACCAGGATCCGATTGACCTCGCGTTCCTCACCGCCGCCAAGGAGCGAAACATTTTTGCCGGCCGGCCCGCGGCCAGGCCCGTCTCCTTTGCCCCGTTTGACGCAAAGAACCGGCGGACGGAGGCGGTAGTCGAACGAAGCGGCCAGCAGCTGCGCGTGATGAAGGGAGCAGTGCGCACCATCGCGGAGGCCGCGGGGTTGCCGCCTGCGGCGATCGAGGCGCTGGAGGCGCGGACCGCCGAACCGGCATCGCGGGGATATCGAACGCTGGCCGTAGCACAGGCCGCCGGGACCGGCACGCCCACCCTGGTCGGCCTGGTGACGTTGTATGATCCGCCCCGGGCGGACGCCAAACCGCTCATCGCCACCCTCCACGGGCTTGGCGTGCAGGTGAAAATGCTCACGGGCGACGCGCTGTCCGTCGCGAGCGAGATCGCCCGTGGCGTCGGGCTGCCCGACCTCCGGCGAGTGGCCGACCTGAAGGCGTCGCAAGGTCCAACCGGCAGCGACACCGCCGCGTTGCTGGCGGGCACCGATGGGTTCGCGGAGGTTTTTCCCGAGGACAAATACACCGTGGTGAAAGCATTGCAGGCCGCCGGACATGTGACGGGGATGACGGGCGACGGGGTCAACGACGCGCCCGCGCTCCGCCAGGCCGAGGTGGGCATTGCCGTCAGCACCGCCACCGACGTGGCCAAGGGCGCCGCGAGCGTGGTCCTGACCGAACCGGGTCTCGCGAACATCGTGGCCTTGGTCGAGCAAGGGCGGACGATTTACCAGCGGATTTTGACTTACATCATCAACAAGATCAGCCGGACGATCCTGAAAACCGCCTTTGTGGCCATCGCCTTCGTGGTGACGGGCAAATTCGTCATGTCCGCCTTCGCAATGCTGCTGTTGGTGTTAGTGACCGACGTGGCTAAAATCTCCCTCGCCACCGACCATGTGCGACCTTCGAAGAAACCGGCAACCTGGAAAATCAACCCCTTGATCACAGTCGCCGTGATGCTGGGCGTCCTGATGGTCGCGGAGGCGCTGCTGGCCTTGTGGTTCGGCTGGTCGCGGTGCGGTTTGGCCACCAATGACGACGCCCTCTACACCTACAGCTTTTTGACGCTGCTGTACTTTGCCGCAGCCTCCATCGTGTCGGCCCGCGAACGCCGCTGGTTTTGGGCGACAAAGCCCAGCCGGGCGGTGGTGGCGGCGGTCACGGCGGAAGTGCTGGTCGGCACGCTCCTGACGCGCCTGGGTCTGCCGGGACTGATGCCCCTGCCCTGGGCGCAAACACTGGCAATTTTTGTCTTTGCCATGGTCTCATGCCTGATCGTCAACGATGCGGTGAAGGTTGGCCTGATCAAGTGGCGCGCACCCGCCGCCGCCGGCTAGCCCCGCTAGATGTCGTGGGGTTCGTTTTGAGCACCTTGCGGATCCCGCTGCAGCTGGAAATGCCCGCGATGACCTAGACCAGGCCGAAGCCCAGTCCGAGATCCTCGAACCAAATCATTGTGACGTCATGGGGCAGGCGGGAGCGGGCGATGACAATCATGAGCGGGCCGCGCCGGGACTGATCAACGGCGAAATCCAGGCGGGTGGAGGTCGATATCGACGCGGTCGCCACCCCGCCCTTCGTCCCGCCCGCGTGCATACCATCCGCCCCCATCCAGCCACGGCCCGTCGCCAAACCAAGGGCGCGGGCCATAGTTGATGTCGGCGCCGACATAGCCGCGGTTGACACAGCCGGAGGACCAAAGCTGCAGGGCGACCAGCAGGAGCAGACGGCAAAGAAAGGTGCGTTTGGATTTCATGGATGATCGGCGGAATTGGCGTTGTTCACATACTCGACGAGGCCGATGTCACCACCGGTGGGGTCAACGATGACCGCGAAACGACAGCCGTAGGCGGCCGGGTGCGGCGAGACCAGAATCTCAGCGCCAAGTTTGGTCGCCAGCGCGAGTGTTTCGTCCATGTTCGCGACGCGGATCACGCCGAGCCAGCCGGATTTCGCGGCCGTGCTGTCAGTCGGCAGCGGCGTCACCCCGGCGCGGGCCAGGCCACCGCTGGACAGGAAGAAATCGTTTTTCCGGTCGGTGCGAAGATCAGGCGTGACCGCATAGGCGACGACCCGGCGGTAAAAGTCGGCGGTCGCCTGCGGTTGTTTCACGAAGAGTTCGAACCAGTTCCAATCCCCGGCCTTAGGCTCGGCGTCAGCCGGGTCGCCCGAGGAGGATTGGAGCAGGCCGAAGGCCGAGCCCTCTATGTCGGTGACGATCGCCTGGGTGCCCCGATCGGGAAAAGCGCGGGCCTCGGCCCGCACCAGCCCGCCGTTCTGGGTGACAAGGGCGACGGTGGCAGGGAGGTCGGTGACCGCGAGATAGCCGATCCAGCGCGAGGCGCGTTTGGTGGGCGCGGGCGGACGCGCCACCAGCCCGGCCACCGGTTTGCCCTGGTTGCTCAACACAATGTAAACCTGGCTGTTTTGTGTGGTCAGGCTGACGGTCCAGCCGAACAGGCTGGTGTAAAACTTGGTGTCGGCAACGGGATCGGTCGTGAACAAATCCGCCCAGATGAACTTGCCGGGGCGGTGCTCTGTGGTCGCTGGATGGGTCAACGGCTCGAAATCCGCCGCACGCCCGACGCGGACGGGACCGAGGGCGAGGACGGCAAGGACGGCGAGGAAAGGGGTGGAGCGGCAAAGAGAAGGCATGAGAGGGTGACCGGGAGGATAACCTGACCGCCCCACCCCGGGTATGGGGTGATACCCATCAGCAAATCGAACGGGGCGCTGAAATTCACCCGGTCCGGACTGAACGGAAGCAAGATGCGCCCGGGCATCACCATGGGTTTTACACCCCATTTAGGGGTGAGGGAGGATCCACTAGCATGAGCAGGCGAAACCCGGTTCCAATTCGTGATCGCGAATGGGGATAAGGATCGCGGAAACTGACCCATGAAACCTGTGTTGCCCTGTGTCCTCACCCTCAACGGCGGCTCGTCGAGCATCCGATTCGCGGTGTTTGAGGCCGGAGAAACGCCGCGACGGCACCTCGCGGGGAAAATTGACCGCATCGGATTGCGCGGCACCCATCTCGCCCTCACCGACCCGGTGGGAAAACCACGGCCACCCCACCGGCTGCCCATCGGCGATCACCGCACAGCGGTGGCTTTCCTCCTCGACTGGCTGGAAACCCAACCGGTCTTCGGGTCGGTCAAAGCTGTGGGCCACCGCGTGGTGCATGGCCTGAAACATTCCAAGCCCGCGCGCGTGACGCCGGGGCTGCTGGAGGAACTGCGCCGCATCACGCCGTTGGCGCCCGAGCACCTGCCGCGCGAGATCGGGTTGATCGAGGCCCTGCACCGCCGGCACCCGCAGCTGCCGCAGGTGGCGTGCTTCGACACCGCGTTCCATCGCACCCTGCCAACGGTCGCCCGATTGCTGCCGATTCCGCGCCGTTATGCTGCCCGGGGGGTCGAGCGATACGGTTTTCACGGCCTGTCCTACGCTTATCTGATGGAGGAGCTTGGCCGCCTCGATCCGGCCGCGGCGAAAAGCCGCGTAATTCTCGCCCACCTCGGTAACGGGGCCAGCCTCGCCGCCGTGCGCGACGGGCAGAGCCTGGACACAAGCATGGGCCTCACGCCAACGGCGGGATTGGTGATGGGCACGCGAACGGGCGACCTCGACCCCGGCCTGGTCTCCTTTCTGGCGCGCACCGAGAAAATGACGGCGACCCGGTTTCAGCGGATGGTGAACCACGAGTCCGGTCTGCTGGGCGTTTCAGCGACGAGCGCCGATCTGCGCGACCTGTGTGCGTGCGAAGGCACCGATGTGCGCGCGGCGGAGGCCGTGGCGCTGTTTTGCTACCAGGCAAAAAAATGGATCGGCGCCTATGCCGCCGCGCTCGGCGGACTGGATACCTTGGTTTTTGCCGGGGGGATCGGTGAAAACGCGCCGCTGATCCGGACCCGCATCTGCACCGGGCTTGGCTTCCTCGGCCTCGAGCTGAATGACCGGCGCAACGCGGAAAATGCCCCGCTGATTTCATCGGACTCGGCTCGGGTCAAGGTGCGGGTCATCCGCACCGACGAGGAGCTGATGATCGCGCGATCCGTCAGCCGTGTCCTCGATCCCGCCCCGGGCGGAAAACTCAAACCATGAACAACCCCACCCTCACGCCCGACCTGCTCAGCCGGATCGATGCCTACTGGCGTGCCGCCAACTACCTGTCGGTCGGCCAGATTTACCTGTATGACAATCCGCTGCTGAGACGGCCCCTTGCCCTCACGGACGTGAAGCACATGCTGCTGGGACACTGGGGCACGACCCCGGGCCAAAACTTCATCTACGCCCACCTGAATCGCGTGATCAAGCATCACGACCTCGACATGATCTATGTCTCCGGCCCCGGGCACGGCGGGCCGGCCGTCGTGGGCAACACTTACCTCGAAGGCACCTATAGCGAGGTCTATCCCCACATCAGCCAGGACGAGGCCGGGCTGCGGAAACTTTTCCTCCAGTTTTCGTTTCCCGGCGGCATTCCCAGCCACGCCTCCCCCGAAACACCCGGCTCGATCCACGAGGGCGGCGAACTGGGTTATTCGCTCAGCCATTCGTTTGGCGCGGTGTTCGACAATCCCGCGCTCATCGTCGCGTGCGTCGTCGGCGACGGCGAGGCCGAGACGGGGCCGCTGGCCACGGCGTGGCATTCCAACAAGTTTCTCGACCCGGCCACTGACGGCGCGGTGCTGCCGATCCTGCACCTTAACGGCTACAAGATCTCCAACCCGACCGTCCTCGCGCGCATCACGCGCGAGGAACTGGATCAGTTGTTCCGCGGCTATGGGTGGACCCCGTATTTTGTCGAGTATCACGACGACAACGCCGCCATGCACACGGCCATGGCGGAGACGCTCGACGCGGTGGTGACGGACATCAAGCGCATCCAGCACGAGGCCAGGATCCTCGGCAATCCGACCCGCCCGCGCTGGCCGATGATTGTCCTCAATTCCCCCAAGGGCTGGACCGGCCCGGCGTGGGTGGACGGGGTGCAAATCACGGGCACCTTTCGCGCCCATCAGGTGCCGCTCGCCGTGTCGGCCGCCGCGCCGCCCGAACACCTCGCGCTCCTGGAAGCCTGGCTGCGGAGCTACCGGCCGGAGGAACTCTTCGACGAGGCGGGCCGGTTGAAACCCGAGCTGGCCGAGCTCGCGCCCAAGGGCGGGCGCCGGATGGGCGCGAATCCGCACGCCAATGGTGGGCTGCTGCTCCGCGACCTTCGGATGCCGGATTTCCGCGACTATGCGGCCGACGTACCCGCGCCCGGGGTCCGTGGCATCGGCGACACGCATGTGCTGGGTGCATTCCTGCGCGACGTGGCGAAACTGAACGGCGTGCAGAAAAACTTTCGGATCTTCGGCCCGGATGAAACGCTCTCGAACGGTCTGGAGGCCGTGTTTGAAACCACCGCGCGCCAGTGGGACGCCGCCACCGTGCCGAACGACGAGTTCCTCGCGCCCGCCGGGCGCGTGATGGAGATGCTCAGCGAGCACCAGTGCGAAGGCTGGCTGGAGGGCTATCTGCTCACCGGCCGGCACGGGCTGTTCAACTGTTACGAGGCGTTCATCCACATCGTGGACTCGATGTTCAACCAGCACGCCAAGTGGCTCAAGGTCACGTCACACCTGCCATGGCGGCGGAAAATCGCCTCGCTCAACTACCTGCTCGCCTCCCACGTCTGGCGGCAGGACCACAACGGCTTCACGCATCAGGACCCCGGTTTCATTGACCATGTGGTGAATAAAAAGGCGTCCGTCGTCCGGGTCTATCTGCCGCCCGACGCCAACTGCCTGCTGTCGGTGATGGACCACTGCCTGCGCAGCCGCCACTACGTCAACGTCGTGATCGCCGGCAAACACCCGGCGCCGCAGTGGCTCAGCATGGAGGCCGCCGTGCGGCACTGCACGGAGGGCATCGGCATCTGGGCCTGGGCGAGCAACGACCAGGACGCGGACCCCGACGTGGTCATGGCCTGCTGTGGCGACGTGCCGACGCTGGAGACACTGGCGGCCGTCTCCCTGCTCCGCGAACACCTGCCGGAGCTGAAAGTACGGGTGGTCAACGTGGTGGATCTCATGCGGCTGCAGCCGCCCTCCGAGCACCCGCACGGTTTGGGCGACCGGGATTTCGACGAGCTCTTCACCACGGACAAACCGGTGATCTTTGCCTTCCACGCCTACCCGTGGCTGATCCACCGGCTGACCTACCGCCGCACCAACCACGGCAACATCCATGTGCGCGGCTACAAGGAGGAGGGCACGATCACCACACCCTTTGACATGACGGTCTTGAACGAGCTGGACCGCTTTCACCTCGTAATGGATACCATTGACCGCCTGCCGCAGACCGGCGCGAGGGGTCTCCGCCATCTGATGACCGGTCGAGCCGGGTACGGGATCCCAGCGCTCCGATTCGGGCGCGGCTTCCAAAATGGCATCCTTCGCCACCACACAGGAATGTCCCGTCAGTTCGAGTTTGGCCTGATCCCAGTCAGTCCTGGAGACCTCGTGAGGGGTGCGGCCGTCGATGACCGCCAGCTCGACCGCCCGGGAACGGATCATCCCCCGGGAGGCCGAGCCGATGCCGGAAGCGTTTTCGATCAAGACACCCTGGGTCAGCGGATTGTTGGTCATCGCTGCGGAGCATGCGCGCAAAAGCCCGTTCAGACCATGGGGTGTAACCCGAAGCAGGGGAAAGGCTGATCCGCCGTCGCCAGGGCCATGGCGCGACGCGGGGACTGAAGGCTGCAGCGGTCGGGACTCCCGCAGGCACAAGCCCGGTTCGCTTCAGCCTGAAACCAGCAGAATGGTGACACTGTGGGCACAGAGAGCGGAGGGAGTTCACGGAGCAAACCCAGCAACGATCAGAACAAGGATGGGCCCATCACCCCGGCTGGGTGACACCAATGTCTAATTCCGGCCCGAGGTCATACGCTGTGACCTCGGATTGTAACTCTGTGATCTCCGTGACCAACTCCGACTCTCGCTTCAAGGCATCGGCACCGAGAGGGAGCCGTGCGCTTTGCCGCCGTTGGCGCTGAAGGGGACCGTGACATTAAAATTAGATCTCGAGCCACTCTGAAGCGAAGATTTGAATTCAACATCGGCGGACGCTGAACCACCTGGTGGAATGTTGCCGAGGGGAACAGGAAAATGGTTTGGGTCGCGGCTGGTGATAGCGGGAAGTGCGGAGAGATAGTCATTCAACGGAAGTCGTTCGAGCTTAAACCCGTCCACCCGGGCGTCGTTGGCGGAGCCTGGGCCCGTATTCGTCACCGTGACCGTCCAGACGGTGTCGCTCTTCTTGGTGAGCTTGGCGGTGAGCGCGGCCGGCGGCGGGGCGGTGGGCTCGTCCACCTCCAGCACGAGAGTGTCGTAACCAAAACCATTGCCGCCCCCAGCGCGGGTGAGCGTGATCGTGTTGGAGCCGACCACGAGCTTGCTCGCCGGAAAAGTGAGCGTCGCCTGATTGTAGGAACCACTGCGATCGGCCTGCCGCGACAGGGTCGAACCGCCACCACCCGGGAGCGCCCCGGTCACGCCGTCGCGCGAGCCGTTGACGGCCACCACCGGCGCACCGCCTTGGTTCACGGATGAAGCGACCGTAAAATAAGCGGTCCCGGCATGGGGCCGGTCCACGTTGAAGGTGATGGTCCAGGTGCCGGCCTTGGTCTGCGCGTAATACCAATCCTTCGGCTCCCAGCTTTTCCCGATGACGTAGTTCAGATTGGCCGGCACCAGGGTGGGCTTTTCAAAGGAACGCGGGGTGGAATATTCGGACGGATGGTATCCGCGCAGTGATAAATCCGCCGGCACGGTGGCGAGGGCGAACTCGCCGCCCATCTCATCGGACTTGCCGATCTGCCAAAGAAAGGTCGTCGCGGTCGCGGGCTTCCACTCAATGGTGCCGAGATCCTGCGCGGTCCCACTGAAGGTGAGCCCCGTCTTCTTGAGCATGTCCGTAATGGAGCCCTTGGCGGGGAAGACATACATGGAGTAGGTGCCCGGACGGCTGGTCCCGGGTTGGGTGGCCGGCGGGATGCCCGGCAGCGAGAACTGGCCGTCCGGCCCCGTCTTCACAAAATAGGTCGCCTCGTGGATGGGATAGACCTCGGGCGAGTCCTGCGTGGAGAGCAGCACCCATAAGCCATCCGCCGGCCGGCCGTCGGCGATCTTGATGTGGCCGGTCACGGTGGTGCGCTGGGCAGGTTTCGGGTAGAGCGGATCGTCCACCCAGGCGCAGCCGGCGCGATTCTCTGCAATTTCGGCTTCCGCCACGGCGGCACCCTGATCGATCACGGATTCGGGGTGGGCGGGGTCGCCGGCGGTGATAAACGTGAACCACGGTCCGCAAAAGCGCTGGTAGCCGGCAAAGAGGCGGTAGCCCGGCAGATCATAATGGTTGGGGCCAAAGTAATTCAGGATCAGCGCGTCCTGGTGGATCGCGAGATCCTGGTGCGTCGGACCAACCCCGTAGAACGCACACAAGGTCTGGTCGGTCACGCCCCCGAGCGGGGTCAGCCACGCGCCGAAGCCGTGGCCATAGTGGCCGAACATCGGGTTCTCGTGGTGGTAGAGGGTCCAGTTATACTTGGTGTAAATGGTGCCGGCGGGCAGGTCGGCATCATTGCCGGCCGGCACCTGCCAGGTTTCATCCCCCTTGTTGCCGGTCACGGAGAGGGACTGGAGATACCGGTAGGTGGGCTGCTGGCCGCCGCCCCGCTCCCAGTTGAACGTGTGGTCAAAAATGGACCGGTCCCATCGCGTGTTCATCCGCACCTCGCTGATGGAGGTCGCCGCCGCCGCCGTCATGATCACATAGCCATAGAGACCCTGCTTGCCCTTGCGCATGATCAGGTGGTGCTCGTAACGCAGGGGGGAGCTGCTGTTGTCAATGAAGGCGACCTCGGCGAGGTCGGGGGTGATCCGGAGAACTTTGACCTGGTTGCAGACCAAGCGGCTGCCGCCGCCGCCGGCATCAATGTAAAAAGAGTGCTGGCGGTCCGGATCGCGCGGATCGACGCCGTTCAGGTTGTGCGCGAGCTCCGTCCCGTTGACGATGACCGAGGTCACCGTGATGGACGTGCTCGCGCGCTGGCGACCGGTGCCGTTCCAGCCGGTGACGACGCCGCCCGCCGCGTCGTCGCGATTGAACGCAAAGTGGATCAGCCCGTTGTCGAGCACAATGCCCGGCGCACCCGCCGGAAAGGGAAACGGATAAGTCCCGACCTTGGCGGGCTCGCCGTTGAGGAGAAAAGTGACATCGGTGGCGACGCCGGTGGCGGCGCGCGCACCGGAGAGGAGGCCGGCAAGACCAATGATCAAAACGGCGAAACGGAGCAGGGGTTGGGTGGGGAGGTGCATGGCAGGGGGTCGCGATTTCTCCAACCGGCGGAAGCCAAAGGCAAACCAATACCGCCACCAAGGCGGGCTGGCCAAGATCGGGGTGGAGCGCGTTGACCCCAACGCGCTGGCTCGAAGTGATGGAGCCGCGACGCCCTCGTCGCTGTCGGGCGGTCAGGTCAATCGACGCGACGGGGGCGTCGCGTCTCCAGGAATCGGAGCCGCATCCATGGTTCCCGGTCATTGCAATAAACTGAGCTACGCCCGTTAACCCAAGGTGGTAAAAAATCTGGCAAACCGTCCCTCTTTCCAGCAACCTCCGCACCCCACCCCATTATCCATGAAGTCACTTGCCCAACTGTTCTTCTTCACCACCCTGTTGCTGACCGTGGCCCATCCCGGCGGCCAAGCTTTGGCCGCCGCCATGCCGGCGCCCCAATACCCCGTGCCCTATGCCCCGGCCACGGTCGCGGAGATCACAGCCGTGCTCAACCGGGTCCACGGCTACCTCGACACCGCCTCCCCCGCCCGGCTGCTCGACCAGCCCAATGGACAGGAGGTCACCGACCTCGCCAAGATTCCCGCGACCGCCACGCTCGTGCGCGGCTCGTTTGCCTTGGTCAGCTACGAGTGGGGCGTCACCTATGCGGGGATGCTGCATGCGGGCGAGGTCACTGGTGACCATCGCTTCACGGACTTTGTCTCAAGGCGTTTCAAGCTCATCGCCGCTCTCACCACCGCGGCCCAGAACGGCGGCCCGGCCGGCGAAGGGGCCGACTGGGGCGGGCCGCAGTCCACCTTCCGCCACCTGCTCAAGCCCAATTCCCTCGATGACTGCGGCTCCATCGCCACCTCCCTGATCAAGGCCCAGCAGGCGGGCGTGGTCGACAACCTGCGCCCGTTCATCGATCCCGCCCTGAATTTCATCAGCCACACCCAGTTCCGCCTGGCCGACGGCACCCTCGCGCGCAACCGCCCCCTGGCCAATGCGCTCTGGCTCGACGACCTGTTCATGGGGGTCCCCGCCCTGGCCCAGATGGGCAAGCTGACCGGCGACACCAAATACTACGACGATGCCGCCAAACAAATCCTCCAGTTTTCCGGCCGGATGTTTGTGAAGGACAAGAACCTCTTCCAGCACGGCTGGATCCAGGCCATGGACCCGCACCCGGTGTTTCACTGGGCCCGGGCCAACGGCTGGGCGATCATGGCCATGACCGAATTGCTCGACGTGCTGCCGGCCGACCATCCCCAGCGCGCGCCGATTCTCGATCTCTACCGCGCCCATGTCCGCGGGTTGGCCACCTGCCAGGGCGGCGATGGCCTCTGGCACCAGCTCCTCGACCGGTCCGACTCGTATGAGGAGACCTCGGCCTCGGCGATCTTCACCTACTGCATCGCCCGCGGCATCGACCAGGGCTGGCTCGACCCGCTGGCGTATGCCCCGATGGTTTCGCTCGGCTGGAACGCGGTGGCCCAGAAGGTCAACGCGGGGGGCCAGGTGGAGGGCACCTGCATCGGCACCGGCATGGGCTTCGAACCCATGTTTTACTACACCCGGCCGACGAGTGTGCTGGCGGCCCATGGCTACGGGCCGGTGCTGCTCGCCGGGGCGGAAATGATCAAGCTGCGCCAGGGTAAGGCCAGACAGGCACTGATCAGCGACGGCGCGGTGCAGTTGCAACCGGCGCCGGGGATCTGAAGCAAGCCAGAGGTCAGGTGCCAGCGGTCAGCGGACGGAGCGAACGCGGGTTGCATCCGCCGCGCGCACAGCGCCCGGCCCACCCCGGGAATTCCTGTTCACTCGAAGCGCAGGGCCTCGATGGGATCGAGGCGGGCCGCTTTGCGCGCGGGGTAGAAGCCGAAAAAGATGCCCACGGCGGCGCTGAACAACACCGCGACCGCGATGGCCACCGGTGAGACCAGGGTGGGCCAGTTGTTCAGGTACGAAAGGAGTTCCGAGGCGCCCACGCCCAGCAGGACCCCGAAGATGCCGCCCATCAGGCTCAGGACCACCGACTCAATGAGAAACTGGAGCAGCACATCACTCCCATGCGCCCCGATGGCCAGGCGGATGCCGATCTCACGGGTGCGCTCGGTCACGCTCACCAGCATGATGTTCATGATGCCGATGCCGCCGACAATGAGCGAGACGGCCGCCACGCCGCCCAGCAGCAGGGTCATGGTGCGGGACGTGTTGGTGGCGGCCTGGGCGATCTCCTCCTGGTTGCGCACGATAAAGTCGTCGCTCTGCGGGGTGGTATGATGCCGCTGGCGCAGCAGCTCGATGATGTCGTTCTGCACCGAGGCCAGCGTGCCGGCGCTGCTCGTCTGGACATTGACGGTGCGCAGCATGGTTTGCTTGGCGATGCGCTTCATCTCGCTCGTGTAGGGAATGACCACCAGGTCGTCCTGGTCGGTGCCTTGCACCGAGAGGCCCTTCGGCATGAGGACCCCCAATACCTTGAAGGGCTGGTTTTTGATGCGCAGCACCTGGCCCACGGCCTCGCCGTCCGGAAACAATTGGTCCACGATGGTCTGGCCGATGACACAGACTTTGCCGACCGTCCGCACGTCCGTCTCGGCGAACATGCTGCCCTGCGCGAGCGGCCAAAGCCGGATGTCGAGATAGCTGCCGCTTTCACCCAGGACCGAGGTGGACCAGTTGAGGCCGTTGGCGAGAACCTGGGCGTTGGTGCGAACCTCCGGGCTGACGGCGACCACGTTGGCCACATCCCGGCCGATCGCGTCGGCGTCATCGGGGCTGAGGGTGCCGGCGCCAAACCCGCCGCTGCGCGCGCCGCCTTGGTTGGTGCTGCCGGAGTTCACGAGCACGATGTTCTGGCCGAGGCTCGCGATCTGGGCCTCGACCATCGATTTGGCCCCGTTGCCGATGCTCACCATGGTGATGACGGCGCCGACGCCGATGATGATGCCCAAAGCGGTCAGGATGGAGCGGAGCTTGTTGCGCCGCAGGGCGCGGAGCGCGATCAGAACGGTGGAGGCGATGCGCATTGGGAGGGGTTCAGGCTGTCAACTTCGCGGCCGTCTCGGCCTCCTGCAGCTTCTTGATCTCGTCCCCGGCAACCGTGCGGTCGGCCACGAGCACATCGCTGACCACGCGGCCGTCGCGGATGATGAGGTTGCGTTTGCAGTACCGCGCGATGTCGAGCTCGTGGGTGACCATCACGATGGTGATGCCGTCGTCGTTGAGCTTTTGAAACACGCCCATGACCTCGGCGGAGGTCTTGCTGTCCAGGTTGCCCGTCGGTTCGTCGGCGAGCAGGATTTGCGGCTCGTTGACCAGGGCGCGGGCGATGGCCACCCGCTGCTGCTGCCCGCCCGAGAGCTGGCTGGGGAAATGACCCGACCGCGGCGACAGGCCGACAATCTCCAGACAGTGCAGCGCCCGCGCCTCCATCTCCCGCGTGCTCAGGCGGCGCTTGCTGTAAAGCGTGGGCAGCTCAACGTTCTCCAGCGCGGTGGTGCGGGCGAGCAGGTTGTAGCCTTGGAAGACAAAGCCCAGGCGCTGGTTGCGGATGTCGGCCAGCTCGTTGGCGCTGAGGTTGGACACATCAATCCCGCCGAGCCGGTAATGGCCCCGGGTCGGCCGGTCGAGGCAGCCGAGCAGGTTCATCAGGGTGGATTTGCCCGAGCCGCTTGCGCCCATGATGGCGATGAACTCACCCGCGTTGATCTCCAGCGAAATGCCGCGCACCGCGTGCACCTGCACCTCGCCGGAGTCGTAGATTTTGTGAATGTCCTCGAGTTGGACGACGGCTGGCATCGGGAGGGAAAAGGTTGGAATCGTCGGTCAAAATCCGCGCCGGTTGCCGCCCCCGCCACCCCCGCCACCCGGTCCGCCCCCGCCGCCAAACGGATTGCTCACCGGGGTGCCGGCGGCCTTCGCATCGGGCGAAACGAAGGTGGTGACGACATTGTCACCCTCCTTGAGGCCGTCGATGACCTCGGTGTAAAGTCCGTCAGTGATGCCGAGCTTGACCCGGACGGGCGCGAAGACCGGCTTCTCAGGCGGGCCGGAAACGGTGTAAAGTGTGCGGGTGACCGTGGCCGCACCACGTTCGGCGCTGTAGCGGTCGGGCAGGTCAATGCCCCGCTCCTTCGCCAGTTGCTGGAGGTGCGCCAGCGCGTCGGGAGAGGGCGGCCCGCCGCCCCGGGGATCAATGCCCACTTCGCGCAGCAAATCCCGCACCGCCGGGTTGCCACCCCGACCGCCGCCTGCACCAGTCCCCGGAGTGGCCGCCGGACCGCTGGGTGCGGCCCCGGTGCCACCCGTCGATGGGGCCTTGGCCGCTCCAGACGGGAGCGCCGCGTCCGTCATCCGCACCCGCAGCGCGCTGTTGGGCACCCGCAGGGTGTCCGCCCGGCTGGCCACCACGATGGCGGTGGTGGCCGTCATGCCGGGCTTAAGCTTCAGGTCATCATTGTTGACCGCGACGATCACGGAATAGACCACCACATTTTGCTGCGTCAGCGGCGAGTTGCGGATTTGCGCGACCTTGCCGTGAAACTGCCGGTTGGGATAGGCGTCCACGGTGAAACTCACGTCCTGGCCCTCGGCGATGTTGCCGATGTCAGCTTCCGATACGTTGGCGTTGATCTGCATCTTTCGCAGGTCATTGGCGATTTGGAATAGCGTCGGGGCGCTCAGGCTCGCGGCCACGGTGTTGCCGATGTCCACCGAGCGCAGGATGATGACCCCGTCGATCGGCGAGTAGATGGTGCAGCGGTCGAGATTGACCTGGGCGGTGTCCAGGTTCGCTTTTGCAATATCCACCTGCGCCAGGGCCTGCGCCAGCTGGGCGTCGGCGGTGTCGAGATCCGACTGGCTGACCAACGGCGGATCGTGGCTGAATAGCTTGTGCGCGCGGTCAGTGTTCACCTTCACCAAGTTGGCGTTGGCCTGCTGGTTGGCGAGCTGGGCTTTGACCTGGGTCATTGTCGTCTGGTAGGTGGAAGGGTCGATTTCCAGGAGCAGCTGGCCCTTTTTGACCGGGGTGTTCCAATCCACATAGAGCTTGGAGACGATGCCGGAGATCTGGCTGCTGATGGTCACATTGAGTACCGGCTCCATGTCGCCGGTGGCGGTCGCCACCTGGGTGATGTCGCCACGCGCGACGGGGGTGGAAGTGAACTCGGGTGGCTTGTCGGCGCCATGCTGCCAGTAAAACCAGCCGGCGCCCGCCAGCGCGAGCAGCAGGAGCACGAAAAGCAATTTCCCGGGGGTGGATGATTTTGCCATGATCGCCAGCCAGCAAAGCACCCGCGACCGGCCGGTGCAAACCAAACCCAGGGATTTTTTTGGGGTGCAATGGCCGGATGGCGGCATCTGGCCCTCGGTCGGCGGGCGGAGCGCGACGTCCGTGTATGGGGACGTCGCACTCCACCCGCAACCCGCAGAATTGTCTGCAGGCAGGCTCCTACTGCTTCGCGGCCACGCCGGCGAAACGCCGGGCGGCGTCGGCGAGTTCGGGCTCGGCGAGCACCCCGTAGCTCAAACGGATGAAATTCTTCTGCGCGTCATCGCCGAAGCAGAGCTCGCCCGGCACATACAGCACGCCCGCCTCGACGCAGGCGCGGCAGAAGGGCGAGTCCAGGCCGGTATCGAGTTCCGGCGGCGCCTCCAGCCAGAGGTAGAGCCCCCCCTCCGCCTCGCGCCAGCGCCAGCCCAGCCCGGGCAGGCCGGTCGCGGTGAGCGCGCCGTGCAGCGTGCGCATTTTTCCTGCGTAGGCAGGGCGGGAGATGGCCAGCTGCGCGTCCAACCCACCGTTGGCGAGCACCTGCTCGCACACCGCCTGGCTGAAATTGGCCGTGCCAAAATCGTGGTGCCCCTTTGTGTGCAGCATTCGCGCGAGCCAGTCGTGGTCGGAGCAGACACCCCACCCGACCTTCAGGCCGCTCGCGAAAGGCTTGGTGAGGGTCGAGAGGTACAGCCTGGGAAACTCCGCCCAGGCCGGCAGGGCGAGGATGCCGGGCGCCGGGTGGGGCGCGGCAAACCACAGCTCCCGATAGGCCGCATCCTCGATCACCGGCACGATCACCCCATGGGCGGCGAGTGTGACCGCGAGCGCGGTCTTCTCCGCCGCATCGAGGCTGCGGCCGGAGGGATTGGAATAATAACTGACGAAATAGACCGCCTTGAGCCGCCCCAGCTCACCGCGCGTCCTCATCGTCCCGAGGAGTGCGCCCAGCGCCGCCGGGTCCAGCCGGCCGGCAGCGTCCACCGGCAGTGAGCGCGCCTGCACCCCGAGACCGGTGAGCAGCTCCAGAAACACAAAATAGCTGGGCCGGTCCACCAGGACAATGTCGCCCGGGTCGCAGAGCGACTGCATCGCCAGGTAAAGTGCCTGCTGCGAGCCGTTGGTCACAAAGAGGCCGGCGGCAGTCGCGACCGGGTCGAGGCCCGGATCCTGCGCGCTCAGGCGGGCGGCCAGCAGCTCGCGCAGCCGCGGCCGGCCCTGGTTCGCCCCGTATTGCAGCCATTCCGGCGCCGCCGGCTGCGCGGCCAGCGCGGCAACCGCCGCCTGCACGGCGGCGACTGGCAGCGTGCGCGTGTCAGTGAACCCCGCGGCCAGCGAGAGCAGGCGCGGGTTCGCCAGCGCGAGCGACATCAGGCGCGAAATGGTCGGCGGGCGGGCCCGGTGGCCGAGAGCGGAGAGGGATAGGGATGAATGATGAATGATGAAGGATGAAAGGATGAATGCTCCCTTCCGCCCACCATGGAGTGTTCCACAGGTCGCTCCCGGCTCAATCCCATTTCTCGTTCACCTGCTCCCGCTTGTTTCCCCTTCACCACGCAAAACCCGACGAATGAAGCCAAGTTTGCCCTCGGAACACTCTCCAGTCTTCAGCCTCTGGCTCCTGACAGCCGACATCTGATCTCTGATTTCCGACATCTGACATCTGATCTCTGGCATCTGACCTCTGGCATCTGGCTGCGCCTCACGCCGGCATCGGTGCCGGCGTGCCTCCGAGCGGATCGGCCGCGGGCTTGGCGGCGGGCTTCTTGGTGTCCTTGTCCCCGAGTTTTGGGGGTGCCGGGCTGGGCGGCGCGTTGACAATGGGGGAACGCATTTCGCCAAATTCGAGTATCTCCAGCACATGCCGGCCTTCGATGGTCTCATGCTCCAGCAGCGCGTTCGCGATCAGGTCGAGGGCGGCCCGGCGCTCCGTGATGATCGCGGTGGCCCGGGCGTGCTGGGTGTCAATGATCTTCTTCACCTCGTTGTCAATCAACCGGGCGGTCTCCTCACTCACATGCTCGCTGCGGGCGATATCGCGGCCGAGGAAAACGGTGTCGTGGTTTTCGCCATACGCGATGGGGCCGAGCTCCGTCATCCCCCAGTCGCAGACCATCTGGCGGGCCAGCTTGGTGATCTGCTTGATGTCGCCCGATGCGCCGTTGGAAATGTCGCCGCAAACCAGCTCTTCGGCCACACGGCCACCGAGGCCCATGGCAATCTGGTTCAACAGCCGCCGCTTGTGGTAGGTGAGAATGTCCCGCTTGGGGATGAACATCGTGCTGCCCAGGCTGCGCCCGCGCGGGATGATGGTCACCTTGTGGACGGGCATCAGGCCGTCGTCCAACACGGCCTGCACCAGCGCATGGCCGGCCTCGTGGTAGGCGCACAGCTTCTTCTCCTCGTCATCCATCACGCGGCGGCGCTCGCGGCCGAACAGCACCTTGTGGCGCGCGTCCTCCACGTCGATGGGCTCGACCTTCTTCTTGTTGCGGCGGGCCGCGAGGAGCGCGGACTCGTTCAGCAAATTGGCGAGGTCGGCACCCGAGAGGCCCGGGGTGCCGCGCGCAATGACCATGAGGTCCACGTCCTCGGCCAGGGTGATTTTCTTCGCGTGCACCCGGAGGATCTGCTCGCGGCCGAGGATGTCGGGCAGGTCCACATAGACCTGCCGGTCAAAGCGGCCGGGGCGCAGCAACGCGCTGTCGAGCACGTCGGGCCGGTTGGTCGCGGCCATGATGATCACGCCGTCGGAGGTGTCGAAGCCGTCCATCTCGACCAGCAGGGAGTTGAGCGTCTGCTCACGCTCGTCGTGGCCGCCGCCCATGCCGGCGCCGCGCTGCCGGCCGACGGCGTCAATCTCGTCAATGAAGATGATGCACGGCGCGCTCGTGCGGCCCTGCTCGAACATGTCGCGCACCCGGCTCGCGCCGACGCCGACAAACATCTCGACAAAGTCCGAGCCGGAGACCGAGAAAAACGGCACCTCGGCCTCGCCGGCCACGGCCTTGGCGAGCAGGGTCTTGCCCGTGCCGGGCGGGCCCACCAGCAGCATGCCCTTGGGTATGCGGCCGCCCATCTTGGTGAATTTCTTCGGATCCTTGAGGAACTCGACCACCTCGGAGATCTCCTCCTTGGCCTCGTCACAGCCGGCGACGTCGGCAAAGGTGATCTTGTCCCGGTCGCGCGTGAGCATCTTGGCCCGGCTCTTGCCAAAACTGAGCGCGCCGCGGCCCGCCGCTTTGAGCTGGCGGATGAAGAAGAAATAGACCAGCAGCCCGAGCACAAAGATCGGAAGCAGGCCGACGAGCAGGCTGGGCCAGGAGGGCGCGGCCTCCTCCTTTGCGCCCGCCTTCTGGAGCACCGCGATCGTGGCCTCGGTCAGGGTGCCGGAAGCGTGGAAGGAGAGCAGCGGCTTACCGTCGGGACCGGTGGACTCGCCGTGGATCTGATAGGATGAGCGGCCGCCGGTGTTGGGATCGGGCTGCATGATCAGATCCTTCACGTTGCCCTCTTCAGCCAGCTTCTGCACCTGATAGACCGTCATCTCCGTCGGGGCCGGTTGCCGTCCCGGGCTGAACAAATAGAGTGAAACCACCACGGCGACGATGCCCAGCCAAAGGAGCAAAACCTTGGGCTGGAACCCGTCGGAGGGCAGGTTCTTGAGGGGACGGCGGGACTTCTTGTCGTTTTTGAGATCGGCCATGCGTGGTGTGACTTGGAAGTCAGGGTGGAGGTTCCCCTCCAATAAGTCAATTGCCCGCGCGAGTTTGTTTGCCGGCGGCGGACCGCCCCGGGCGTTTACGCTCATAAAACAGTCGCCCGCGACGGATCACCGCAAAGCCGTTGCGGCCGAGACTAAACCGGGTGGCCGTGCCGCGGCCGACCGCCGCCAGCAGCAGGTCGAAACCCTGGCGCGAAAGATCACCGCTGTCGGGCTGGGCCAGCAGCCAGCGGTGGAGCGCACGGCGGGCCACCGCAACGGGCACGCCCGCCAACGCGGCCAGGTCCAGCGTCCCCCATTGCATCTTTACCTTTTTTCGTGGCGCAGTCTTGCTGCGTCCTGCCGCCTTCGCGGTTGCATCCGCACCGGAGGTGCCACCTGAGAAAATCACGTCCACCCAGGCCTCCAACGCCTTGTCGTCCTCCTCCAGGCGTTCACGGGCGAGCGCCGCACCCGCCAGGGCGTCACGCCCCGCCGCCGCCCGCCGCCAGGCCGGCATCACCGACCGGCGGACGCGGTTGCGGAAAAAATCATCCCCCGCGTTGGTCGCGTCCTCGCGCCAGACTGCACCGACCGCCCGCAACGCGGCCGTAATCCCGGCCTTTGACCACGTGAGCAATGGGCGCAGATGCACGCGCCCGCCCGGTCTCGGCGCGACTGGGCGCGGCGCGGCCAGGCCCGCCGTGCCGCTGCCCCGGGCCAGCCGCATCAGCATGGATTCCGCAATATCGTCCTGCTGGTGGCCCAGCCAGAGGCTGGGCGCGCGACGGCGCCGCTGTTCCCGCTCAAAAAACGCCAGCCGCGCCGCCCGGGAGGCGGCCTCGCCGGTGGCCTGGGCCGCCCGACGCCAGCGACCGGACTGGAATCCCACCCCCAGTGCCTTCACCACCCGTCGGCACCAGACTTCGTCCGCGTCCGCGGCGCGCCCGCGCAACCGGTGGTTGAAATGCAGGGCGACGAGTTTCCGCCGCCGATCCGGATAGTGGGCCCACAACAGGAGCAGGAGCGCCAGCGAATCCGCCCCGCCGGAAAACGCCACGGCCCAGGCGCCGCGCGCCGTCCGCGAGCGCCCCTCCACCCAGGCCAGCACGGCCGGATGCAACGTACCAGGCGGAATCCGCGCGGCCAGCCGCGCGGCCAGCCGGGGCCAGTCGGGTTTCATCGTGTTGGCATAGCCGACCGTCGGGGCGTCGCAAGTCCACAGACAGCGTGGCCGCGCGGAAAACAACCTCGCCTTCCGTCCGGTCCTCGCCATGGCTTGCGCCCGTGCTTTCGCGTTGTGCCCTCATTTTTTTGCTGCTCGGCGGCCGGCTCGCGGCCTGGGATATGCCGGCCGACTGGCCCCTGAACGCGCCCACGCCCGCGCAAATCGCGATCGTGCTGGCGGCGGCCGATCAGGAGGGCTGGCCGGCGGTCGCTCCCGCCTTGCGGCTCAAGGCACTGCGCGCCTACGAGGCGAACCGCCCCGACGCCGCCGGCGCCTGGCTCGGCCTCGCCCGCTGGGCCGTCCTGTTGGGGGAGCCGGAGAACCATTTCGTGCCGCGCTGGATCGACGCGGTGGTCGCGGCCAGGGCCAACCACGCCAACATGCCCCGGAGCTACCACCCGCCCGGCACCCCCCTGGCCGCGCATGCGGGCCGTCCGCTGGTGGCGTGGCTCCTGGGGAATCCCAAATTCACCGACAAGTTTTTCGGGGTGCTGTCACCCTGCGACTATCTGCCGGCGGTGCTCGACATTCTCGACCAGATTCACACCGCCGAGCCGGCCCGGTTCCAGACCTACGCCCAGCTCGCGCTCGCCATCGCCGTGGTTTACGATGTGCCGCCGCCGCCCGGCTGGCCGCACGGCCAGGTGAGCCAGGCCGCCCTGCCCCGCCGACTCCCGGCGCCCACGGAGGCGTTCGCCTTTTTCGCCCAGGCCGACCAGGCCGGTCTGACCTTGCAGCATCTGGCGCGGTTGGACGCCGATGTGCTGAAGTTTGTGGTGGATGCGGCCGCACCGTTTCCCGAGCTCAAGTGGGCGCAACAATCCGTGCGCTTCCCCCTGCCCGACCTGGTCCGAAGCTATGAGGCCGTGAGCTACCGGCTGGACCGCCTGCAGGCCGCCCAAAACGATTGGCCCGGCACCACCTACACCCTCCCCCAAATCCTGAAGGAAGGCGGCATCTGCGTGGACCAGGCCTATTTCGCCACCGAAACGGGCAAGGCGCGGGGAGTGCCCACCCTCTTGTTCGCCGGCGCGGGCGTCGATTCCCGCCACGCCTGGTTTGGCTATCTCGACGGCCAGCAACACTGGCAGCTCGACGCCGGCCGGTATGCCGAGGCCAAACTCGTGACCGGCATGGCGCGCGACCCGCAGACCTGGGGCATTCTCACCGACCATGAGCTCATGTATCTGGCCGACGGCTTCCGCGGCCGCGCCACCTACCCGTTGTCCCGTCTCAACACCGACATCGCCGCCGCCTATCTCGCTGTCGGACAGGCCCCCGCCGCCGTCACCGCCGCCCGCAAGGCCGCCAACTACGAGCGCCTCAACTCCGAAGCCTGGGAGACCCTGCTCGACGCCGAGCACGCCGCCGGCGCCGACGCCAGGACGCGCGAGACGACCTTGCGCGAGGCGGCGCTCGCGCTGGAGAAATTCCCCGACCTCAACGCGCAGTTCCGCCAGCGCATCGCCGACAGCCTGCGCGCCCGCGGGGAGACGAGCGCCGCCGACTTCGAGGAGAAGCAGATTGCGCGCAAGTATCAGGATGGACGCTCCGACCTGGGCATCGCGACCGCGGTCACGGCGATGCAACGGGTGGGCGCCGATCAGACGGTGGCGGAGCAGATGCATGTTTTCGGGCAGTTGATGAACCAGATCGACCACGACGCGGGCACCGCGTTTTTCGACCGGGTGGCGCGGCCGTTTGTGGTCCGGCTGAACCACGAGGGCCACCCGACCGAAGCCCGCGCGGCACTCGCCCAAACCCGGAACGCCCTCAACCCCGCGGCGGACAGCCAGCTTGACCAGGAAATGGGAAAACTCGCGGCGACATTGAAGTGAGACCGGGGCCGGACGCCACCCTCACGCCGCGTTCTGTCCCGGCTCTTCTTTTCCGGTCTTACGCAAGGTCGGCTTGCGGCGGCCGGCGACCACGGCGGCGTCGATCACCACCTCGGTGACGTCCGTCCGCTGCGGCAGGTCATACATCACCTCCAGCATCAAATTCTCCATGATGGCGCGGAGCGCGCGGGCTCCGGTCTTCAACTCGACCGCCCTTTGGGCGATGGCCTGGACCGCGTCGCGCGTGAACTTCAGCCGCACACCGTCCATCGCGAACAGCTTGGCGTACTGCTTCACCATCGCGTTTTTCGTCTTGAGCAGGATTTTCTCCAAGTCGGCCACCTTGAGCTCGTCGAGCACCGACACGACCGGCAGCCGCCCGATGAACTCGGGGATCATGCCGAAACGGATCAGGTCCTCGGGCGCGAGCGCCTTCATCATCGACTCGGGCGAGTGCACGGCGTGATGCTGCGCCTGGATGGCCCCGAAGCCCGTGCTGCGCTGGCCGAGCCGGCGCTGGATGATGGCATCGAGCCCGACGAACGCGCCGCCGCAGATGAAAAGGATGTTGGCCGTGTTGATCTGCACGTATTCCTGGTTCGGGTGCTTGCGGCCGCCCTGGGGTGGAACGTTGCAGGTCGTGCCCTCCAGGATCTTGAGCAGGGCCTGCTGCACCCCCTCGCCGGACACGTCGCGGGTGATGGACACATTCTCCGTCTTCCGGCCGATCTTGTCGATCTCGTCAATGTAGATGATCCCGCATTCGGCGCGCTTCACGTCGAAATTGGCGGCTTGGAGCAGGCGCAGCACGACGTTCTCCACGTCCTCGCCCACATAGCCGGCTTCGGTCAGCGTGGTGGCGTCGGAAATGGCGAAGGGCACGTCAAGGATCTTGGCGAGCGTGCGGGCGAGGAGCGTCTTGCCCGAGCCGGTGGGGCCGGCAAGCAGAATGTTGCTTTTCTCCACTTCGACGTCGTTGAACTCCGGCGCGAGCTCGCCGCCGCCGGTCATGGTCCGCCCGGCCGCAAACGCCAGCCGCTTGTAATGGTTGTAGACCGCGACCGAGAGCACCTTCTTGGCATGGTCCTGGCCGATGACAAAATCATCCAGTGACCGCTTGATTTCCGACGGCTTGACGAAGCGGAAGGCCGGCTTGGTCTCGACGGCGGGCACCTTGGCCTCGCGGTCAATGATGGATTTGCAGATGACCACGCACGCGTCGCAGATGTAAACACCTGGACCGGCGATGATCTTCTTCACCTCCGCCTGCGACTTGCCGCAGAAAGAGCAGAGGGTCATGCGGGTGGACTTGGCCATATCCCATCACCATCGGCTCAAACCCTTCGGAAGTCGAGGGGTTTTGCAGGGTTTCACCCGACAAGACGGGGACGGACGGGTGAATTCGTCACCTTCATGCCCGACCGGCCCGAGACCGGTCCGACCGCGCCCCGCCCCGCGGCTCAATCCTTCAGCTCCACCACGATTTGCACCTCCGTGGTGGAGTTTTTTGGGAGGCCCGCGACCGCGACGGCGGCGCGCGCGTGCTTGCCGGCGTCGCCAAAGACCGCCACGAGGAGGTCGCTCGCCCCGTTGATCACCGCCGGGCTGTCGGCAAAGCCGCTGACGGCGTTGACATAGCCGCTCACCATCACGACCCGCGCCACGCGGTCGAGTGAACCGGCGGCGGCCTTGAGGTTGGCGAGGGCGTTGAGCACGCACACCCGCGCCGATTCGTAGCCGGTCTGCACGGTCTGCTCGCGGCCCACCTGGCCGGTGTGCGTCATGGCGCCGTTGAGCGCACAAATGGTGCCGGAACAAAACAGCAGGTTGCCCGTGCGCACCACCGGCACATAGTTGCCGGCGACGGCGGGTGCGGCAGGCAGTTCCAGGCCAAGTTCAGCGAGACGGGCTTCAGGATTCATGGGCAGGTTTCATGCGCCGACTCAAGGCCGGGGCCAAGCGCAATTTTGGTTTCGCGGCCTGTTCCGAATGGAGGCGGGGTGCCCCCACCCCGCTGACCATGAGGTGGCCGAGACGTTCCGAACCGCGGAGTTCCGCCTTCGCCGAGGCTATGGCGGACAAGGAGGGCGCCCCGCCGACATCGCCATCACGCCCGCACCCTTGCGCCATCGCCCCCGCTCACCCCCAGCCGAACAACCGCCTGGCGTTACCGGACAATAGTGCGGCGCGCGCCGCGACGGTCGGCACGTTTCGCATCGCCTCCGCCACGAAGGTTTTCAGCCCGCCGTCGGCCTTGTTCTCCGTGCGAGGATAGAGCACCAGGGGAAAATCCGATCCAAACAGCACCCGCCCCACCGGAACCTCGCGGCCGAGGCGCTCCCAGGCGGCCTCCCCATAGAGCAGCGGTGAGGCGGCGGTATCCACGTAGACATTGGGCAGATCGGCCACTGGCAGCCCGCCTCCCCAGTGCGCCAGGATGAACGTCACCCCCGGGTGCTCGCGGGCGAGCCGGGAAAAATCCTCCAACGGGGTCCCGACCCAGCCGGGAAACGGGCGCGACGCGGGGTCCGTGACGTGCAGGTTGACCGGCAGTTGCAGCTCCGCCGCCAACTCGAGAACCTCAACCCAGGCCGGGGTGTCCACGGCAAAGCCCTGCGCGTGCGGCGACAGCTCGCCCAACCCGATCAGGCCCTCGCCATGCGCCCGCCAGACCTCCTGCAGGGCCGCCGCGCCGCCCGCGGTCGGCTGCACGCTGGCAAAGGCCGCCAGCCGGTCCGGATGCGCCCGCACACAGGCGGCGTAAAACCGGTTTTGCTCGGCGCAAGTGAGCTCGTTTTCCCAATACCAGCCGAGAAGGACCGCGCGCGCGATGCCGGCCGCGTCCAGTTCGCGCAGCAGCCCGTCCACCGAGGGAAAGCCCTGCACCGGCCGCCCGTCGCGGCGGCGCCGCGTGCACAGCGCGGCCCAGCGCGGCTCAGCATGCGTGGCGGCCCAGCCCGCCGGGTCGGCGTTGACCTCGGGTGGATAGAGATGCACATGGGCGTCGATGATGGACACGCCGGCCATCTCACCGCCTCAGCCCGCCCGGGGCAATCCGTGAAATCCCAAATCGCCGGTGGAATCGCGCATGACCACAAGCCCTGGATCCCCCCTTCACGCTTGTGCTCGTGATCGTTGGCCTCCCCTCCCTCCCCCATTCGCTTCGATCAGCCTCCACCGAGTCCTTCGTCTCCTTGGCGTGGGAGGATGGCAGGCGGTCGCTCCGCTCGGTCCGCGGTTAAAAACCCCGCCATGTCCGTGGGCAAAGGCGCGTGAAAGACCTCCGCCACTCCGGCGGCCGTGAAGTCAATCTCCGCGCAGTGCAACGCCTGACGGGGGAGCAGCAGCCGCTTGGCGAGCGCGGGCGTCCACCCGTGGTCGATGAAGTCGAGGTAGAGCCGCGCGTCGGGACCGTAGATCTTGTCCCCCACCACGGGGAACCCCAGCCAGTGCGCGTGGGCCCGGATCTGGTGTTTGCGGCCGGTCACCGGCACCACCCGCGCGAGCGTGAAGCCGCCACCCCGCGACACCGGCTCGAAACGGGTGACTGCGGGTTTGCCGTCGGCACAGACGCACGTCTTGATGAACACCTGGCTCGAAACGTCGTCCCCCAGGGGCTGGTCCACCGTCACCGGCTCCGTCAGGTCACCGGTGAGGATCGCCTGGTAGGCTTTGGCCACCCGCCTATCCTGCATCGCCCGTTGGAGCCGGCTGGCAGTGCGCGGGTCCTTGGCCAGCACCACCACGCCACTGGTCTCCCGGTCGAGGCGGAAGATGAGGTGCACCGCCGGCAGGCCCGTGTGCTCGCGCACCGCTCCCACCAGGCTCGACCATGGTCCGGCCTTGGAGGGATGACAGACCACATCGCCGGGCTTGTTGATCACCAGCAGGCGCTCGTCCTCGTGCAGGATCCAGCCGCCCAGCTCCTCCGGCGCGATCATCCGCACCGGCCCCTGGCCGGTGCGCCGCGGCCAGGCGCAGGCCCGGATGGGATATTCCCCCGGGGCGGCCCCCGGCTTCACGCCGCTCCGGCCTGCTTCAGCCGGTATTTGGCGAGGACCAGGGCGCTGCCGCGGGCGGCGAGCGGTTTGGGCACGCGGGCGCTGAGCGCTGTCATCACCTTGTTTTTCCAGCCGGTGACCACCATCGCACGGCCCTTCGCCAGCGCGCGCAGCGAGATCTCCACCACCTCATCGCAGGTCATGCTGATTGATTCGGGCGCCGCCCCAAACTGCAGCCCCGCGCGCTTCGAAAACTCTGTCGCGGTCGGCCCTGGGCAGACGGCGAGCGTGCGCACATTGGTATGCCTCAGCTCCTCATTGAGCGCCAGGCTCCAGTGGAGGAGGAACGCCTTGGTCGCCCCATAGGTCGCCATGTAGGTCGTGGGCTGGAAGGCCGCCGTCGAGGCGACGTTCACAATCGCGCCGCCCCGCGCCTTCAGCTCCGGCAGCAGCAGTCCGGTCAGGTGGACGACTGCGCGCATGTTGAGATCCATCATGCCGAGCTGGTGCTCAAGCGAGGGTGCGGGGAAACTCCCGTAGGAGCCGTAGCCGCTGTTGTTGAGCAGCAACACGCGGCCGGTGGGCGCGTCGCGGCGGAGAAACTCCAGCACCTCCGCCGCCCCGCGCGCGACCTCGGAAGATTTCTCCAAATCGCACGGCAGGTGGCGTAATTTAAGCTGCGAAACATTTATGTCCGGAACCCGTCGAGAAAGGTTGCAAAACCACAGCTGCGGTTGCAGCTTGGCGATGTGCTCCACGAAAGATTTTCCCAGACCGGAAGATCCGCCCGTCACCACGACGGCGCTGAAAGGTTGGAGCATCTGTGTGATGGACGGCATGGCGCGTTGGGATGGGCTATTTTTCGGGCGGATATTCCGCCTGCAACCGCAACGAAACCCAAAAACATGAATAAAAACAACCATCCAAATGATGTGATCGTCTCCGGCATTCATCTCGAGCTTACCCCGTCGTTGAAAACTTTTGTCCAGGACAAGGCGGACCGGTTGTTTCGCCATGAGGAGCGCATCGTGCGGATGCGGGTCGAGCTGGAGTGCGACCCGCAGCAGGACGTCCCGCATCGTTTCACGGCCAAGGGCCACATTCAAATCAACGGCCCCGACCTCAACGCCTCGGTCGCCGCCGAGGAAATCCACAAGGCGGTCGCGCTGCTCACCGACAAGCTCGACCACATGCTCCGCCGCCGCGCAAGCTACCTCAAGGTCCGCCGTCACCGGATGCACGGGGTCGAATGGGCCGACGTCGCCCTGCCCAAAGCCGGATAAACCCCGGCACCGCTTGGTTGTCACCTCCGCCCGCTGGTCCGCCAGCGGGCTTTTTTCTGCCCAACCGCTGCGGTCAGTCCATTTCTAGCCTTGGTGCTTGGCTTCCCCTTCCCTTTCAGTCTTCAGCTTACTTATCGCGCCTCGGCGCAGCGAAGGCGGATCAGTCTTTCAGTCTTTTCAAAACTGGTGCACCCGAAGGGACTTGAACCCCTAGCCTTCTGGTTCGTAGCCAGACGCTCTATCCAATTGAGCTACGGGTGCGTGAGGGACGACGGGAGCATGCCCCGCCCCCCGGCGCAAGCGTGAATTTCCATGCGCTCCGGGTCGAAGCTCCGATCTGCTCCGGACTTCAAGTCTCCTCCCCCTCCGTTGCTCCATTGCCTCCGGTTAAAAATCTGAATTTTTCCCCTTCCACGCTATCCGCGGGAGGTTTCCCCACTTTGCTTTCCCCGCCCCTACGGCGTCAGTTGCGGTGCGAGCGCCACGCGCAGGCCGATGTAAGGGCTGCGCGTCGTCGGCTCCGCCCAGCTTCTGCTGGCCGAGCGCAGGAACAACTCCTGGCTCATCCAACTGCCGCCTCGGTAGATGCGAAAATGGCCGCGGATCGGCCCGGGAGGGTCGGTGAGGCTCCCGCCCAACAATCCCCGGATCACCTCATCAATGAATTCCGGATCTTCCGAAGCGTTCTTCTCGGGCATCCAGTCAAGGCACCATTCCGCCACGTTGCCGGAAAGATCGTAAAGTTCCCAGCGGTTCGGCTGCTTCAGTCCCACCGGGTGCGGGGTGCCGCGGCTGTTGTTTTGATACCAGGCGAGGTCGTCCAAATTACCCGAGTAAGGTCCGGTGGTGCCCGCCCGGCAGGAGTACTCCCACTCCGCTTCCGTGGGAAGCCGGTAGATATATTTTGAGGGCAATCGTTTGGCCGCACCTTCCCGTCCGTTCAGACGGCGGCAAAACTCCGCCGCCTCGGTCCAGCTCACATTGTTGACCGGCAGGCGCAAATTGCCGTTTTTCGGGGTGCCGGGATTGTCGCCCATCAGCATCTGCCACTCCGCCTGCGTGACCGGAAACTTGCCCAGCCAAAATGGCCGAGAGAGGGTCACCCGTGTCTGTGGCCCCTCGTAGGTGGTGCGGCCGGCCTCGTCGGCCGGGCTGCCCATGGTGAAGGTGCCGCGCGGCACGGGCACAAGCTCCAGCCCCAGGCCGGGAAGTTTGCAGGGCTGGCCGATCTGGGGCGGCTGTTTGTCCAACATCAAACCCGTGTCGTCCGGACCGGCCAGCGGATCGGCCAGCTGGATGGAGTGGATCAGACCGGCCTTGGTGGCCAGGGCCACCCGCAGGCCGAGATCGCGGCGGCGGTCCACGGGGTTGAAGGCAAAGCGCGAGGCCGAACGGCAGGAACTTGCCCCCACGTCCCACGCCCCTCCTTTGGCCACCCGCAGCGCGCCTTCCTCCGGCCCGGTGGGGTCGGTGAAACTCGTGCTCGGCCGGTGGTCGGAATACCAGTCGAGGCACCATTCCCACACGTTGCCATGCATGTCGAAGAGCGCCCATTCGTTGGGCCGCTTGCTCCCGACCAGATGCGGTCCGCTCCCGCTGTTGCCAATCCACCACGCCGTCTCGTCCGTCTTGTCCAAGTCGGTGACCGAGCCGGCCCGGCAGGCGTATTCCCACTCGGCCTCGGTGGGGAGCCGGTATTCACAGTCAGCCGGCAGGCGCCCCGCCGTTCGCTCGCGGGCGGTCAGCGTCTGGCAAAACTTCCCCGCGTCGGCCCACGACACGCTCTCAACCGGCGCACGCGCGAAATAGGGAAAGGCGCTCGGGGTCGTGCCCATCACCGCCCTCCACTCCCCTTGCGTGACCGGATACTTGCCCAGCCAAAACCGATGGGCGATGGTCACGCGCGTCAGGGGCCCCTCGTTGGCCGCGTGGCCGGGCTCGGAATCCGGCGACCCCATCATGAAGGTGCCAGGAGGGATCGGCACCAGCTCCAGCCCGAGGTTGGGCACCGTGAAGGCCAGACCGGCCTGCGGCGGCACGGCCCCGCACCACGCGGGCAGAAGCAACGCGCACATCAGACAACCGCTCAATATTGACCGTCTCATCGTGGAAAGGGACCACCGGCCCAACCTTCCCCAGCTCCTCCGGCACTGCCAAGGGCAAAACCGGTGGGCAATTTTGCAATTCCACCGCGGACGGCGGGGACAGCAGCGTTTGCCGGATTTTTACCCCGGCTTAAATGTTGGGATCCGTCCCCCCAGCTCCGATCTTCATCCTTCATATTTCATTCTTCCCCCAGCCCCTCACTCCTGGGGATAGATCAGGATCCGGTCGTGAACCAGGAGGACGAGGGCGTTCTTGCCGTTGGCGGCCACCGGGGCGACCAAGGTTTCCCTCGGCTCCTGGGGTGAGCCTTTCTTGCCTTCATAGTGCTGGTCGGCCTCGAACACTTTGAAATGCATCTGGCTCGTCCAGGCCTTGGTGGCCGGATCGCGCGCCAGGATTTCGACCATGTTCTGTTCCACGTCGATGGCCACCAGCTCGGGCTGGCCGTCGCCGGTCAGATCGCCCATCGTCACGTCGCTGTAGCTCACCTCGGGCAGGTCGGACAGGTAGTTTTCCTTGGCCCCCACGGTGAAATCACCCCGGCCTGGCGGCAGCCACCAAAACCGGTCCTTGCCCAGCAGAAACAGCTCGGGCGCGGCCCCCCGGGAGGGCGTGCGGGTCTCGGAGCCAACCACGTCGATTTTTCCGGCGGGCGTCACATCGGCCACCTCGTAAACCCCGTCCGGGCCGGCGTGCAGGCGGTCAAACTGCTCCCCTTTGTGGTCATAGAGCAGCACATCCGGCCGGGCGCCTTTCTTCTCCGCAGGCAGCACAAAGGCCGCCGCAATTTCCGCAGTGGGGTCGCGGGCGTTGAACTGGTCGGCTATGATCAGCGACCCTTTCGCGTCAAGTCGCAGCGCCCGCGTAAAGGCGCCGGTGCTCACGAGCAGACCGGATTTGCCCCCGCCACCCGGATCGCCGGTGCCCAGGGCCGCCGCGTCGAGGTCGTTGACAAAGCTCTTATGGAAATCCGGGTTTCCCGCGGCATCGGTGAAGCTGCCGTCGGAGTTTTGCACATACAGGCGCATCGCGTCGAGCGGGGTGAATACCGCGATGTCGAGCCGGCCGTTGCCCGCCGCGTCCACGAGCTTGAGGCCGTGCGGGTCCGTCTTGAGGCCGGTGAGCGCGATCGTGCGGACGATCTTGGCGGTGCCATCGGACTGGCGCTGGAGAATGGCAAGCGAACGGTCCCCCTTGTTTTCAAGCAACACGACCAGACTGATCCTGCCGTCCCCCGCCAGATCGCCGGCCGCTACGGCCAGCGGCCGGCCGGGAACGGTGAGGGGCACGGGGTAACCCAGCCGGCCGTCGGCGTTGACGGTGGCGACGCCCAACACCTCCTCCTTCGGGCTCACGACCAGGAGCGCGGCCCGACCGTTGCCCTCCCAGTCGGCGGCGGCGGCCAGGCTGCGCACGCCGGAGAGGGAAGGGAACTTTTTGGGCGTCGTGAAGCTCCCGTCCGGCTGGCGGAAATAGACATAAACCTGCGCGCCATCCGGATCGCTCATGGCCACATCGTCCCGGCCGTCGCCGTTGAAGTCGCCAAAGGCATAGCTGGCGGCCCCGGTCTTGCCGGCGGAGAACGGCGTGAACACGCGCGGGCGCAGCCCCAGATCCGTCTGCTTGGCCCCCGCCGTTTCCAGGCTGAAAAACCCCAGCTGTCCGGTGGGGTTCTGCGCATAGACGAACCGGGCCGGCCCCTGCTTGGTCGCATTCGCCAGCAGCTGCAACGTGGAGCGGTTGGGATTGATCGGGTAGGCCAGCTCGGGGCCGAACTGGTGATCTGCGGTCTGCAGCCGCACCCGGAGCACATCGCGCTTGCTGTTGGCGAGATACACTATGTCCGGCCGGCCGTCGCCGGTCACGTCGCAGACCATCAGCCCGTAGCAGTTCTCGTCGGTCAGGGCCAGCCGCACGGGTGGCGCCAGCGTGCCGTCGGCCTGCTGATAGAAGAGGGCCAGCTCCTTCCGCCCCAGCATGACGAGGTCGCGGCGGCCGTTGCCATCCAGGTCCGCGACGCAGAGCGTGGAGAGATTGCGGACGGGCTCGGGGGCCTCGGGGTATTTTTTCTCCAGCCACGAGCCGTCGGCCTGTTGATACCGGACGGTGAGCGGGGTCTCCTCCCCGGTGTAGATCAGGTCGGGCCGGCCGTCGCCATTGAGCTCGCCGATGGCGAGGTCGTACATGGCCTCGCCGGTCGTGACACTGACGCGGCGGAACCGCGCGTCCTCGACGACGGGCTCCCAGCGGTTGACGCGGGCGGGTTTGGCGGGGTCCGGCGGTGCGCCGGGCTTGAGCTGGTAGAGCAGCTCGATGGTCGCGTGGTCGTTGTCGATGACCGCGAGATCCGTGCGCCCGTCGCCGTCCAGGTCAGCCGCCGTCAGGCCGTGGATGTTCCAGTCGAGCTTGACCACCTCGGGGCCGTCGAGCGACACGACCGGGGCGGCGGCGGGGAGCGCCGCCGGCCAGCCCAACGTCAGAACCAGCCACGCGACCAACGACGCAGTCAGGATGGGGAGGCGGCTCATGGCTGGGGGTTGGCGATGCGGCTCACACTGAAGATGCCCTTCGAGTCCTTCACCAGATAACCCGAGCTTAAGCCCCAATAATGGGTCAGGCTCCCGGGGTCGGGCCGGGCCGTCGGGTCCACCCAACCGCCCGCCGGGCCAACCGGCAGGGGCAGGTTCGACAACATCCCGAGCATGCCCGCCACCAGGACCCGCAGGTCTGTCACCTGGATGCTGTTCGCTTCGTCGGGCACGGTGGCCAGCGCGGCCTTGACCTCGGCCTTGTCCCAAAATGATTCGTGCTTGTCCGCCATGCCCTGCAGGGCCGCCTCCACGGGCGCGGGCGAGCCCAACCCAAGGAACAGCATGTGGTCGGCGATCGCGTAGGTGATACTGCGGGACGAGCCCGGCGCGGGCGGTGCCCCGGGCGCCGAAGGGGGCGTGAAGGTGTAAAGCGTCTGACCCAGATAGTCCCGCTTCGTGAACATCTGTCCGGCGGCGGGTCCAAACACCATGCCCTTGACCGCCTCGACCGCCTTGGTGAAGGCCGCGGGATTTTCCAGCGCCACCGCATAAATCTGGTCGAACTGGTCGGGGGCCGGCGGCTTGGTGGGATCCGCGCCAACCGGCAGCGCCGTCGCCATGAAAACATCGGATCCGAGGCTGCCAAGGAGGTCGCGTTGGAGGTCGAGCCCCATCTGGGCGCTCATCCCCTTGATCTCGCCCTGCACATCCCCCAGCAAAGCGGGGTTGATCGTGCCCAGCATCTCCAACAGGGCGGCATAGGCGGCCCGCAGGTCAAATTTGCCGGCGCTCACATTGATCCAGCGGGCCGGGGCCCAGTCGGGCCGCACCGCCGCCCCGGGTCCAAACGCCAGCACCTTCATCAAACCGCGCTCCTCACTCCAGCCGAGACCGATCGTTTGGCGGATCTCCTTCTCCCCAAAATCCAGCGCGTAGAAAGCCTCGCGCCAGGAGTCGAGCCCGAGCCCGTTGAGCAACCCCTCCGGGGTGGATGGCCCGGCCGCCGGGGGTTGTTTCTTCAGCGCGGCCAGCAGCACCGGATAGATGGCCGGAACATTGCCGAAGCCCAGCAGTTGCGCGCTCCCGGCGCGCGCGCGGGTGCGCAGGAAGGCCTCGCTGCGGCCGAGGGCGTTGGGCAGTCCGCCCTGCTTGATCGCATCAATCGCGGCGCAAACCTGCTCGTAGCTGGGGCTGAGCAGCCAGTCACCCTGGCACATCGCCGTCACCATCGGGGTGCCGGGCTTGCCGCCCGCCTTGGGCGCGGGCTCCAGGCTGGTGTGCACGAGCACCCCGGCATAATTGGTCGTCTCGACATGCAGGTTTTCATTTTTCGCCCCGGCCTCGGCGGCCAGCTTTTCCACCGCGTCGGCATTGTCGCCCAGTTCGACCGCGATGAGGCCCGGGGGGGGCCGCGAACCGCCGTCCGCAGCCGTTCCCCCGGTGGGGGTCGGCCCGCCGATGGCGTCGGCCACGGCCGAGGCGGGCAGCGCGATGAGCACCTGACCCTTGGCCAGCGCCAGCAGTTCCCGCACGGTCTTGCCGGTGGCGGCCCGGGTCTGCTCATCCCAGGTGTCGATCTTCATGGCGGCCCGCAGCGGGGCAAGATACTTCACGACCTGCTCGTCGTTCCAAGTCCGCGCCATGGGGCTGGCGTCCCAGCCGCGCAGCAGCGCGGGCATGTCGAGCACGACCACGGCGAAGGCGGTCTGGTCGTCCACCAAGTCGGTGAGGGGTGGATTCGCCGTGACCGCCGCCGGCCCGGGAGCCGACGCGGGCGTGGACACTGGCGCGGGAGCCGGGCTTGGGGCGGGGGCCGGAACCGCCAGTCCACGCGCCACCAACAGGCCGAGGGTGAGGAGGCTGGAAGACAGGCGGAGTTTCATGTTTGGGAAATAGGTGGAGCGTGTTGACCTCAACGCGCTTTGGTGGCGGACGGGCGGGAATGCGGCAATCGGGGCGAACGGCGCGTGGGGGACCATGCGCCCCACCCCGGGCTCATGGCCGGGCCGGCGGGGCCTTCACCGGTTGCGGTGGCGCCAGGTAGCGGAATCCGGCGTTGGGATTGCGCGGGTCGAACGCGAAGGCGTCGCGGTTGCGCAGGAAGTTTTTCACCACCGTGACCGGGATGGCGAAATTCAGCCCCTCGACGCCGACGATCATGGCCTTCATGTTGCTGATCCCCACCACCTCGCCCCGGAGGTTGAAGAGCGGGCCGCCGGAGTTGCCGGGGTTGATCTGCGTCGTGGTCTGGATGTAGAGCTGGCCGTCCAACGGGCGGTTGTGCGAGCTGACAATGCCCTGGGACACGGTGCGGTCGAGGCCCAGCGGGCTGCCAATGGCGAATACCGTCTGGCCGTCGGTCAGACCGGCGGCGTCACCCAGCGGCACGGTGGGGAAGACCGTGTCGCCGGCGTCCTCGATTTTGAGGAGGGCGAGATCGAGGCGCGAGTCGAGCGCGACAATCCGAACCTTGGGGAACTGCACTTTGTCCAGCCCGGCCGCGCCCTGCCGGAACTGGGTGACCGTAAGGTTGTATTCGCCGGCGACCACATGCTCGTTGGTGAGGATATAGCCGGAGGGATGGATGAAGAAACCGGAGCCCAGCCCGATGGGCGTGCGGATCTGCACCACAGCCTCGGCCACGCGGGTGACATTCTCCTTCATCGGCAGGACCGCCGCGCTGACGTCCACCCGGTACAAATCGTCACCGGCTTCGCCCGGTGCCGCCGCCGGGGCGGCGCCCTCCACGGAAATTTTCTCAATCTCCTCGCGCGGGACCGTCACCACGGTGAAGCCGAGATCCACGACCACATGGTCGGCCTTCTCGGCGAGGATGTCGCCGCGCAGGCTGGAGCCGTTTTTCAACTGCACCGTGCTGAGCGCGAAGGCGGACACGGCGGCCAGCGCGCAAGCGGACGACATCAGGGCGGCACGGAGCAGGGCGGTCGGTTTCATGCGGATGCGCCCCAGTGGCGCAGGCATCCCTGCCTGCCTCGGGTGTTGCGGAGAAAAGCAGTCAGTTTCATGCGAATACAGGGGAATGGCTCAGAGCCCATAATTTTCTGGCCTGAGCGACTGTGGCGGCCAGCGCGCCGGGCGCAAGCGCCTGTTTGGGGTCATCACCGATGCCCTTGGCGGGCTGGACGTGGGCCTCCAGGCAGAGTCCGTCGGCGCCGTAGGCCACGGCGGCGAGCGCGCAGGCGGGCACATAGGCCGCGCGACCGACCGAATGCGAGGGATCCACCACCACGGGCGCCCAGGTTTTTTCCTTGAGGAGCGGGGTGATGCTCTCGTCGGGGTGGTTGCGGTAGCCGTCAAGCGCGGGCGCGGTGCCGCGCGGGCAGAGGATGACGTTGGGGTTGCCGAAGCTGACGATGTATTCGGCGGCGGCGATGAACTCATTGAGCGGCCCCATGTGCAGGCCGCGCTTGAGCAGGATCACGGTGTCGCGCCCGGCGACGGCCGCGCCGATGGCGCGCAGCAGCGAGTAGTTGAGGGCGTTGCGCGCGCCGACCTGGAGCATGTGGACCCCCGCGTCGAGCGCGAGGCGCAGGTGGTGCTCGTCCATCACCTCGGCGTCCACCGGCAGGCCGGTGCGGCGCGAGGCCTCCAGGAGCAAATCGAGCGATTTCACATCACCTTGGAACGAATAGGGGTTGGTCCGGGGCTTCCACACCCCGCCACGCAGCACGTGGGCGCCGGCCTCCTTGACCGCGTGGGCGGTCTCAAACAGGAATTGCGGATTCTTCGGGTCAATGGTGCAGGGGCCGGCAATGACGAACAACTCGGTGCCCAGGGTGACGCCGCCGAGCGTGATGCGGTGGCTGGCGAGGTCCGAGCGGCGGTCCATGAGCTTGTGGGGCGACTGGATGCGGTCCACGCGGTCCACGCAGTCCAGCCCTTCGAGGCGGTTGATCATCAGCTCGTCCCGCTCGTCGCCGACAATGGCGTAGATGGTGCGCACCGCCCCGATGATCGGCTGGAGCTTGCACCCAAATTCGCCGACGATGGCGGTGACCTCCGCGAGTTGCTCGGGCGTGAGACGGTTGGATTTCGGTAGGATCATGGCAGGCGAAAGGGCATAATCATCACCGCAACTTCGTGAACTCGGGCGGAACCGGGGCTTTGGCCACGAAGCGGTGGGTGCGGCCCTGCCACTCATAATCAAAGCTGGTTTCGAGCGAGTGCAGGAAAAGCCGCCGTTCCCCCGTGGCCCGGGCGAACTCGCGGTTGGCCTTGAAGTCACCGTAGGTCTGGTCGCCCACGAGCGGCAGTCCGCGCTCGGCGCATTGCACGCGCAACTGATGGCTGCGGCCCGTGCGCGGTTCGAGCTTGAGCAAGGCGAGCGGCGGGTGGGCCCGGCTGACGCGGATCACCGTCGCCTGGGTCTCCGCCATCAACCCTCCGCCGGTGCCGGCGCGGACCTGGCCGTCACCTTTCTCCACCCGGAGCCAGTCGCGCCAGAGCTGCACCGGTTGTGGCGGCACGCCGAACACGAGCGCCTGATAGACTTTACGCACGCGTTTCCGCTGAAACAGCTCGCGGATCGAGGCTGCCAGTGCGGGGTCGGCGGCCACCAGGATGACCCCCGAGGTCGGTGAATCGAGGCGGTTGAGGAGGTACAGTTTGGCCGCGACCGTCGCGCCGGGAGGCATCCATCCATAGAACTCCCCCTCCGGTTGATACGGCGCGGTCAGCAGCGCACGGTCGTCCGGCTCGAGCGCGTTGGGATGCGAGAGCACCCCGGCGGGTTTGGCCAGGGCTCCCAGACCGTTGGAGTCGTGGCAGACCACCGTGACGCCGGGGCCCAACGGCAGGTCAGACCAGAAGGATTCGGAATCGGCCATGGTCAGGAGAGGGAGTGAAACGGGCGAGGCGACCGGGAGGTGACGCCATTCCATCCGCGGCGGGGTCGCCGGCGCTCCGGGAAGAAAAGTAACGGGCGGATTTCAGTCATAGTAAAAAGCGAAGGTGAGCTCCTGTTCGGTGCCCAGCGTGGTGATCATGTCCTCGGACCACGGGCCGAAGGGCTGGGGTTCGACAATGGCGCTCACACAGGCGTTTTGGGCGTCGCGGTTGCCGTTGCTGGTCACGTTGACGATCTCGGCGATTTTCCCCTGGGAGTTGAGGCGAAACTTCACCACCACCCGCGTGCCCCGTTCGGGATACAGCGCGCTGGGTTCCAGTATCTTTTCCCACTGCTCCTGCACGCACTCGATCATCCGCTGGAGGTATTCGCTGTAGCTGTTCCACTTGGCGTCGTAGGAAATAAGACCCGTATTGTCGGTGCCGGCAAACTGGTTCAACAGCGGCGTCGGGCGGGCATGAACGGCGCTTGCCGCCAGGTGCAGACGTGGCTGGGGATGCAGCGGGTCGATGTTCCGCGGCAAACCAAACGTGAAACCATTGTCTTGAACGGCATTGGGATTGCCCTCGACGCGCGTGTTCGCCGTGGCGCCGGGAGCGGTGGGGGCAACGGTGGAACCCACCCCTGCGGGATTGTCGCCCGTCGCCGGCTCAACCCCGGGCAACGGAGTCTGCGCCCGCCGCGCCAATTGTTGGTCGGTCGCCGGTGGCGTTGGCGGAGCCGGGACCACCGGCAGGGGCGGCGGGGCGGTGAGCAGGCCGCTCACGATGGCGGTGGAGGGCTTGTCCTTCTCGCCGATGGAGGCCGGGGTGTCGCTTTTCCCGTTGGGGGTGGGCACCGGCTGCGCGACCTGCTGGTTTTGTGCGCCGACATTGTTGGTCTTGTCGGGGATGTTCTCCGGCGCGTTGGGGTTGGTCTCGACAAATTTGGGTGGCACCGGCTTGGGCGGCTCAGGCGCAACCGGGTTCTCCGGAGCGAGCTGCACCTCAAACGGTGCGGCACCCATCGCGGGTGCCACCGGAGTGGCGCCCACCCCGATCTCGTGCAGGAGCCAATGCGGGGCCAGGAGGAACAGCAGCAGATGCACCAGAATCGTGCCCGCGACGCCCATCTTGATTGAGCGGGTGTCCGGACCGAGGTCGGGCCAGCGGCGCCGCGCGGGACGTCGGGAGGGGGGCGGTGAGAGCAACGCGGGCATACGGCAGAGCTAAACCAAACTCCCCCGGATCATCTCGAAACGCAAACCGCTCAGCCACCGAGGCCTGGCCGGGATGGATTGCTGATCGGATGAAAACGCAGGCGGCATCTTGGGGAAGGACATCATGCCGGCAGACCGCAACGGGTCAAAAGTTGTTTCACGGTTTCGACCGGCAGGCCGACAATGTTGGTGAACGAGCCCAGGTGCCCGGCCACAATCATATCCCCGTGCTCCTGGATCGCATAGCCGCCGGCCTTGTCGAGGGTGTGCACCCGCGCCAGATACGCCTCAATGATGTCTTCGTCGAGCGGGCGGAACGTCACCTCGCTGGCCACCCCCTCGTCGAGCTTCAGGCCGGTTGAGACCTGCCGCAGGGCCAGACCGGTAAACACGGTGTGGGTGCGTCCAGCCAGACGCCGCAGCATGGCCCGCGCGTCGGCGGCGTCGCGGGGTTTGTTGAGGGCGGCGCCGTCCAAAAACACCGTCGTGTCGGCGCCCAGCACCAGCGCCTCGGGCCGGTGCGCGGCGACCCAGTCGGCCTTGAGCGCGGCGTTGTGGGCCACCATCACGCGCGGGTCGGTCGCCGGGTTCTCCTCCTCCTGCACCGGCGCCGTGATCACCTCAAAGGGCACCCCGAGGCCGGCCAGCAGTTCCCGCCGACGCGGGGAGGCGGACGCAAGGATGAGCGGCGGCAGGGACATGCGGCAGGAAAGCGCGTGCGCATGGCGCGTGCAAGCCCGATGCTTTCGCGGTCGGGAGGTAGGGACGCCACTCCGAGGCGTCCGCGGACGGCTCGGAGAGCCGCCCCTACCGTTGGGTTCCCTTCCAAATTGTGCCAGCTGTCACCGCTGTTGTGGGTTGTCAGGCGAGGCAAACCGCCCCACCCTGCCCGTCCGCCATGCGCCTCGGCCTCGCCCAAATCAATCCCACCGTCGGCGACCTCGACGGCAACCGCCGCCTTATCCTCGAGGCCTATGCCGCGCTCGTCGCCCAGGGCGCGGAACTGGTGGTGTTTCCCGAACTGGCGGTCTGCGGCTACCCGCCGCGCGACCTGCTGTTCAAACGGCAGTTCGTGCCCGACGTGGAGACGGCACTGCGTGAGATCGCCGCCCACCTCGGGGAGGTGCCGGCGCTCATCGGCACCGTCGCCACCAACCCCGCCCCCGAGGGACGCCGCTTTTTCAACGCCGCCGCACTCTGCCGCCACGGCCGCGTCGGAACGCTCGCGCGGAAGTGCCTGCTGCCGACTTACGACGTGTTTGACGAGGACCGTTACTTTGAGCCCGCCAGGGAACCGACCATCGTTGAAATCGCCGGATACAAAATCGGCCTCACCATCTGCGAGGACATCTGGACCCAACCGGCGCTCACCCCGCACCAGCGTTATCATTCTGATCCGGTCCAATGGCTGGCCGCCCAAAAACTGGACCTGATGGTCAATCTTTCCGCGAGCCCCTGGCACCATGGTAAAGGCCACCTGCGCCAGCAGCTCGTGACCGACGCCGCCCGCGCACTCGGCTGCCCGGTGGTGTATGTCAACGCCGTCGGCGGCAACGACGAGCTGATCTTCGACGGCCGCAGCCTGGTCGCCGACGCGCACGGCGGCCTCATCGCCGAGCTCGCCGCCTTTGCGGTGGAGCTGAAGGTTGTCGACACGCCCGCCGCTATTGCCGCGGCGCGCAACGTCCAACTTTCAACCTCCAACTTTCAACCTCCGACAAGTCTGACGCCCCCAGCTGGTCCGGCTCCGGCGCTGAACGTTGAAAGTTCCGCGTCCAATGTTGGACACTGCCCACCGGTGCCGACAGGCGACGGTGAGGTGTTCGCCGCCCTCGTCCTCGGGTTGCGCGACTACGCCCACAAATCCGGTTTTACGAAGGCGCTGGTCGCGCTTTCCGGGGGCATTGACTCCGCCGTGGTGGCGGTGCTCGCCGCCGAGGCGCTCGGGGCGGCCAACGTCACCGGCGTCTCGCTGCCCTCGGCCATCTCGTCACTGCACTCCCGCGAAGACGCGGGCGTGCTGGCGCAAAACCTCGGTCTTCGCTTCGAAACCGTCCGCATCGCCGACGTGGTGATGGAGTGCGAGAAATCGCTCTGGCCCCTCTTTGCCGGCCGCGCGCGCGACGTGACCGAGGAAAATCTCCAGGCCCGCGTGCGCGGGTTGCTGATGATGGCGCTCTCCAACAAGTTCGGCGCGCTCCTCCTGACCACCGGCAACAAGAGCGAGGTCGCGGTGGGCTATTGCACCCTCTACGGCGACATGTGCGGCGGTCTGGCGGTCATCAGCGATGTTTTCAAAACGCAGATTTACGACCTGGCTCGGTGGATCAACCGCGACCGCGAGATCATCCCGGCCAACACCATCACCAAGCCGCCCAGCGCCGAGCTGCGCCCCGGTCAGCTCGACCAGGACAGCCTCCCTCCCTACGACGTGCTCGACGCGATCCTGAAAGGCTATGTCGAGGACGGCCTTTCCCGCCGCGACCTCGTCGCCCGAGGTTTTGCCGAGTCAGTGGTGCACGACGTGGTGCGCAAAGTGGACCTGAGCGAGTACAAGCGGAAACAAGCCGCGCCAGGCCTGAAAATCACCCCCCTGGCCTTCGGCGTCGGCCGGCGGATCCCCATCGTGCAGAAATACCGGGGCTGAAGTTGAAACCACTAATCTTCACTAATTAACACTAATATATTTAGTTATGAAAGAAATTGGCACCGAACTTTACCAACACGAAGGCTACAATTTTATGGCTGCGGCATTTGAGGTCTATAATGAAATGGGCTGCGGCTTCCTCGAAGAGGTGTACCAAGAGAGCTTGGAGATGGAGCTTACCGAACGCAGAATCCCCTTCGCAACCCATCCCAAGCTCACACTCCATTACAAAGGGCGTCCTCTCAAAAAGCAATACGAGGCCGACCTGATCGTCCTCGACGAAATCATTGTCGAGTTGAAGGCAGTCAAGTCGCTTATACCGGAGCACGAGGCACAGCTCATCAACTATCTGAAGGCGACCCGAAAACGGGTCGGCTACTTGGTCAATTTTGGCACATTTGAAAAACTCGAATGGAAACGCCGCGTCCTCTAGGTTTCTCTTATTAGTGCCCATGAGTGAAGATTAGTGGTTCAACCTCCGTCGCCATGTTTGCCCCGATCACCCGCATCGTTCTCTACGTCAAAAACGTCGAAAAAGTCGCTGGATTTTACCAGCGGATTTTTGATTTGAAGGTCGTGGGCGCTCCGGAAAAAGGCTGGATCGAGCTGGGGGCCGGTGGCTGCAACCTCGCCCTGCATCAGGCTGCCAAGACGGCCGATCACCGCCGGGCCGCGGCGAAGATTGTCTTCGGCGTCAAGGATGTCGCCAAAGCCAAGGCTCTCCTTGAGGGCCGCGGACTGAAACTGGGGCCCATCCACGTCACCCCCAACTCAACCTTTTGCAATGGCAAGGACCCCGAGGGAAACCTGCTAAGCATCGGCACCCGGGGTGTCGTCTGAATACTCCAAAGATTGACTCCGGCGCTCCTTATCAGTGCCCATGAGTGTCCCTTAGTGGTTTCAAAATGCCTACCAATCCCATTTCCGACTCCCTCTTCGCCCGCGCCCTCCGGCTCATGCCAGGGGGCGTCAACTCACCCGTCCGCGCTTTCCGCTCTGTCGGCGGGACGCCGTTCTTCGTGCAAAGCGCGCGCGGGGCGACACTAACCACGGCCGACGGCCGCGAGCTGATTGACTTCGTCTGCACCTGGGGTCCGGCGATCCACGGGCACAACCATCCGCGCATTCGCGCGGCCATTGCGGAGGCGCTGGACCAGGGCACGTCGTTCGGCACGCCCAATCCGTATGAGGTCGAGATGGCCGAGCTGATCACGCGGCTGGTGCCGTCAATTCAGAAGGTCCGGCTGTGCAACAGCGGCACGGAGGCCACCATGTCGGCCATCCGGCTGGCGCGCGGGTTCACGCGCCGCGACAAGATCATCAAGTTCTCCGGCTGCTACCACGGGCACTCCGACTCGCTGCTGATCAAGGCCGGCTCGGGTGCGCTCACCCACGGCCACCCCGACAGCGCCGGCATCCCCGCCGCGTTCGCCCAGGAGACCGTGGTGCTCCCCTATAACGACCGGGCTGCGCTTGAGGCCGCTTTTGCCGCCAACCACGGACAGATCGCCTGCGTCATCATCGAGCCTTTTTGCGGCAATGTGGGTTTCATCATGCCTGACCACGGCTACCTGCAGTATCTCAGGGAAATTACCGCTCGAAACGGCACCCTGCTGATTTATGACGAGGTCATGACCGGCTTCCGCCTACATCTCGCCGGCGTGCAGGGGCTTGCCCCCGAATCCGCACTCCGCACTCCGCACTCCGCATTCACCATTTCCTCCACCCTCCCCGATCTCACCTGTCTCGGCAAAATCATCGGCGGTGGCCTGCCGGTGGGCGCGTTCGGTGGCCGGGCGGAGATCATGGACCACCTCGCGCCGCTCGGCCCGGTCTATCAGGCGGGCACATTAAGCGGCAACCCGCTGGCGATGGCAGCAGGTATTTCCGCGCTGCGCCTGCTGGAGGAGGAGAATCCTTACGCCCGGCTCGACGCCCTGGGGCAGCAGCTCCGCGACGCCGTGCTCACCGCGGCTCAGGCCAAGGGGCTGCCCGTGCAGGTCCCGCAATGCGGCTCCATGTTGAGCGCGTTTTTCACCCCCACCCCGGTGCGCGACTACGCCACCGCCCTCACCGGTGACGCGAAGCTCTTTGCGAGATTTTTCCACGCCTGCCTCGAGCAAGGCGTTTATTTCCCGCCCAGCGCCTACGAGACCTGGTTCCTCAGCACCGCGCATGAAGGCGCAGCGGTGGACCGGGCCTGCGAGGTGGTCACGGACGTGATCAAGGCGCTGTAGGCGCCCTCCCTCACCCAGCATCCACGGGCGCGCCGGGATTGGCGGGTGGAGCGCGTTGCTGCGCCTGCCGGAGCCTTGCGCGTAGGCCGGGACCTCAACGCGCTGGCTCGAAGTGACGTTGGATGAGGACCGCGTGGACCTTTAATCCAAAATCGAAAATCTTCTCTCACTCGTCGCCGGGCCGACCGCGGGCGGACTTGATCCCAGCGCGGTGTTTCTTGGTCGCGCGCATCCGCTGCTTCGTAAGCGTCCGGCGCTCGACCTACTATTCGGCAGCGGGGCGGCGGTGTAAGCTGCGAGGATGGCAACCATCACAACGGAAGTTTTAGACGGAGAGAGAAAACAGGACACGCGCGGGCGTCGGATCGTGAACGCCGAGC
>CAIYUN010000037.1 GCA_903929355.1 uncultured Opitutaceae bacterium
CCAGGAGGCGGTGCTGGCGGAGATCGAGCGGTTGCGGGGGATCCTGAGCACCTACGATCCGGCGAGCGAGATCAGCCGGGTGTCGCAGGGCCTGCAACCGGCGGTGGCGCCGGAGCTGCGACAGTTGCTGGCCGACTATGATGACTGGTCGGGGCGGACGGGTGGGGCGGTGGACGCGCGGCTGGCCAACGTGATGCGCCTCTGGCGGGCGGCCGCGCGGACCGGTCGGGTGCCGACCGCCGCGGAGCTGCGTGCGGCGCTGAACGCCCCGGGCGCTTTGAATGTGGATGCGTTGGGCAAGGCCGCGATCATTGACCGGGCGGTGGCGGTGGCGCGCCGGCTGGCGCCGGCCGGGCTGCTCAATCTCGGGGGTGACCTCCGGGGCTGGGGCGATGTCATCTGGAGGATCGGCGTGGCCGATCCGTCCCAACCGGCCGAAAATGCGCCGCTGCTCACGACGTTTCCGCTGCGCGATGCGGCGGTGGCGACGAGCGGCGACTATGCGCGGCCACTGGTCATTGCCGACCGGAGCTACTCGCACCTGATTGACCCGCGCACCCTCCAGCCGGTGGCGGACGTGCGCAGCGCCACGGTCGTCGCGACCGACTGTGTGACGGCCAACGCGCTCGCGGCGGCCCTGAGTGTGCTGGGCCCGCCGGGCGCGGCCGGTTTGGCCGACCTCGGCCGCGCATTGGGCCATCTCATGGTGGACCGGGGTGGGGGAATTGCACGCGGGGGTAGCTTTGCCACTGTGGCTGACCCCGCCGCGCCGACCACGCCGGCTTCGCCGGACTCCAGCCCGCCCGAGGTGGCTAACTCTGCGGCCACCGCCCCTTCCAGGGCCGCGTCCGCCGGAACGCCCGCGTCGGCCCAAACGGTGGCACCCTGGCCCAAAAACTTCCAGGTGACCGTCAACTTGGTCATCGGTGCCCCGGCCCCGGCGGCGGGCACGGGCGCGGCCGGCGGGCGCGGCGGCCGGGTGGGCAAGCGCCCTTACATCGTTATCTGGGTGAAGGACGCCCAGCGCAAATTCGTGCGCACGGTCTGCCTGTTTGGCAACAACTCCAACTACCAGTCCGACCTCACGACTTGGTATGCGGCGAGCGCCCCCGGTGGGGACGACGATTTTATTCATTCGGTCAGCCGGGCCACCCGCGCGCCCGGGACCTATCCCGTGGTGTGGGACGGCACCGACGATTTCGGCAAGCCCGTGCCGCAGGGAACTTATACCATCACCGTGGAGATCAACCGTGAGGACGGCCGCCACGTTTCCACCAACACCTCGATCGTCTGTGAGGGCGTGCCCCACGCGGCCGAACTCACCGCCACGGTCGAAACGGGGGTCTCCCAGGTCAGCTACGGACCGAGGGTCGATCCGGCACCGCCATAGCAGGCCGTCTAACCCCCGGATGCTCCCTTGGCTCCGACTGCCTCCCTCTTTCAGCTTTCAGTCCTTCAGCCCTTCAGCCTTTCTTCCCCATGCCTCCACCGCCGCCGCGCGTGCGCTCGCGCTTTGTCTACACCGCCGCCGGGCTGTCGGTGGTGGTGGGCCGCCCGCCAGCGCTCCCTGCGCTGGGTCAGCCGTCGCGGCCGCCGACGGGGGTGGTGGAGCAGCAGCGGCTGGCGTTGCAGGAATACACCTACGCCCGCGACGACATCCTGGGCACGTCGCTGGACCTGATCGTGTGTGCGGCGCGGCCCGGGGAGGCGGTGCGCTGCCAGGAGGCGGTGCTGGCGGAG
>CAIYUN010000038.1 GCA_903929355.1 uncultured Opitutaceae bacterium
AAGGTGGAGCGCGTTGACCCCAACGCGCTTTCCGGCAACTCATGCTCCCCAAGCGCGTTGGGGTCAACGCGCTCCACCTCCTTCAACCCACACCGTGTGAAAATCTGCACCCCGGCTTTGGCGGCGGCGGCCTGGAGGCAATTGATGATCGTGGCCGAGTCATCGGTCACCGGAAACATCCGGCCATCCGCCTCGGTCTTGAGCTCGACGCCGCGCGCGGCGAACCAGGCGACGGTGTCGCGCGGCCCGAAACGGGTGAGCGGGCCGAGCAGCTCGCGCGCGCCGCGCGGGTAGCGGGTGACCAGCTCGCGCGGCTCGAAGCAGGCATGGGTGACGTTGCAGCGCCCGCCGCCGGAGACCCGCACCTTGGCGAGCGGGTGGGCGGTCGCCTCATACAGGCGCACCTCGGCGGAGGGATCGGCCTCCGCGCAGGCGATGGCCGCAAAAAATCCCGCCGCGCCCCCGCCGGCGATGACAATACGTCTGGGGGGGATTGCCATTTTCAGAACTAGGCGAGGATGACGGGCGTCAAACCCAACGCTGCCGCCCCCTTGATTTGGTGGGCGTCATGCGTGTGGATTTCCACAAAGCCGTGATGGACGGCCGTGACGAGATGCAGGCAATCGGCCGTGCGGAGGAATACTTCGGCGGGCAGGGTGGTGTAGGTTTTCGCCGCCTGCTCCACCACCAACCGGTCGAGCGGAGCCCAAGCCCAGAAACCGCCCAGGTCGTCCTGGTCAAACTGCCGTACGACCGCCTGAAATTCATCGCGCGACCATTTTCGCTCGCGCAGGCGGCGGTGGAAAACCCCCATCAACTCGGCCCGTGCAAGCTCGGACAAGACGACCCGGTCCTCCGCATCGAGCCGGGCGCGCACGGCGGCGGATTCGCTTTCCGGGACGTAAAACTTCGCAAGGGTGGAGGTGTCGCAAAACACCATGGTCAGCGGTCACCCCGCACGGCGTTGAGGTCGGCAAGGACATCCTGGCCCGGGGCTTTCGCCAGCAACGCGGCGTAGGCCGGCAGCAATGTGCGCCGGCGGCGCGGCATCTGCAGGTGCGTCCCCGCGAGCACGGCGACCAGCCGGCCCCTGTCCGTGACCGGCAGGGGCGTCCTGGATTTGCCGGCACGGCGAACCCATTCGCCGGTTTTGGCGTGGAGCTGCTTGATCGAAATGGCGGTGGTGGACGGCACGAGTGTAACAGAGACACAATTTCCGTATTCTGTCGAGCAGGATTTTCCCGGTCGTCCCGGCCAAAAATCGCTTCCTCCCGGCCCCCGCTTCCGCTAGCAAACCGACGCCCAAATGCGCCGCCAGATGGCGCGAAAACTGCTGACTTCCCCCCTCATGAAACCCTCCCACCGCCTCGCGCTGCTTGGCGCCCTCGCTCTCCTCTTCCCGTGCTCGCCCAGGCGCATCCGGGCCATGACCTGACTTGGGATTTTGGCGGCGGTTTCGCCCACCCGCTTTCGGGGTGGGACCACCTGCTCACCATGATCGCAGTCGGCCTGTGGGCGGCGCAACTGGGTGGCCGGGCGCGCTGGCTAGTGCCGATGGCCTTCGTCGGCGTGATGGCTCTCGCCACCGCCTACGGGCATTTCATGGGCGCCATCCCCGGGACCGAGCAGGGCATCGCCGCCTCCATCCTCGTCCTCGGTCTGCTCATCGCCACCACCACGCGCATGCCCGTGGCCGCCGGCATGGTTTTGGTCGGCAGCTTCGCGGTTTTCCACGGAGTGGCGCACGGAGCGGAGATGGGGTCGACCGCGGGAGGTTTCAGCTATGGGGCCGGTTTTATGCTCGCCACCGCGCTCCTGCATGCCACCGGGCTGCGCCTCGGATTCGCCTTGAAATCCAGTCCAAAGCTTGAAGCGCTGGCCGGGGGTGCCGTGGCGGTGGTGGGTGGCCTGGCTTTGATCTACTGATCGAGTTGGGGCGCGTTGTCCCCAACGCGCCGTGCCGCTAAGAATTGGCGGGTTGGGGACAACCCCGCCCTACCCGCTCACAGCTTCCGCGGGTCGCAGGCGAGCCGGGGAAAGGCGGTCGCCAGGGCCCGGCGCATGTCGCGCAGCCCGCGCCGCAGTTTCACGCCGTCGGAGGCGACCAATTTCAGGTTCCAGCCGCCGAGCCGCAACGGGCTGACGCCCACCCACAGCCCATCGCCGTGCAGCGCCTCCACGGCCTTCCGCCAACCTGCGTCGCTTTCGCCAGCAGGTGCCACCAGCACAGCGTTGCCAAAGCAAGCAGCCGGTCCGGAGCCGGCGAAGTCGGCGAGCGCCCGCAGTTCCTCCCCGGATTGCGCCAGCCGCTCGCGCAGGATCAGCTCGCCACCGAGGCGCACCTCGATTTCCAGACACAGCTTCTCCCACTCCCAGGCCTCGCCGTGGGCGACGCGACCGGGCATCAGCAGGTCGGCGAAAAACATCCCGCCCCCCGGCGCCACCTCGATGCGCGTGGTCTGCCGAAAACGGCAACCGCGGTGCGGCACGAGCGGTTCGGGCATCATTTCCAGCCACCCGCCTGCCGCGACCGAGAAATGCTGGTGGCACTCGGCCGTGCCACCCTTCATCTGGAAAACCCGGCTCGCGCTTGGGGTTGTCACGAGCAGCGCCGCGCCCGCGCCCACCGCGATGGCCGACTCCAGCCGGTCCCCAGCGAGGATGCCGGCCGTGGGATTCACGACCTGCACGAGCAGGGTGCGGGTGTCCGTGTCCCAGTAGGGCTTGCTGATGTGGTAGGGCGCGCGAAACGACTGCGCGGCCAGGGCCGTGCGACCGTTGGCGCGGGCCGCGGCCTGGAGTAAAAGATGGCCGGAGAATTCAGACATCAGTTTGTTTGTTGTGGGGGGGTGCCCTCCTTGTCGCGCCGAAGCTATTGGCGAAGGTGGGACCCCGCATGGGCTTTCCGCGCAAACAGCACCTCGTGTTCGACCCAGTTGATGACGGCGGCGAGGTTGTGCTCGCGCTTCAGATCGCAAAACAAGAACGGCCGCGCGCCGCGCTGGATCTTGGCGTCGCGCTCCATCACGCCGAGATCGGCGCCCACCAGCGGGGCGAGATCGATTTTATTGATGATCAGCAGGTCGCTGAACCGGATCGCCGGGCCGCCCTTGCGCGGGATTTTGTCCCCCTCGGCCACATCAATCACATAAATGAACGCGTCCACCAGCTCGGGCGAAAACGTGGCGGTCAGGTTGTCGCCGCCGCTCTCGACGAGCAGGAGATCCAGGTCGGGAAACTTGGCCTCCAGCGCCCGGCAGGCCTGCTCGTTCATGGTGGTGTCGTCCCGGATGGCCGTGTGCGGGCACCCGCCGGTCTCGACGCCCGCGATGCGCTCCGCCGGCAGCGCGCTTTGGGCAATGAGGAACTGCGCGTCCTCGGAGCAATAGATGTCGTTGGTGACAACCGCCATCGAGCGTCGCGCGCGCAACTGCTGGCAGAGTTTGAGGCACAGCATGGTCTTGCCGGAGCCAACCGGGCCGCCAATGCCAATTCGAGGGGGACGATTGAGTGACATGGAAAACGGATTAAGCGCAAAGCAGCCAAGGTGCAAAGAACAGAAAACAGAAGAGCAGGGCTTGGGAACTTCGCGGCCTGGCGTCTCTGCGTTGAAAAATCAGGAAATAAACATGCGGGCATCCGCAGATTCGTGGCGGGCGGCGGCGATGTCGTGCCAGGGATTGAACCAGCCGATTTCGGCCAAGGGCACGGATTCGGCGGCGGCGATCAGCGCTGGCGCCGTGGCCAGCGCCTCGGTGAGCAGCGACTGGCAGGCGTTCTGGCCGAGGCGCAGCAGCTTCATGGCGGCCGACAGCAGCGCCGCGAGGGTCGAGTAGGTGAGACCCGCGAGCACGGCGGGGAGTGGCGCCCCCAACACCCGGCCCTCCAACGCGGCGGAGACGGCCGACGAATGCGGCCAAGCCCTGGCCGCAACCCGCGTGAGGTATTCCTGCGCGAGGGGATGGTGGTGCAGCGCCGCCATGAGCTCGGCGCGCTGGCGGCCGATGCTCCCGGCGGCGGCGCGGAGTTCGCGGGCGGGCTTCAGCGCGGCGGAAAGCACGCAGATCTCGCCGACCTGGGACCAGTCCGGTGCAGCCAACGCCCGCCAGGCATGGGCGGCGAGCGGCAGCTCGGTGTGCTGGAGCGCAGGCAGCGCTGAGCGCAGCACAAACTCCCGCAGCGTGGCACGGTCGCGCACCACCCCCTCCTGCACCAGCCCCTCAAGTCCGAGCGAATGCGCATAACCCCCCGTAGGATAAAAGGAATCACCCGCCTGCAACAGGCCGACCAACCAGGCGACATCTTGGGTCCGAGGCGGTGGAGCGGCTTGACCCCAAGACGCTGCTGGGGCGGCAAGCGCGTTGGGGTCAACGCGCTCCACCCCGCAGGCCGGCCCGGCGCCCGGCGCGTTTCCTCCTCCGATTTCATCCTTCATGATTCATCCTTCATCCATTTCCGCTCAATGCCGGTGCCCCGGCCCCAGCTCCTGGGTGGGAAGATTGCCCCGGGCGAAACGGCCCGGGCGGAAGACCGCGGTGGTGGCCTTGAACGGCACCTTGAGCCGGTCGAGCAACTGGCGCACCGCGGGCTCGTCGGGTGCGAGCAGGCGCGTGGGCTCGGCCGAAAGCTCAAGGTGCAGGTTACCGATGGCCCACCCGATCCCGGCTGCGGCGGACGGCGCGACCTCGAGCGAGACCTCCACGACGGCCTCGGGATGCTGGCGGACGACATAGCGCGCCGTGGACGTTTGCCAAAACGGGTCGCCGTCCTTCAGCGGCCCGGCCAGCTCAAAACCGAACTCGGTGCCATCCTCGGCGATGCCACGCCAGAGCCGTTTAGCCAAGGTGAGACGCTCGACCCGCAGCGCGACTTCTGCCGGCAGGGGGTCCGGTTTTTCGAGTGGGACGTGAATGAGTTGTAGCATGGGAAATGCGTGGCCTACCTATGGGGCAACCCTCCCACGAGGGAAAGCTTTTGCGATACGCACCGGTGGTGGGTTAGTTTGGCTATATCGTAGGTTGCGAGCTTGCCTCGCAACGTGGCGCGACAAGTGCGCCACCTACCCCGGCTAAGGCAAACTGAACCACTACCCACGCACCACGTTGCCCTCCACGCCCCTTCCTTTCCGTCTGCCAAGGCAATGCGGCCACAAAAAGCTTGCCTAAATTACGTCAACTATTAGTTGACATGGCTGATGGACACTTCCCTCCCGGTGCACCCGAAAATTGAACTCCACCTGGAGTTCGCCAAGATCCTGGCCGAGGCCGCGACGACGTTCGCCGCTGATCAACGCCGCAGTTTCCGCCTCGCCCGCCGGCCCCGCCAGGGCCGGACGCTTCGTCCCGGTGCTGACACTCCACTCTGGAATGCGCTGGTTGCCGAGGTCCGCCCGCATTTGCGCAAATACGGCGCGCAGGTGAATCTCGCGCGGGTGCTGGGTTTGGACCGCCAGACCATCAACGCCTATTTTGTCGCACGCACGCGAATGCCGGACGCCGAGCGCACCCTGCAGCTGCTGGTCTGGCTGATCGCGTCCCGCACGGACCGAACCCCTTCCTGACGGTCCTGTCCAACAAAACATGTCAACTATTAGTTGATATTGTCACGGCGGGATTTAGGTTGAATGTAGGCGGGGTTCCCTGGCGCTCCGCCCACATCGGAATAACAGGACGGCCCGTCGGCCCACGCTCCCACGCGCCTCAAAACAGGAAATACCGCTGCGCCATCGGCAAAACTTTGGCCGGCTCACCCGCCTTCGCCAAGGCTTCGGCGCGCCAAGCACGTGAGGATTAAAAGAGAAAGAATCTTTGGGCCATTGGCAAAACTTTGGCGGGCTCGCAGGTGAGTATGCGACCGTCGGCCTTCACGGTGTAGGTCTCGGGGTCCACCTCAATCTTCGGAAGCGCATCATTGAGCACCATGTCTTTCTTTCCGATCTTGCGGCAGCTCTTCACCGGCTCAAGTCGGCGCGACAAACCGAGCTGTTTCGGCCCGGTCTTGCTACGGAGCGAGGCTTCGCTGACGAACGTCAGGCAGGTGCGCCCGAGCGCCTTGCCGGCGGCGCCAAACTGCGGGCGGTAGAAGGTCGGCTGGGGTGTCGGGATTGAAGCGTTGGGGTCGCCCATGTTGGCCCAGGCAATAAACCCGCCCTTGAGCACCGTCTCGGGCTTCACCCCGAAGAGCGCGGGCTTGAACACCACCAGATCCGCCAGCTTGCCCACCGCGACCGAGCCCACGAGGTGGCTGATGCCGTGCGCGATCGCCGGGTTGATGGTGTATTTGGCCAGATAGCGGAGCGCGCGAAAGTTGTCGGCGGCCGGGTGGGACCGGCCGGCCAGCGGACCGAACTGCTGCTTCATCTTGTGCGCGGTCTGCCAGGTCCGGATGATGACCTCCCCGATCCGCCCCATGGCCTGCGAGTCGGATGACATCATTGAGATCGCCCCAAGGTCGTGCAGGCAGTCCTCGGCGGCGATGGTCTCGGGGCGGATGCGCGACTCGGCAAACGCGACGTCCTCGGGGATTTTCGCGTCCAGATGGTGGCAGACCATGAGCATGTCGAGATGCTCGTCGATGGTGTTGACCGTGTAGGGCCGCGTGGGGTTGGTGGACGACGGGAGCACATTGGGCTCGCCGCAGACGCGGATGATGTCGGGCGCGTGCCCGCCGCCGGCGCCCTCGGAGTGAAACGTGTGGATGGTGCGGCCCCGGAAGGCGCGGATGGAGTCGTCCACGAAGCCGGACTCGTTGAGCGTGTCGGTGTGGATCGCCACCTGCACGTCGAACTCCTCGGCGACGCCGAGGCAGACATCAATGGCGGCGGGGGTGGTGCCCCAATCCTCGTGGAGCTTGAGCCCGATGGCCCCGGCCAGAATCTGTTCGCGCAGGGGCGCGGCGGTGCCGCAGTTGCCCTTGCCGAGAAAACCGAGGTTCATCGGGTAGGCCTCGGCCGCCTCGAGCATGCGGTGGAGATTCCACGTGCCGGGCGTGCAGGTGGTGGCGTAGGTGCCATGCGCGGGGCCGGTGCCGCCGCCCAGCATCGTCGTGATGCCGGCGCTGATCGCCTCGTCAATCTGCTGCGGGCAGATGAAATGGATGTGCGTGTCAATTCCCCCCGCGGTGATGATGCAACCCTCGCCCGCGAGGACCTCGGTGCCCGCCCCGACGATCATGGGGTTCTTCTTTTTGGTCCGCGGGTCGGGATAGACCGAGCCAAGCCCGCTCTGGATGCCCGGGTTGCCGGCGTGGCCGATGCCGACAATCAGCCCGTGCTTGATCCCGATGTCGGCCTTGATGACGCCCAGCCCGGCGTCGAGGATGAGGGCGTTGGTGATGACGAGATCCAGACACTCGGCGTCGAGGGCCGTCGGCGACTGGCCCATGCCATCGCGGATCACCTTGCCGCCGCCAAACTTGATCTCATTGCCGTAGCCTCCCCCCTCGGCGATCAGGTCGCGCTCGACCTGGACAAACAGGTCCGTGTCCGCGAGACGCACGCGGTCACCCACGGTGGGTCCGAACATCTCGGCATATTGGCGGCGGGAAAGTTTGAGCATGGAGAGAAGGTGATGGGGAACTCAGGAAATCAGGAAGTGGAGACAATCATCGGGACTTCTTTCGTGATTTCCTGAGTTCCACATTTTTCGGTTTTTGCCGTGGTCCCGCATCGAGCCGGCCGTTGATTTTGGCGTTGAGTCCGAAGACCTCCCGGCTGCCGGCGAGGGCCACCAGCTCGACCTCCTTGGTGTCGCCCGCCTCGAACCGCACGGCGGTGCCGGCCGGGATGTTCAGGCGGAAGCCGCGGGCGGCGGCCCGGTCGAAGCGCAGGGCCGCGTTGGTCTCGAAAAAATGATAGTGCGAGCCGACCTGGATGGGGCGGTCGCCGGTGTTGGCGACCGTGAGCGTGTGCGTGGCCAGACCCGGGTTGGCGTCGAGCGCAGGCGCATCGGGCGCGGGGATAATTTCGCCGGGAATCATGGTGAAAAAGGCTGAAGGGCTGAAAGGCTGAAGGGCTGAATCCCGGGCCTGAGCGACGGAATCGCCCGCAAGCAGGCTCCTAAATCTAACGAGAAGGAGGCGGTCAACGCCATGGTTCGAGAGATTTTCATTTTCAGCCTTTCACCGGATGGGATGATGCACGGTCACCAGCTTGGTGCCGTCGGGGAACGTGGCCTCGACCTGCACGTCATGGATCATCTCGGCGACCCCCTCCATCACATCGGCCAGCTTGAGGATGGTGGTGCCGTGGCTCATGAGGTCGGCCACCGACCGGCCGTCGCGGGCGCCCTCGATGATCTCGTAGGTGATGATCGCAATCGCCTCCGGATAATTGAGCTTCAGCCCGCGCGCCTGGCGGCGCCGGGCGAGGTCGGCGGCGGTGACAATCAGCAGCTTTTCGCGTTCGCGCGGGGTGAGGTGCATGAGGGAAGAAAGGCTGTAAGTCTGAAGGGCTGAAAGGCTGAATGCTGAAGTCAGAAGGGATAGAAATTTATTTGATGGTCATGTTAGAGTGAAGGGGGCTCAGGTTTCAGCCCTTCAGCTTTTCAGTCCTTCTGCCCTTAGACTTGAAGGTGTTGCTTGACCACCTCGTCCGTGAGGGTGGCGATCGCGCCGGAGATGACCACGGCCCCGCGATCCATCGCGTAAAAGCGGTCGGCGACCTCGCGGCAGAAATCCACATACTGCTCCACCAGCAGGATGGAAAGTGAACCCTCGGTCTTGAGGGTTTTCACCGCGTTCGCGATCTCCTGGGCGTAGTCGTGGCCGAGACCCTCGGTCTTGAGCTTCTTCAACGTGTCGCCGATCTGCTCGATGATGGAAGGCTGGATGCCCTCGGTGGGCTCGTCGAGGATGAGCAGTTTGGGGTTGGTGAGCAGGGCGCGGCCGATGGCCAGCTGCTGCTGCTGCCCGCCGGAGAGGACGCCCCCCTTGCGCTTGAGCATCTCCTTGAGCACCGGGAAGAGCGTGAACACGCGCTCCAACGCGGCCTTGGCGGCCGGGCCCTTGCGGCCGTGGACCACCAGGCCGACCTGGAGATTTTCCTCAATGGTGAGGTGCGGAAAGATGTCGCGGCCCTGCGGGACGTAGCCGATGCCGGCGCGGGCCCGCTCATCGGCGGGAAGCTGGTCGATGCGCCGGCCGGCAAAGGTAATCGTCCCGGCGCGCACGGGCAGCACCCCGGTGATCGAGCGGAGGGTGGTGGTCTTGCCCACCCCGTTGCGGCCCATCAGCGCAACCACCTCCCCCGGGTTCATCTCGAGGTTCACCCCCCGGAGAATCCGGGAGCCGCCGATGTCGGTTTCCACCGCGGTGAGTTGGAGCAGGGTGCTCATAGGGGCTGACCAGAGGTCAGAAGGGAAAGTGGGGCCACCGCCGGCCCGGATGGCAGGGGCTGATATCTGACGTCCGATCTCTGACTTCGGGTGCTCATCGGGTGCCGTGTTTGCCGCGGCCGAGGTAGACCTCGCGGACCTTGGGGTTGGCTTGCACTTCCTCAAACTTTCCCTCGCAAAGCACATGGCCCTGATGGAGGACGGTGACCGGGTTGTCGCGGGCGATCTGCTTGACGAAAGCCATGTCGTGTTCGATGACCACAATGCTGTGCCTGCCCGCGAGGCTGATCAGCAGCTCCCCCGTGCGGTGCGTCTCCTCGTCGGTCATCCCGGCGGCGGGCTCGTCCACCAGCAGCACCTTGGGTTCCTGGGCCAGCAGCATGCCGATCTCCAGCCATTGTTTTTCGCCGTGGGCCAGCAGGCCGGATTTCCAATTCCGCTTATTGTCGAGCCGGATGAGCTTGAGCAGCTCGTCGATCCGGTCGCGCTCGGTCGAGGAGAGGCGGTGAAACAACGAGGCGAAAACCCCGCGGTTGCCCTTGATGGACAACACCAAATTATGGTACACCGTGTGCTCGACGAAGACGCTGGGGGTCTGAAATTTCCGCCCGATGCCGAGCCGGTTGATCTCATATTCGCTGTAATTGGTCAGGTCCTTGTTGGGGCCGGCCTCGGCCCCGAATTCGATCTTGCCCTTGTCCGGCCGCGCGCGGCCGGTGATCAGGTCGAAGAAGGTGGATTTGCCCGCGCCGTTCGGCCCGATGACCGTGCGGAGTTCGCCCGGATAAAGATAGAACGTCAGGTCCGAGATGGCCTTGAAGCCATCGTAGGTCTTGGAGACGTCTTCGACGAGGAGGATGGGATGGCTCATGCGCGGTCGGGGGCGGGTTTCGTCACTCCGGTGGCTGGCGCGGTGGCCGGACGGCGGCGGCGCCACAGCTCCGCGAGCCTGGCCGGCAGGCTGACCACCCCACCCGGCAGGAACATCACCACCATGAGGGAGATCAGCCCGAGGATGATCAGCCACGAGTCCGGATAGGCGTGGGTGGCCCAGCTCTTGAGCGCGTTGACCCCAATCGCCCCGATGATCGGGCCGATCAGGGTGCCACGGCCGCCGACCGCCACCCAGATGACGGCCTCGATCGACTTATCGGGGGTCATTTGGTCCGGATTGATGATCCCGGCCTGCGGGACAAACAGCGCGCCGCCCACCGCCGCGATCATCGCCGCCGCGACAAAGACGAAGAGCTTGTAGTTTGCCGTGGCATAGCCGCTGAACAGCACGCGGTTCTCGCCGTCGCGGATCGCCTGGCGAACCAGGCCGAACTTGGTGCCGTTGAGCCAATGGCAGCCCAGACAGACCAGCAGCAGCAGGACCGCCGTCACCACAAACAATCCGCGCATGGTCGCCGGCCCACTGCCTTTCTCCACCAGCGAGTGCCCCAGGATGAACTTGAAATCAGTGAAGCCGTTGTTGCCGCCCATGGTGAAATCATTGCGGAAGAACATGAGCGCGGCACCGTAGGTCAGCGCCTGGGTGAGGATCGAGAAATAGACCCCCTTGATGCGCGAGCGGAAGGCGAGGAAGCCAAAGACCAAGGCGAGCAGCCCCGGCAGGACAAACACCATGCTGACCGCAAAGCTGAAGGATTGGAAGGGCCGCCAGAAGGCGGGCAGGAAGGTGTGCCCGAGAAAAACCATGAAATCCGGCAGTCCGTTCGGATTCTGCCCCGACTTGGCGTAGCTGCCGAGCATCCCGATTTGCAACATCAGGTACATCCCGAACATGTAGCCGCCGAGGCTGAAAAACAGCGCCTGGCCGAGGCTCAGCAGGCCGGTGTAACCCCACAGCAGATCCACCGAGACGGCGAGCAAAGCGTAGCAAAGATATTTGCCCCAGAGCGTGATGGTAAAGTCGTCCATCCAACCATGGGCATTCGACAGCGGAAAACCCACGGCGAGCAGCCCCAAGATGCTCCCAACCACCAAAAACTCCCGGTGGCGGGAGCGAACGAGGGGGCGGAGGGGGACGGTGGGGGGTGAACTCATGCGGGGGATGGGCGGTAGGCGGCGGACCCTCAATCCAAGCTGCGGCTCTTGGCCGCGAACAGGCCGGTGGGCCGCCATTGCAGGAAAAGGATGATGGCGAGCAGCACGAGGATCTTGCCGAGCACCGGGTTCAGGAGGATTTGCTGGAGGGACTGGTCAGACAGGCCGATCCCCAGCGCGCTCACGACGGTGCCGAAGATGCTCCCGACCCCGCCCACCACGACGGTCATGAAGCTGTCCACGATGTACTCCTGACCCATCGACGGACCCACGGTGCCGAGCTGGCTCACGAACACACCCGCCAGCCCGGCCAGCCCGCTGCCCAGGCCGAAGGTAAGCATGTTCACCCGCTCCGTGCGCACCCCCATGCACGCGGCCATGGTCCGGTTCTGCATCACGCAGCGGATGAGCAGGCCGAGCGGCGTCTTCGTCAGCGCCAGCCAGACGCCTAGGACGATCAAGATGGCGAAACCGATCACGAACACCCGGTTCCAGTCGAAGGTGACGTCGTAGATCGTCCAGTTGCTGCTCAAGTACACCGGTGTCGCCACATCCACGTTGTTGGAGCCGAAGGTGAGCTTGAATAACTGCTGCAGGATGAGCGAGACGCCCCAGGTCGCGAGCAGGCTGTCGAGGGGGCGCCGGTAGAGGAAGCGGATGACGCTCCGTTCGAGGGCGACGCCGACCAGCGCCGCGCTCAGGAAGCCGGCCGGAATGGCGGCCACGAAAAACATCTGATAGCCCCAGCCGGTGAGGTGCATCCCAGGCAGGTGGATCGCGAGCCGCACAAAGGGGATGGTGAAATTCATGCCCTCGCCAAAAATATGCTGCGTGATGTAGGTCGCATAGGCGCCGACCGTGATCATCTCGCCGTGGGCCATGTTGATGACCCCCATCAGGCCGAAGGTAATGGCGAGGCCCAGCGCCACCACCAGCAGGATGCTGCCGGCACTGAGGCCGCGGAAGAGGGTGCCGTAGAAATTGACCACCGCCTTGTGCTGGTCGATGGCCGCCAGCGCCGCCGTCGCCGCCTTAGCGACCGCCGGCTGGGCCGCCGTTTCCGCCTTGTCCCGTGCAACCTTGATCAAGTCGTAGCAGGACGCCGGATGCAGCTCCCGCAGCTCGGCCAATCCCTTGAGCTTCACGTCGTCGCTGGGATCGGCCAGTTCGATGACCGCAATCGCCGCGCGCAGGGCGTCCTTGGCCTTGGGCTCCGTCTCGACCCGACCGCGCGCCTCGAGCACCGGAATTTTGTCGGCCTTCTGGGCCGCCCCGATGGTCTGGATGGCCCGCAGGCGCTTGGCGAGCAGCGGCGAACCGAGGTCGAGCAGGTCGACCACGTTCTTCATGGCGAGCCGCAGCCGGGCATCATGTCCCACCGCCGTGAGCTTGGCGGCCGCAAGCGGGAGCGCGTGGCCCGTGGCATCCTGCAACGATTCCCCGTTGTCCACGCGCACCGCCGTCTGCGCGCCGGCGCTGTTTTTGGTGCCGGTCAGCTCGACCGGGATCTTCGTCCCGTCCGGGGCGGTGTAGACAAACAGGTCGTCCTCACGCCACGCCGTGAAAATTTCCCGGATCGCCTCGTCGCCCTGCCCGACCAGGGAGCCGATGAGGTCCCGCTTCTGGGTGTCATCCGTCGTGAGAATCGCCCGGACGATGGTCGCCCGCGGGCTTTCCGACGCCGCCCAAGCCCGGCCTGAGGCCAGCAGGCCGATGCCGACGACGAGAGCCCGCAGTAGCGGACGGAAGATGGAATTCCATGACATGGTTTTGTGGCTGAAGCCTCCGACTATGACGAAAACTCATCTAGCAGACGGAATGCCAGCGTGCGTCAAACGGCGCTCTTCGTCGTAAGTTTGCAAAAAAGAGGGGCGGATCCCGTCGGAGCCGCCCCTCGCTGATCAGCTGAGGCCGGGGCACCCGGTGCAGACCAGGTGCCCGGCCGGAACCCTTAGTTCGCAGCTTTGAAGGTGCCCTTCAGGTGCGGCTCGCCGTAGACGTCGGGGAAGGACTTCAGGATCTTGAACTGTCCGTCCGCCTTGGACTCGCCGATGTACACGGTCTTGGTCAGATGCATGTTGGGCTGGGTGGTCACTTTGCCACCGGGACCGTCGAAGGAGACGCCGGCCTTCCAAACCTTGCGGACCGCGTCCACATCAAACGTGCCCGCTTTCTCGACGCACGCCTTCCACAGGTAGACGCCATCGTAACTCAGCACCATGGGGGAGTCCACCACGCGGCCTTCCTTGACGACGCCGTCGGCCTTGGTGGCCGAGAGCCAAGTCTGGAAGTTGGCGAGGAAGGTCTTGTTCGCATCGGTGTCAATGGACATGAAGTAGGTCCAGCAGCCGACCTGGCCCACGAGATCCTTGGCCGGGAGGCTGCGGAATTCGTCCTCCGCGATGGAGTAGGAAACCACGGGGCAGGTGTCGGCGGTGAGGCCGGCGGCCGCGTATTCCTTGAAGAACGGCGGGTTGGTGTCGCCGTTGAGCGTGCTGATTACGCAGGCGTCGCCGCTGGCGGAGAAGTCCTTGATTTCGGCGACGATCTGCTGGTAGTCCTTATGGCCGAATGGCGTGTATTTTCCGGCCGAGATGATCTTGCCCGTCTCGTCCTTCTTGAAGCCACCGCCGATGTTGGCCAGGGGCACGCCTTTGCTGCGGAGATACTCCAGCAGCACGAGGTTGGTCGTCTGCGGATAGACGTAGTCCGTCCCCAGCAGGTAGAACTTCTTTTTGCCCTGGGCGATGAAGTAATCGACCGCCGGGATGGCCTGCTGATTCACCGCCTCGGCGGTGTAGCACACATTCTGGCTCTCCTCCTCACCCTCGTATTGCACGGGGTAGAAGAGCAGGCCGTTGTCTTTCTCATAGACCGGGAGGCAGGATTTGCGGCTGACCGAAGTCCAGCAACCAAACGTCACCGCCACTTTTTCCTGCTCAAGCAGCACCTTGGCTTTTTCGGCAAAGGTGGGCCAGTCGGAACCGGGATCCTCGATCACGGGGACGATCTTTTTGCCCATGACGCCACCCTTGGCGTTGATCTCGTCGAAGGTGAACAGGAGGATGTCACGCAGCGAGGTTTCGCTGATTGCCATCGTCCCGGAGAGGTCGTGGAGGATGCCGACTTTGACGGTGTCGTCGGCCGCCCGGGCGAGGCCGGAGCCCAGCCCGAGGGCGAGGACGCCGGTGGTGAATAATTTACTGAATGAGGAGCGCATGACGTTTGGTTGTTTTCTAAGGTTAGGTTTGATGTGTGCGGCTTCCACCGCGCAGAGCGATGATTGGCCAGCGGGACGGGGCTCATTCAGCAGGTTGCTTGCCAACGTGTGCCAAACCGGACGCCAAGGGTGGTTTTATGAAGTCATCCGGCGGCGCCCGCAGGCTCCAGCCTCGTGAGAAGCATCGGCTCCCTCACGCGGGAAGGGTCGATCAACCGGCCATTTGGCCCGGGCGGAAACGGCTCCGAGCTTACGCCCACCGCGTAAATCGCCGGTCTGGAGCTGTCTGGCCTTATCCAGGCGGTTTCCGGCCGTTTTTGTCCGATGGTGATTCAGCTTTTCCATCCCTCCCAGCGGTTTGGCTTGAACATCTGCCGCAGGCATCTTTTGTGTCCAGACGATGTCTGGCCGTAACGACACCCTGGGCCGCTGGCTCCTCGTCTGCCTCTCGGGCTGGTGGGCGCTGGCATGGCCGGCGGAGGGGCGCGCGGCGGAGACGCCGGCCGCGAATCTAGACCACGTGACGCTGCAGTTAAAATGGAAGCACCAGTTTCAGTTTGCCGGTTACTATGCCGCAGTCGCACAAGGCTACTACCGCGAGGCGGGGCTGGCGGTGACGTTGCGCGAAGCCGTGGCGGACCATGATCCGGTGGACGAGGTGCGACAGGGCCGGGCCGAATTCGGCGTGGGCACGTCGGACTTGGTGCTGTTGCGCGGCCAGGGCAAGCCCGTGGTCGCGCTCGCCGTGATCTACCAGCACTCCCCCTTGGTGCTCCTCGCGCGGAAGGCGGCGGGCGCCGACGACCTCCAGGCGCTGGCGATGCGGCCCGTGATGATCGAGCCCCAGGCGGCGGAGCTGTTCGCCTATTTCAAAGCCGAGGGGATCAATCCGGCCAAGCTCCAGGTGGTGACCCACACCTTTGATGTGCAGGACCTGATCGGCGGCAAAGTCGCCGCCATGTCGGCCTACTCCACCGACGAGCCGTTTCAGCTCAAGTCCGCCGGCGTGGAATACCTCACCTTCACGCCCCGCGCCGGCGGCGTCGATTTCTACGGCGACAACCTTTTCACCACGGAGGCGCAGATCCGCGCGCATCCGGCCCGGGTGGCCGCGTTCCGGCGGGCCAGCCTGCGCGGCTGGGAATACGCGCTGGCGCACCCGGAGGAACTGGCCGACCGCATCCTCCGCGACTTTGGTCAGCGCAAATCCCGCGCGGCGCTGCTCTTCGAGGCGCAACAGACCACGGCGCTCGTGCACCCGGAGCTGATCGAGGTCGGCCACATGAACCCGGGCCGGTGGCGGCACATTGCGGACACCTATGCGGAGTTCGGCCTGCTGCCGGCCGGCTTTCCCCTCGACCGCTTTCTCTACGACCCCAACCCGCAGCCCGATTACGGCTGGGTTTACTGGACGCTGGGCATCATCTCGGCCGTCGCGCTGGCCGCGCTCGGCTGGGCACTCCCGCTCCTGCGGCTGAACCGCCGGCTGCGCCGGAGCGAGAAGCAATACCGCGATCTCGTCGAGCAGGCGCCGTTTCCGGTGTCGGTCAGCGACGCCGAGACCAACCGGATCGTGTTCGCCAACCGCTCCGCGGCGGCCGTGATGACGGCCCCCCTGACGGCGATCGAGGGCGAGATGGTGCGGGGGTTTTATGACGACCCCGCCGACCGCGAGCGGCTGCTCACCGGATTGCGGGCCGGCCAGCCCGTGACCGGATTTGAAGTGCGACTGCGCACACCGGGCGGACGGCCGGTGTGGGTGCTGATGTCGGCGGCCAACGTCGAGTTTGCCGGGCGGCGGAGCGTGCTGGTGGCGTTTCAGGACATCACCCAGCGGCGCGAGATGCAGGACGAACTGCGGCGCGCGAAGGAGGCGGCCGAGGCGGCCGATGCCGCCAAGGGCCACTACCTCGCCGTGATGGCGCACGAGGTGCGCACGCCGCTCAGCGGCATCATCGGGCTGGTGCAGCTCCTGCAGGAGGAGGCGCTCACGCGCGAGCAGCGGGAGAACGCGGGGCTGATCGAGGCCACCGGGCAAAGCCTGCTCGCGCTCATCGGCAACATCCTCGACTACTCCAAGATCGAGGCCGGGCGGATGGAGGTGGAGCAGACCCCCATGGAAGTCGCGCCCCTGCTTGATGACCTGCGCCGGCTGTTCTCGGCCGCGGCCCAGGCGAAAAATCTCTCGCTCACGGTGCGCGTGGATCCCGGTGTTCCCGCGGTGGTGCTCACCGACCCGGCCCGGCTGCGGCAGATCCTCGGCAACCTGCTGTCCAATGCGATCAAGTTCACCGCCGTGGGCGGGATCGAGCTGGGGGTGACCGCTGGGTGCCGCCCGGACGGCGGCTGGACCATGCTCTTTCAGGTGCGGGACAGCGGGACCGGCATCGCCGCCGCCCAGCTGGCGGGGCTGTTCCAACCCTACCAGCAGGCCGACAGCTCCATCGCCCGCCGCCATGGGGGCACCGGACTGGGTCTGGCGATTTCACGCCAGCTCGCCCGCTTGCTGGGCGGTGACCTGACCGCCACGAGCTCGCCCGGTTCCGGCTCGACTTTCAAGGTCGAGATCACCGCCGCTGCGGTCGCCCCTCCGGCCTGAAGGCCGGAGGGGGCTTCACGTCAACCGGCCGATATGGAGCTCGGTGCGATAGAGCAAGGCAACCCGGCCCTGCTGTTGATGGCGCGCGAAGAGACCGGCCAACGCTGCCATCATCGCGTCATGGCCTGGCTGGCCGACGTTGGGCGCGTACGACGAGGAGAGCAACCGCCCTTCGAGTCCGACCAAATCAAAGTGCTGCTCATTGGGGAATTCGGCGGTGAACAAGCCGGCCGGACCAAAGAAGGCGCTTAAGGCGGTCTCGTCCACCCTGGTGTGGTCCACCTGCGCATAATCGGTCGCGTGCTTCCGGAGCAGTTCCTCGTAATCCATGAGAAACGGGCTGGCATCAGTCAGTCGTTCGTTCCAGATCAGCGCCACCCGGCCGCCGGGGCGCAGGATGCGGGCAAACTCCCGGCGGCAGGCCGGAACCTCGAACCAGTGAAACGCCTGGGCGGCTGTGATCAGGTCCACGGACCCATCGGACAGGCCGGTGGCCTCGGCCGTCCCGGACTGGCTGGTGAAATTGGGCACCCCGGCGAGCAGGTTTTCGGCCGCGCCGCGCATGGCCGCGTTGGGCTCGACCCCGAAAACCCGCAGGCAGTGCGGCAGGAGGAGTTGGGCAAAAATACCCGTGCCCGAACCCACGTCGGCGACCACCGCACCGGGCCCAAGGCCGGCCCGCTCACGCAGCGTGGCGATCACGCCGGCGGGATAGGACGGTCGGTACCGGACATAGTTCTCCACCCGGTCGGAAAACCGCCGGGTCGGCTCCGGCGAGACCTGAGATTGGTCGCCCACGGTCAAGACCCGGATGATTTTCCCTCGTTGGCGTCCGCCGTCTGCCCGGCCTCAGTTCGCCGGCCCTTTCAGCTGCCACGACTCGTCGAAGAATCCCACCGGGCCGACCGCCGCCGTCGGCAGGTTGATGTCGCCCGGCTTCGTGATGTCCACCACCGCCCAGTCCGGCAGCTTGGGGTTCATCTTGTCGTTGTTGTCCAGGTCGTGGAACGTGAAGCCGCTGTTGAGCACCACATATTTTTTCGGGTTCAGCGGATTCGGGAAAATCATCAGCGGCACCGATGAGGCCGCCGGATAGTTTTTGTCCCCGACCGTCACGCCGTCCGCCGTCCATTTGATCGGGAGGCTCGGCGCGATGCGTTTCAGGACCGCGTTGCTCGCGGGGTCGCCGAAGAGCACCAGGTTGTGGGCGGCGATGTCGGCGTCGGTGATCTCCGTGTCGGTTTTCACCCGTGCGTCGCCGCGGAAGGACTGGCGCCAGTCGAGGATCGCGCGGTCGCACTCCCCCACGGTCCATCGGCCCACGGCGGCGTTGAACGCCGTGCCGGTCGGGCGCACGATCATGAAGGAGTCCAGGAAGGCGTCGTCAATCGGGCCCTGCAGGCCGGGCCCTTTGTGCAGGCCGCCAACCGGGAGGGTGCCGAGCCGCCACTGGCCGTTGGTTTTCACCAGCCCGGCGTTCAGGGATTGGTCGGCCGCCACGGCGGGGAGGCTGACGGCGGTGCCGTCCACCGTCAGGGTGGGCTTGGTGCCGGCGGCAAACGGGGCCAGGCCCGCCGCCCAGTCCAGATGCAGCGCGGAAATGTTGCTGGTGGTGAGGGTCACGTTGCTGCCCTCCACCTTGGCCACCGCCCGGGCGCGCACCCATTGCTGCTCCATCCCGTCCAGCTTGACCCAGAAGCTCTGATTGTAGCGCAGCATCCAGGTCGTAAAATGGACCTCCTTGGGTGCAGGGTCGCGGCCCTGGGCGGCCAATTCGTCCAGCCGGGCGATGAGCTGCAGCCGCGCGCCGGGCTCGTAGGTGTGACCGACCATGGGGCCGTCAATGCGCTCCATCTCCAGCCCTTCTTTGGCCATGGCCGCCTTCATGGCCTCGGAAGCCTGCCGCTGCGGGTCGATGGTCCCGGCATAGGCAACCATGTGATCGTTGAACAGATTGGCGGCGTAGTCCACCGAGTCATACATGTGCCAGAGCGTCTGCTGGTAGGCCGGCGGCATCCGGTTGGGGCGGATGTTCAGAAACACCGTCGTCTCGGTAAAACCCGCTCCCGCCGAGGTGGCGGCCCAGCGGTCGGGATAATGCGTGGCATACAGCCAGCCCGACGCGCCGCCCATTGAGAAGCCGGTCATCACAATCCGATTGTGGTCAATCGGGTAGGCGGCCTGCACCGAGGCGATGGCCTCCAGGCTGTCGATCTCGCCGGCAAACCGGGTCGCGTTGCACCAACGGCCCCAGGGCTGGAGGATGAACCGGGTGGCATCGGGCGCAAAAGGGCGTTGGTTGAAGTCTCGGGCGGCGGTGAATCCCCCGTTGATGAATCCCATCTCCGTCCCGGCCTGTCCTCGGCCGTGCTCAAAAATGTCGAGCCGGTAGGGCTTGGGCGAATCCGCGTTGTAGCCAACCGGCAGCGTCAACAGATAGGGTTGGGCCGAACCGTCGATCTTCGAGTAATAGCCGCGCACGCTGGAAACCGCCATCCAGGGAGCCTGCCCTTGGGCCAGCTCGGTCGCGCGTTGCCCGCCGGTGGTCAACGCAGCGCGACCCTGGGTCAGGTTCAAACCGGCAAACGGGGCGTTGGCGTAGGGGTTGGGCGTCCCCGCGTCCTCCATCGTGAATTTGACGGCATTCAGGTAAATCTCCACATCGGCGATGCGGTCATAAAGCTTCTGCCCGGCGTATTGCTTTTTGAGGGCGGTGATCTGGCCCGCCAGCGTGTCCATGCCCGCCGTGATCTCCGCGCGATTCTCCGCCGTCAGCGGGGTGTTGCCGCCCCGCCCGCCGCGGCGCGCGCCTCCACCCGGCGGGGTGGCCGGGGCGGCGGGCGTGGCCGGACCCGGAGCCGGCACCACCGGGTTGGCCGGGGCGTTTTGCGCGTTGGCGTTCAGCGCGCCGACCAACAGCCCAATGGCGCCAGCGGATCGGAGTTGACGGGAAAAAGCGGGGTAGTTGCGCATGGTGAGCTTCATGGGGGTTGTGGCGCCAACGCGGACGCCGGGGTGACAGAACCAAGACCGAGAACCCGTAGTAGAGGCGGCTTAACCTCCCTGCGTCAACCGCCCTTTGCTTTTCATTTCAAGTCACAGGCCACGCTCCACCCCTGCTAGTTGCAACAGTTTGGCGATGGCGAAAAAAGGGGGTTGCGATGGAACTTCGCGTCCCCGCCGTCGTCATATTCACCGTGCGCGTGGTGGCGTTGTTCTTTCTCCAATTCCCGGAGGTGCGACTTCCGGGATTGTTAGTTGAAGCTGGACCTGGCGGGGTTGCCTTTGGGCAGCCCCGCCTTGGCTTTTAATGGGTCCCGCCAGCGGGCTGGCCGCCGGGCCGGGCGGCGTGCGGCGCCAGCGCCCGCAAACGCGCCGCCAGAAAATAAGTCACCGCAAACGCGGCCACCGCCACCAGACCCGTCCGCTCATAGCCATGCAGCGGGCCGTTCGTCGGGGGGTCCTGCACCACCAGATACCCGGCCACGATGTTCGCCAGCCCCATGGCCGACTGCTGGATCGCGGAGTTGACGCTCATGAACCCGCCCCGGTGGCGCGGCTCGACCGCGTTGGTGACCAAGGCCATCGCGGGGGTGAAGCGGCCCGACATCGTCACCATGAACAACGCGATGACGAGCATCGCGACCGGCAGCGGCACGGGCGGCAGTCGGGTGATGAGCAACGCCACGAACGAAGCACCCAGCGTCAGCCACCCGAGGAGATGCAGCTTGTCATGATGGTCGGACAGCCGGCCGACGACGGGGGTGGTGAGAAACGTGCAAACCCCGCCCGCCAGATAGAGCAGCCAGATTTGGTTTTCCTGAAGGCCGACATTGACGACCATGGAGGTGGCGATGAATGGCGTGATGCAGGCCCCGCCAAAAACCAGGGCCGCGCTCATCAAAAACCCTCGTTGGTTCACGGGGTGCGAAAGGATCGCGCGCATCTGCCGCCACGGGTGCGTCGCCGGATGCAGGGGCCGGAACGAGGGCAAGGTGCGCCACACCAGGACGAGGATCAGCGCGCTCGACCCCGACAGAAAGAAAAAGGGCCCGTGCCAGTTGAACCGGTCCGCCAGCCACAGGCCGGTCGGCAGGCCGAGCACGGAGGCGAGCGGAAAGGACTGCATGATCACCCCCATCGCCCGGCCGCGCCGGGCCGGGGGGATGACATCGCCCACCATCGCCATGACAATCGAGCTCGCCACCCCGCCGCATGCCCCGGCGCCCAGCCGGGCCGCCATCAGCAATCCATAGCTGGGAGCCAGCGCACAGGCCAGCGTCGACAGGACAAACCCGCTGTAGAGAAAGAGCAGCGCGTGCTTGCGGTCGAAGCGGTCCAGGACAAACCCGCCCAGCAGGCCGGTCGCGGCCGCCGCCACCCCGTAGGCGGCGACCAAAAAGCTGAACTGCTTGGGGGTGATGGCGAAGACGTTGAGCAGATACGGCCCGAGCGGCATCATGATCATGAAGTCCATCACATGGGTGAACTGCACCGCCACCAGGGTGAACAGCAGGGCGCGCTCGTTCGCGGTCGGGCGGTGGGCGGTGGCGGACATGAAGCCCGGCAGCGTCGGGGTTTTTGGCCCGCGTGCAACTCCGAGTCGTCGCAACCGTGCTTGCCGATTGCCGTTCGCTGGCCATGTTTCACCCCATGAAAGCCTTCCCCGCCCTTTTTGGCGCCGGCCTCCTGGCCGCCGCGCTCTCCGTTCCAACCGGGCTGCTCCAGGCGCAATATCAACCCACGCCCGCCCCGGCCATGCCGTCCACCCCGCCGCCCGCCGCGCCCACCGCCCCTGGGGGCGGCAAAGCGGAGGGGAAGGCCGAGCCGGCGGATGGGACGATTGTGGGCATGGAGCTCGCCCGCAAAGACGGCCACTGGCTCGGCCTCGCGATCGAGGACGGCAACTTCAAGCTGCGGTTTTACGACAAGCACAAAAAACCGGAGAAGCCGGATGTCGCCCGCGCCGCCGCCCACTGGAGCCCGGTCGGCAAGCTGGGTGAACTGCACACGGTGCTCAACCCCGAGGGCGACGGTCTGGTGCTGCGCGGACCCCAGTTCGTGTCCCCGCCTTTCACGTTCAAGCTCTTCGTCACGCTTTTGTCCGCCGACGACCAGGTGGTGGAGACCTTTGTGGTGGATGAACACGCGCCGTGAGCGCCGGCTGCGCCCCCAACAATTCCTTGCGCCCTCCGGCCCCGGGGCGTAACCGCTCGGGGGCATGAAGCCGCCCGATTCCGCTGCGTCCCCGTCCGCCGATCCCGGCGTGGTCCGGTGGCGGCGTGCCATTTACGCGCTGGTCATCGGATTTTTTGTGTTCGGGGTCGCGGCGCGTTGGCGGCCGGACAGCGGGTTCACCCCGCTCCTCCGGTTCGGCCGGCAGTTCGAGGCCGTCCGCCTCCCGGAGCTGGCCGGCCTGAAAATTGCGACCGTGCCCGGCAGCGGCTATGACGGCCAGTTCTATGCCCAGCTCGCGGTCAACCCGGACGTGACCGCCCCCGCCGTGCAACGCGCGCTGGACAACCCGACCTATCGGGCCCGCCGCATCCTGCTCCCGCTCGTCGCCCACCTCCTCGGGGCGGGCCGGCCCGGGCTGACCCTGCAAATCTACGCTTTGCTCAACGTGGTCGCCTGGGGCCTGCTTGCCTGGCTGCTGCACCGGGTCACCGGCGGAGCCGGCGTGGCCGGCGCCGCCATCTGGGCGGTGTGCCTGCTGAACCTCGGCACGCTCGACAGCGTGCGGGAGTCGCTCACCGACCTGCCGGCTCTGCTGCTCCTCGCCACGGCTGTCTGGCTGCTGGAGCGGGCCCCGGGGCGAGCCTGGCCGGCCGCACTCCTGCTCGCGGCTGCCGGACTGGTGCGCGAGACCGCCGTCCTCGCCGTCACCCTGTTCACCCCGGCACGCACCGGAGCCCCCCGCGGCGGGCGCGGATGGTTCGGTCCGGCCGTCCTCACGCTGCTGCCGGCCGCCGCCTGGATGTTGTGGCTGGCCCGGGTGTCGCCGGCCGGCAACACGGCCGGGTCGGCAAACTTCGGCTGGCCCGGCGCGGCGTTCCTGCGCCATTTCCGCGAATGTGGCGCGGCGCTGCTTGCCGGCCCGTTCCATTGGCAGTTCATCTTTGGCCCGGTCGCCGCCCTGGGTCTGGCCTGGCAGTCCGGCACGGTCATCCGGCGGGCCCTGGCCGGCCCTTCCGTCTGGGACCGCGCCGCGCTCCCATTTGCGCTGCTGTTTTGGTTCCTCGGCAACGCGGAGTGGGGCGACCGGGTCGGCGGCGGCTACATGGCGGTCGCGCGGGTGTGCCTGCCCCTGACGCTGGTCTATTGCCTCCGCCTGCGCCGCGACCGGTGGTTCTGGTGGGGGCTCGCCCTGCCCAACCTCTGCCTGTTGCACGCGATCATGCGTTTCTGGCCTGATTTTACGTCGTGACCAGCCCCCCCGCCAAAAACAAGTTCTTGCACCCGCGGCCCGCGCCGCCTAACCGCTCGCACTTCATGAAGTCACTCATCATCGCCGAAAAGCCCTCCGTCGCCGCCGATCTCGCGCGCGCCCTGGGCAAAATCCCCAAGGTGGGCGACCACTACGAAAATGATGAGCTGGTCATCTCGTTCGCCCTCGGCCACCTCGTGGAACTCGAGATGCCCGAGGATATTGACAAGAAAAAATACGGCTTCTGGCGGCTGGAGACCCTGCCCATCATCCCCGCCAAATTCGGCCTCAAACCCATCGCGGGCTCCAAGGAGCGCTTCGATGCGCTCAAGAAACTGCTCGCCCGCAAAGACCTGGGCGCCGTCATCAACGCCTGCGACGCCGGCCGCGAGGGCGAGCTGATTTTCACCTACCTCTACCAGCTCACCAAGTGCAAGCTGCCCGTGAAGCGCGCCTGGATGCAGACCATGACCACCGGCGGCATCCAGGAGGCGTTCAAGAAGCTCCGCGACGGCGCCCAGATGGCCGGCCTGGCCGACGCCGCCCGCTGCCGCAGCGAGAGCGACTGGCTCATCGGGATCAACGGCACCCGCGCGTTCACCAAGCGCATGTTCGGCTCGCGCGCGGGCAATGTCGCCAGTGTCGGCCGCGTGCAGACCCCCACCCTCGCCATCGTCTATGCGCGCGAGCTGGAGATCCGTGGTTTCAAGCCGCGCGATTACTGGCGCGTGACCGCGACGTTCGAGCTCGCCAAGGGCCGCTATGAGGGGGTCTATCACCAGCCGAACTTCAAGAAGGCGGCGGGCGACGAGCACGACCGCATTGACCGGCTGTGGGCCAAGGCGCGCGCCGAGGCCGTGCTGGCGGCCTGCGCGGGCCACCCGCCCGCCCGCGTGACCGACGAGAAGAAGGGGAGCACCTCCGCCGCGCCGCGCCTCTATGATCTCACCACCCTCCAGCGCGAGGGCAACACCCGCTTCGGCCTGCCCGCCCGCCGCACGCTCCAGATCGCCCAGGCCCTTTACGAGCGGCACAAGGTCATCACCTACCCCCGCACCGATTCGCGCGCGCTGCCCGAGGATTACCTCCCCACCTGCCGGCAGACGCTGACGAACCTGCCGGGGGATCTCGCAGGCCACGCGGCCAAGGTTTTGGCGGAGGGCTGGCTCCGCCCCAACAAACGCATCTTCAACAACGCCCAGATTTCGGACCATTTCGCCATCATCCCCACCACCACCGAGCCCCACAACCTCGACGAGATGGAGGCCAAGATCTACGACATGATCGCCCGGCGGTTTGTCGCGGCCTTTTACCCTGCGGCGGAGTTCGACGTGACCACGCGCACCAGCACCATCGCACCCGGCCATGAGTTCAAGACCGAGGGGAAGGTCCTCACCGCGCCCGGCTGGCTCGCCGTCTATGGCAAGTCCACCGTGGACGAGGACTCGCCCGACTCGAAGGCGCTGCCCGCGCTCACCCCGCCCGACCAGGACACGGCGAAGACCGTGGAGGCCATCCTCCATGCCGAAACCACCAAGCCGCCCCCGCGCTACACCGAGGCCACCCTGCTCTCCGCCATGGAGGGCGCCGGCAAACTGGTGGATGACGAGGACATGGCCGAGGCGATGAAGGAGCGCGGCCTCGGCACCCCCGCCACGCGGGCGGACACGATCGACGGCCTCATCAACCAAAAATACATGGAGCGCCTCCAGCGCGAGCTGGCCCCCACCACCAAGGCCGAGGCGCTCATGCAGTTCCTCGCCGCCGTCAAGGCCGAGGAGCTCACCAAGCCCGACATGACCGGCGAGTGGGAGTTCAAGCTGCGCCAGATGGAGCACGGAAAATTCTCCCGGGAAAAATTCATGGAGGAGATCGTCGCCGTCACCACCGGCATTGTCGGCCGGGTGAAGACCTTCGAGGAGAACGACGCCGACGCGCGCGTCACTGACATCATCTCCCCCACCGACGGCAAACCGATGCTCGAGACCCTGCGCGGTTACAAGACGCAGGACGGCACCCTCACGGTCTACAAGATCATGACCGGCCGCAAAATCGAGGAGGCCGAGATTCGCGCGCTCGTCACGCACGGCGAGGTCGGCCCGCTCGACGGCTTTGTGTCCCCGCGCACGGGGAACCGCTTCCCGGCGAAGCTCGTCATCGTGGACGACCCGAAGCATGAGGGCAAACGCCGCGCCTCCCTCGACTTTGGCAACAAATTCGAGCTCGCTGAGTTGACCCCGTTTTGGACCGACCCGGCCACGCAGGCCGAGCTCTGCGAGGCACCCACCAGCTACGTGCTCCGCGAACGCGAGGGGGAGGGATGGAAGCAAACCTTCAGTGTCGGCCGGTTGATGTGCCAGAAGCCCATTCCCCGGGAAGCCGCCATCCAGCTCGTCACGACCGGGAAAAGCGACCTCATCCAGGCGTTTACCTCCAAAAAGGGCCGACCGTTTGACGCTTTTCTGGTGCGCCAGGGTCCAAAAATCTCCTGGGAGTTCCCGCCGCGGAAGCCCCGGGTGGGCAAAGACGGCAAACCGATCGCGCGCAAGGCCAGGACCCCGGCCGATCTCACCCAAGCCCGGCCGCTGGGCCTGAGCCGGCTCCACGACGGCGACCTGCTGGAAACGCCCGAAGCCTATTACGTGCGAAAACCCGCCGGCGATTCCACCGGTCGCATTGTATTCGAGCTCAAGCGGATGCTATGCCAGAAGGAGATTCCCGTGGATGAGGTCCAACGCCTTTGCGAGACCGGACGGACCGGCCTGATCGAGGGTTTTGTCTCCAAGCGCGGCTCCGACTTCAGCGCCTATCTTGTGCTCTCCAAGGACAAGAAGAAGGCTGAGTTCGAATTCCCCCCCCGCTAAGCCCCCCCCGGCCTGCCCAAAATAGTGTTTTTCCGGCACGAAACCAGCCGGCCCGCAGGAGCGTCTTCATCGCCGTATGAGCCCCCACGCAAAAAACTACCTGCTCATCTTCCTGTTCCTTGCCACCATTATCGCCGGCTCCCTTGCCTGGCAGAATTACAGCAAGTTGGCCGATCTCACCGCGAACTATCAGACGCTCTCACGGGAACTTGCCCAGGCCCGGACCCTGGCGACGGCGCGGGCGGTCCGCCAGCCGATCACGGTCATCAACAACCCGGATCTCTCCGCCGCCGACCCGACCGCGCCCGCCAATGGTCGCGCCCGGCGTGGTGCCAACGGAGCCAACGGCGTCAATGGGCGCCGGAATGCCAATGGTGGCGCTGGTGGTTATGCCGGCGGCGGCTGATCCCGGCCCACGACGACACCCCACTGATTTTCTCCCCCCACAACTCCCCCCACCACCATGGCCACATACACCTCCCAGCCGGTCAAAGTATCCAGAAACGAATCCCCCGACATGAATCCCAACTCCAAAAACACGCTCTTCATCATTCTCCTGCTCGCGACCTTGGGGGTTGGCGGCTATGCTTGGCAAAATTTGAACACCCGGGTGGTGGTCTTGGAGACCCAGGCGGCAACCCGGGTTACGGCCACGGGTGGCCGACGCGGCGGCAATCCTGCCACTACTGCCGTTGGCGGAGTGAATGCGGCCGGCGCAGGGTTCCAAGCGGGTGGTCCGGGCGGCCCAGGTGGCGGTCGGCGTGGCGGGGGCAACAATACGGCCAACATCATTGCGAATCTGGGTCTCGACGATGCCACAGCCACTCAGCTCACCGAATTGGCGACCCAGCGGCAGGCTGCCATGGCCCAGGCCCAGTTGGATGCCCAAAACCAGGGAATCAATCGCCGGGGCGACCCGCAGGGTTACCAAGCCATTCTGGATGCCGCCACCGCCACCATTGATGCGCAAATCGGTCAGGTCAGTCCGGATGCGCTCGCCGCTTTGCAGGCTGCCGCCAATCGTGGCGGTGGTCGTCGTGGCGGTGGTGGTGGCGGCGGCGGCTGAGCTCTTCTAACGGGCTTCCCGTCACGCTCTCCCAGAGATTTTTCCTGACCCACACCCTTCGGATTCAGGCTTAGGTCTGGATCGCTCCTCCAACCTGTTCTGGGTTTACTTTGGGTCGCAATTCACCTTGTGATCTCAGGCGCATGGAATCGTCCGCCGTCCTTGGTGCCCGGCCACCCTCCTCCGCGCCGCCCTTGGCCGGTCAGGTGCTTTATTTTGCGTATGGGGCGAATATGCGGCGCGCGGCCTTCTGCCAGCTATGTCCAGGCGCGGACTGGCTGGGCGTCGCACGGCTGGAAAGACATCGGATCGTCATCGCCTGGCATGGCTATGCCAGTGTGAGGCCCGACCCGGACTCCACGGTCTGGGGCATTCTCTGGCTCGTCCCGGCGGCGCAGCTGCCCGGACTCGATGGCTTTGAGGAGGTGGCGGCGGGCTGGTATGTCCGGACAACGGCCCGGGTCGTCACCCCCGCCGGCCCGCGCGCCGAGGCCATGCTCTATCTGACGCCGCGCCCCGAGACGGGCCCGGCTCATCCGGGTTACCTCGACGAGCTGATCGCGGCCGCGCGGGCCAACAAACTGCCCGCCACCTACCTGGCCGCCCTCGCCCGCCTCGCGCGCGCCGACCGGATTTAAGTTGCGCCACCCGGCCGGCCGCCCACTGTCCGCCTTGGCCGGGCGCCATGCATGGGCAGGCGCGTGAACTCCGCCAGGGCCGGAAGGCAGCAACGGCAACGACGTCCTACCAGTGCCGTGGAGGGCCCGGCCACTTTTTTCCTCCCCATGTCTTCCTACCAGGTCATCGCCCGCAAGTGGCGGCCGCAGACGTTTGCCGACGTCGTCGGCCAGGATCACGTGGTGCGCACGTTGCGCAACGCGATCGCGCGCGGCCGCATCGCGCACGCCTATCTGCTGGTTGGACCGCGCGGCACCGGCAAGACCTCCCTCGCCCGCATCTTTGCCAAGGCCCTCAACTGCACCGACGGCCCCAAGGCCGACTTCGATGCCAATGACCCCGCCTGCGCCGCCATCGCCACCGGCGCGCACCTCGATGTCATTGAGATCGACGGCGCCTCCAACAACGGCATCGACCAGGTCCGCGACCTGCGGGACACCGTGCAATACGCGCCCGCGCAGGGGAAGTTCAAGGTCTACATCATCGACGAGGTCCACATGCTCTCGACGCAGGCCTTCAACGCCCTGCTCAAGACCCTCGAGGAGCCGCCGGCGCATGTGAAATTTGTCTTTGCGACCACCGACCCGCAGAAGGTCCTGCCGACGATCATCTCGCGCTGCCAGCGCTTCGACCTCAAGCCGATCCCCTCCCCGCTCATCATCAGCCGCCTGCAAAAAATCGCCGAGGAGGAGAAAATCACCGTGACCGGGGCCGCGCTCGCCTGCATCGCCCGCCTCGCCGACGGCGGGATGCGCGACGCCCAGTCCATCTTTGACCAGATGATCTCGTTTTGCGGCACGGAGATCACCGAGCCCGACGTGCTCGATGTGTACGGCCTCGTCGCGGCGGATAAAATTGCCGCACTCGCCGCCGCGCTCGCCGCCGGCGACCACCAGCAGATGGTCGCCCTGGTGGACGACTGTGACGCCGCCGGACGCGACCTGGTGCGGCTGCTCGGCGACCTGCAGGCGCTGACGCGGGACGCCCTGCTCGACGCCATTGCCCACGGCGGCCGCAGCGCCGCGCTCGGCTCCCCGCTCACCACGGAGCAGATCACGCGGATGCTCGACGCCCTGCGCGAAGGGGAGGGCAGCGTGAAGCTCGGCCTGTCGGAGAAAATCAACTTCGAGGTGGTGCTGCTCAAGGCCGTCGAGGCCAGCCGCGCGCGGGCGATTGACTCGCTCATCAAGGAGCTCTCCGCGCTGGCCGACGAAGCGCCCGCCGCCACCGCGGCCGACAGCGAAAAAAAAAAGACTTGATGGGTCGCCTGGATGAGCGGCTGGGCGCTTTGCGCCGGGCCGGAGCGGAGGCATCAGGACCTGCCCCCAGCGCGCCAGTGGAGGGCGATCCCGAGGCCGGCGCACCAGTGGGTCCGGCGGCGGACGAAGAGGCGGCCATTCTCGCCACCCAGCGCGAAGCCACCCCCGCCGCGTCGGCACCGCGCGAGGAACCGCCCCAAAAGCTGCCGCCCTTGGAGGGATTGGTCGCCCGCATTCCCCCCGTGGTGCGTGAAACCCTCGACGAGCTGTTCCGGGCGAAATTCACGGTCGTCCGCCGCGTACCACCGTCCGCCCTCAAATAAGTTGCCCGCCACGGGGATGAATTCATCGATGCATCAGGAGTAATGCCAACGTCTGTTGTGATTTAGACTTTGTGTTTGCTCCGGGGGTAGGGCGCGACCGCCTGGTCGCGCCGCAGGCTTGCTTGCCGCGCCAAAGCCATGCGACGGCGGGGCGAAGGCGGATGGGCGCGCCGCTCCGGGTTGGAGCTGCGGCGACCTCGCCGCAGCTTACATTGGCTATCGTCTAAAGATTACCAGGCGTTGGCATAAAGCGCGAAGACGCAACGGGGCAAAGAGGGCGGGACGGGGCAGCCAACCCGCAATGTGAAGCAAACCATCCACCACGGAGGGATGATTTTACACGAAGTTCGCAAATACCGGCTGATCCGGTGGATCGTGTTACGCACTGGCTGAAAGACGGTTTGGGGCGATGGGGTGTTGCCCTGTGCCGCCAAAGATCGCAGCGGATGGGGTGGAGGGCAACACCCCATAGTGTTTGCGGAGGCAAAAGCGCATCATCCTCCACGTCTCACGGCTGAACTCATTCCGACGCTTTCCGGTGCCCGGGCCGGACGCGGAAATAGATGAACCGCCGCGATGACGCCTTCCGCATTTTATCCTCCATGACCTCCCCCCATTCCGTCCGCACCCTGCCCGTCATTGATAACGTGCCGCTCCACGCGGCCATCGTCGCCCGCGCCCAGGATCTCTGGGTCAGACACGGGCGCCCTGAAGATCGGGACGAAGCCATCTGGATAGAAGCCGCCCGGTTCATTTTTTTCCTCACCCCTGTCCTCCACTAGATTTCCTTCATGAACAAGACCCGCCCAACCAGCTTGGCTGCTCCCGTCCCCACCCAGCCCATCAGCAAAGTTGCGCCACCGCCCCATGAAGCCATCGCCGTCCGCGCCCACGAACTGTGGGTCGCGCAGGGTCACCCCGAAAACTGCGACAAGGCCATCTGGCTGGAGGCCGAGGGCCAGCTCGGCGCGGCCCAGCCCTCACCGCCGTGCAACCTGGCCCTGTCCACCGACAGCTGACGCCAGCCCCACACCCGTCTTTCCCTCCATGAAACAAATCCGACCCATCACCCGCAAAGAAATGATCACGCTGCTGAACGAAGATCTCGCCCGTGAGTATCAGGCCATCATTGGTTACGTCGTCTACAGCCAGACGATCAAGGGCGCGAAATACCAGCACATCGCCGCCGAGCTGGCGCGCCATGCCACCGAGGAGCTGGACCACGCCGTGCAAATCGCCAGGCAGATCGACTATTTCAACGGGACGCCGACTGTGACCGCGAAAACGGTGAAGATGTCGGACAAGGCCGAGGACATGCTGCGCTTCGATCTCGAAAACGAACGGGCGACCATCATCCATTATCGGCAGCGGATCCGTCAGGCCGAGGCGATGGGTGAGTTCGCACTCAGCGAAGTCCTCCGGAAGATCACCGTGCAGGAACAGGAGCATCTCACTGACCTGGCCAACGCGCTGGGAATCGAAAATCCCGAGATCAACGATTAAGGAGGAGGCGGCCCGCGAACACCGAACATCCCGCCGAGAAAGCCCCCCATGAAAGACCACGTCTACAAACTCATCGAACTCACCGGCACCTCGACCACGTCCATCGAGGACGCCATCGAAAAAGCCCTCAAGCGCGCCCACAAAACCGTGAAGAACCTGTGCTGGTTCCAAATGATCGAAACGCGCGGCAACATCGCAAAGGAAAAGGTGCAGCATTGGCAGGTGACCATCAAGGTCGGCTTCACCATGGAAGGCTGAGCCCGGGGGAAACGCCTCATGAATTACCTGCTCACTTCGGCGGCGGCCGGCATCCTGGGCGTGGCGGCGATGGAACTGGCCATGTGGTTGATGACGAGCAACGGCCTGGCGCGCGGCAACATGATCCTGGCGCTGGGGGGTTTGCTGACCGGCAAGCGGGCGCATGCCTTCCGCACCGGCCTCACGGTGCAACTGATCGCGGGCGTCGCGTTCGCCCTGCTTTACCTCTGGGGGCTGCGGTCGTTCGGGATGACCCACCTTCCGGTGGTGCTGGTCGCCAGCGCCGGCTTCGGCGTCTTTCACGGCCTGGTCGTCAGCCTGCTGCTGGTGTGGATCGCGTCCGACCATCATCCGCTGAAAGAATTCAAAGGGGCCGACCTGGCCATCGGTCTGAGCCATTTCCTCGGCCATGTGGCCTACGGCGTGACGGTGGGTCTGGTCGTGGGCCTCGCCTCCCTGTGAGGCCGACCAGGCAGGTGTCATCCCGCCACATGTCCCTCCATGAATACATCTTCCTCGCGACGAGCTCGCTGTTCGTAATCGTGGATCCACTGGCGGCGGTGCCGGCGTTTATTGCGATGACTCCGTCCAACACGCCGGCCGACCGCGTTCGCATGGCCCGGCTGGCGACCTTGGTCATGGTCGGCGTGCTGTTGGCGTTTGCCCTGACCGGTCGGTGGATTTTTCGGTTTCTCGGCATCACGATGTCCGCCTTTGAGATCGCCGCCAGCATCGTGCTGCTGCTGGTCGCGCTCGACATGCTGCGGGCGCAGCGTTCACGGGTGCTGGAAACCCGCGAGGAAACCGCCGCCGGGATCGAAAAGCTCGACATCGCCGTCACCCCGCTGGCCATTCCGATGCTGTCCGGGCCTGGCGCCATTTCCACTGTCATTCTCCTGCAAAACCAGGCGCAGGGACTGTCGCAGCAAATCGCCCTGGGCCTGAGCATCGTGGCTGTTTCCGCGGCAACCTATGTCATCCTGCGGATGTCGGCGCATGGCATGAAATGGCTCAGTCCCATCGCGATGAACATCTCCATCCGCATCATGGGCCTGATGCTCGCGGCGGTGGCCGTGCAATTCATGCTCAACGGCCTTGCGGCGGCGCACGCCGACTGGCTGGCCCGGCCACCGGGATGAAATCCACCCGGGGCGGCTTGCGGCCACCGTGGCCAAGGAACTCCCGGCCATACCGGCTTGGAATGCCGCCGCCTCGGGCCGGACAAAGACCGGCTGACTCGGTGGATCGTGCGGCGACAGGGGAACTAGGCCCGGGCTAGGCCAGCGCCCGAAGCGCTTCGGTCCGATTCTCACATGTGATGATCTTCAGACCGCGCGGGTAATGGAAAATCGACATGATGCCCAAACCGATGTCCTTGCTCGGGTCGGGAATGATCCGGACCACGCGCGCCACGCCACGGCTCCGATATAGGTCCATCGCCTTCCCCACGGCTGGCACCAACCGAAGATCCATGGAATCCAAGTGGGTCAGATCGATCAACAAATGGAACCCGGCGGATAGCGGCACCAACGCCTGCTCAAGCGCCACTTCGAAACGCGCGTATTCAGCGGGACCGATGTCGCCCACGAAGACGCATTCCAGCAGATTGGATGTCGGATCGGACGTGACCAGAACTTGGTTGGGCGTGGCCATGGGCCTGCGGCTTTGGGTTGCTTCAGTCCTATGGTCGCTTGGTTCGAGCACGAAGGAAATGGTTGAAGGGCTGAAGGCAAGGCAAGGCTGACGCGGTTCAGGTTGGAGAATGGCAACGCAGCGCTGCCATTCGACCGACGCGATGCTCCCGGCTTGTGGCGGCCCGCGCCCACAGATTAAACGTTAAATCCTGACCCCGTGGATCAGGTTCGAGCAGCTTTCGAGGATGACGGACAGCCGCAACCGCAGGGGATGACATCCGCCCCCCCCGGTGCCGAATGCCCGGCGGACGTCAAAAATCGCGCCGTACGGCTTATTTGCCGCAAATCTTGGCGATGATAAAAATGATGACGGCACCACCGAGGCCGCCGCCGAGCAGCAGATAAATCAGGGAATAGCCGGCAGCGGCGAGGGGGAATAGGGTGGCGAGGTCGTGCATGGTCGTGGTGCTTGAGGATGGAATTTCTCGGAATGGAAGGCGGCGCAGAGGTCAGGCGGCGAGCGCGGCGGCATTCACCGCTCCGGCGATTTCGATGAGCTTTTTATTCGTCTCCCCTTCTTCATCGAGGGTCGCCTGCAGCAGGGCGGCCACTTCGTTTTCGCCGAGGGCCTGGGCGAAGGCGCGGGCGGTGCCATAACCGGCCATTTCATAGTGCTCCACGCGCTGGGCGGCGCCGATCAATGCGGCATCGCGCACGGCGGCGGGGCCTTCGATGCCGATGGCCTCGCCGCCTTCCTCGACCAAGCCGAGCATTGCGTGGCAAACCTTGCCTTTCACGGGGAGGCCAAGGGATTTAAAGCATTCGGCGAGCCGAGTCACATGGCCGCGGGTTTGCGCCAAGTGGCCGGTGAAGCCGGCCTTGAGCGCGGGGTTGGTGGCGGCCTTCGCCATTTTGGGCAGCGCCTTGAGCAACTGGTTTTCGGCGTGGTAGAGGTCTTTGATTTCGTCAATGAGCAGGGCGTGTAAGTCAGGGATGGAGGACATGGTGCCTGCTACGGTAGCACCCCGCCGGAGCCATTCCCAGGGGGTCTTCACCCACCGGATCGATTCCGTCTCGTCGTCCAAGAGCGTGACGCGCTTTACCGAAATCGCCGTCGTGACCTCCGAACGTAATGCGAAGGATCGATTTTGTCGGGACCAAGTTCACGGCCAACGCCCGCATGAGCCGCGCGCAGGTGCGCGCGCATGTCCCGCTCGATGCCGCGCCGGCCGTAATGCTCCAACAGGTGATGGAGCAACTCTCGCTCAGCGCCCGCGCCTACGACCGCATCCTGAAGGTCTCCCGCACCAACGCCGATCTCGCCGCCAGCGACCGTGTCGAGCAGCCGCATCTCCTGGAAGCCATCCAATACCCCTCGCTCGACCGGAATGTTTTCTACTGACAACCTAGTATGCGGCACGATGCGTGCACGCAAATGCTACCTTGAAGCCATCCCCTGATCCTGCCTTTGCGTCCTTTGCGACCTTCCTGTAAAACTCTGGGGCGTTTCCGTGCATTGCCCCATAATTCCGCCTTTCCGCTGCTCCGTTCTCTCCGTTTCCTCCTGTTCAATCCTCAGGTCCAGCCCGTCTTATTTGGTCGCCAGTGCTGTTTTACCCTAGATTGAGATGCGCCGTCTGGTGGGGTCAAAAACTGCGCTTGACTCGCACGGGCCTGATTTTACGGTTCACCCCTTGCTTAGGCCACGGGGTGGTAGCTCAGTTGGTTAGAGCGTCTGCCTGTCACGCAGAAGGTCGCGGGTTCGAGTCCCGTCCATCCCGCCAGTTTATCAAGCACTTACGAAATTCCTCTCAGATTCCTCTCAAGGAGGGTGACACTGAGAGCACCGTCCGGCACCCGCCGGAAACGGACGGCACGGACCGGCAAGAATTTTTTGCGACGCTGGCATTATCCGGCAGGGAGCGGCATCACCGTCAGCGAAATCATCAATCGCAGCGAAGGGGCCAAGTTTGGCCGTTCCTACCGTGTGACCGTGCCAGCGCGCCTCGCAGGGGTGCGCCGGTTCAAGCAGTTCGCATCCATTGAGACCGCCGAGCAGTGGGCGGCCGAGCAGAACGCTGGCATCCAGCAGGACGGGAAAAAGCACTTCCAACTCACCCCCGCCCAGCGCGAGGCAGCCATCGCCGCCTTCTCCCTGCTTGAAGGCACTGGCCTTTCCCTCGCCGAGGCCGTCAGCCTTGCCAAGAAGCACCATCAGCCCTCCGCAGGTGCCCTTACCGTCACGCAAGTCGTTGAAAAGCTCTTGGTCGAAAAAGAGGCCGAGAACCTTCGCGAGCGTTCCGTGCGCGATCTGCGCAACCGCTTGGACATCTTCTGCCAGACCTTTGGCGACCGCCCGGTCAAAGACATCAGCCGCGCCGACATCGAAGAATGGCTGAAAGACCTGCGCAGCGTGTCCGCCAAGAGTGCCGATGGGCTTTCCGCCCGCTCCCGCAAAAACTACCTCGTCACCATCCGCACGTTTTTTAATTACGCGATTTTCAAAGGCTATCGCACGGCGGACAATCCGGCCACCAAGATCAGCATGCCCAAGATTGACTGGCAGGCACCGTCCATCCTCACCGTCCCGGAAGCTCGGCAACTCTTGGCTGCTGCGCAACAGGAGCAAAACGGCCAGTTGCTGGAATCCGTCGTCATCGGCCTGTTTGCCGGCATCCGTTCCAACGAAATAATGCGGCTAGACTGGAGCGCGATAGACCTCGACGAGGGCATCCTCACCATCGGCCCGCAAATCGCAAAGAAACGCCGTCTGCGCGTCCTTGAGCTCATGCCCAACTGCATCGCATGGCTCAAATCCTGTACCAACCGCGAAGGACGTGTGGCCCCGGGCAAATACACCGTGCGGTGGCTGGCGTTCGTCAAGGCAGCCGGCTTCCCCGATTGGGGCGAGAACCGCACAAACGCCATGCGTCACAGCTTTGGTTCCTACCACTACGCTCTCAATTCCGATGCCGCCAAGACGGCCGCAATGCTGGGCCACCGCGCCAACGATCAGGTGCTCTTTGACAGCTACCGTTCCCTTGCCCGAAAAAAGGACGCGGAGGAATATTTCGGGATTCTACCAAGCGGTGTGAAGACATAAAAGAGCCCACGATGACTGAGGAGTGCGATGGACACTTTTATCACGATTAGTCCGTCTTCTTTTCTGCGGCCTCATAATCGCGCGCTTGCCATCTCAGCCCAAACGAGTGCTCCCTTGGCCGCGATGTGGCGAAAATTCCAAATCTCTGCCGTCCTGCTCGCGTGGCTCCTTGCCACGGGCAGCCAGTGGGATATGGCGCAGGTTTTCGCATGGGGCCGCATGATCGCCAGCTACTCGCGCACGATGCCACTGAGCGAGGCCATCCACATGACGTTCACACCGGGTAATGAGTGCAGCATTTGCGTGGCCGTTGGCGAAGCCAAACAGCAGCAAGACAGTCCAACCACCCCTGCCGCCAAAGCCCCCGGTAAAATCCTCCTTGTTTTCCAGCCGGTGCCAGTGATCGTCATTGTCGTGCCGGAATTTTCCCCGTGGCCGTCTGACGGCCAGACCATGCTGGGCGCGTCACGCGCCAGCCCGCCCGTCCCGCCCCCACGGGTGGCCTGAGACCCCATCTGTCGTCCGCGTGCGCGCGGACGTAGTTCAACTGTTTGGAGGCGCTGCGGCACCGCTGCGCGTCATTCCGCACCGGGGTCGGTGCGGCTCCATTCGCAAACCATGCGCGCCCGTCCTTGGCCGTGCCCATCCGTCTTGATCTGTCTGCTTTTATTTTGTTTCCCATGAATTCGCGTTTTCTTCCCGTCCTCGTTCTCACGCTCGCCGTCGCACTTCGCGCATCGGGAGCCGAATCCGCCCCAGCTGCGCCGCCGCCGGCATCCACCGAGCCAACCGTGCAGCTCCCGCCCTACACCGTCACGGGCGAGCCAGCCGCCGACCCTTCCTCGCTCGCGGCGAAGACCGGCGTGCCCCAACGCCTGTCCGCGCAATCCGCTCAGGTCGTCCCCCGCGCGGTGCTCGACGACCAGAATGCCCTCACCCTCGCCGATGCCACGCGCAACGTCTCCGGCGTCGCGACCGACTTCGGCTTCAACGGCAGCAGCCAGCCGCTCCTCATCCTGCGCGGCTTTCAATCCACCTCGATGACGGCGATGGGCATGATGTCGGGCATGTCCAGCTATTACCTCAACGGCTCCAAGGTGCAGGGCGTGCCGATCAACATGGCCAACGTGCAAAACGTCGAGGTCATCAAGGGCCCCGACTCCGTGCTCTTCGGGCGCGGCGAGCCGGGCGGCCTCGTCAACATCGTCTCCCGTCCCGTGAGCGACACGCCCAAGCTCAGCCTGGAGTCCACCGTGGCCAGCTTCGGCACCTATCGCGCCATCGCCGAGGCCAGCGGGCCCCTCGTCGCCGACAAGTCGCTGCTCGGCCGCTTCGAGGTTTCCAACACAAACACCGGGAGCAACCGCGATTTCGTCGTGGAGCGGCTGGGCGGGGTGAGCGGGGGGCTCGTCTGGCTCCCGAACGCCAAGACCCGCGTCAGCCTCACCCTTGACTACCTCGACCAGAAATACCGCAACGATTTCGGCGTGCCCGCCCTCGGCAACCGCCCCGCCAACCTCCCTGACTCGCGCCAGTTCAACGACTCGCCGGACCTGTCGAGCGTCAAAAACTTCACCTCCCGGCTCGAACTACAGCGCGAGCTCAACGCCGACTGGAAGCTGTCAGCCCGGCTCCTCACGGTGGTGGCCGACGTGCACGAGGTGGACATCTGGCCCTACCGCATTGACCTGACCACCGGGCAGGATCGGATGTTTGATTGCGTCTACCTCGGTAATACCGGCCGCAAGCCGTTCAAGCTCTACACGGTCGCCGCGACCAAGGAGCCGGTCGAGGTTTCCGGCGGCATGACCGTCGTGCCCAACCACACTTTCGCCGACGCGCCCGTGCCTGATGTCATCGTCGTCCCCGCCCTCGACACCGCCCAGCTCACCCCGGCCGCGCTCGACTGGTTGCGGGCGGCGCAGCAGAAAACGCAGCTGACGATGTCGGTGTGCAACGGGTCGCTCGTGCTCGGCCGGGCCGGCCTCCTCGACGGCAAGTCCGCCACCGCCCATCACAGCGGCTACATCTTGTTGCGCGCGGAATTCCCCAAGGTGAAGGTCATCCGCGGCGTGCGCTATGTGGAGGACGGGAAAATCGCCACCGCCGGCGGTCTGACCTCGGGCACCGACCTCGCCCTGCGGGTCGTCGAACGCTACTTCGGCCGGGAGGTCACGAAGCAAACCGCCTTTCTCCTCGAATACCAAGGCACCGGCTGGATGCATCCGGAGAGCAACGCCGCGTTCGCGCAAAGGCCCGCCGTCACCGCAGATCACCCCGTCTGCCCGGTCTGCGGGATGCCGGTCAACCCCGCCACGGCGCCATCGTGGGATTATCATGGCAAGACCTACTATTTCTGCTCCGACGACGACAAAAAGACCTTCATGGGTCATCCCGAGCGTTTCCTGGAAACACCCTGAGCGTCCGCTGCCCCTCTCTCTCCCCATGAACTCGTGGAAATTCGCTCTCAAAAACACGGCCGTCACGGTCTATGTCTTCTTTCTCATCATCGCCCTCGGCTACGCGGTTGGCTACGCCGCACACGAGCAGGTGCTGGTCAAGATCGCCCTGCCTCTTGGGGTCGGCATGATTCTGGCGGTGTGCTGGCTGGGGCGTATCGCCGAGCTGCTCGCCTGGGCCGGTCTCACCGTCTGGCTGGGCATGACCTACGCCCATACTGGCCCGCCGTTTGAGATCGCGGTCTTCTTCCTCTACATCGCCTGCGCTGCGCTCGGCGTGTTTCGTTCGCCGTGGTTCCTGGCCATCCCCTGGCTGGCCCACATCGGATGGGATTACCTGCCGCGCACCCTGCCGGAGATGTATCACGAGCTGCCGCCGGCCTGCGCGCTCTTCGACGGCCCCGTCGGGCTCTACCTCGCGTGGTTCTCCTGGAAAGGCCGCTGGCGACCCTTCGTCCCGGTCCCGGCCACAACCCTATCCTCGCCCTGACTTCATTTGCACCCATGAAAAACCAACTCCGCCGCCTCCTTCCGCTTGTGATCGCCGCCGGCTGGACGCGCTGGCCCGCTCAGACCAAGCCCCGCCCATGAAACCAGAAATCCAAGTTCTGACGCTCGCCCCTGTTCTCACCCTAGCGATCCTGCTCCTCGCCACGGCGAGCGCATGGCGCGCGCGCCGCGAATGGGTGGAAAGGATCGGCCTCGCGACCGGGATATTCTCCCTCACCGCCGCGCTCAGCCGCCTCCCCCCGGCCGTGTTCGCCGCCACGTTCCTGCCGGCCAGCGTCATCGTCACGCTCGTTGTGTTCGCTGCGAGCGAGTGGCGCTTCGCTCCGGATTGCGGCCAGACCGGTTTCACTTGGGCGATCCAAGCTGCCGCCCGCCCCACGCTGTTGGCCGCGCTCGGAGCAGCAGCCGGCCTCGCCGCGCTGCGGTTGCTCCCGACGGATCACGCCCGCCCGTGGCTCTGCGCGCTGGCCGTTTTCATCGGCCTGCTCACCGCCGAATCTCTCGCCCAAGCCACCCGTTTTCCCTTCAAATCCTTCGCCTGAAAATCTCCCATGAAAAAAATCAGCCATACCCTCCCCACCATTCTCGGCATCCTCGGCCTGCTCACGCTCTGCGCGTGCGGACAATCTTCCGCCCCCATGGCGGACAAAATGCCAAAAGAGGCAGTTGCGAAAATTGACTACAAACCCTACCCCTTTCATACGTCAGTGGTTAGTGATACCAAACTCGATGCCCAAGCCGTCGTTTTTGTCCAAGACGGTTACGAAGTGAAGGTCTCAAACCAAGACGAGGCCAAAACTTATAAAAAGGCCCCTGCCCAATTTTTGGCTAAAATCCGGCAGGCTTATGCTGACGCCAAACCCTATCCTCTCTCAAAATGCGTGGTGTGCGACATGAAGCTGGAGGACGACGCACTGTTCTTTGTTTACGAAGGCCGACAGTTCAAGGTTTGCAGTGATGAAGACTGCTACCAAGTGTTCCAAAAAGATCCGGCCAAGTATGTGAAGCTGTGGGATGTGGCGGCCAAGTCCGCCGCCACCGTCACCGCGCGTTACCCGTTCACCGGCCGCGTCGTCGCTGTTGTCCCTGAACGCCATGCCCTGCTCATCGCCAATGAAGCCGTCGCGGGCCTCATGGGCGCGATGACGATGGAGTTCACCGTGGACGACCCCGCGCTGAAAGCCGCCGCCAAGGACGCCAACCTCACCGCCGAGCTTGTGCGTGAGGGCGACTCATTGCAGTTGAAAAACATCAAGTTCTCTCCCCCTCCCTCTCTCTGACCCACCACACTCCTCATCAACGTTCCCTCAACATCACCGAATCCCATGAAAACATCCCTGCCCGTCCGCTTGCTCGTCAACCGCCATCGTCCACTCGTCGCGCTGGCGCTCGCGTTTGCCCTCGCCCCTCTCACCAGTCCCGCCTGCTCGATCTGCGGCTGCTCCCTCATCTCCGATTGGGCCACGCAGAGCATTAGCGAAGATTCCGGCCTGCTCGCCAGCTTGCGCTTTGAATACATCAGCCAGTCCAATCTGCGCAGCGGCACGGGCAGCGCCGACACCGCCGCGTTCACCTTTCCCAACGCCGACGAGATTCAGCTCAGCACCATCAGTCGCAACACCACGCTCGACCTCGACTACAACAGCGGCGGCGCGTGGGGGCTGTCGTTGTCGGTGCCTTTCGTCAACCGTAGCCACAGCACCCTTGCCCCCGGTGCCACCGCCCTCACCGATGTGTCTAATGTGGACACCTCTCACGCGAGTGGCCTAGGCGATGTGCGCGTCAACGCACGTTACCAGTGGCTGACGCCTGGCCACACCAGCGGCGTGATCTTTCAGCTCGGCCTCAAGCTGCCGACCGGCCGTTTCGACCAGAACTTCGCCACCGGGCCGGATGCCGGCACGCCGCTGGACCGTGGATTGCAGCTCGGCACTGGCACCACCGACCTGCTCGCGAGTATCTCCGCTTTCACGCGGCCCGGCCTGTATTGGAGCTGGTTTGCACAGGCGCAGCTTACGCAGCCGCTCGATTCGCGCGACGGCTTCCGTCCCTCGTCCAGCCTCGGAGTCAATCTTGGCGTGCGCCGCCTCACCTCGGGCTGGCTCACGCCGCAGTTGCAGGTCAACGCCCGCTGGGACGGCCGCGAGGCTGGCGTCAACAGCGACGTGCCAAACAGCGGCGGCACGTTCGTCTATCTCAGCCCCGGCCTGACCGCCGAACTCGGCACGCGAACGAGCGCGTTTGCCTTCGTTCAGGTGCCGTTGTATCAGCGCGTCAATGGCCTTCAGCTTGAGCCGCGCTGGCTGCTTTCGACCGGCGTGCGTTGGAAATTCTGACCCTCTCAAAATGCGGGCCGGCAACAGCCCGCATTTTTGCTGGCGTTGCCTGCTTATGGCCGAACACCAATGCTGAAATGCGATTGCCAAACAAAGAAGCTGGCACGAAAAATGCGGGTCTTTCACCCCCAATGATCCGCCCTCCCCGATTCACCCAAATTTGTGCCGCAGTCCTTTTATTCCCCGCGCTCGCCCAAGCGCATCCTGGGCACGAAGGCGGGGACGTGACATGGGATTTCAGCGCCGGCTTCGCTCATCCGCTCACGGGAATTGACCATATTTTGGCGATGGTCGCCGTCGGGCTTTGGGCCGCGCAGCTTGGCGGTCATGCGCGATGGCTCGTGCCATCGGCCTTCGTTAGCGTGATGATTCTCGGGGCGGCGCTCGGGCACACTGGCGCGGTCGTTCCCGGAGTCGAGCAAGGTATCGCCGCCTCCGTGCTCGTGCTTGGCCTGTTGATTGCAGCCAATGCCCGGCTGCCGGTTGCCGCCGGCATGGGACTGGTCGGCCTTTTCGCCCTGTTCCACGGTTTTGCCCATGGAGCCGAGATGCCCGCCTCTGTGAGCGGGCTTAGCTACGGCGTGGGGTTTGTTTTCGCCACGGCCCTGTTGCACGCTGCCGGGGTCGGCCTAGGGTTGCTTGCGGGCCATACGTCCGCTCGGGTGGCAAAATGTGCGGGTTGGGCTATCGCTGCCGCCGGAGTGGTTCTTTTTATCGTGCCAGCTTGATCCGCGCGGGTTGTTTTTGGCGGACGCCGCGATTCAGTCCTCGCCGTCTTTTTTTCAGGTCCTTTCAGCATGAATATTCCACTCCCCACCGGTAAGGCACAGGGCGACCAATTCGGCATCGGGTTGGTTCGCTTCAGGAAAGGCTGGGCTGGTGCTCATGCCACCCGGACGCCCGAGATTCCTCTCCGCGCCCCCATGGTTTCAGTCGGAATTCGTGTCGAGAAGCAGGACGCAATTTATACGGTTCTCGGCAGATACCGAACAAGCCGTGCCGCCCGTGCACCTTCCCGCTCAGCTTTTTTGCCGACGTGAGGAACACTCGTTTTGAAACTGCCAGCGAGTTCCGCGATGGACAGGCTCGCCCGCCGCACGACGACAGAATCGCCCTTGCATTGGAGGAGGACGCGCCCATGGGCCTTGATGCCCAAAGCGTCCCGAAGCCGCTTAGGAATGGTCATCTGACCCTTGACGGTGATGGTGGAGAACAGGGGCATGGTGAGCTGGGTTTTCGGTCAACTCCGATCCGTTGGCTTGAGCTTGGCCGACGCTTTCATCTCGGCAGCGACGAATTTTGCAAAATCTGCGATCTTCCCATGGACGGAGGCTTGTTCGAGCGCGGCCATATACGCGGCCCGCCGCTCGACGCGAATCACCGTCCAGTTGTAGCCCCCCGAGGACAGCATGAGGTTCAAGAGGAACCGTCCGATGCGGCCGTTGCCGTCGGAGTAAGGGTGGATAAACACGAAGATAAAATGCCCCAGCACCGCGCGCACCGCCGGCGAGGGTTCTTTTTCCAGCATGGCAAACAGCGCGTCCATCAGCATCGGAACCGCCTCGACGGACGGAGGCACATGCTCGGAGCCACGAATGAACACCCGCTGTTCACGATACCCGGCCAGTGCCGAGGCAGGGATGATGCTGGCCTGAACCGAAGGGCTGAACAGTGCGCGATACCAGTCTTGCAAATCGCGCTTGGCCACGGCTGCCGGCGACATTGCGGCCAGCACATCCCCAAGGCTCACCACCACCCGCTTGAACGCCTCATGGTAGCCTTTCGCCGCCATCGCGTTGACTTGCGACTGGTCTGCCGGGTTCGAGTCCGGCTCCCAGCCACCGCTGGCGATCTTTTCAATCAATTCTGGCGTCACTTGGTAGCCCTCGATGCTCAGCGAGTGATAGGCGTCATGCGTGTAAATCTCGTTCACCCGGCGCAGATAGGCGGCACGGCTCGGCTTGGAGCGCGACGCTGGCGGAAAATGCGCCAGCACGTCATCACGCAGGTCGTTCCACATCGCCTCAATGCGGCCCGCATACGGGGAGGGCAGGGAAACCCCTCCCATCAGCCGTGCGGGGCGCTGAAACGGGTTTTGCGGCTTGAGCGACACGCCAGCCGCCTTGAGGTCCGCCGCCAGTCGCGCGGCAGATTCCGCGAGGCCAAGATGCTGCAATCCGCCGACCATCCGGCCCGCCGCGACCACGTTCGCTTCGTTGCCAAGCAACGCGCGCGACAAATCCTCAACCCTGACCGAGCGCAAGGCCAGCTCCGCGTTGGTCGCCGACAGCGTGAAGTAGCTTGGCGTGGCGCGAATCAGGGCGAGCGCCAGCGGCATGACCTGAACGCCGTTGCGGCTTTCCCCGCCCGTTGGCAGCGTCTTGCGCGCCGGATAGACCAAGATCGAGCTTCCATTCGGAAGTCTGAGGGTGAAAACGCCGCTGCGCGTTGTCATCACGACGAGTTGCTTTGGCGTCTGCGCGCTGTCCGTCCACAGGTCGAGCGAATGCTCGGCGGAAAGGCAGTAGCGATCGGCGTAGCGTTGGCGGAGATAGGCCGACACGAAGGCCCAGAAATGCAGGTGCCAGAATGTCGTGTCTCCCGGTTGCGCCTGTGGCGTGGTCAGCGCATACCAGCCCTTGATGACCTCGACGAGAAACCCGCGTTCTTGCAGCAAGGTGCGGTCTTGGCGGGTCAACTGCTGCGTGCGCAGAATATGCGACGGCGCGGCGGCTTGGGCGCGGCGCAGCACGGCGGCGAGTTCGCGTTGCGGGTTGGCTGGCATCCCTCATCGCTAACTTTGCTTTGGTTTCGTGTCAAACTTTGCTTTGGTATTCTGCTCAACTTTGCTTTGGTTTCTTGCACAGAGTAAGGCTTGATCGGTCATTTACCCCCGCCGTGTTCACGGCAACGAGCTTGAAGAAGCTCTTGCGCGAGTCTTGCCCCCTCACCCTCAACCAGACCATTCGTGCCGTGCAGGAGTTGGAGAAGGCCAAACTCATCGCTACCGTCGAGACCATCTGGCGAAGCCATGCCTATGCCCCTACGCAGGCCGGCGTGCGCCTTGTGGCGTATTTGGAGGCGTCCAAGCATCTTGCCCAGCCGACAATCCCGTCTAGGGAAGTTTAGGGGATGGCCGGCATCCCCAATCGCTAACTTTGCTTTGGTATTCTGCTCAACTTTGCTTTGGTTTCATGCACGGATTTGCCGTGGCAGGAGGCACCCCAAACAGCCGCAAGGTTAGAGCGGTGATTTACTCCTCTCTACTCCTCTCAACTAGGGTGTTGTTAAGTGCCGTTTTATTCCATTTTCCTAAAACATTTATCTTGCTGTTTACAGAGGCTATTCTACCTCTGTAGCCATGATCTCCACCGTCAATTCCGACGCTGGGGGACAGACGGGTTCGAGTCCCGTCCATCCCGCCACTTAACCCGCGAATACATCGCTGGTTAAGTTTTGGGTCTACACCAAAGTTTGGGGAGGGGCATGATTGGGTTGATGGTTGGGTCTACACCAAAGTTTCCTTGAACTCAGGAGGGAACCCCGTCGTATTCCAGCACAGATCGGCGGCCAGCTCAAAAACCGACCCCACCCCATTATTTATGAGCAAGATTTTGAAATGCCTGGGATTGCTCCTGGCCTCGCCCGTTCTTGGTTCCGGGTGGGCGCACGCGGAGGAGAATTGGCCGCAGGCGGCGGGGCCCCATGGCTCATGGATGACCGCCGGCGCCAACGTGCCGTTGCATTGGAGCGTCGCGAACAACCAAAACATCGTGTGGCACACAACCTTGCCCGAGGAGGGGCAGAGCGGCATCGCCGTGTGGGGCAACCGCCTGTTCCTGACCACGATGAAGCCGCTGGCGGCCGATGCGGCCAAGAAGGTGGGGCATGAGGTGGTGGGATACTGCCTGGACAGCACCAACGGAAAGATCCTCTGGACCGTGGATTTGCCCGGCTCGGTGGACAGCAACTACGCCTACGGTTTCAGCGACTCCACCACCCCCACCCCCATCACGGACGGGCAGCATGTCTGGTTCTACAATTCCAGCGGCTCCGTGGGCTGCTGGGATTTCAGCGGCAGGCCGGTCTGGCTGCGCGAGTGGCGGCCCACTGAGGGCCGGCCGTTCAACAAGCAGTTCGAGCCGATGCTGGTCGGCGACACCGTGGTGAACATGGAACCGCGCGACTTGAACGACCCCAAGCGCGAAGCAAAAGACCCTTGGAACTATTTGCGCGGCCTCGACAAGCTGACCGGGAAGACGCTCTGGATCGCGGACGACGCGCTGACGCATTATAACACGCCAATGGCCGGCACGCTACCGGACGGCACCCCGGCGGTGCTGCAGGGCCGCGGGGCCTACCACGATGCCCCGGAAGCCCCCGCGGGCCTGAGCCTGACGAGCCTGGCCGACGGCCACGCCGGCCAGACCCTCTGGCGTTTCGAGGGCAAGGGCCGCGCCCTTTACACGATGCAATGGGACCAGCAAAACGCCTACTGGCTGACCGAGGACGGCGGCGAACACCAGGTGCTCGACGCGCGGACCGGTAAGCTGCTGCGGACGCAGTCGCTGTCGGAAAAGGTGGATTGGCGGCGTTTCGACCCGGCCACGGGCGATTATATTTTGCAGGCCGAAGTGAATTTGAAGCAGTTGAACCCACCCCTCAACGTTTTCCCCGCCTGGTTCACCAACATCGTGGTGGAGGGCTGCCATTACTTTCTGTGCTTCACCGATGCCGCCAAGAAGGTCGGACCGCCGCACTGTGTGGGGCGCGTCAACATTGCCACCGGCAAGGTCGAGTATCTGGAGCTCCCCGTCCAGGTGGTCAGCCATCCCGGGGCCGCCGACAGTTACGTCTGGGGGAAGTCCGAGCCGTCCTCGACCGTGGATTCACGGGGGGTGGACGTGGCGGGGGACACCCGTTCCAAACGCGACGGCTGGTACTGGATCATGCTGCCGCATCCCACGGCGGTGGAGGGCAGGATTTTCTTCACCACGATGCCGGGCCTCACCTACGTCATTGACGGCCGGGCCAAGGTGCTCGACCGCCATGCGCTCCTGGCGGTGAACGACCTCGGCCCCGCCGGCCAGACGTGGAGTCTCAACTCCATCAGCTACGCCAACGGCCGGTTATACCACCGCAGCATGAAAGAGGTCGTCTGCATCGGGACGCCCTCCTTCGGCCAATAGCTTCGGAGGGCCGGGCGGGGACGCTGCCGCCCGGAAGGGCTCAAGAGCCGCCGGCACCGCTGCCGCCCCGGGAGCTGCCCCGACCGCCGGGAGTGCCGGCGGTCGTCTCGTCGGCGGGATCCTCGGTCGTGGGGCGGGCGGAGCTGGTGGCGGTCTCCAGCGTGCTGAAAATCTGGATGGCCGGCAGTGTCCCGGGGTTCTGCTTGATCGCCTTGCCGTTCACCACGACCATGTAGAGCGTGGTCTTGGTCTGCAGGTTGAGCCCAAACACGTTGCTGGCGACCTCGGTCTGGGTGTCCGCCTTGGGCACGAACACATGGAGCTCGCAACGGTTGGTGTCGGCCGGCTTGGACATGACCTTGAACTCGCCGGGATTCAGGGCCAGCTTTTGCGTGTTGAACTCTAGGGCCAGCGGGACCCCCGCCGCGTTGACCAAGCGCACCTGGCCCATCCCAAAGGAGGCATTGGTGTCGGGGATGCCCTGCCCCGCGATCTCTGCCGCCGGGATCAAGAGGGCGAGATAATTCCCGGAGACGGCGGGGAAGGAGACCGCGCCGGCGTGCACATAGGGGATTTTGGGGTCCCGTTGGGGATTGCGCTTAAACAGCTCCATCGCGGGGACCCCGGTGTAACTGTAGCTGGTGTTGGGCAGCTGGTTGGCCACCGCCTTGATGGGCTTGTAGGCCCCACCCGTGAGGTAAAAAAGTCCGTCAATGCTGCCACCCAAGGCCAGCACGCGGAAGGTGACGGTGATGTTCGCGGACGCACCCAGGAGACCGGGGGTGAGGAGGACGGCGGCCAGGAGCAGAGTGAGGATTTTTTTCATGGGGCGAGGTTGGTCAGATGTCATTGGAGGTCAGCCAGCGGAAAGAGACCACCCGAAACTTGCGGCCAAAGCTTTTGTTGGCGGCCGTGAAGGTGGAGTCATTGGGGGACAGGGTTGGCGCATTGGTGGGATCGGAATAATCGGGCATCCGCTGCACCACGGCCTCACACCAGGCGCGGGCCTGGATCGAGGCGGGGGCCGGCCCCTGCGTCGTGCTGGTGGCATTGGCGTCGAACGGATCCACCACCTCACCATAGGCCCGGACCAAAAAGGTGTCGGAACGGGCGGCGATGACGGGGCCGAGCGCCTGCAGCACATCGGCCTGGGTCAGCCAGCCGGGGATGCCCTCTGAACGGTTGGCCGATTCCTTGGTGATGTCAAAGTCGGGATAGATGGTCGCGTCGTTGGGACTGAATTTCACCAGCTCGGGGGTGTTGGTCAGGGTGGCAGAGGTATTCGCGACCGTGTTGAGGGCGCTCTGCAGGAGCCCCACGCTGCTGGCGGGGTCGGTGACCGCGCCAAGCTTGCGGTTGACAAACTGCGCCAGGGACAGGAACGGCCCGCGGGAGCGGATTTCCTGCACAATGCGGACCGCGAGGGCGTCGATCTGCGGGTCGGTCAGCTTGCGAAACCCGGCGAAGGACGGCGATTCGATCCCGGTGCCGGTGGCGGCAAAAACCGAGCTGGACAGCAGCGCGCTGCTGAAGCTGGCGTTGCCGGAAAACGAAGGCGGGGGCAGGGAACGGGGGAAAGGGGTCTCGCCGTTCGGGGCGGCGGTGGTCGTGCTCACGGCATTGTTCAGGCCGATGGCCCGCAGGGATGACAGCACCGCCCGCCAGGCCTCGACCGACGTGGAGTTGATGTTGAAAGCACCGTTGACGAGGAGGAAGCGCGCAGCCGCATAGGGGGTGGGCAGATTCTTCGTGGCATTGCCCGGATCGGTCGGTTCCGGCACGGTGGTGGGCTTGGTCCCCGCCAGACTGATGCCGAGCTGCGCGACGGAGGGGGTGAAACCGGCGGCAAAGTTCAGACGATTGTTGGCCGGCAGGCCTGCCGTGGCCCCGGTCTGCCGCAAGGTGGAGAAGAAATAGCGGTCCCACAGCGCCGCGTTCAAGAGGTAGCTGATGTCATAGACGCCGGTCCCGGCGGGCAGCGCGGCGTTGGGCAAGTTGCCGGTCATCGGGCGGGGGTCGGATTTCACTGTGATGCTTTTCCGCAGGCTGGTGGTGCGGGCCACATAGGGCGAGAACCAGGAGTTGCCCACGGCGTTGCCCGGCTGGTAGCCGACCGAGGCGAACAGGTCGTCGGCCGTGGCATCCGCATGCTGAAACTGGCCGAGGGAATACAGGGGCATCTCCGAGGTGCCGGGCGTCCGGGCCGGGCTGTTGAACAGGATGACATTTTTCACCGGATTGGCCCCGCTGTTCATCGTGCCGCCGGTGCTGTGGCCCCAGTACGACAGGGTGGTGAGGTCGGTGAATTGCTCGCTGGTGGCGGTGACCGGCGGCGTGCTGCTGTCCGGCCCAATGACCTGATCGAACATGCTCTCATACGGTGGCACCGTGGGGAAGCCGTTCGTGTTGGTGTAAATGACCGGCGTGCTGCCATCCTGGTTGAACTGAAAGGTGCCCGGCCGCATGAGGGGCACCCCGAGCGGCGCGGTGGGCGTCAGCGCCAGGTTGCTGGCGCGAAGGTTGTAGTCGGCAAAACTGCGGTAACTGACCCGGTTGCTGAGATTGTCGGTGTTGAAAAAGGACAGTTCCAGCGGGGTCGGACCATTCGCCCGATGATGGGTGAGCCAAACCGTTTCCGGCGACGCGAGGATGAAATAGAACTCAGTCACCCGCATCGGCCAGATGGTCGCCCGGTTCCGGCGGTAGCCATCGTTCGGCACCGCCTCCACCAGCGGGCTGCCGGTGGGAAACGAGGCGCCACCATTGGTCTCCGCGACCGTGCCGACTGTCGTAGGCAGGTTGCTGGTGCCCCGGGGATAGCCGGTCAGATCCATGTTCAGCACCGATTTAATCACGTTTTGTCCGGGGGCGCTGCCGCCTTGCCGCATTTCCAAGGTGCACGCGGGAGCCGGATACACCACCATCAGCATGGCCAGGTTGTCAGGATAGACCGGGGCCGTGCCCGCCACCCCTCCGGCCACCGCCTGCACATTGGGCTGCGAGGTGTCGCGCAGGAAATAGGCCGGGTTGAAGACCGGGTCGAGGTTGAGGATCCGGGCCGGCACAGTGTTGCCGGGCGTGTCCGGTCCCGAGACAATCGCGGCACAAAGGTCCGGAGTTATGGCGTTGGCGCTGAACCCACCCTGGGGATAAGCATCGTTGGCAATCGGCGCCGGGTTCGGGGCGGGGCCGTCCACGGCCTTGTAGGCGAGCGAGAAGATCTTGACCTCGCCGGGCTGAAACGTGGTGGCGGGTGATTGGCTGATGCGGAAGGCCACCGAGCCCAACAAGCTGGGGTCGGTGTCGAAGCCGAAGGCGGCGTTGTTTTTCAAGATGGGAAAGTAGCCGTTGAGATGATGTTTCGAATCCAACGTCCCATAATGGGCCAGCGTGGTGCCGTCGCTGAGGACCGGCTTGTTGCGCAGCCCGGGATACATATCCATGTCAAACGGACTGTCGAAATGTCCGTTGGGATAGGCTCCGGAGGCCACCTCGGTGTCCTGATGGATCCCCGGGCCAACCACCTTGGCAAGCCCGTTGCCCCAGCGAATGTTGACGGCGATGCCCCAGTCGAAGGAAGTGCGGCTGCCGGCGGTGGGGCCGGAAATGCCCGCAGAGTCGGGCGCGCTGGTGTTGATCACATACTGCAGGTCCAGCCCGGCGGTGGGAACCGAGATGGGAAAGTTGTAGGGATTGGCGAGCACAAACACCGGGGCACAGGAAACGTAAAACGGATAAGGAGGGGTGCCCTGGCTCGCCCCGGCCGCCATGAACAGGCCGAACCGCAGGCGCGTTTGCACGACGACGGGGGCGATCGGCTGCTGCGGGTTGCCCGCTGCATCGATGGGACCACGCATGAGCACGGCCCCGGCATTGGCCTGCACCGTTCCGTTCAGCGTGACCGTTCCGCTGGTGGTGGCGGTGAGCGCGGAAAGATCGTGAAAGGATTTGAGCGTGTCCCACTTCGGCCCCTTGGCCGGGCTGACCGCCGGCCCGCCGGGCTCCGTCGTCGTCACGGAACCCGCGGCCAAAGTCCCCGTGCCGTCGGGCAGGATGAGCTTGCCCTTCAACCCGGTGGTCGCGGTCACCGTGGAATACAGCGGGTTGGCGGTCGTCAGGGTGGCCTGGTCGAAGGCGGCGGTCAGGTCATAACGCAGCCCACCCCGCATCGAGTCCGCCAGCACGCCATAGGAATAGGTGGTGAAGTCGTGGAAATGGCCCTGCCAGATGGTCTGGCTGGCGGTGGTGCTGACGCTCAGAGTGCTGTCAGCAAAGCGGGCCTGGGACGGGGCCAGGGTGTTCGACGCGCTGAGCGTGTTGATCGGATAACCGGCGAAGCCCTGCATCCGCTCCATCCCGTTGCGTTGGGCGGCGAGGAACCGCTGCCGCGTCTGCGGGATCACGGCCGTCGCGAGCGTGCTCGAGGTGCTGTTGGTGTCGCGCAAATTGTATTTGGCCTTCACGCCCTCATCCAACACCACATAGGCGAGGCGGCCGATCCGGTAGCTGCTGCTGCCGCCGAGGCCGGGCACCTGGGCGCCCGCCGCCGTGATATCCACCAAGGGGGCCACCACATAACGCGCCACGGCCTGCGTCGTGACGCTGACTCCGGAGAGGGTGGTCGAGATCGCGGTGGTGCCGGCCGAGTTGGGCCCGACCATGAGCATGGCCGGTTTGGCCCCGCCGGATGAGTTGATCGTCAGATTCGAGGTGAGCGCCGACACGGTCGCCGACAGGCCGGTCACCGCCTGGTTGGGTTGGAACACCGGTTTGCCCGCGGCCGGGATGACCTGACCACCGGTGCCGAGGGTGTAGGCGGTGGCCTCGTTGCCACTCACGAGCCAGTTCAAGAGGACGGGCGAGGGCGTGGAGGTGTAGGCCTGGGCGCCGATGGTGGTGGTGGTGCCCCAGCCAAACACGCCGGTCCACTGGCGCGTGCCCCCGCTGGTATTGGGGGCGACCAGCCCGATGGCCGGCCCGGGGGTGGTGAAGCCGGTGGGGACGGCGGTGGTGGGGTCGCCGTCGTTGCTGCGGCCGAGATCCGCCGGGGCGGTCACCCGCTGGTCGGGACCGGCAAACTTTTCCAACTGGCCGATGGCCAGATTCAGCGCGACGAGCGCGTTCTGCCGGGCCGAGGCGTCCTTCAGGGTGTTGGCGGACATCTGGGTGCTGACCCGGGTGAGCATCGTCATCGCCAGCAACAGCAGAACCAAAAAGGACAGCAGCGCGATGGTGATGAGAATCGCGAATCCGCGCCGGGGGACGGGACGGCGCAGACGGGCGGCAGGGGGAAGGGAGGAGCGGGAAGTTTTCATCCCAAGTAACGGTGAGGAATCATCGGGGTCGACACGGCCGGCGGGTGCCGGCGGGAAATGAAGGCGAAGGTCATCGGGGTTGGGGTGGGAGGGAAACTCGGCCGATTCCGGCCGGGATGCAACGGCTCACATGGGCGCGGCGAGCAGCGCGACCCGCCGGGTGTAGATTTCCGAGTGGGCGGCGGCCGTCGTCCACCAATAGTCATTGGGCGTCACTCCGGCGGGCGGCTGCGCGAGGCCGCTTTCAATGGCATTGATCAGCTGCGCGCCCTGCTCGTCGAGAATGCGCAGGAAGATGTCGGCGAAGACCGGGGTGGCGGATTTGTCGGGCGCGCCGGTGCCGCCGGTGCTGCGGTAGCTGTAGCCCCAGGTCATGAGCCCTCCCGTGGTCCAACCCGAGCTGGCCGGCGGCTGGACGCCGGGGACAACGGTCCCGGTGGTGTCGTCGCGGCGGGTGAGGCCGTCCTCGGTGCTGACCGCAAAGCCCAGGTTGGGGTTGCTGGTGGGATTATTGGACGCCGGGAACAGGAGCACGCTCATGGGATTACCGCTGCTGTCATAGGCCAGGCCCCAAAAACGCACCCCAAAATCTATGACGTTGTTCCCCAGCAACTGCTGCAGATTGGGGCGGCGGATGTTGCCGGCGGCATCCGCCGCAGCCGGGCCATCGGCGGTCACCGGGACGTTGTAGTTGGACGCGATGGCGGTGTGATTCGTGTTGGGACTGCTGGTGGTGAGGGTGTAAAAAAAATCGTAGCCGGACCCAAACGTGGACTGGTCCTGGGTGCTGCCGGTGTTGGTCGTGGCGTAAGGCCGGACCGCCGAACGGAACAGGTAGTAGTGGTAGGCGGTGCTGGTGGCCGTCAGTTTCACCCGCAGGATCTGATAGCCGACGGCGCGGGGCGCGGAGGCATTGGCCACATTGGTGTCATTGGCCCCGGGCAGGGTGGTGAACAGCCGCAGCCACACGCCCGCCTGGCCGAAGCGGTAGGTCGTCAGGTCCGGGGAGAAGGTCGGGCTCGCCGCCAGCGCCGCCGTGGCGGGCGCCGTGTAAGCCGGCAGAAAGAGGGAGGATCCGGAGGTGTTGGGCGTGGCGTTGCCCGGCTTGATGATGCCGTTGTTGGCGGCCGTCCACAGGGTCGCGTTGGGATTGCTGGCGCCGACACTGTTGCTCCCGACGCCGCCGGCGTCCCCGGCGCCCGTCTGGGTGTTCTGGATGGTGGCGGCCAGCCACACGCGACCGTCGCGCTTCATCATGGCTCCGCGCAAATCCGATGTGACCAGGTCCATGATCAACGCGGCCTGGCTGTCGATCGCCAGCCGGCCGGTCTGCCGGGTCCAAAGATTGAGCACATTCGTGGTGAGACTCAGCATCAACGCGACGAGCACGGTGGTGATGCTGATCGCCACCAGCAGCTCGACCAGGGTGAAGCCCGGGCGCGCCGGCACGGGACGGGGTGGACCGTGGGATTTCATCTAGGGTAGGTGATGGGGCCGCGGCGGCGCCGGAAGCAGAGTCGCAAGGACAAGCATCTGGAGATTGGGGTGGGGGTGGAACGGCTGCGGCATTGAAGATGCAATGCATGGGCCATCATTTAAAAAACCTTCTGTCCGCCTTTTTGCAACCCTCGATCTCCCGCCCTCCCCACCCCCCTATTTTCCAATGCAAAAGCTGGCGAAAAGGCGGTCGAGCATCTGCTCGTTGTCCACCCGGCCGGCGACCTCCCCCAATGCCGCCAGGGCCTCGCGCAAATCGCTCGCCAGCAGCTCGGCCGGGCCACCCGCCGCCAGCCTGGCCAGGGCCTCGGCGAGGCCGGCCCTGGCACGGTCAAGCGCGTGGGCATGGCGGGCATTGATGGTCACCAGGTCCTCACCGGTGTCCTGGCGAAACGCCTCCGCCCGCCGCGCAATTTCCGCCCGCAACTCCTCCACCCCCGCGCCGGTGAGCGCGGAGACCGTCACGGTCGTCAGTCCTGCCGGCCCGCCCGCCGTGGGTGGATCGCCGGGCGCGAGCAGATCCCCCTTGTTGAGCACCACCAGGGTGGTCGCGGGGCGGAGCAAGGCGCGCACTTCATCGGCCAGCGGCGGGGCCGGGCGGGTCGCGTCGAGCACGAGCAGCAGCAGATCCGCCGCGGCGGCGCGTTCAAGGGCCTTGGCGATGCCGAGTTGCTCCAGGGGCGCGGGCGCCGGGTTCAGGCCGGCGGTGTCCGTCAACCGCAGCCAGTGCGGGCCGGCCGCCACCCGTTCCTCGATGAAATCGCGCGTCGTGCCCGGTTCGGGGCTCACCAGGGCGCGCTCATGGCCGACCAGCCGGTTGAGCAGGGAGCTCTTGCCGGCGTTGGGCGCGCCGATGATCACGGTCCTGATGCCGTCGCGCAGCAGCTCGCCGTAACGTTCGGTGGCGAGCAGCCGGTTGGCCCCCTGGAGCACCTGTTCCAGCGCGGCGCGCACCCGGTCGCGGTCTTCCGGCGGCAGGTCCTCTTCGGGGAAATCGATGTAGGCCTCGACCCGGGCAAGGGCGTCGAGCAGCCCGCCGGTCAGTTCCGCCATCCGCTGGCCCAGCGCGCCGCGCAGTTGCTGCCGCGCGGCCGTCAGCGCCCGTTCGCCCCGCGCCTGGATCAGGTCCATCACCGCCTCGGCCTGGCTCAGGTCCATCCGTCCGTTCAGAAACGCGCGCTGCGTGAACTCGCCCGGCTCCGCCGGCCGGCAGCCGCGCGCCCACAGGTCGGACAGGATTTTTTGCGCGATCCACGGGTTGCCATGACAGGAGATTTCCAGCGCGTCCTCCCCCGTGTAGGAGTGGGGCGACGCGAACCACGTCGCGAGCACATCGTCCACCACCGCGCCGTCCCGGTCCCGGTAGTCCGCGTACCGCACGGTGCGGGGCGGAAGGGCGGCCCCAAAAATCTCCCGCACCAGCCCGGCGCACGCCGGCCCGCTCGCGCGCACGAGGGCGAGGGCGGCGGTGCCGGTGGGCGTGGCCAGGGCGGCGATGGTGTCGGCGGGAGCGCGGGGCATCCCGGCGAAGCAACGCGGCGGCGACGTGAATGCCAAACCAAAACCCCGGGCCCTTGCTCCGGGCTTGCCCCCGCGGGCTGCGGCCCGTTTGCTGGCCGGCTTCCGATGTCCAGCCCGTCCGCGTTTCCGTCGCTGCCGCCCGCGCAGGCCCGCCTGCTGCGGAGCCGGCTGCGCCTTTCGATCCGCGACGCCGGCCTCACCGACCTCACCCCCACGGTCGGCGAGACGCCGGCCGACGCCGCGCCGTTCTGGGAGCTTGAGCCCACCCCGCTGGTCATCGACGCCGACGAATGGTCCCGGCTCGAGGCCGCGCTCTGCCAGCGCGCCCGCTTCGTCAACGCGCTCCTGGTGGACCTCTACTCCGAGCGGCGGGTGCTGCAGGAGAACCTGCTCCCGCCCGAGGTCGTGCTGGGCGACCCCTACTACCGCCGCCCCTGCATCGGCCTCGAGCCCGCCCGGGCCAGTCCCGCGACGATGCTGCGGTTCGACCTGGTGCGGACGGCGGGCGGCTGGATGTTTGCCGGCACCCGCGCCAACACCCCGGCGGGCTTTGGTTACGCCGTGCAAAACCGGCGCTTCCTCACCCTTGAGGCGGCGGAGCCCTACCGCACCCTGCCCGACTACCAGAGCGTCGTCAATTTTCCGCTCCAGCTCCTGGACACCCTGCGCGCCCTCGCCCCCGCCGCCGACCACCCGCCGTCCATCGTGGTGCTCACGGCCGGGCCGCACGACCCGTTTTACTCCGAGCACAGCTTTCTCGCGCGCAAGATGGGCCTGCCGCTCGCCCGCGGCAACGACCTCCTCGTGCTCGACAACCGGGTCTGGTTCAAGACCATCGGCGGGCTCGAGCCGGTGGACGTGCTGTATCGGCGCCTCAATGACGCCCACATCGACCCGGTCGTCTTCTCGACCGACCGCGAGACCGCCGGCATCCCGGGCCTGCTCCAGTGCATCCGGGCGGGCCGCGTCGTGGTCGCCAACGCCATCGGGACCGGGATCGCGGAGAGCCGCGCGCTCGATGCCTACCTCCCGCGGCTCATGCGCTTCTACCTGGGCGAGAAGCCGCTCCTGCCCTCGCTGCCCACCTACACCTGCGGCGACACCGACCAGCTCGACTGCATCCTCGACCAGCGCGACACCCTCCGCGTCCGGCCCGCCCACGACCCGCGCATCGGCGACCCCCGCCTCCACGCGCCCGCGCCCGTGCTCCTCGACCAGCACGGCCTCGCCGCGGCCGTCCGCGAAAACCCCCACGCCTACGTCGCCCACCCCGCCACGATCCCCTTCCCGACCGGGCCGGATGGGAAAAAGTTTCCGCCATGCCGACTCGCGGCCTTCGTCCTCTCCGCAGGCCGGCACTTCTCCGTCTTCCCGGGCGGACTCGTCCTGCTCGGCGCCGACGATCCGCCCATCGACCGGGTGGGTTCGACCACCGACGCCATTGTGCTCGCCGGCTCCGCCCGCGGCGATGACACCCCCGCCGACCTCGAGGCCACCGTCGCCAGCGGCGTGACCGAGCACACCCTCGGCTCCCGCGCGGCCGAGAGCCTGTTCTGGCTCGGGCGCTACCTGGAGCGCGCCGAATCCACCGCGCGGATGCTCTCCATCCTCGACGATGTCGCCCTCGAGGAAATCCCCGCGCGGGACCGGCGTCGCTGGCTCCCGCTCTGGCGCGGCCTGCTCGAGGCCACCGGCCACCAGGGCGAGGACCTCCCGGTCCGCGCCGGCCCCGCCACCTCCGCGCTCCCGCCCGAGCTGATGTGGCGCATGGCGCTCGACCCGCGCAATCCGAGCTCCATCCACTCCTCCGTCCGTTCCGCCGGCGAAAACGCCCGCCAGCTCCGCGACCATGTGAGCCCCGAGGCCTGGTCCCCGCTGGGGCGTCTGCTCACCCGGTTGGAAAACCTCCACCGCCAGCGGCCCACCGACCCGGCCAACCGCGGCGCCCCCTCCCCCGTCGCCGCGCTCCAGGCCGTCCTGACGGACGTGAACGCCTTCCTGGGCACGGCCGAGCGCACCATGTTGCACGACGCCGGCTGGCACTTCCTGCGCCTCGGGCTCCACCTCGAGCGCGCGACCATGACCTGTGGCGCGCTCCGCCATATCCCGGCCGCGCTCGATCCCACGGCCGAGGCCGCCGATTCCCCGCTTTTCCCGCGCGACACGCCCGAGCTCTCCGCGTTTCTCCGCATGCTCGGCTCGCAGGACGCCTACCGCCGGCTCTACCAGACGCGGAGCGAGCCGCGGCTCGTGGCCGCGCTGTTTCTCCAGCGCATCGAGGCCCCCCGTGGCATCTTCCACAACCTCGACCAGATCGGCACCAGTCTCCGGGCCGTGCGCCTCGACGCCCATGGCCGCAACGACGACCCGCCGACCCAGACCGTGGCCGGCCTCCAGCAGTTCCTCGCGGGGCTCAAGCTCAGCCGCCACTTTGGCCCGGCCGTCCCCCCGGTCGGCGGGGTCGCCGCCCCGGCCCTCGCCGATCTGCTCACCCAGCTCCTCGACCAGTTGAACGCGCTGCACTCCCTGCTGAGTGACCACTATTTCAGCCACCAGGCCCGCCTCGCGCCGATGGAACCGAAAGGATCGGCCCCCGCGGTGGCCTCACCCCCCGCCCCGGTCCCGGACCAAACGCCCGTGCCGCAATAAAGGCGATTGTAACAAGCCGCGCCCGGCGGCGTCACTCGTTGGAGCAGTTCGGGTCCGGCCGGCGGTGGCCCGCCCCATTCCCTCCTTCATGCGCTCCTCCGTTTTTATTCGCTACCCGTCCGGCAAGTATGCCCGGGACCGGCCCGCCACCACCGCCCTGCGCCCCGCGCTACGGTTTGCCGCAAAGTTTTTCCTGCTCACCGTCGCGGTGCTTCTCGCCCTCTATTTCACCACCGTTGCCACCCGGGATCCGTTGCCGCCGGGACCGGGTCCGGCGGCCTGGCGGACCCCGGCCGCCAACCCGGACTTCATCCTGACCGACATCCGGAGCCGCTGGCCCTGGCGGCTGGTCCCGCCGGAATGGGTGATCCAGCCCGGGGCGGACGATCCCCTCGTGCCCGCCGAGGCCGCTTGGCTGCGGGTGGAAGGCCGGGCCCGGCTCTTCGTGATTGTGGCCGGGTATCTGCTGGCGGTTGGCTGCCTCTGCCGCCGCCACCGCCGCGCCAGCCCCGCCGTGGCCTCAACCGGCCGGACCGGCCCTGAGGGCCACACTGCCGGCCATCTCCCCCCCTAACGCCAGGTCCAGCAACCACGTGTCGGGCCCGCTCGCGGTCCACCCCGGCAGCGGGGCCGCGCCGCCCGCCACACCCAGGGAGCCGCGGGCGTCCAGCGCGCGCACCCCCAGACCCGCCGCCTTCGCCCGCGCCTCCTGCCGCGTCCAGAGCCGGTAAAAAATCTGTCGCGCCGCGGCCTCATCCGGACCGGTGGCCAGCGTCGCGCGTTCCGTCGCGTGAAGCAACTCCGCCGCCACGGTCCGCCAGTCCACCGCCACTTTCAGGTGCTCGCAGTCCACCCCGACCGCCGGACCGCAGGCCAGCGCCGCCAGCGCCAGCCCGTGGGTATACCCCAGACTGCAGGTGTAGCCCGGCGGCAGACCGGTCAGGACGGGCCGGCCGTCGGGGTCGCGGCGCACCGTCACCGACCCGGCCGGGACCCCCGCGTGCCCGGCAGCGGCCTCCACCAGCACCTGCTCCAACTCGCGCCGGACCGCCGACCGCGCCCCGACTGCGCGCCGCGGCCAGACGCGCAACCAGCCGGGGCACGGTGGCGGGGGCAGCGGCAGCGGTTCGCCCATCATGGCGGTCTTCTGGCCGGCCTCGCCGCAATTGGCGAGCCTGCACGAAACTTTTCCCCGCGCCGCGCGTCGCAACCAGTTCCATGTCATCCCCCGCAACCCCGGCGGCGGTCGCCGGCCAGTCGTCGGCCGATCCCGACGCCAGCGCCTCGCGATCGCGTGCCGAGCTGTTGCATGAAATCTTCGCCACCACCGCCCGACGGCTGCCGGACCAGGTTGCCGTGCGCTGGGGCACGCACCTGCTCACCTATGGGGAGTTGCAGGAGCGCGCGGGCGCCATCACCGGATGGTTGCGCGACCGCGGGCATGGCCGCGGCGACCGCGTGCTGGTGTGGCTGCCGCGCAGCCCCGACATGTATGCCGCCCAGCTCGGCATCCTCGCCGCCGGCGCCACCTATGTGCCGCTCGACCCCGACACCCCGCGGGACCGTGCCGCCTTCATCGCCCAGGACTGCGGGGCGCGCACCGTGATCTGCTCATCCCTGAACGCCGCCGAGGCCGGCCACCTCCCGTGCCTGGTGCTCAATCTGGCCGAACTTGTTCAAGGGGCGGCGGGCGGAAGGCGGAGGCCAGACGTCAGTGGTCAGACGTCAGCAGTCAGTGATCAGAGGTCGGAGACCGCGGGGGAGGTGACGGACAAAACTTCCTTGGTGAGTGACGCGGCGTGGCCCGGCCGGACCGACACCGGCGCCACGCCCGACGACTGCGCCTACATCATCTACACCTCGGGCACCACCGGCCGGCCCAAGGGCGTGATGATCTCCCATCGCAGCATCTGCCACCTGGTGCGCTCCGAGGGGGCGGTGCTCGGCCTGCGCGAGAGCGATCTGGTGTTCCAGGGTTTCTCGCTCTCCTTCGACATGTCGCTCGAGGAAATCTGGCCCGCCTGGGCCGCCGGCGCAACCCTGCTGGGTGGCACCACCGAGATGATCCGCGCGGGCGGCGACCTCGCCGGGCTCCTCGCCGCTGCCGGTGTGACCGTCTGGAACTGTGTGCCGACCATGCTCGCGATGCAGGAGGCGGAGGTTCCCTCGCTGCGGCTGCTCAACCTTGGCGGCGAGACGTGCCCGCCCGATCTGGTGCGCCGCTGGCACCGCCCCGGCCGGCGCATCCTCAACACCTACGGCCCCACCGAGACCACCATCACGGCGACCTTTGCCGAATGCGCCCCCGGCCGCCAGGTCACCATCGGCCATCCCCTGCCCGGCTACCGCATCGTGTTGCTCGACGAAAACTGCGCCCCCGTCCCACCGGGGGAACCGGGCGAGCTTTGCATCGGCGGCCCGGGGGTCGCGCTCGGCTATGTCGGCCGCCCGGAGCTGGACCGGGAAAAATTTCCGCCCGACCCCGCCGCGCCGGCCGGCGGCCGGCTTTACCGCAGCGGGGACCTGGCCCGACTCAATCCCGCCGGGGAGCTGGAGTTTCTCGGCCGCATCGACACGCAGGTGAAGATCCGCGGCTACCGGGTCGAACTCGCGGAGATCGAGGCGGTGCTGCTCGAATGCCCTGGCGTGCGCTCGGCCGCAGTGCAGCTGCACCGCGACGCGGCGGGGGTAGAGCTGCTGGCCGCCCATGTCGTGCCCCGCGCCGGCTCCAAGGTGGACGCCCGCGACCTGCGGGCGCGCCTCCGCGCCCGCCTGCCGGGGTACATGGTGCCGTCGGTCATCGCGCCGCTGGCGGCGCTGCCGCTGCTGCCGAGCGGGAAGGTGGACCGGGCCCGCCTCCCGCCCCCGGGCGTGCACCCCCCACGCCCGGCGGCGACCCGGCCCGGAGACGGCGTGGTCGATCCCACCGCGGCCGGCACGCCGACGGAGCGCCGGCTGCTGGCGATCTGGACCAAACTCTTTGCGGCCGACGTGGAATCGGCGGAGCAGGATTTCTTCACCGACCTCGGCGGCCACTCGCTGCTCGCCGCCGCGCTCGTCTCGCGCCTGCGCCGGGAACCGGACTTCCGCCACGTTTCGATGCTCGATCTCTACCGGCACCCGACCATCCGGCGGCTGGCCGCGCAGCTGGAAAAATCTCGCCCCGCGCCGGCCCCGGCGGCGGCCGGCGGGCCCACGCGGGCGGCCGCCTTCACGCCCACCCCCGCGCGGCGCTATTATCTCTGTGCCACGGCGCAGGCGGTCGCGCTGTTTGCGCTCTACGGCCTCACCGCGCTGGAGGTGTCGGTGCCGTTCCTCGCCTACTCCTGGCTGATCAACCACGACTGGGTGCCGCCCATCGCGCTCGCCGGCGCGATGGGAATTCTGTTCGTGCTGCTCGGGCTGATGCCGTTCATCGCCATCCTCGGCAAATGGCTCGTGCTCCCGCAGGCGCGGCCGGGCGAATACCCGCTGTGGGGCGCCTATTACTTCCGCTGGTGGTTCGCCCAGCGGATCATGGACACCGTCCCCGCCGACTATCTCTGCGGCACCACCCTCGCGCGCCGGTTCTTCCGCCTGCTCGGCGCGCGGATCGGGCGGAATGTCCACCTTGGCTCCGACCTGATCGACCTGCCCGATCTGGTGACCATCGGCGACGACGTCGTGCTCTCGGCCGGCGCCATGCTCATCTGCTCGCGCGTCGAGGACGGCCGGCTCAAGCTGGCGCCCATCGTGCTTGAAAACGGCGCGTTCGTCGGCGCGGGCTCCCTGGTTTCGGGTGGCGCCACCATCGGCGCCGACGCGCACCTGGGCGATTTGTCGCTGCTGCCGCGCGGTGCCGCCATCCCGCCGGGCGAGCTCTGGCTGGGGTCGCCCGCGCGCCCGGCCGGCGCGGCCCCGCGCCGCCACCACCCGCGCCCCTCCGCCGAGACGGAGGCGAACGCCGAGCTGCTCTACCTGCTGCTGGCACCGGTCTTCGCGCTCTTCGCGTTGCTGCCCATCGCGCCCGGGCTGCTGATTCTCAACGCGGCGGTCTTCGGCGAGAGCTGGCGGTTCCTCTGGTGGTCACCGGTCGCCGCCCTGCTTTATGTCGTCTTCATGTGCCTCGAGATCGCCGCGATGAAATGGGTGCTGCTCGGTCGCGTGGCCCCCGGCCGCTACCCGCTGCACAGCCGTCAATACATCGAGCATTGGTTTGTCGACCGCCTCATGGAGATGAGCCTCGAGGTGGTGAAGCCGCTCTACGCCTCGCTCTACCTCAATCCCTGGTATCGGATGCTGGGCGTAAAGCTCGGCCCGCGCGCCGAGGTCTCGACCGCCTCGGCCATCGGCTACGACCTGCTCACCATCGGCGAGGAGGGGTTCATCGCCGACGCCGTCCTCCTCGGGCCGCCGCGCGTGTGGGACAACGAGTTCATCCTCGAGCCCACCACCGTCGGCCGCCGCGCCTTCGTGGGCAACAGCGCGCTCGTCCCCGCCGGCACCGTCCTCGGCGACGAGGTGCTCGTCGGCTGCCTCTCCGTGCCGCCGCCCAACCCCTTGGACGCGGACCGGTTCGACTCCTCGTGGTTCGGCTCGCCGGCCGTGTTTCTGCCGTCGCGGCAAAAGTCCGCCGGCTTCGGCGAGGGGGCGACATTCAAACCAACCCGCTGGCTTTACGCCCAGCGCCTCGCCATCGAGGCCGTGCGGATCATCCTTCCGATGACCGTCATCATCACCGTCAACTCCTGCCTGCTGATGACGGCATTGAAATTTGAGTCGAGCTTCGACACCTGGCAGATCCTGGTGATCTTCCCCGCGCTCTACCTCTGGCTGGTCGCCGCCGCCGCGCTGCTCGTGGTCGCGCTGAAGTGGCTGGTGATCGGCGTTTACCGGCCGGTGGAGCAACCGCTCTGGAGCCGCTTTGTGTGGCGCAGCGAGCTCGTCACCTCGACCTACGAGAACCTGGCGGTGCCCTTTGCCGCCGAGCTGATGCGCGGCACGCCCTTCCTCAACGTCTACCTGCGCCTGCTCGGCTGTCAGATCGGCCAACGCGTCTTCACTGACACGACGGACCTCACCGAGTTCGACGTGGTGATGGTCGGCGACGAGGCCGCCCTCAATGCCGCCTGCGGTCTGCAGACCCACCTGTTCGAGGACCGCGTGATGAAGATCTCCCGCGTGCAGATCGGCGCCCGCGCGGTGGTGGGGTCGCTGGCCATTGTGCTCTATGACTCAAAGATGGAGGACGGTTCCCGCCTCGACGACCTCTCGATGCTGATGAAAGGCGAGACGCTCCCGGCCGGCACCTCCTGGCGCGGTTCACCCGCGCAACCTGTTACTCAATAAGTTTTTGAATTTTGTTTTGCCAGCTGCATGCCAGATGCGACTCCGATGCGCGGTGGTCCATATATGATTTGCATTCATTGAATCTTCCCAGAGGCTCGCACTTCAACCCCTCCTCCATGCAAAACCTCCCCCGCAAACTCAGGGTGGCCGCCGTTGGCGTATCCCTCTGTCTTTTGTCCACCACGGTCGCCTGGGCCCAGGCGACCGCCCCGGCCTCCGCCACCCCCGCCCCGGCGGTCCAAGCCACCCCGGTTCCCTCCCTGGAACAGCGGGTGGCGGGCGTCGAAGCCTACATTCTCAACGGCGATCCGACAGAGAGCCTGAAAACCGGCCCCAAGGACAGTTCTGGCAGCCCTTCGATCCCCGCCGGGCTCACCCTCCCCACGGTCGGCGTGCCCGGCCCCGGGCACAACGCCTGGCAGATGACCTCGGCCGCGCTGGTGCTGTTCATGACCCTGCCCGGCCTCGCCCTGTTCTACGGCGGACTGATGCGCCGGAAAAATGTGCTTTCCGTGATGGCCCAGTGCCTCCTGATCTGCGGCCTGGTGACCATCCTCTGGTGGCTGTGTGGCTATAGTCTGGTCTTTCACCGCGGCTCGGCCCTGCTTGGCGGCCTGGACCAGGCCCTGCTCAATGGCGTGACCTCCGCGCCCAACCCGGATTACGCCCCCTGGGTTTCGCAGAATGTGTTCTCGATGTATCAGCTCATGTTCGCGATCATCACCCCCGCGCTGATCATGGGCGCGGTGGCCGAGCGCATGAAGTTCTCCGCGGTCTTCCTCTTCACCATCCTCTGGATGTTTGTCGTTTACTTCCCCATCGCGCACATGGTTTGGGGCGTGGATGGGTTCATGAACGGGTTCGGCAACGCCACCGCCGGCATCAAGGCCATTGACTTCGCCGGCGGCACCGTGGTCCACATGACGTCGGGCTGGTCGGCGCTGATTCTGTGCATCATCCTCGGCAAGCGCCTCGGCTTCGGCCGGGAGAACATGGCCCCCCACAGCATGGTGCTGTGCATGGTCGGCACCGGCATGCTCTGGGTCGGCTGGTACGGCTTCAATGCCGGCAGCGCGCTCGGGGCGGACGGCATCGCCGCCAACGCCTTCATGACCACCACGCTGGCCGCGGCTGTCGGTTCCTTCGTCTGGCCGATGGCGGAGTGGGTGACCAAGGGCAAGCCCAGCGTGCTGGGCTTCTGCTCCGGTGCGGTCGCGGGCCTCGTCGTCATCACGCCCGCCTGCGGTTATGTCACCGCCAACGGGGCGATTCTCATCGGCATCGCCTCCGGCCTCGTGCCCTGGTTCTTCTGCTACAAGGTGAAGGGCTGGTTCGGCTATGACGACGCGCTCGACACCTTTGGGGTCCATGCCATCGGCGGCACGCTCGGGGCGTTTCTCACCGGCATGCTGGCCCGCAACGGCGCCAACCCGCATCTCGCCGCCAACCTGAAAGACTATGTGACCGACTCGGCCTTCCAGCCGCTGGTCTGGGAGCAGCTCAAGGCCATCGGGGTGACGCTCGTCTTCGCCATTGCGGGCACGACCGTCATCGCCTTCGCCGTCAAGGCTGTCCTGGGCCTGCGGCCCGCACCCGAGGACGAATGGAAGGGGCTTGACCTCGTGGACCACGGCGAACCCGGTTATCACATCGAATAACTCTCCGACCCACCCATCCCCATGAAACTCATCATCGCCATCATCAAACCATTCAAGCTCGACGAAGTGAAGGAGGCGCTCACCGCCGCCGGCGTCGAAGGCATGACCGTCACCGAGGTCAAAGGCTTCGGCCGCCAGAAGGGCCACACCGAGATCTACCGGGGCAGCGAATACACGGTGGACTTCCTGCCCAAGGTGAAGCTCGAGCTGGCCGTGGCCGATGAGGTCGCCGCCAAGGCGGTCGCGGCCATCGTGGGCGCGGCCAAGACCGGCAAGATCGGCGACGGCAAGGTCTTCGTCCTCCCGATCGAGGACGCCATCCGCATCCGCACCGAGGAGCGGGGGGACGGCGCGGTCTGAGCGAAGGCAAAAAAGCCGCTGTTCCCCGGCGCTTTTTTGCTCCACGCTGGCCGCGTGCAAGCCTCCGATTTCTTCGACCTGCCGCCCTCGCTCGCCGGATTCGCGCCCCATTTTCGCGCGGACGTCGCGCCGTGGGAGTGGCTGCGCGGGCTGGCCGTCGCGCTTGCCGCGCAGCCGTGGGGCGACGCGCCGCCGCACGCGGCGGGCGGGCAGATCACCGGGCCCGTCTATCTGCACCCGTCGGTGCGCCTGCCCCCCACCGCGACCATCATCGGCCCCGCCTGGATCGGCGCGGGCACGGAAATCCGCCCGGGCGCGTTCATCCGGGGCCACGTCATCGTGGGCGCGAACTGCGTGCTGGGCCACGCCTGTGAGTTCAAGCACTGCCTGCTCCTCGACGGGGTGCAGGTGCCGCATTTCAGCTACGTGGGCGACTCCATCCTCGGCAACGGCGCCCACCTCGGGGCCGGTGCCATCCTCTCCAACTTCCGTCTCGACCGCCAGCCGGTCACGGTGCGCACCCCGGATGGCACCGTGGAAACCGGCCTGAGGAAACTGGGCGCGATCCTCGGGGATGGGGCCGAGGTCGGCTGCAACGCCGTGCTCAATCCGGGCGCGATCCTCGGCAAACGCGCGCTGGTCATGCCCACGGTCGCCTTCAGCGGCTACCTCCCGCCCAACACCATCGCCAAAACCCGCACCTCCGTGACGCTGCTGCCACGACGGGATTGAGTCCGCCGCAATCCCAAATCAAAAATCCCAATTCAACAATGGCCCGCATCCTCACCGGCATCACCCCCTCGGGCACGCTCCATATCGGCAACTATTTTGGCGCGATGCGTCCCGCCATCGAGCTGCAGACCCGCGGCGAGGCGTATTATTTCATTGCCGACTACCACTCGATGACCTCGGTCACCGACGCCGACGCGCGCCGCCGCTTCACCCACGGGATCGCGCTCGACTGGCTGGCCTGCGGCCTTGATCCGGCCCGGGCGGTGTTCTGGCGGCAGAGCGACCTGCCCGAGGTCTGCGAGCTCATGTGGCTCCTCGGCACGCTCACCCCCATGGGCCTGCTGGAGCGCGCCCACAGCTACAAGGACAAGACGGCCAAGGGCCTGGCGGCCAACTTTGGCCTCTTCGCCTACCCGGTGCTCATGGCCGCCGACATCCTCCTCTACGACACCAACCTCGTGCCCGTCGGCCGCGACCAGAAACAGCACGTCGAGATGACCCGCGACATGGCCGTCAAGTTCAACCAGACCTACGGCGAGACCCTCGTGGTCCCGGAGCCGGAGATCCGCGCCGATACGGCGCTGGTCCCAGGCCTCGACGGCCAGAAAATGAGCAAGAGCTACGGCAACACGATTGAGATTTTTGGCGATGAGAAGGTGCTGCGGAAAAAAATCATGGGCCTGGTGATGGACAGCCGCACTCCCGCCGAACCCAAGCCCGACGCCGACAAAAACCTGGCCATCCAGCTGCTCCGACTGTTCACCCCGGCCGAGGTCGCGCTCGATTACGAGACCCGGCTCCGGGCTGGCGGCCTCGGCTACGGGGACCTCAAGAAGGCGCTGTTCGAGCACTATTGGAACTTCTTCGCCGCCGCCCGCACCCGCCGGGCCGAACTGGCCGCCAATCCCGGCCACGTCGAGGCCGTGTTGCGCGACGGCGCGCAACGCGCCCGCGCCACCGCCAGCCAGGTCCTGACCCGCGCGAAGCAGGCGTGTGGGCTGGGGTGAAGGGAACCCTCAGGTCCATTACGGATTAAACGCTAAGGCGCAAAGACGCGAAGGACTGAAGAACGGGGAAACCAAATCCAAGGCTTGGTCCGAACTTCGCGACTTTGCGCCTTTGCGTTAAACTTGATCCTCCGTTTTCACCCATGTCCGTCCGGGCTTCAAATGATTGTTACTTCCGGCAGGTCCAACGCGGCGATGGCGGCCATGATCTTCTCGCTGGCGCGCTGGTAGCGCTCCTTGCCGGCGGCCGGGTCGTCGTAGTCGGCGGGCGTGAGCGCACGGCCATACACCACCGACACCGGGGTGCCCGGGCGCAGGCCGCCGCTGCGGCCGAGCGCGCGATGTGAGTTGAAGATCCGGGCCGGCACCACCGGCACCTGCGCCCGGCAGGCGATCAGGCCCACCCCGGCCTTCGGTGGCTGCAAGGTCCCATCAGGCGACCGCGTGCCCTCCGGAAACAGCACCAGCGCCTGCCCGGCCTGCAGTGCCCGCAGCACCGCCTTGATCGCAGCCACATCGGAGCCGTCGCGGTCCACCGGGATGGCCCCGACCGTGTCCAGCCACCACGAGGCGAGACCGCCTTTCCACAGCGTCTTGCGGGCGAAAAACACCAGCGGCCGCATCACCTGGACCCCGACAAAGGGCGGGTCCAGGAAGCTGGCGTGGTTGGAGGCGATGATCAACGGGCCGTCGGGGGGGAGATGCTCCAGGCCAGTCATCTCGCCCCGGAAAAAAGCTCCGTGCACCGCCTCCAGCAGGTGGCGGCAGACGCCGTAAACCAGCCCCATGCGGGCGGGAGCCGCCGGCCCGCTCATGATTCCATCCGCCGGACAGTGATGAGCCGCGCGATGCGCTCGACCACCTCGATCAGCGGCAGATGCGTCGAGTCAATCGCCACCGCGCCGGCGGGACAGGTCAGCGGTGCGGAGGCGCGGGAGGAGTCGAGCCGGTCGCGCTCGGCGACGGCGTCCGCCTGGCCCTCGCGCTCGCGGCGGCGGACGCGTTCATGAGGGTCGGCATGGAGAAAAATGCGAAAATCCGCCGAGGGGAAAATCACCGTGCCGATGTCACGACCCTCGATCACCAGCCCGGCAAACCCATGGGTGCGCGCCAGGTCGGCAAGGCCGCGTTGGTAGGCGAGCAGGGCCGCCCGCAGGTCGGGGAGGGCCGCGAAGTGCGAGACGGCGGCGTTGACGGCCTCGCTGCGGATGTCGGCGTCGGAAATCCGGTCGCCATGGATTTTGAGGCGCGCATCGCGCGCGATGATCTGGGTGTCAAACTTCAGGTCGGCGAGCTCGGCGCGCACGGACTGGGCGTCGGTGGGCTTCACGCCACGGTGCAGGAGCTCCGCGGTGAGGGCGCGGTAATAGGAGCCGGTGTCGGCATGGAGGAAATTGAAGCGTGCGCTGAGGGCGTGCGCCGTGGACGACTTGCCCGAGGCGGCGCCGCCGTCGATGGCGACAATGAGGAAAGGGGGCTTTTTCATGACTGCGGAGGGATGAGGGAGGACGCACTCTGATGGGAGTCTTTCCAGACTTTGGCGAGCACATCAAAAAAGTTTGGAAAAGTTTTCGCGCAGCAGGCGGGGTTGCGGATGGCCAGCCACGGCCGCCCGTCGCCGAAGAGGTTGTGACAGCCGAGGATGGCAAAGCTCATGGCGAAACGATGGTCGCCGTAAGTTTCAATAACAACCGGACCCGAGACCGCGCGCGCCTTCAATTCGGCCAGGTTGGGCGTGAGGGTGAGCGTGTCGTCGGTCTCGACGACGCCCTGCCCGAGCCTTTTAAGCTCGCGCGCCATGCCCGCGACGCGGTCGGTCTCCTGTTTGCGGGTGTGCGCGATGCCGGTGATCGTCGTCGGCCCGTCGAGCAGTGGGGCGATGGCGGCGAGGGTGAGGAAGGTGTCGGAAAACTCGGAAAAGTTTTGCGTCAAACTGACCCGAACTCCCGCCGCCACGGCCAGGCCGGGCGGAGTCGCCAAAGTTGAGAGCAGGCCCGCGCCAGCCAGCATGGCGATGAACTGGGTGTCGCCCTGCAGGCCGGGGTGAAGCTGGCGCAGGGTCAAACCTCCGCCGACAACCACGGGTAGGGCGGCGTAGTAACTCGCAGCCGTGGCGTCGGGTTCAATCTGGTAGGTGACACCGGACAGCACATAGGGCTCCCGGGTCACGCGAAAATGCTCCTCGTCGACGCGGATCACGGCCGGCGCGAAATCTCGATGAAACGCCTGCATCATGGTCGCGGTCATTTGGACGAAGGGCCAGCGCACACCCCCAACCGTGGCAGGTGCGACCGGCTCGGCGGCGAGGGGCGCGACCATTAACAGTGCCGACAGCATCTGGCTGCTTTCCCTCGCATCAATGTTCACCGAACCGCCACGCAGGCCGCGCGCGTGGATTTCCAGCGGAAAAAACCCTTCCTCGCCGGTGCAGCGGATATCCGCCCCCAGCGACCGCAGCGCGTCAATCAGCCCCTTCATCGGCCGCTTCCTCATCTGCGGCACGCCATCGAGGCGGTAAACCCCGGCTTTGGCGGCAGCACAGAGCGCGGTGAGGAAACGCGCGGCCGTGCCGGCCAGCCCGACCTGGAGCGCCGCCTCTTGGGCGGGTATTTCCCCGCCCTGGCCCTCGACATGGATGGATTTGTTTGCCTCATCCTCTTTGACGACGAAGCCGAGCTGACGCAGCGCCTCCGCCATGATCTCTGTGTCCTCGCTGAACAGGGCACCCGTCAGCGTGACCGGGCCGTTGCAAAGCGCGGCCAGCAGGAGCGCGCGGTTGGTGATGCTCTTCGAGCCGGGCAGCGTGACCTCCCCGCGCGCGGGTTGGGTGAATGGCCGGATGGGCAGGACTGACGGAAGATTGCTCATTGCTTATTGATTGTCGCTTATTGGGATTATTCGGAAATGCCTTCAGGCTGTAGGTCGGGACGATGACCCGGCGATGGGGTTATCAGTGGTTTGGAAATAGCCCAATAAGCGTTAAGCAATAACCAATAAGAAATTTTGCCCTGCCTTCACGGCCGGAACCCCTCCCGCCAGACCTTGGCCCTCTCCAGGCGGGTCGTGACCTCGGGCCAGTCACGGTTTTCGAGCGCGGTCTGCATGGCGTGCAGTTCGTCCTGAAACCGCCGCAACGCGCGCAGAACCTCGTCGTGGTTTTGCTCGAGGATCGCCCGCCAGATGCGAGGATCACTCGCGGCAATGCGGGTGGTGTCGCGCAGGCCGCCGCCGGCATAATTCCGCCACCCCGGAGTTTTTTGCGCGAGGAAGCCGCCCAGCACCGAGGCCAGCACCTGGGGCAGATGGCTGATGTGCGCGACGATCTCGTCGTGGGTGTCGGGGGTCAGGGTCACCACCTCCGCCCCCAATTCGTGCCAAAATTTCACCACCGTTTCGACCGCGGCCGGGTCGGTCTCCGGGAGCGGAGTGACAAAGCAGGTCCGGTGGTCAAAGAGAGCGGCGGAGGCGTGCTCCCAGCCGGTTTTTTCCGAACCGGCCATCGGGTGCGAGCCGACGAAATGCGCGCGGGGCGCGAGCGCGGCGTGGCCGAGGCGGGAGATCTCGCCCTTCACACTGCCCACATCGGTGACGATGCTCCCGGGCGCCAGCTGCGGGGCGATGAGGCGCGTGAGGTCGACGATCTTGTCCACGGGTGCGGCAATGACGACCAGTTCGGCGCCGGCGGCGGCGGCCCCGGGCGTGTCGGCCACGGCGTCGCACCACGGCTGCCCGCCCAGGGCGAGACGCGACTCGGGCCGGCGCGACCAGACCACGATGCGGCGGGCCAGGCCATGCGCACGCGCGGCCTGGGCGACAGAACCGCCGAGCAGGCCGGGGGCGAGGATGGCAAGTTTTTCCAGCACGCCGGATGGAAACCTGTGGCGCGGGTGGTTGTCGAGAAGATCGGGGCGGGATTGCCTTTTGCCCCCGCCCACCCTTTGCTGACCGTTCGCCATCCCGCATGAGAATCACCCTTGCCCACCTCGCCGCCGCCATCGCCCGCCACTGGGGCTGGCTCATGGCCGCGCTGGCCCTGGCGGTGCTCGTGGGCGGCAATTACTACATGGCCGCGCAACGGCCAAAGCCGGCGGCCCAGGAGGCGGTCCGGCTGCTCCAGCCCAACGATCCGGCAATCCTGAAACTGGCCGCCGAGGCGAACGCGCTGGAAAAGGCCTACCAAGCGGGCGTTGGCGCCGCGGCACCCGATCCGGCCGCCGTGGCCGCTTTGACGCAGGCCGTGCAAAAGCAGCGCCAGCTCACTGGCCTGCTGGCGAGCACCGACAGCCGGCAGCTTGACCGCCTGGCGCAACTCGAGTCCGAGCTGGCGGGTGCCCATGCACAGGAAAATGTGAGCCGCATCGACCAACTGGCGCGCGAGGGGCAGCAGGCGCTCGCCGCAGGCCACCTCCCCGAGGCGGACCCCAAGCTGCACGAGGCGCTGCGGCTCCAGCATGAGGTCAACGCCAGCCCCGCGCCGTCCCGGTACAAGAACACGGCCCGCGAGAGCGACCTCCAGCAGGCGGTCGCCGTCGTCGAAACCGAACCGCTGCACCGGGAGCTGGAGGATCTGCTGGCGGCCGCCCGGGCGGCGGCGCAACAACACCAGCCGTCCGCCGCCCACGCCGACTTCGTGAAGGCGCGCAGCCTCCAGGGGCGCATCAACCGCGACCACCCGACCTCCCCGTATGCCAACGTGGCCGCCGAGAACGACATCAACGCAGAAATTGAGACGGTGGCCGCGGAGGATCTCCGCGCCCAGAGCGAGGCGGCGGAGCAGGCCGGGGACCAGGCGATGGCTGCGGGCCACACCCCCGAGGCGGCCGCCGCCTATGGGCAGGCCCGCGCCAGGCAATTGGAAATCAACGATAAATACAAACTCAGCCGGGTCGTGTCGGAAGAGCGCGCCGCCACCTTGGAAACCAAGCGCCAGACCGCTGCCTCCATCCCCACCGCCGAACTGCTGGCCGGACAGGAGCAGACCATCATCGACCTGCTCCGCCGCCGTTTGCCGGCGGAGGCCACCCCTAAAATCTCCGAGGCCGCCCGTACGATGGGCAAGCTGGCGTCCACCTTCCCGGCGAGCCGGCGGCTCGATCCCGCGCTGAAAACCCGGCTCGACTATCTCGCCTCGCGCGGCGACCGCCTCCCGGAGATCCAGCGTCTGGTTTTCGATAATCTGCTCCCGGTGCCCGGCACCCCCGGCCACCTCCTGCTGAAAACCGAGGTCACCCAGACGCTGTATCAGCTGGTGACCAGCGCCGGTCCCAGCCGCAACGCCGGTCCCGGTCTGCCGGTGGACTCGGTGAGCTGGCTTGACGCCCAAGCCTTCTGCACGCGGCTCTCCTGGCTGCTTGGCCGGCCCGCGCGGCTGCCGGACGAGGCGGAATTTCGTGCGGCGCTCGGCCCCAACACCGGGGCCGGAGTGTGGGGCCATGAAAACAGCCCGGACACGACGCAGCCGGCAGGCCGGCAGACGCCGAACGCCGCCGGATTTTTCGACCTGTTGGGCAATGTGGCGGAGTGGCTGGCCGCCGACGACGCGGCGGCCGAGGCCACCGTGGCGGGGGGCAGTTATCTCGACCCCCGGTCCGCCTTGCTGCAGGTGCCGGTGGAACCACGCGCCAAGAACGACCGGGGGCGCCACATCGGCTTCCGGTTTGTGGTCGAAGAATCTCCGTCTGCACCGGCGGCGCCGGTCAATGCCACCACCGCACCCTGACGCGACGCCCTCCGTCGCGCATCATTGACCCCGACCGCGACGGCGGCGACGCGGCTCCATCACTTCAAGCCAGCGCGTTGAGGTCAACGCGCTCCACCAGCCAATCCCGGCGTGCCGGCCAGTATTGGGTTGTCACCGCCGCCCGGCCCGGCAGCATGACCCCGATGGATGAGCCCGCACCCAACCCCACCACCGACGGAAACGCCCGCCGGGCCCGGAGACTATTGCTCCTGCTCATGGCGGTGTTTATCGTGCTGCCCTGGTTGGTCTTGCTGCTGCGCCACTGAGCCCACCTCATGAACAAGGCCCTGCTCCCCATCCGCCTGGTTTTCGTCGCGCTGTGCGCGGCGGCCGGCTGGCTCGTGTGCTATACCATCCAGGACTGGGACAACCATCGCGCGCTGGCCCTGTTCATCGGCCTGTCCATCGGCGTCCTCGTCGTGCTGGTGGATGTGATGCTCAAGGGGTTTTCGCTGCGGGCGCTGTCGGCGGTCACCTTTGGCATCGCCGTGGGCGCGCTGATCGCCTACCTGGTCGGCACCTCCCCTTTGCTGGACCAGGGCGATCCGGCCATCATCTACCTGGTGCGCCTGGCCCTGTTCATCGTCGTGCCCTATCTTTGCACGGTCATCGCCTTGCGCGGCAAGGACGAGTTCAACCTCGTCATCCCGTATGTGCGTTTCGTGCCGCATGACGTGGACACCCCGCTCGTGGTGGTGGACACCAGCGCACTGATCGACGGGCGCATCGCCCGGGTGTGCCAGACGGGGTTTCTCGGCGCGGCGCTCGTCATCCCCTCCTTTGTGCTGCGGGAGCTGCAGGGCGTGGCCGACTCCGACGACCTGCACAAGCAGGCGCGCGGCCGGCGCGGCCTGGAGGTGCTCAACGAGCTGCGCAAGCTGCCGCAGCTCGACCTGCGCATCAACGAGAGCGAGGTCAAGGCCTCCTCCGACATGGACGCGAAGCTCGTCTTCCTCGCGCAGTCAATGAAGGCCAAGCTGCTCACCACCGACTACAACCTCGCCAAGCTGGCCGAGTTTCACGGGGTGCCCTGGCTCAACCTCCACACCCTCGCGCAGGCGTTGCGCCCCGAGCTGGTGCTCGGGGAGACGCTGGAGGTCGAACTGGTCAAGCCCGGCAAGGACGAAGGCCAGGCGGTCGGCTATCTGGAGGATGGCTCGATGGTGGTGGTCAACAACGGCCGCCCCGCCCTGGGACATCGCGTCGGCGTGGAAATTGTGAGCGTGCTGCCGACTGCGGGTGGCAAGATGGTGTTCGCCCGGCTGACCGGCGGCCCGGAAGCCCCGCGCGCGGCCAAGTGAAGCCGGCAACCCTGCCGGCCATCAATCTTCAGGCCTAAAACCTCAGCAAGGTGACACAGAGTTCACAGAGTTCGTACATAGAGTTCACAGAGTAAGTCACTTACGTAATTGGGACGCAAGCGTGAGGCTCCCACCCGGCGGGTGACACCAAAATCTCCGGTCCAGCCGATGTATTCCTCTGTGAACTCGACATTTTCCTCTGTGGTCTCTGTGACCAACTCCCGAATTTAGGTTAGGCTGAGTCAGGAAGTTCCGCCCCCGCCTGCCGACGTCCCGGCACGGTTGGCGGGCAGGTGTTGCGGCAGGAAAAAATAATAGCTCATCAGCCACCAACTGCGCGAGGAACGGTAAAACAACGCGGGAAACACGACCGCGCCAGCGATGGCCAGGACGGCGGCCGTCCGGTCGGAAAGTTCGTCATAATACCACAGCAGCGCGACCGGGCTCAGGATGAAGACCAGCGTGATGCCGTAGTTGAGCGACATCGAGCCCAGGAAAAAGCCCTCGTCGCGCTCAATGTTGAGCCCGCACGCGGGGCACTCCCGGTTGAGCGCGATGAGCCGGCCCGGCTGAAACAGGGTCTTGGCCCCGCAGTTGGGGCAGCAGTGGGTGAGGCCGCGAACGACAATCTGGCCGCGTGTGACAGGCATGGGGCCAGCAAAAGGCGCTTCCCGGTCGGAGGAAAGCGCCATTGTGAGACCGGATAGGTTTGGGTCAGTGCGTCCGTCCTCTGACATCTGATCTCTGACCTCTGACCTCTGATCTCTGACCTCTGATCTCTGACGTCTGACATCTGATCTCTGACGTCTGACCTCTGATCTCTGACGTCTGACCTCTGGTCTCTGACGTCTGACCTCTGGCTCCCAGCCCTCAGGCTCCAAGCTGGTAGCGCACAAACCGGCGAATCTGGATATTCTCACCCGTCTTGGCGATCCGCTCGGCCAGCACTTCCTTCACGCTTTTTTCGGGCAGCTTGACGAACGGCTGGTCGAGCAGCACGACGGTCGAGTAAAACTTTTCCAGCTTGCCCTCGACGATCTTCTGGACGGCGGCGGGCGGCTTGCCCAGCACCTGCGCGCCGGCGATCTCGCGCTCCTGCGTGAGATCGGCCTCCGGCACCGCGTCGCGCGTGACATACAGCGGGCTCGCTGCGGCGATCTGCAGACACAGGTCGCGCACAAAGGCCTTGAAATCCTCGTTGCGGGCGACGAAGTCGGTCTCGCAGTTGACCTCGATCATCACGCCCACCTTGCCGCCGAGGTGGATGTAGCTCTCGATCACGCCCTCGCGGGCCGAACGGCCGGCGAGCTTGTCCACCTTGGCCCCGAGCTTTTTGCGCAGGACCGTGACGGCCTCCTCCAGGTGCCCGTTGGACTCGGTGAGGGCCTTTTTGCAGTCGAGGAGACCGGCGCCGGTCTTCTCGCGCAGTTCGCTGACCATTTGGGCGGTGATGACGTTGCTCATGGAAAAAATCCCGGGGGCTGCGCCGCTCAAGCCTTGGGCGCGGCAATCTTCTTGCGCGCGACCGGCTTCTTTTTCGGGGTGATGCTCTCGCCCTCGACCTCGGCGACGAGGCTGGCGGGCAGCGAAACCTTGGACAAGTCCACCTCGCCCTCGGGGGCGATCTCGATGCCGGAGGCCTCGGCCACCTCGGCGCTGGCGGCCTTGAGGTCGGACTGCCCGCGGGCGGCGCGGCGGGAGTCGCGCTGGGCGAGACCCGACTGGATGGCGCCGATGACGGCCTCGACAATGATCCGGATGGATTTCACCGCATCATCGTTGCCCGGGATGGGATGCGACAGCTTGGTCGGGTCGGAATTGGTGTCCACTAGGCCCACGCAGGGGATGCCGCAGCGCGCGGCCTCGGCGACAGCGATGGCCTCATGGGAGCCGTCCACGATGAACATCGCGGCGGGCAGGTCGCCCATCTCGATGATGCCGGAGAAATTCTTGGTCATGCGCACCATCTCGCGCCGGATGGCGGCCTGTTCCTTGGCCGCGAGCTTGGCGAGGTCGCCGCCGGTCTCCATCTGCTGGTATTTCTTGAACTTGGCGATGGACTTCTTGACGGTGGCAAAATTGGTGAGCGTGCCGCCCAGCCAGCGGTCCACGCAAAAAGGCATGTTGGTGGCGCTGGCGGCCTCGCGGATGATGTCGCGGGCCTGGCGCTTGGTCCCGACGAGGAGAACTTTCCCGCCGTTGGCGACGGTGTCCTCGAGAAAGGCGGAGGCCTTGGCGAGTGCCTCATGGGTCCGACCGAGGTCGATGATGGTGATGCCCTGGCGGTGGGCGAAAACGTAGGGCTTGGAGCGGGGGTTCCAGCGGCGGGTTTGGTGCCCGAAATGGACGCCGGCATCGAGCAGGTCTTTGGGAGTGATGGCGAGGGACATGGTGTTGATCTATGTTTCAGACAGGACACAGGCCGGCCAATGGGCCGCCTTGCGATCAGGTTTGAGGGTGGTGGTTGAGGAGGAGGGAACGGACCCTTGCAGGGACCAGAGCGGTCCAGTCCAGAGAGCCGGCGGGCGGCTGGCAAGCGCGAAGTTGCGGAAAAGGCAAAATGACCGTTGACAGACGGCGCGGGCGGCTGCACCATGGCTCTCCCATTCGTTGCAGGGTGGAGCAGCCTGGTAGCTCGTCAGGCTCATAACCTGAAGGTCGTTGGTTCAAATCCAACCCCTGCACCCAATTGATAAGACTCTCGGCAACAATACGTTGCGAGAGTCGTTTTATTTAGGGCTTGCGCTGCGGAGCCGCTTAATTCTGGTTTGTCTAACAGTTTTCTAACAAATGGGCACCAAATCTGCACGCGCACGTAGGAAATCCCTGTCCAAGGACTGGCCGGCTGTGGTCAAGATCGGCTCGGTCGAGGCGAAGATCTACCGTCACCGCAAGCACGGCGCGTACCGTCGGCAATGCCTATTTCGGGAATTACTCGGTTTTTGACGGGAAGACATTATTAGGGATTGCCGCTTTGCCGGAACCAGCTGCGCAAAATTTGCTCGCTCCATACTACAGCACTTCCACCACCAGTGCTGCGGCCAAAACGGCGGCCGAGAATTCCTATGGCGGCGACGGCTGCGTTCCGGAAGCGAGTCAACATTTCACCAACATGTCCGGGTTTGGAGGCACTGCGGTTTCGCCACTCGCCAAGAATGACGGCACTATAGTGCACACGGACGCACCGAAGCAGTCGGCTGATTTAATCGCTCAACTCAAAGTTTTGGTGTCAAACTGGTTCCCATGAAATCTCAAAGCAAAGTCATTTTCGGAGCGCTTGCGGTGTTGCTGGCCGTTGGGATTGCCCTCTGGTCGCAGAAACAGTTGCCACCAGCCCCTGTGCCCACGTCGAGCGCATCATCCAAACCACTATTGACGCCAGCGGTTCCAGAGCCAAACCCCAAGGAGCTGCTGGCGTCAATAGCCCAGCCAAAACCGGTGACACCCCCAAGCACCGGCGACCAGCGCCCCTTTGCAAAAATGGGCGTTTTGGAACGTGATGCGATCTTGGATGAGATCGCGAAAAAGGATTTACCCGCCATTTTTCAAGCTATGCTCGACGCGGGACGGGTGGAGCATGATCCGAGGAAGCAGTCAGCTCTTGCGACGACATTCGCGGGAGCTTTGCACGAAAGAACACCAACTCCCGAGTTCCTCGTGCAATTGCGAAAGTTTATCGAAGACAAATCAAACCCCTCGCTTGAGCGAGACACGCTGGTTGGAGCCCTCGCAATGGCCGCAACCACCGACACCGCCAATTTTTTCCTTAACTTGGCCACTACCTCGTCCGACAAACAGTTGCGAGAGTCCGCCGCCGGCGGACTGAGCGAAATTCGTGGCGCGACTCATGAAGATCTCGCCCCGGCGATCGAAAAATTGTGGCGCGAATCCAACGACGAGATCGTTGTAACAGCCATGTCCTTGACGATGACGAAGGTGGGAGCATCGAGCAGCATGGAACTGCTGGTGTCGGCTGCACTGGCTAAAGACGGGGCAGACGATATGAGGAAGCACGCGGCTTTGAACGCGCTGGAAACTGCCACTATCTTGAACGATCATGCCGTGCCACCGCTTGCTGCCCGGCTGGCGAATCAATCGCCCGCTAGCGTGGCGAGCAAGATGGCCGGCGCCACGCTGGCCCGTATCAGCCGGCCCACCGCTGCCCAAGCCTTGATTACCTGGCTTCAGGACGCCAATTCTAGCGCAGCCCCGCTTGTGCACGACTATTTGGTTCGCACTCAATATGCAGAAATCTGGGAGTTGGCGCTTGATCCGTCGGTTCCGTTCCGCAGTGAGGCCAACCGTGAAGCAATCCGAGCCAGCTTGGCGCAACTCAAGGCCAGCTACAAGTCTGGACCTTAATGCGTAGAGCGGTCTGTATCCGACGAGGTCTCATCACTCCTTGTAGTAAAAGATCAAAGGTGATGCCGCTGTAAGCGTCGTCCCGGGTGCCCCCTTGACAGATACGTCATTACCGGGAGCTGCGCCGACTTGAGCGGAATGGATATCCCGTAACTACGGGAACTACGACCTGCTGGTGGCGGGTGGTTGCCACTGCGAGGGGGTATGGGTCCGAACCGCCGCGCCCGAGCGCGACCGGCGGTTGCCAGCGTGCCGCAACAGCCCCCCATTCCGTGCTACATACCCTTGATAGGACCTATTCGTCCTATCATGGTGATTGATCGTCATCAGCACCAGTTTGTCCGTTGAGCTCAGACCGGGCAGACACTTCAACTGGCTGGGTAGGATCCTGACGTAGGGTGGCAAGCAGTTCCATCACGGACTGACGCGTAGCGGCGGAATCGTTGGCATCGCTGCCCGCAATGACAGCCTCCCACGGGTCGACAACCAGCACGTCCGGCCGATGCTTCGCCAAGGTCGCCTTCCAGCGGCCGTTGGCGGTGATCCCCGAAGTCGCCTTCGCGGCCGGAGTCCCACCGTCGGAATCTAGCTCGATGAGGGCATCCTCCGGCGTGATGGGCGCCTGCACCAACAGATGCTGCTGCACCGCCATGAACTGATCGGCTGTGAGGGCACGCCCGATCAGCATCGACTGGAGCTCATCCTTCAGTCGTCGGCAGGAATTTTCATTGCCGACGAAAAGCCAAGTCCGGGGGTGCCCGCAGGTGGCAAGCCCCACCCACGGCTGCCCGGTGATCTGGTTGACCGCGAGCTGTAGCGCCAGACGTGACTTGCCCACGCCGCCAGGCCCGATGAGCAGCGCCGTTTCCCCCTCGCGCCAGATCACCTGGTCTTTCGCGATCTCCAGGATGGCGTCATCCTTGGGCGGGACATAGGCCATGAAGTCGGTCATCCGCCAAACCGTGAACTCAGGTTTGGCGCTGGCCACGGCTTGTGGGGGCGGAGTCCATACCTCGGTCAGAGGCTGGTCTTGGCTGGGTGTAGCCGGTCTCGGGCTGCTCCCGTTCTGTAGCGGGTGGGACAATGCCCCGTCCGCCACCCCGTGGGGGGTGGGGACATTGGCCCTTGCTGGGGTAGTGGCGTTCAATTGCCACCTCCACCATTGTCGAAACTTTTTCTCGCTTTGATCAAAAAGCGGGCAAGCTCAATGTCAGCTTGTTCTGGGTCAAATCGGACAATGCGGCCGAATTTGAAGTGACTAACGACTCCCGATTTGATCAATCTGTCTACTGATCGAAGACCAATTTTCATCTTCGAAGCTAACTCCTGACGGGTGATATATTCCATCGAACAGTGAGCGGTTTTCATCCGCACCAACGTTTTAACTAGCTCGCTGAATTGAAGGGGTTCAGCGACGATCCTGACGAACAGACACTTTGACCGCCCACCAATGACCAACTGCAGTCACCGGTGGAGAATCCTGCGCGATTCACGAACCATCCAAGCATTCACGTATCGAGGGAGGAGATGACGACAATTTTTCGCCTCGGTTTCAAGACTTTTTTGAAAATATTCACCAGTGGATCTTCAGCGCCAAGAGTGCTGTCTAACAGTTTCTAACATAAAAGTGGCATTTTGTGGCAGCTTCTGGCATTTTGGCCGTTTTAGGCCAGTTGCCGCAAGCTGCCAGCAGTCGCCAAGAAGCGCAAAATGACGCCTTGACAGGACGATAAAAAAGCCTCCTCATAACCTGAAGGTCGTTGGTTCAAATCCAACCCCTGCACCCAATTTCCCGCCGGACACCGGTGGGTAGGCATAGAAAACGCCGTTCTTTGATTGGAAAGCAACCAATCGCGCCCGCGCGGCCCTTTTGGGCCGGCGCCAGGGTGCGTCATATTTTCGGGGGTGTTCCGGATTCGACCCTCGGTTGGAGTGCGCCGCCGCCCTTCGGGAGCGAAGGACTCCCGTTAATCCCCCTTCAAAACAACAAACGGCAACATCGAAGAGATGCCTCTGGCAGCCTAAGTGCAGCCACGTTTGCCCGCCGACACCTGCTAGGCGGAGCGAACGACGACAGCAGGCATAGCGCGCGGAGCCATCCGCGGTTTGCGCGCCGTATCTTCCCCCGGGGATTGGTCCGCATTCAAGCGCGTGTGATCGCGTGGTGCGGGCGAGATTAATATCACGCCATGAGGGTGGACGCGGTGTGCAAAGGCCAGGGGCACGCGGGTTCAACTCCCGCCACCTCCACCATTTAACTGCTGATATTCAGCAGCTTAAGTTTTCGATGAAGCTAGGTTGCCAGTTGATGTGGCAACCTAACATGAGCCACAGTCAATCGTTCGTTGTCTCCCGCTTCAAAAACCGCAACGGCGCCACCTCGTGGCGCGTCTCCGGCCTCCTGGCCGGCGTGCGCATCCGGCGGAACTTCCCCTCCCTTGAGGAGGCCGCCGCCGAGAAGACCGCCCTTGAGCAATCAGCCCTCCAGGGGACCTCCAGTGGCCCCAGGGCGGCCACCACGTTCCTGACCGCCGACCAACTGCGCGACGCCGAGGCCGCGTTCCGCCGGCTGGACGGCCACCCCACCTTGAAGACCTGCAACAACCGGCGGGGCATCCTCAGCACGCTTTTCACCTTCGCGTTCCAGAAGGAATGGCTCCCCACCAACCCGGTGGAAAAGACCAAGCACCACCGGCTCAACCACCGACGCGGCACCGCGGCCACGATCAACGCCAAGCAGGCGCAAGCCTTGATGACCCACGTCGAGGGGTTCGAGCAGGGAGCCTTGGTGCCGTATTTTGCGCTGTGTTTGTTCGCGGGCATCCGGCCCTCCATCTACGACGGTGAGATTTCCCGCCTCCAGCCGGCCTCGGTGCGCATCGAGACGGGGACGATCCACATTGAGCCGGAGGTCTCCAAGGTTCGCACGAAGCGCCTGGTGGCGATCCAGCCGAACCTCGCGGCCTGGCTGCGCGCCTACTTGATCGGGCGAACTAATGATCGTGGGAGTTATGCCAACATCCTCAATGGCACGTTCAAGTAACTTGTCGAAATTGGTCGTTATGATAATTCGAACATATCCGCCCAACGCGAGTTGCGCTATCGCCTTGTGGGCTTCGCTAGGGCATTTTACTCCCGTCTCTCTCTCCAAGGCCGTCGGCTCAAAATAGTCCCGGAGCAGCTGTTGGCGCTCGGTTGGCGTTTTTGCCAGCTGTCCGAGCAGTTGGCTATAGGAGGGTTCAATGCCGTACTTGGCACGAAACCATGCCGCGGGATCGATTCCACAGTCCGAATCCTGTAGTTTTGCGACACGTCGAATTAGGTCCAGAACAACCTCCCAACCCGTGGGTATTCCGGATGGGCGCGAGATGCCAGAACCGAGCAAAAGCGCATATACTCCTTTGTTGGAATAAAGAGAAAATGACAGGGAGACCAACGGATCAATCATGCGAATGATATTTGAGGGAAACTGAACATTGTGGATACGGTGTATCTTTGTGATGCATTCAGGCGTTAGGTTAACGAATAATTATCTCGGGACAATGGAATTAGCCAGCCCGGAGAATAGTTGCATATAGGCTTCGAATATAGTAATATTCAGACCCTTTGTGTTTTTCCCAAAGAAGCTCCCTGCCGCTCCACTCAGGAGCTCTCCAGCGGTGAAACCTTGCCCTAAAGAGGTTTCCGTGGCGCGCTGTAAAATGGTGTTTGCGGCAGCCTTAAATGCCGATTTGCATTTATTAGAAGCATGGGCAACGCGGTTACGAATGTGGATCGCTTGCTTTAATTGGTCATTTGCTCTGAGGAGTTGTAGTTTATAGGGGGCTCCGGATGCAAAGAAGAGTTCAGCGAGTTGGATTATGGCTAGGCTTTTCGACCGGGGCCTTGGCTCTGGGTGATTTTGCAGCTGCCACGAATTGGATGGTTCGTCACCACGTCAAGATCATCGAGCTGTCCGCCCTTCGATTCGATGAGCTTGAGCCGCTAGTGGCCAGACTGCCCGAGATTCCAATCAAGGAGTTCACCTACGTCTCGTTTCACGCGCCCAGTTTTTTCAAGCAAGATCAAGAGCGGCGGGTCATTGAGCTGCTACGGGCGGTTAAAGACCGTGGATGGAACATCATCGTCCACCCGGATGTGCTCTACAGGCCGAGGCTCTGGGCCGACTTTGGCCCGCAGCTCCTCATTGAAAACATGGACCGGCGCAAGGCCACGGGCAGGACGGTTGAGGAACTCACTCTACTTTTTTCAAAATTGCCCGAGGCCAGGCTCTGTCTGGATGTCGCGCACGCACGGCAGCTCGACACCTCGCTTAAGTTGCTCAGCGATCTTATTTCCATGTTTTGGGACCGTGTCGCGGAAGTGCATATCAGTGAATTGGATTCCATGTGTCACCATCGACCCATGTCAAACGGTGCTGTTATTGACTATCAACGATTTGCACGTTGGCTCGGGGACAGAAAGCACGTAATTATTGAATCTGCTCTGGAGGCATACGATGACGAAGTTTGGATCAAGGAATTTCACGAAGCAGAACGGTCCTTGGGACAGCATACAGGAGAAAGAACCGATGGTCGGGTGGCTCGCGAGCGGCCGCATGGATGGAGTCGGCGTCGGTTGGCCGGCGCGACGTAGGGTGTGGCCTACCAAAGAAATCCACAGGGTCACCTTGTCGGCCCCGGCGGGCGAGTCCCCGGGTGAACTGTAGCGACTCGGCTTCAGGCATGGCGGGCCGAGGGCTTGGGATGGGAGCCATGCCGCCCAAATCCGCCAAGGCGAGAATAGCGGCACGCCGGCAGGGCAGCCCTCCCAACGACCAACAACCGATTGAGCCCCTGCGGCGGCGGCGCATCGAGCTTGCCGGCCGGATGGGGCAAACTTGGACTCGACGCGTGGGCAACAGGCATTGGCCTTTGCCTCGGCCTAGGCCGCCATCGGCTCGACGGACGGCACTCGCGCCGGGACCGCAACCGGCGCCGCCCATTCTGCCCAGGCTGCCATCGGAAACCGCCCAAAACCTGCCTTGCGGGGCAAAAACCAATTATCACCGATAGCAACGGTGGGGTTTGTGCTTGTTTGCCGCGCCGTTCCTCCTCGGAAATCGCATGATGATGGGGGTAAACAGAATCGCAATTCCGGGCGTAAGCGAACCATGAAAGCTTTTGTAATTATCATTATAGTATCATGATACGATATGTGTGTAAGGGCATATCGTGCCCTTACAGCCTGTCGTCGCCGATCCTATAATCCTACCCGCCCCGCAATTCTGGGACGGAGGACGGAGGGGGGAGGG
>CAIYUN010000039.1 GCA_903929355.1 uncultured Opitutaceae bacterium
CGCCGTCCGGAATCAAGGTGGAGCGCGTTGACCCCAACGCGCTTTCCGTGTCCGGAAACCCGGCGCGCCCAGCGGTCGCGCCCTACCTCGAACAGCGCATTGATGGCTATCCGCCTTCGCCAAGGCTTCGGCGCGACACGTCGAAGCGAGCTTCGACGTGGAGGACCTCCCCATGAGTGACGATCCCCAAGATCCTCATCTGGAGACTTTCATCGAGCCGGAGCTCGAGGCCCGGGTGGTCGCGTGGGTGCTGGGCGAGGCGTCGGCCTTCGAGGTCGCCGAACTGGAGCGCATCATCGCGGACCAGCCCGAACTGGCCATTTTCAAGCGGCGGATCGAGGCCGTGCACGGTCTGGTGGGCGAGGCGACTGCAGCCGACTGGAAGCCCCTGCGGCTCGCGCCCGAGCGGCGGGAGAAGCTGATGGCCGCCGTCGGTCTGGCGGGCGTGGCCGTCCGGACCAAGGGTGCGGCGGTGACTGTCATGCCTCAGAGACAGGGAGGGGAAAAGCGGCCAGTCTGGCACCGGGTGGCCTTTTATGCGGCCGCATGCCTGGTCGTCGGGGGACTGGCGACGATCATTATTCCGACCATTGGCAGTGTGCAAATGTCAGCCCGCAGATCGGTGGTGATGGAGCAACTGCAGACCGAGTCGGCTCAGCGCTTTGATGCCAACGGCTCCGCCCCGGCCACCCCGCCCGCGAGCGTGCCTCTGGTGGGATATCCGGCACCTTCAACAGGAACGCCAGCCGGTTTCTCCCGTCGGGGCGGTGTCGGTGGCGCGGGTGGAGGTGGGATGGGTGGCGCCGTCGGCGGTGGCCGAAGCGGGGGTGGCGTCCGGGGCGGCGGGGCGGCGGGGGCGCAATCTGGGCTGGCTGGCCGGCCGGGCCAGCTCCAGGCCGCGTTGGACGCGTTGAAGGCCAGGGATGGGGGAGCCGGCGGTGCAGGTCGGACCCCGGCCCAAAAGACGAGCACGGATGGGGAATTCCTGACTGAAGGCTCCCTCTACGTCACGGGCACTGGTGGGGTGCTGAAATCCCTCACGGCGGCGGAAAACCTCGCCGCGACCAACGCCGAGGCCAGGAACCTGAGCGACCAGATTTCCCGGCAGTTGGGCGGCCCGGTGGCCAACCCGGCCGATCGGTCCGATTCGACCAATCCGTCGGATACAGCGCCCCTCGACTTCCGCAGCTCTTTGGGCTTCGCCAACGACGACCGCACCAACAGCATTGTTGCCACCGGCAACAACACCTACACCGGCTCGACGACGATCCTCGGCGGCACGCTTTCCACCGGAGCAACGGGTATTTTGGCCGACGGCGGGACGGCCAGCTCCATCGGGGCGTCCAGCAACGCGGCCGGCAGCCTCGTGCTCGACGGCGGTGCGCTGCAATATGCAAAAACGGGCGGGACGACATCAACCGACCGATTGTTCACGTTTGGTGTCTCAGGCGGAACGCTTGACGCGTCAGGCACGGGTAGCCTCAGTTTTACCAACACAGGTTCGTTGGCCTCGCGCGCCGCGAACACCACGGCCAACACCTTCGCCCCGGTGATCGCCGACAGCACGGGCGGTTCGACCTCTCTGGTCAAAAACGGTGCCGGACAATGGATGCTGGCCGCTAACAGCAGCTTCACGGGCGCGACGACGATCTCTGGCGGCACACTTTCCACCCGCAACGGGGCCGGCAACCTCGTGCTCAACGGCGGTGCGCTGCAATATGCCAACACGAGCGGAGCGACCTCCACCGACCGGTTGTTCACGCTCGGTACCGGAGGCAGCACGATTGAATCAGCGGGAACGGGGTCCCTGCAGCTACAAGCCGTCAACGGCAAGCAATCGACGACGTATGGCGGAGACATTCGCCTCAACGAGAGCTCGCTGAACAAGGCCGTCACCGGCACCGTGGTCCTGAGCAACCCGTCGAACACCTACAACGGCAGTACGACAGTCAATGGTGGCCAATTAGCGGTGACCGGGGCGGGTTTCTCCACCAGCGGTTCCAACCTGAACCTCACCCTGAGTGGTGCCATCAGCAACACCGCCCCGGCCCGGACCGACACTGTTTACGGCTCCTTTAATGGACCTTTAAACGACTCGCATGTTTTGGACAGCAAGGTGAATGTCGATGTCGGGGGCGGTTGGAATGGGTCTGGTTCGGGCGCCGCCAGCGGTTTGACCAAAGTCGGCACGGGCACATTCACGCTGTCGGGTGCAAACACCTACACCGGCGGCATAACGGTCACCACCGGCACGCAGAGCAACAGCTCGGCCTACTCCATGGGTGGCGGCACGGTGAGCTCGGCGCTGAGCGGCTCCGGCGGAGTGACGGTGGCGACCGGGACCGTGTCGCTGTCGGGGTCGAGCACCTACACGGGCGGCACGACGGTGAGCAGCGGAGTGTTGGCGCTGAGGGGAGCGGGGACACTTGGTTCAGGCGCTTTGACGGTTAACGGTGGCACGTTCGACCTGGGCTCAACGAGCCAGACGGTGTCGGGCCTGACGCTGACCTCGGGCAGCATCTCGGGCGCAACCCTGACGGGCTCATCCTACATCGTGTCCAGTGGCAACATCAGTGCGGCGCTGGCTGGATCCGGTTCCTTGACCATGAGCGGCAAGATAGAAACGCTGTCTGGGGCCAATACGTTCACAGGCCCCACGACGATCAATTCTGGCACCCTGGCGATCACCGGCGGCAGCGCGCTGACGGTGAACAGTAGCGCGGTGACGGGCATCGGTAGTCTGTCGGTGCACGAAGCCGGGAGCGGTTATTCCTACGCCGGCAGCCTTTCGGATAGCCCCACCGCGCAGAACTGGAGCGGCAATTTCACCTTTCAAGGGTCAAACCCGCTCATGGTCAAAGGGAGCGGGAGCCTCACGATGAATGGCGGCACACTGGCCACCACGGGCAACGCGACCTTGAACCCCAGCCGTGGGGTCACCCTCGGCGAGGGCGGCGGTAGCCTGACCAAAGCCGATGCCGGGACGCTCTCGCTCTCGGGGGTCAATAATTACAGCGGGACTACGGTGGTAAGTGGCGGAACGCTGGTCATCAACTCGGACAGCGCTCACGGCGCGGCGCAGCCGGCGAATAGCGTCACCCTGAATGGCGGCACGTTGAGCACCTCCGCCACATTCACCTTGAACACCAACCGTGGCCTCACCCTCAGCGGCGGGGGCACGCCCGTGCTCACGAACCTGGGCGGAACCACGCAGTCGGGGTCGAGCCTGACCCGTTCAAACGGTGGCACGTTCATAGGTGGCGCGTTTCAACCTGCGCCGCTGGTTAATTTGGGGCTCGGCGCGGCCAACGGTTCGTCGGCGGGTGCGGCCGCGACCGGCCGCATAGGCTATGCGGTGTTGGACGAGGGTGTGAAGGCCAAGATGAACGTCCGCCAGTCAACTCTCGGTGATCAGCCCAATCTTGTCATCATGGGTACGGCATTGGGTTCATTCACGAATACGGGTAGCGCGGCGTCTGACCAGCTGAATATCGACCAAGCCATGATCAAGTTCGATACCAACACCAAGCCCGTGGAGGGCACGGTCGATCTGTACTATGCACCTGGCACCCCGGCCCAGGCCGCAGCTTCCTCGGCTCAGAACCGGGAATACGTGCCGGTCACCAAGGAGACCCTTTCCCGTCTCACCGGCAACTCCACGTCCAGTGGAAGTGCCGATGATGCGGCCGCTCTCAAGAAGTTCCTCCAAAGCGCCGGAGTCGACTTTGACGGCGTGGCCGGCGCCGGTATCGCCTACAACGGTTCAACCCTCGCCGTCACCCAGACGCCGAAGAACATGGACAAAATCCGGAACATTTTGGCGCGATACAACGACGTCAAGCAGGTCTCGATCGAAACGAAGTTCGTCGAGGTGGCGAACGACAAGGATACCTCGACGACCGCAAGCCCGTCCGTCGCCGAGCAGGAGGTCAACGCTAAGCGCGCAGCCGCTGCGACCGCCAGGACCGAACGGGCCAGGACATTGGCGGAGATTTCCGGCGCCGAGATCAAGACCACCGACGAGACCTACTCGACCTTCTCGCTCCATGTCAGCGATGTCTCGTTCAAGCTCGCGCTCGCGGCGCTGGCCAAGGGCCAAAAACCCGACCCGGCGAGCATCCGGCAGGAGGAATTCTACAACGCCTTCGACTACGGCGACCCGTCGCCGGCGCCCGGCGAGCCGGTGGCCTGTCGCATCGAGCAGTCGGCCCACCCCGTCCTCCAGCAGCGCAATCTGGTGCGGATCGCCCTCCGCGTGCCCGCCACCGGCCGCGACGCGGCCCAGCCGCTCTGCCTCACCGTGCTGCTCGACGCCTCCGGCTCGATGGAGCGCGCCGACCGCGCGGCCTGCGTCCACGCCGCGCTGGCGTCACTGGCCTCGCTGCTGGGCCCCAATGACCGGGTCACGCTCATCGCCTTCTCCCGCACCCCCCGCCTGCTCGCGCAGGAACTGCCCGGCAACGAGGCGGCCAAGCTGGTGGCCCTCACGGCCAACCTGCCGTTCGAGGGCGGCACCAATCTGGAGGAGGCCCTCAAGCTCGCCGGCGCGGAGGCCCGTCGGCAGCAGACGGCCGGGGCGCAGAACCGCATCGTGCTCCTCACCGACGGCGCGGCCAATCTCGGCGACGCCGACCCGGAGCGGCTCGCGCAGCAGATCGCCGCGCTGCGCCAGCAGGGCATCACGCTCGACGCGTGCGGCGTGGTCGCCAGCGGGCTGGACGACGGCATGCTCGAGGCGCTCACCCGCAAGGGCGACGGTCGCTACTACCTGCTCAACGCCCCCGAGGACGCCGATGCGGGCTTCGCCCGGCAGCTCGCGGGCGCCTTCCATCCCGCAGCCGAGAACGCGAAGGTCCAGGTCCATTTCAACCCGGCGCGGGTGGCCAGTTACCGGCTGATTGGCTTCGAGGCGAACCGGCTGAAGACGGAGGATTTCCACAACGACGCCGTCACGGCCGCGCAGCTCGCGAGCGAGGAAGCCGCAGTGGCGCTCTACCAGGTGGAGGTGCTGCCTCAGGGCGACGGCGAACTGGGCGACGTGTCGGTGCGGTTCCGCGAGACGGCCACCGGCAACATGATCGAGCGCACTTGGACGATCCTGGACGACCCGTCGGCCAAGGCCTTTGACCAGGCGACGCCGACGATGCAGCTCGCCGGCACAGCCGCCATGCTGGCCGAGAAGTTGCGCGGCGGCGCCGTGGCCAGCCTCTTCCGGTTGGACGCGTTGGCCCCGACGGTCAACGCGCTCCGCGGCCACTATGCCAACGAGCCCCGCGTGCAGGATCTCAGCACCATGTTCGGCGCAATGCGCCGGATCTTCGGGGAATGAGGAAATAGGAACATATCATGAACACGATGACCACTGGCAAAGGGGTTGAAACGACGGAGGACGGATTTTTAAACCACGGATGGACACGGATGAACACGGATGGGGAGGGCGGAGTTGAACCACTTATTCACACTAATTTTCACTGATCCGGACGGCGAAATTTTGAAGGCAAGGGACCGACGCGCGGGAAATGATTTATCAATGAACACGAAATTTATGCAAAACTCACAGACAACGAACAAATTCAGGCGGTGGATCCAGACCGGCAGGCGGCTGCTGAATGTAGCCGGGGTCGCTGACCCCGGTCTGGGTTTGGGGTCAGGGCGTGACTGCCGTTCCGGTACTGGAGCCGCGGCGACCCCGCCATGGTCCGCGCTCGCCGAGGTGGAGCGCGTTGACCTCAACGCGCTGGCAGGCGAGGCGCTGGCAGGCGAGGAGGCGCTGGCAGGCGAGGTGGAGCGCGTTGACCTCAACGCGCTGGCTGGGGAGCCAGGCGCGGCGGACGGGGAGTCCGGCGCGGCAGGCGTGTTGGGGTCAACCCGCTCCACCTTCCTAGACGCTGGCTGGCTCGCCGGCCTCGCCGCCATCGGTCTGCTGCTTGCGGCCTGCGCCTCCCGGGTGGTGCCGGTGGTCTCGGGTGGCGTGGCCGAGCTCAAGGACATCCACCTCGCGGGGCAGGTCAACGAGGCGGCGGGCAGCGTGGACCTCACGCTGACCGGGCAGCTCAACGTGACCAAGGCCGGCGGCCGCGTGCGCGTGCTGGCGGGCGGCGCGGCCCTCAGCGAGACCACGACCGGCGACGGCTGGCGCGTCGAGCTGGTGCGCGCTGGCGACAGCTACGCCTACGACCTCGTGGGCGAGCGCGTGGGCGTGCTGCCGGTCCGCCTCGCCTTTGCCGCGTCGGCCCAGGAGGATGGCGACTGGCGGGTGGTCAATTTCCAGATGCCGGCTGGCGAGGTGGTGCCCCTGCGGCTCACCGGACTGGTGGCGGGCGCCGTGGAGTTCAACGCCACCGGCTCGGTCGTGCCGGCGGCGGTCGCGTCAGGCTGGCAGGGCTATCTGCCCGGCGACGGCCATGTGGTCTTCGCCTGGCGACACACGCAGAAGGCGGCCGAGGGCTCGCTGTTTTTCACCAGCTCCGAGCAGACCGATGTCCGCGTGGGCGCGGGCCTGCTGCGGCAGGCCTCGCTGCTGACCTTCCGCGTCCTCCAGGGCAAGCTCCCGGCGGTGCGGATCACCCTGGACGGGCCGGGCGAAATCCTCGCGGTCGAGGGCGCGACGGTCGTGGGCTGGAAAGTGGTGCCCGATGGAAAAAACCGCGTGCTCGTGGTGGACCTGAGCCGGCCATTTGAGGGCGAAGGCCAGTTGATTGTGCGCAGCCAGACGGCCCTGGGGGGCTTCCCGGTGACGGCGGAGCCGCTGCGGCTCACGCCGGAGGGGACCGTGCGGCACTCGGGCGAGGTGCGCGTGGCCAACAGCGGCGCGGTGCGGCTGGAGGTCACGGGCATCGAGGGCATGATGCAGCTCGCGCCGGGCCAGTTCCCCGGCGGGGCCGTCGAGGCGGGCGCGCGCCAGGTGTTTGTCTACCGCTTCCCGGCCGCCGCCCACACCTACCAGATCGCGGCCGACCAGATCCTGCCCGAGGTCGGCGTGTCGCAGGTCGTGACCTACGAGCTCGGCGAGACCGACCGCGTGATCAACGCCGACCTCGAGCTCGACGTGCGCGAGGCGCCGCTGCGCGACTGGTCGCTGGACATCCCCGCCGACTACTCGGTGGCCGGCGTGACGGGCAGCGGCGTGAGCGACTACTCCGCCGAGACGCAGACCACCGGCACCCGGCGCACGCTCAAGATTCTCTTTGGCCAGCCCATGATGGGTCGGATTCTGCTGCAACTGCGGCTGGAGAAGAACCAGCCGGCGGCCGCCGGCGACTGGGCGCTGCCGCCGCTGCTCTACCCCGGGGCGAAGACCGTGCGTGGACAGGTGGGCGTCACCGCGACCGCCGGTTACCGCATCACCCCGGCGACTACCGGCACGCCCGCGGTGGCGGACGTCAAAAGTCTCGCGGAGGTGCCGCTCAGCTATTTCCCCAAGCAGCTCACGGGCCTCCAGCAGGCGTGGCGGCTGCGCGACGCGGACTGGGCCGCCGCGCTCAAGATCGAGGCGCGCGGCCAGAGCGTGCAGGCGGACGTGTATCACCTCTACTCGCTGGCGCAGGGCGTCGTGCAGGTGAGCGTGCTGTTCAACTATTTCGTCGTCGGCGCGCCGGCTGGCGAGTGGCGGATTGCCGTGCCGGCCAACGCGGGCAACATCGACGTGACCGGGCAGAACGTGCTGCACGACTGGCGCCGGGAGGGCAATGTGGTCATCGTGACGTTGCACCAGCCGGTGCTCGGCGCGGCGACGTTGCTCGTGACCCTGGAGGAACCCATGAGCGGCGCGGGCGGCGCGATCCATCCCGGCGAGGTGCAGCCCCTGAACGTGCAGGGCGAGCGCGGCTTTGTGCAGGTCGTGAGCCCGCGCCAGGTGAAGACCACCGCGACCCAGGCCGACGGCGGGCTCCTGCGGCTGGAGGCGGCCGAGCTGCCCGCGGAGTTCCAACTGCTGACGAACGCCCCCTCGCTCGCCGTTTATCAATACACGGGCCGGCCGTTCGCCCTCGCCCTCAACGTCGCCTGGGACCAGCCCGGCGAGACGGTGGGCCAGGTCGTGGACTTTGCCCGGCTCAGCAGCCAGGTGGCACGCGACGGGCAGGTGGTGACCACCGCGCAGTATTTTGTGAAATCCCGCGGCCGCCAGACCCTCCGCCTCACCCTCCCCAAGGGCGTGAAGCTGTGGGAGACGAAGGTGGACCATGCGACCGTCAACGCCCGCATCGACGGCGGGCAGACCCTGATCCCGCTGCCCGCGCGGCTGAACCCCAACGAGCCGGTGCCCATCGAGCTGAGCCTCGGCCAGGCCGCCGCCGGCGGCGACGGCCCGCGCGTGAGCCTGGCCGCGCCGCGGCTGGGCGACGTGCCGGTGGTGATCAGCGAGTGGACCGTGCGTGCCGACGCCGGCCGCCTGCTCATCCCGGCGGGCGGGAATGTCCCGTTGACCGCGCCGAATTTGACCGAGACCGGGCGCGAATGGCTTTCCCACCACGCCCGGGAGGCGGTCGTCATCCTGCTGCTCGCCGTGGGGCTGGCTGGCCTGTTGCTGCGGGCGCGCACCGGCTGGCGGCTGGCGGCCGGCCTGCTGGCCGGCGGGGTGGCGGCGGGGCTGGCGCTGTCGCTGGCCGGCGAGGCGCAGGCCCAGCGACGCGTCAACGAGCAGACGCTGGAATACGCGGCGACGGTCGTGCCGGCTGACCAGGAGCTCACGATTCAGGTGGACAACGTGGTGGCCTGGCGCGCGCTGGTCTCCTGGCCGGGCGTGGAGGTCGGGGCGGTCGGGCTGGTTCTGGTCGGCGCGGCATTGGGGCTCGCGGGCCTGCGCAAACCGGGCGCGGGTCTGCTCGGCGCGCTGGGCACGGGCTTGCTGGGTTACGGCGTGCTCGAACAGCGCGGCGGCGCGGTTGGATTTTTCTGGGGCGTGGCGGGGGCGGTGATCCTTTTCCTGGTGCTGCCCGGCCTCGCGCGGGCCTGGCGCACGTTGGGCGACTGGCGCAAATATCGCCGGGACGCGCGTCTGGCGGCGGCGACGGGCGGCGCGGCCGGGGTGATTTCGCTGCTGCTGCTGACCGGGCTCGCGTTCGGCTCCGGACCCGACGCCCGGGCGCAATCGCGGGACGGGGTCAGCAACCCCAACGTGAGCGGCGAATCCGCGGTGGACGGCACCAAGGTGGCGCAGGCGCTGGTGCAGACGTGGAAAATCCACGACGGCCGGGTGTTTGCCGAGATCGTGCTGACCGTGCGCGGCTCCGTGGGCGACCGCTACCTGCTGCTGACGCCGCCGGCCGTGCTCACGGACTTCAAGGGCGAAGGCCTGCACGTGGGCAAGGTCGGGATCAACGGCCAGACGGTTTTTGCCGTCACCACTGAGAAGGACGGCACGCTGACGGCCCACGCGAGCTACGAGCTGCCCGTGGCGGACCTGACCAAAGGCATCCCGCTGCCCACCGGCCCGGCGGCGATGCAGCGCATCACCGTCGCGCTCGACCAGCCCGGCTGGGAGTTTGGCTCGCCGATGGCGGTCAAGGTGCTCCCCACCGCCGGTCTGGACGCGACGCAGAGCGGCGCGACGCTCGTGCTCGGCCCGGCCGGCTCCCCGGTCGTCACCCTGCAGTCGCGGCGGCGCGACTTTGGGGCGGAGCAGACGCAGTTTTCGGCCGAGGAGGCCAATCTCTACCTGCCCGGTCCCGGCGTGGTCAACGGCATCACGCGCGTGACCGTGCGGCCCGTGCAGGGCCGGGTGAGCGAACTGGACCTGGACGTGCCCGAAGGCCTGACCGTCGGCGATGTCGGCAACGGCCCGGTGGGCGAGTGGCGGTTTGACCCGGTGAAACGCCGGCTCCATGTCGTGGTCGCGCCGGCACAGACCGCCGGCTTCCGCCTCGACATCCAGACCCAGCTCGGGACGGCGGCGCTGCCGGTGGCTCTGACCCTGAAGCCTTTGCGGGTCGTCGGTGCGACCGGCGAGGTGGGGATGATCGCGCTCGGCTTTGGCGGTGACGCGCAACCCGAGGGGATCACGACCCAGGGGCTCTCGCCGGTGAACACCGAGGATTTTGATGCCAGCCTGCCGCCCAAAGCCCCGGACGGCTCACCGCTGGCGGTGCTGCAAAACGTCTACCGTTACGGCTCGGAGGGCGGGCAGGTGGACCTGAAACTCGCGCCGGTCGCGCCGGAGGTGCGCGTGGCCACCCGGCAGGTGCTCTCGCTGGGCGACGACCGCCTCGTGCTCGCGGCCGACCTGAACGTGGCGATCACCCGGGTGGGGTTGTTCAAGCTCAGCTTCGACCTGCCGGACGGCCTTGAGGTCGAGGCCCTGAGCGGGCCGGCACTCAGCCACTGGACACCGGAGACCACGCCGGAAGGCAGGCGCATCATCACGCTAAACCTGAACGGGCGCACCATCGGCAATCAGAGCTTCGCCCTCACGCTCACCGGCCCGGCCCCTGCGGCGCAGGCCGCGTGGGCGGTGCCGCGGCTGCTGCTGCGCGAGGCGACGCGCCAGGAAGGGGAGATGCTGCTCGTGCCCGAGCGGGGCCTGCGCCTGCGCGAGACCGACCGCATCAATGTGACGCCGCTCGATCCGCGCACCGTCGGCAACCCCCAGCCCGGCACGCTGGCCTTCCGGCTGCTGCAGGCCGACTGGACCCTCACCGTCGGCATCGAGGCGCTCGACCCATGGGTCACCGTGCAGGCTTTGCAGGAGGTGACCCTCCGCGAGGGCCAGACCCTCACACGCCTGAGCGTCCGCTACAAGGTGGAGATCGCCCCCGTAAAACAGGTCCGCGTGCAGTTGCCGGGCCTCGGCGACGACCAGGTGCGGACCGTCCACGCCACCGGGCCGGCCGTGAGCGACTTCATCAAGGTGCCGGGCGCGGCCGACCTGTGGGACTTGCATTTCCAGCGCGGGATCGTGGGCGAGACCGACGTGGTGATCGAATACCAGGGCCAGGCCGCGCCCGCGCCCGGCCGGGCGCCGGTCACGACCCCCGGCTTCGTGGGCGTGCCGTCCTCCGTGCTCTTCGTCGCGGTGCGCGGCAGCGGCCGGTTGGAGCTCGACGCGCCCGCGCCGCCGCGGGGCTGGCAGCGCTCGGACTGGAGCGCGGTGCCGGGATTTCTGCAGAACCGCGCCGACCGCAGCGTGCCGGCGCTGTGTTTCCGCGTGGCCGAGCCGGAAGGCCCGCTCGCCGTGACCCTGAGCCGGCATGAGGTGGCGGACGCGCTGAAACTGCGCGTGACCCGGGCGGATCTGGCCACGGTGTTTGCTCCCGAGGGCTCCAGCCTCACGACGGTCGAGCTGGCGGTGGACGTGGTGGAACCCAGCACGCTGAAGGTGACCCTGCCGGCCGGGGCCAAGCTCTTCAACACCCTGGTGAACGGCGAGGGCGTGGCGCTCGTGTTCGAGGGCGGCGCGTATCTCTTTCACGTCGGGGCCAACACCGGCTCGGACCACGCGGCCACGGTGCGCCTGGTCTACACCGTGCCGGCGGCCGGCGGTCCGATCGCACTCCAGGGCCCCTCGCTGGCCAACGTGCCGCTGGAGAATGTCACCTGGCGGGTGGTGCTCCCGGCCGGCCACGAGCTCGCCGGCTACACCGGCGGGCTGCGGCTGGAGGAGGAGCGCAGCGCGGGCTCGTTCGGTCTGAACGACTACGTCTCGCTCGTCGCGGGCCGGAAGGCGGCCGACGCGCGCAATGCCACAGTGTTGCTGCAACAGGCCAGCACCTTTCTGCAAAACGGTCAGCAGCAGCAGGCGGGCGAGGCGCTGGCCCGCGTGTCGAACGCCAATGCGCTCGACGCCGCCTCCAACGAGGACGCCCGCGTGCAGTTGCGCGTGCTCCGCACCGAGCAGGCCGTGCTCGGCCTGAACACCCGCCGCCAGCGCGTTTATTTGGACAACAACGGCGACGGCACGGTGCGCAACGCCCAGTTGGAGCAGGCCGCCAACCTCAATCCGATGATGAAGGGCCAGACCAACTACGATCCGACGCAGCAGGACCAGTTGCTGATGGGGAACACGGCCGAGGAGAATAAGGCGCTGCGCGGCATCGCCGGTCGGCTGGTGGACCAGCAGCTCGCGGCCGAGCCCGCACCCGAGGCGCTCGATGTGACGTTCCCCGAGCGGGGCAGGGTGCTGACCTTCACGCGCTCGCTGCAGGTGGACGGCAACACCCCGCTGGAGCTGAAGCTGGAGGTCGGCGAGACCCGCCGCACCAGCGAGGGCTGGATCACCGGCGTGCTCATCGCCGGCGCCGCCCTCGCCGCGCTCGGCTGGCCGCGCCGCCAGCGCGCGTAATGGCTGCGGGTAGGGACGCCTCTCCGAGGCGTCCGCAGGGACTTCCGATCCCCGGTAGGGACGCCTCTCCGAGGCGTCCGCGTTCGCATCCCAATTCGATTGGCATTACAGCCAACTCAATTCAGGCTTGGCCGCTGTCCCCTCCGATCCAATTCCGCTATGTCCTTGCCGCAACGTCGCTGGCTGCATCATGTTCCGCCGGCCTGGGTCGGCGACTCCACCTATTTCGTGACCATTTGCTGCCAAACTCGCGGCACCAACCAGCTCTGCGTCTCCCCGGTCTCCGAAAAACTCCTCACTGCCGTCGGTCATTACCATGAGCAATTCCGCTGGTATGTTTCACTGTGGCTGTTGATGCCCGACCATCTTCATTCCCTCGTGGCCTGCTCGCGCGCCGAAGACGTCGCTAAAGTGGTCGCTGCCTGGAAGCGGTTCACCGCCCGCAACGCCGGCATTGTCTGGCAGAAGGGCTTTTTTGAACATCGCTTGCGGCGCGACGAAAGCTTGGAGGAGAAGGCGCAGTATATCCGTATGAATCCTGTCCGCCAAGGCTTGGTTCTCAAACCTGATGCATGGACCTTTTTATGGGCTCCCGAGGCAGACGGACGGCTCGGATATCCGTCCCTACCTTCCGATCCCCGGTAGGGACACTTCTCCGAAGCATCCGCGTTTTGTATCCCCAAATCGAATTGGCATTACGCCTACCGGTAGGGACGCCTCTCCGAGGCGTCCGCGTATTCCTCCGCCGGTAGCGTCCGCATTTGCTGGCGTCTCTATCTTTCACTTTCGTCAAGCACCGCCCCGCCCACGCCTCACCTCACCGAGAGCCTGGCCGTTTCGCTCGTGGCCGCCACCTCCGCCCCGCCGGGACGCAACGCATTCGCCGCGACGTCGAAAACGTCGAGGTGGTTTGTGACCGTGACCGCATACCGGCCGGCCTCGCCGGGCTGGACATGCGCCACACTGAGCGTCGCCGTCGTCGCGCCCGCGACCACCGCGCCGTCAGGCCGCGGTCCGTCGGTCAGCGGTCGGCCGTCACAACTCCACTGGAAGGCGGGCGCGGTGTCGGTGACCCCGCTCGTGCCGGCGACGCCAACCGTGAAGATGGCGTCTGTCCCGGCCACGACCGCCTGATCCGCCGGCTGGCGGATGAGCACGAGGGCGTTGCAGGTGATGAGTGGCCCGACCTCGGTGCCACCGGTGAACCGGACATTGGTCGCGTTGTAAATCTCCAGGCCCGGTCCACCGGTGATGTGCACATCGTCCAGTCTCACCTGGTCAAAAAGGCCGACGGGCAGCGGCAGGCCCCAGATGATGCTGTGGCCCCGCGTCCCGGTAGCGGTGAGATGGCTGATGGTGATGTTTTTCCAGGTGGGCAGCGCCCGGCCCGGCAGCGGGTTGGGCGGCGCGGCATTCCACGCTTTCACCTTGGTCGGCGTGGTCTGGAGACTGCCGGAAACGGTGCCCGGATTGCCGACCTGGTTGTAGTAGCTGTAGAACACGAGCGGGTATGGGACGTTGGTCATCACGAGGTCGGTGCAGGTCACGTTTTGCACCGGACCGCCTTCGGTGGCGTCGGCCTTGAGGCGCAGGCCGGAGGTCGTGCCCTCGAAGGTGCAGTTTTTCACCGTCAGGCCGTCGAGCCCGCGGTTGGTCTGCCCGCCGATGGAGACGCCATGACCGCGGCCGAACTTGCAGTCAGCCACCGTCACGTCCGCGCAAAACGTGCCGCCGGGCTTGAGGGCGATGTTGTCGTCGCCGCAGGAAATCGCGCAGCCTTGGATGAGCTGGTGGGACCCGGATGGGTCGAGGCCGTCGGTGTTGGGCGCGTCGGGCGAGTTGATGGTGACACCGAAGACCGTGAGATGATTGGCCCCCAAGGCGGCATGGAACATGGGCGAGTTGACGAGCGTCAGTCCGGCGACGAGCACGCGCTCGCAGTTGCCCAACCGGATGAGGTAGGGGCGGTGGGGCATGGCCTTGTTGGCGGTGAACGCGGCCCACCAGGCCGCGCCGTCGCCGTCAATCGTGCCCCCGCCGGTGAGCGCGACATCATGGGCGTTGCTGGCGGTGATGAAGTGGGCGTAAGCCGCGCCAGTCAGCGGGTACGCCCCGGCGCGCGGGGTGGCGGAGTAGGGCAGGGCGCGCAGCGTCGCGCCGGCGTTGACCTGGAGGTTGATCTGGTTGCCAAGCCGGATCGGGCCGCTGAGGTAGGGCATGGCTGCGGCGGGAAACACCACGTTGCCGCCCCCGGCGGCCACTGCGGCGTCAATGGTCTGCTGGATTACGGCGGTGTTGTCGGTGGCGCCGTCCGCGACCGCCCCGCGCGCCGTGACATCGAATTCGCGGGAGGGAATCACCGGCAGTTGCGGCGCGGGGGCGGCCATGGGCGCGGCCACCGTGACACGGGCGGGCTCGCTGGTCACGGTGCCGGCGGCATCCGCGACGACCACCACATAGGTCGCGGTTTCGCCTGCGGTCAGGCCGGTGAGTCGGAGACCGGGCGAGTTCGCGCCCGGGATGGGCGTACCATTCCTGCTCCATTGATAGATCAGCGGACCGGCCCCAGCCGCCGCAACCACCAACTCCGGACTGGTCCCGGCGAGCGCCACTTGGCCGACCGGTTGAACTGTGATAGCCGGCTGGCCCAAGGTGGGGCGCGATGCGGTGCCCGCCGTCCTGTCCGCCATAGCTTCAGCGACGGTGGAAGCCTCGCGCGAAGGCTGGGACCCCAACGCGCCGTCCGAAACCAGCTCCGCCTCTGCAAAAATCGGCGCCGCCAGCGGCTTCCAATCTCCGCCCAGCACCCACGACGGGTCGCGGTAATTGGCGATGAGCGCGGCGTCGTCCGGCGGCTTGAGCTGGCGCGAGGCGGCGAGCCGCTGACTCACGTCCACCGGCTGGCCGTCGGCGGTGTGGCTGTTGAACTCCCAGAAATGGATGCCGGAGGGGTTGGGCGGGGTCAGCGGGGGGTTGGGGGCGCCCGCCGCCGCGCCGCCCCGGCCCCCGGCCCCGGCCGGGGCGGCGGCGTCGAACCGCCAGGCCACGGCACCGACGGCCGGGCCGAGCACGCAGTCGAGCAGCACCACCTCGCTGGCGGGAAAACGGCCGGGCTCGATCCGGGAGAGAAAATTGCCCGCGACCCCGGCCGCGCCGCCAAAGGTGCAGTCCACATAAACGTAGCCGTGGTTGGTGGCCGGGTTGCGGATCTGGGTGTAGTAGGCGTTGGAGCGCAGCGCCTGCGCGGTGCAGTTGACGAAGAAACACGGGCCGGTGCCCCACATGAAGTCCACGTCGCCCTCAATGTGGCAGCCGCTCACATAGGCCTGGCCGTTGATCTGGAGGGTGTCCTGGCGGCTGAAGAGATCCACGTCCCTGAGGATGGCGTGCGCCGAGGTCGTGCCGTCAAGGATGATGGACTCGGCCTGCGAACCACCGAGCCGGGTGGTGTTGCGCAGGGTGAGGTTGGTGATCGTCAGGTCGTGGGTGTGGAAAGCGAGGAAGAGGCCGCGACGGTAGGGGCTGCCGAGGCCGTTGAAGTTGGCGTTGTTGGCGTAGGTGATGATGGTCTGAGCGCGGTCCTCGCCGCGGAGGGTGACCGCGTGCTTGGCGCTGAATGCGACGATCTCGGGGTAGGTGCCCCGGCGGATGAAGATCGTGACCGGCGCGGTGTTGCCGGCGGGCACCGCGTCGAGGGCGCCCTGCACCGTGCAGAAATCGCCGGTGCCGTCGGCCGCGACGATGAGCCGGGTGGCGCCGGTCGCGGGTGCGGCCGGCTTGGTCGTGAAGCGCCACACGCCCGGCTGGTCCAGCCCGGTGACGCCCGAAAAAACGCTGGCATCGGCGGTCACTTCATAGGATTTGCCGTAGGCCAGGACGCCGGGCTGGGGAAAAACGGCGGCCGTGTTGCCCGTGATGATGACCGGGTAGTAGTTGAATCCGGCCATCCCGCCAATGGTCTTGGTGGCGGTTGGGGAGCTGACATCAATGGTATCGACGACCGCGTGGGTGGCGGCGTCGAAGATCTGGATTTTGCCGGCGGGGCCCAGTGTTGGCGGGGCGTCAAAAGTGAGGCGCAGGGGGGTGTCGGGGCAGACATCGGTCGCGCCGGACGCAGGAAAAAGCGCGGGAATCTTGGGCGGACCCGGGGGCGGGTCGGCCGCGCGGGTGGGCGGCGTCACGGCCTGGGCCCAAACGAAACCGGCCAGAACGAGTAAACGGGAAGGGGAGGACATGGGCAATGGGCGGCGGCCGCCAACAACGCTGTGGCCGAAAGACGAACGTAGCCTGTGGCGGCACGCGGCGGCGTCAAGCCGGGCATGGCGGCGCTGATGACGCATTTAGTTGGGGATGGCTCTCCGAGCCATCCGCGAACGCCTCGGCGAGTCGCCTCAGGGTTTCTTGGGTATTGGAGTCGGTGCCGAAATAATCACACTTGGAGTAATTGTTCGGTCTTCGCCCTTGCACGAGGCCTTCGGCCGGGCAGGCTACGCAGGATCGGCGCTCAACCGGCATGCGAGCGCGCCGATGAACTCAAACCCCTCTATGCCGTGATCATTGTGAAAGTTATTTTACTGATCGGTTTGATTCGGTTATTGATCGCGATCAAGCAGCCGTTCGTTTGCTCGGGCCTCTACACCGGGGTGGTTTTATTTTTCAATCTCATTTCCGGGGCTGGCCTTTTGAGGTCGCTGCTCCTTGCACCCGTGGTTTTCGGGCTGGCGAGTCTCTATTTCTGGCTGCTCGCGCGTTTCGAATCCTCGTTCCTCCTTTTTTGGCTGATCGTATTTGTGGGCCTGATCATTGGCTTGGTTTAGCGCGCTCTGGTGGACGGCCAAACTACCCAGCGTCAGCGCCGTGAGCAGACAGGTCAGCCGGGCGAAGGCTGACTTCAAAGCCGCTTCTTGGCGAACGCTCTTCCGGAGCCCGTTTTCAGGTAGCGCTCAAAGGCTCCGGCCCGGGTCCGGTCACGGAAAGCCACCGCCGATTTCACCTGCCAAGGTGCATATTTGGCCGAATGGCTGATTTTGCCCGCGTTGTGCATCCTCAATCGTTCTCCCAGGTTATCAGTCAGTCCGGTGTAGAACCGGCCAGGCTCGGCGAGCGATTCCAAAATGTAGACATACTGGAAACCTGGCATGGGGGGGGGGAGAGGGGTGGGTGGGAACTCGCGGAGGCTGTCGTATGGTTGGAGGAACGGGACCCGCCTACGCCAAGCTCCCGCCGTCGCTACGCTATGGCGCGGCAAGACGGCGCGGCAGCCGACGCCGTGTGGGAGAGTTTGGCAGGGGAAGGTTTGAGATTGACGAAGGCTGGCTCGCCGAGCGAAGCCCTCCGTTGACGAAGGCTGGCTCGCCGAGCCGAAGCCCGCAGGGCGAAGGCTGGCTGAAAGGAGTTTGGCAGGGGAAGGTTTGAGATTGACGAAGGCTGGCTCGCCGAGCCGAAGCCCACAGGGCGTAGGCTGGTGGGCCGACCGGGACTCGAACCCGGAACCAATTGCTTAAAAGGCAACTGCTCTAACCATTGAGCTATCGGCCCCCACGCCAGGGGACTGATTTGGGTTTGCCCCCGGCCTTGGCAAGTGTTTTCTGTGGGTCCCACCGCCCGTCAGTTGACCCGGTGCCCGCTTTTTCCTCGTTTTTCGGAACCACCATGTCCGCCTCCCGCCAGCCTTCGCCCGTGTCCGGTCCGCCCGGCGAAAGAATTCCGGGAACATTTCAGGAGCAATCCCGTCTACAGTCGGCGGAGAATATGTCGGCCAAAATCCAGGAAGCCACCCTCGACCGCGTGCTTGTGGACCGTTTCAAAAACGGGGACGCTGCCGCGTTCAACGAGATGGTCGAGCGGTATTGGGGGCGGATCTACGCCATGGTCCACCAGCTGCTCCGCAACCCTCAGGACGCCGAGGAGGTTACGCAGGACGCCTTCATCCGCGCGCACCGGGGGCTCGTGAACTTTCGGGGCGAGGCCGCCTTCTCCACTTGGCTCTACCAGATCGCCACCAATCTCGCCCGCAACCGCTACTGGTACTGGTGGCGCCGCAAGCGCGACAAGAGCGTCTCCTTCGACGCACCCGTCGGCCCCGACACCAACCTGACCCTCGCCGAGGTCATCCCGGCCGAGCTCGACTCCCCGGACGACCTCACCGTCACCCAGGAGTTGGTGGACCGCGTCGCCGCCGGCATGGAGAAGCTCAACGCCAAGCACCGCGAGATCCTGATCCTGCGCAACGTGAAGAACCTCTCCTACGAGGAGATCGCCGTCATCCTTCATCTCTCCATCGGCACGGTGAAAAGCCGCATTGCCCGGGCCCGCGACCGCCTTCGCGACAAAATTGGCGACGACCTGACATGAACATGAAAGACCAACGGTTCACCGAACTCCTCAACCTCCACCTGGACCACGAGCTCACGCCCGTCGAGGCGGCCGAGCTTGAGGCCGAGATGCAGCGCGCCCCCGCCCGCCGCCGGCAGTTCCGGGAGTTTTCCCGGATGCAGCGCGCCTGCGCGCAATTGTTTGAACGCGAGCACGCCCGCGCCCCCGCCTCGTTCGCCCTCGAACAGGCCCTGCGCGACGCCGAGCGCAAGGTCGCCGCGCCGGCCGCGCGCCCGCTTTACCGCCATCCCCTGGCGAGCGCGTTCGCCGGTTTTGCCGCCATGGCCGCCTGCGTCGCGTTCGTGGTGCTGCGGAGCACCCCCCCCGCCCAGGTCCAGACTTTGGCCCCGGGCTTCGCCAGCCACCAGGCTCCCCCGTCCCCGGCCGCCTCGCTCGCCTCCTACCCGGCCGGTTCAGCGCTGGGCGACGATTATAAGTCCATTTACGAGGATCAGGTGGTGTCCGACTCGGGCCACACGGTGGCGGACTGGATGCAGGGCGTCGAGCTGCCGGCGTTGCAGCCGGTGATCATCGATGCGTTGGCGGTGAATTCACCTGCCAGGCTGTCGTCCTCGCTCGTGAGCGAGGTCACCCCGCATGCCTTGCGGGTCAATACGGAGTTTGTCGGTTTCCAGTTCCAGCGCTGAGCGATCCATCCTGATCAGGCAGTTGCCAGCACGGACATCCGTTGAACCAAGTATCAGCACCCGCCGGGTGCGGGTTTTGCCGCCACCATAAAATTCTTCTGTGGTTTGCTCTGTGAACTCTGTGTCTGCACTCTGTGTTCTCTGTGCAATCCTTCTGCGCGTTTTAGGTTTATCGTGGGCTCCCAATCCCTTTCTCACCCATCCGCCAGTTTCCGTTGGATTGGAAACACGTCGCGCAAGGCCAGGCTGAGCCGGTCCTGCAACGCCTGCAGCTCCAGATAGTGCGCGGCGTGGGCCCGGTTGGGCACACAGCGCGTGCCTTCGTCCAGCGCGACGGCGCCGGTGGTGAAATCAGTGATTCGGGCCTTCGTGCCGCCCTCCTGCCGGGCGACACACCAGGCGGCCTGCAACGCGCCGCCCAGCGCCGCGCCCTCGTCCTCGACCATGGCCACGACGGGCACGCCGAAGATGTCCGCCATCAGTTGGCGCCAGACGGGCGACCGCGCGCCGCCCCCGGTCACGCGAATTTCCTTCGCCTTGACCCCGAGCTTGGCGAGGCGGCGCAGGCCGTAGTTGAGCCCCATCGTCACCCCCTCCATCGCGGCCCGCGCGAGGTGACCAGCGGTGAAATTTTGTTGGGTCAGGCCGAGCAGGACGCCGGAGCCGAGCGGGACGTTCGGCGTGCGTTCACCGGCCAGGTAGGGCAACAGCACCAGTCCGCCCGCGCCGACCGGGGCCTCGGCCACCGCCCGGTCCAGGAGGGCGTGGTCAAATTCCAACAGGGAACGGAAATGGTCCGTCACCGTGGTGACATTCATCGTGCAGAGCAGCGGCAGCCAGCCGCCCGTCGAGGAGCAAAAGGCCGCGATCTCGCCCTGGGGGTCCACCACGGGTTTTTCGGCATAGGCGTAAATGGTGCCGCTGGTCCCAAAACTCGCGGTGACGACCCCGGGCGAGACATTGCCGGTGCCAATCGCCCCCATCATGTTGTCGCCGCCCCCCGCGCTCACCGTCACGCCCTTGGGGAAACCATATTTCGCCGCCAGTTCGCCGCGAAGGGTGCCCGCGGCCCCGTCCGACGAGCCCAACGCCGGTAGCCAGTCCGCCAGATTCGGGTCGATGGCCATGACGGCCTCGCGCGACCAGACTCGGCGGCGGACATCCATGAGGGCCGTGCCGGAGGCGTCGCCGGGCTCCATGAAGTAATTTCCGGTGAGATGAAAATTCAGGTAATCGTGAGGCAGCAGGACGTGCCGCAGTCGCCGGTAATTTTTGGGCTCATGGCGTTTCAGCCAGAGGATCTTGGGCGCGGTGAAGCCCGGCAGGATCAGGCTGCCGGTCCGGCGGATCGCCCCCTTGGGGCCGCCAAGCTTCCGGGTGAGCAGCGCGCATTCGGCGGTGGTGCTGGTGTCGCACCAGAGCTTGGCGGGACGGATGACCTGGCCACGCGCGTCCAGTGGGACAAAGCCATGCTGCTGGCCGGACACGCCGATGCCCCGCACGCGGCCACGGTCGATCCGCCGCGCCACCGTCTGGAGGACGGTGTCGAGCGCGGTGATCCAGTCGGACGGATGCTGCTCCATGTGGCCGACCGGCAGGTCGGGAATAAGGGAGTGCGCGTGGCGGGCCTCTGCGACCACCTTGCGGGTGTCGAGGTCGAGCACGACCGCCTTGGTGCTCTGGGTGCCGGAGTCGATGCCGATGAAGAGGGACATGGGGTTTTGGGCGAAAGAAGTCAGAGGTCAGTGGCCAGACGTCAGAAGGTCAGTAGGTCGAAGGTCAGAGGTCAGGACGGCGGAGGTCAATTCGCGACAGCATCGGCGGGCCGTTTTGGTCGGCAAGGATTTCTTCGGCTGGTGGGGTGCGCTGGCACTTCTGTCATCGATTTTTTGACCTCACAAGTGATTGGACCCAGCCCAAGAAATAAGTAGTAACAACTAACAAACAATGTCTTACACAAATATGATTTCCGATATTTGTGTTCATTAGTGGCCATTAGTGGTTGAAATCCGACTCCCCGGTGCCCCGTCCGGACTCTGTTCCCTCGGGTTGCCTCCTGTAAAACCTGCCGAGTCTCACGGCGCGATCGTCGTGCCGCCGGACGGAACCTTGGTCTCGTTGTTGGACTTCACGACGTTTTGAAATTCGACCGGGGCAAAGTCGTCGGTGAGCACGGTGGCGGTGGCGACCGCTTGGTCGGGGATGGGGATGTGCTCGCCGCTGACATAGCCGAGATCGAGCTTGCCCTTGAACAGCTTCGTCAGCCCGGCGGCATTCTCCCAATGCGCCGGATCGGTGATGGCGGGCGTCTTGTAGTTCACTGCGAAGGCGATGACATTGCCGCTGTCGGGCGGGTTGAAGAGCACGACCTGGGAAAACACCGACTGGATGGTCCTGATGTCCGAGTAGAACAGCTCGGTGCCTTCGTGGAGGTTGCTGATGAAGACGCCGCGGTCGCTGAGGCGCGCGGCGCACTCCTGGTAGAACTCCTTGGTCTTGAGGTGGGGCGGGATGTAGCCTCCGCGGAAGGCGTCGAGGATGAGCCAGTCCCATTGGGTGGTGTCGCGTTTCACAAACATCCGCCCGTCGGCGATGGTCACGGGAGTCTGGGCGGTGGGCTTGAACCCTAGGCGGGTCTGGCACAGGTCAAACACCTTGGGGTCCAGCTCGACGGTTTGCAGGAGCGCGTCGGGCCAGGTCTGGGCAAAGAGCCGGTGAAAACCCGCGCCACCGAGACCGATGATGAGCACCCGTTTCGGCTGGGGTTGGAACAACGCCGCAGCGTAGAGCGTCCGGGTGTACTCGACCACGAGCTTGAGCGGGTCGGCCTGGTCCACGGCCGACTCCAGAAACTCGCCCCGGCGGGAGCGGGCGCGCAGCTCGACCATGGTGCCGAGTCGCTGGACCGTGAGGCTGTTGTAAAGGGTGTCGAAGTTTTCGACATAGTCGCCCGTCGGCGCGGCGGGCGCGGGCGGCGCGTCCGCGGCGAACACCGGGGTCAGGGCGAGGGCGAGCAAGGCGGAAAGGCTGAAGGATGAGGGATGAATCCTCCTAAAAAGCGCAGATGGGTTACACGGAGAACACCGAGCCCAGCCACAGAGTTCACCGAGCAAAGCACTTAAACGATCCATGGTGGCTGCAACCCTAGCACCCGGTGGGTGACTCCCAGGCTTTCCCGCCGTTCGATGCATTTCTCTGTGACCTCGGATTTTATCTCTGTGTTCTCCGTGACCAACTGCTGATTCTAGGGTGATGGCGGTGAGGCCCGGAGCAGAGCCAAGGGGAGGGGAGGGTTTCATTGGGAGGAGGGCGGGGTGGGGCGGCGCAGGAGCAGGATCAACGCCGTCAGGCTGAGGGCGGCCACCGCCAGCCAGCCATACATGAGGTGGGAGACGCGGTAATGGGGGATCAGGTAAAAGACCGTGAGCATGACGCCCGCGATGTTGCCGAGGGTGCTCACCGCGTAGACGACGCCGGAGGCCTGCCCCGAGGGCGTGCCGCGGGCGGCGAGCCAGCCCACGCACTGCGGGCCAAACGAGGAGAGCGCCGTCACGGGCACAAAGAACAGGCCGAGGCACGAGACCAGCAGGGCTTCGTTCATGCCGGCGGCAGACTGGTCGTTCATCTGGCTGACATCGGGGATGAATTTAAGCTCCAGCCAGTCGAGCATGGGGGTGCTGTAAAAGGCGGTCACGGCGAGGGCGGCGACGCCGATCGCCGCCGTGGCGACTTGGAGCCGCTGGCGTCGGGCGACCGGAACGTTGCTGATCCAGCCGCCGAGCATCGAGCCGGTGCTGAACGCGGCCAGAAAGGTGGAGATGAGCCACACCCACTCGACGATGGTGGAGCCGTAGTGCGGGCTGAGCAGCCGGGAGGCGAGCATCTGGAAGCCCATGCTCAGGACACCGAGCACCACCACAATGGCATAAAAAAGGAAAAGCGTCACAAGGGGAGGGGGATGGTTAAGAGGACGGCAGGGAGCCGGACTCGTTACACACAACCGCGCCCGCGACAAGCGGCAAGAGGGAGGATTGAGCTGTAGCCACTGCTGATGCACGAAGGTAAGAATTTCGAGGCCTCCAGGGCAGGGCGATCACCTATGACCTCGCCAAACAAAAACCTGTAACCACTAATGTGCACTAATCTACACTAATCCGATCCTCTGATTAGTGTTCATTAGTGACCATTAGTGGTTGAAATCCGACCGCTCGAAAGGTTTTTCATCCCGGGTTTTATAAACTCAGCTGTGCCGGGGTCACCGACCTCGCCTGCAAATCCTGCGACCGGGATCCCTAACCTCTCGGCAACACCGCCAGCCCGGGCGGCACGGCACGCATGAGGCCGCCGATGATCTCCACCGGCTTCGACTCAATCGTCGCCGAGGCCGGCGCGAGGCCGGCGCGGGTGGCGGTCACCGTGATCGCACCCGGCGTCAGCGTGGACCGCACGGCCACCCGGTTGATCCCGCATTCGGTGTCGAGATAAAGGTTGTTCGTGGTGTTGAGTTTGTCGCTGCAGAATCCGCCCCGCCAGATGACCGGTCCGCTCACGGCAAAATCCACCCGGGCCTCATCCGTCGGGCAGCGGTTGCCTTGCGCATCCACCACCTCAAAATCGATCAGCGCCACGTCACTGCCGTCCGCCTGCAGGCCCGAGGGGCCGGTGTGAACAGTGAGTTTCAGGCTCCTTGGGTCGCCGGCCGTTTTGATCTCCTGCTGCGCGACCACCTGGCCGCCCTTGGTGCCGACGGCTTTGATCGAGCCGGGCTCGAAGGCGACATCCGGGAAAGCGTAGATAAAGCCGGATTGCGGGGTGTTTTTGACCCCGAGCGACCGGCCGTTGACGAACAGCTCGACGCTGTCGCACAGGGCGGCGATGACGCTGATGGTCTTCCTGGTGGTGGCAGGGTAGTTCCAATGGCCGATGATATGGAGGTCGGGCCCGGGGCTTTGCATCACCCGCGTGGCGTAAAAGATCTCCTTGGGCAGGCGGACCCCGTCCACCTTGCCGCTGACCCGGAGCACCTCGGTGCTCTGCTGCCGGCCGTCGGCATCGGAATCCGAGAAGTAGATGGAGGCGTAGGCGGAGAAATGGGCGTGCGCGGGATCGGGGTTGTCAATGCGGTTGGTGTCGAACGTGTAATAACGGCGGACCCCGGCGAGGGCGAAGGTCTCGGCATTGAAGTTGTAACTGTCATTCGGACCCCGTTTGAAACCGAAATGGGGCGGGGAAAAGTCGTCCCAGATGCCCCGCGCGCCTTCCTCGCGGAAATCCTCGGTCTCGACGATCGGACCGTGGTCCCGGGACTGGTCGCTGATGGGGCGGCCGAGCATGACGCCGACATATTCGGAGGCGGCGACCGCCGCCGGATTGCTGAGCGAGCGGCAGCCCGCGACCCGGCCGCCGCTGGGATCCCACTGCTGGCGCAGCGCCACCATCTGCGCCATGTGTTCCGCGCTGATGGCGGCATTGCCCCCCTCCCAAAACAGGATGCTGGGGCTGTTGCGGAAATAGATCATCGAGTCGCGCATGACCTCCAGGCGCTGGTCCCACTGACGGCCGGTGGTCTCGTGCTCGCCATCGCCGGCCGGGCAGGAATTCGCGATGCCGGATTGGTCGCACGCGGTGACATCGGCCCGCGTGGGCGCGATGTGCATCCAGCGGAAGTAATTGCTGTTGCTCTCGCGCACCAGCGCGGCGGTGAAGTCGTGCATCCAGTCCGGATACGCCGAGCCGAGCCCCGGCCAGTCGTCGGCCGCGCGCTGCGAGTAGCCGGTGAGCCAGACAAACTTGTCGTTGAGCCAGACCCCGCCGGTGCCCGCGCCGCCCTTGAACTCGGCCTTGCGGAATCCGGTGTGGATCCGACACACGTCGGCCACCTGGCCGTTCACCGTGAGGATGGAATACACGTCGTAGAGATAGGGGTCCTTGATGTTCCAGAATCGCGCCCCGGCGAGCGGCCCGGCGGCGGTCAGCGTCGCGGTCTGGCCGCCGGCGAGGTTCTGGACGCCGCCCGCGAACTGGGCGCGCACCACGCCGTCCGCGTCCACGACGACCTCGGTGAGCGCCAGGGCGGCGCCCGCGGCGGACTCGTTGCGCACCTGGGACTCGACATTGATCCCGGCGGTTTTGCCCGGGATATCGTAGTTTTTACCGAAGACATAGACCCCGGTGGTCTTCAGATTCTCATAGAGCGGCAGAGTTTGATACACCGGGCCCATGACATGCAGCCAGGCATCGCGGGTCAGCCCGCCGAAGTTCGGGTTGCTGTTGCTGTTCTTCCATTCGAACTCGGTGCCGGTGGCCTCCTCCTTGTAGTCGGTGCGGTTGTCCACCTTCACGGCCAGCACGTTGTCCTGGCCCCCAAACTTCACCAGGGCTGAAATGTCCAGGCCGCAGGCGGTGATCCCGTTCTCCGAGAGTCCGACCAACTGGCCGTTGAGGTAAAAGCGCGCCGCCTGCCGCAGGCCCTCAAACTCGAGGAAAATCTTATTCCCATCCGTGCCGGCGGGCAGCTTGAAATGCTTCCGATACCAGCCGATGCCCTGGTAGATGGTCTGGTCGCCATTGGGGTGGCTGATGAGGGCGCGGTAGCTGTCCACGTCGTTCCACGTGTGAGGCAGGCTCACCTTCGCCCAGGTGGAGTCGTCGAATGCGGGGTTGTCCGCTCCCGGCACATCCTGCCGGATGAATTTCCAGCCGGGGTTGAAGTTGTAGGTCGCGCGCGGCGAGGCCGGCGGGGTGTAGGCGGCGCCGGCCGGCGCGGCCAGCAGCGCCGTCAGAACCAGCAGGGGCAGCAGCGCGAAACGAATGGGGTGGTGCATGGGAAAGGGGGAGGGCGAGGGCTCACGTGTTTGGGACTCTCCGGCAGATTTCGCCTGCCGGCTCCGTGTTCTCCGTGATCTCCGTGTTATAATACGATTGTCAGGATTTGGCCCCTCCCCGCTCACAGCTTGGGCATCGCCCTCGGGCCGGCGTACGTCGGCGGCATGGCGCTCGTCAGGCCGTCGGTGATTGCGACGGGGTGCGAATCAATCGTCACCGTGGCCGGGGCGAGGCCCGCCCGGGTCGCGGTGACCGTGATCTGGCCCGGGGTTGCGGTGGAGCGCACGGCGACTCGGTTGATCCCGCACTCGGTGTCGAGGTAAAGGTTGTTGGTCGAGTTCAGCTTTGCCGCGTTGAAGCCGCCGCGCCAGACGACCGGACCGGTGACGGCAAAATCCACCCGCGCCTCATCGGTCGGGCAGCGGCGCCCTTGGGCGTCCACCACCTCGAAGTCAATCAGCGCCACGTCGCTGCCGTCCGCCTGCAGGCCCTGCGGCCCGGTCTGCGGGGTGAGCCGGATGGCCGCCGGCGCGCCGGCGGTCAGGAGTTCCTGTTGCGCGACGACCTTGCCGCCCTGGGTGGCGACGGCCTTGAGCGAGCCGGGGGCGAACGCGACCTGGGGGAACGCATAGACGAAGCCGGTGTCGCCCTGGGTCCGGTTCGTGCCGTTGAAGGTGTCCACAAACTCGCACGACTTGGTCTGCACGCCGAGCGACTTCCCGTTCAGGAACAGCTCGACCTGGTCGCAATGACTTGCGGCGACATACATGGTTTTCACCGTCTTGTCCGGATAGTTCCAGTGGCCGATGATGTGGAGGTCGGGCGACTCGTTCTGCATCACCCGATAGACATAATACGCCTCCTTGGGGAGGCGCACGCCGTCCACCTTGCCGCTCACCCGCAGCACATAGCTGCCCTGCTGGCGGCCGTCGGCGTCGGAGTCGGCGAAATAAATCGAGCAGTAGGCCGACCATTTCGAGTGGGCCGGATCGGGGTTGCTGATTTCATTGCGGACGTAGCTGGTGTAGCGCGTCGCGGCGGAGAGGCAGAAGGTCTCGGAATTCCAGTGCCAGCTGTCCACGGGCCGGCCGTCTCCGCCGGTGCCGGCCTTGGGCTTGAAACCGAAGTGCGGCGGCGAATAGTCGTCCCAGACATTGCGCCCGGCCTCGTCGCGCAAATCTTCCGTCTCGATCAACGGCGCCTTGTCCCGGCGATCCACGGCGTAGCCCCGGAAAATTTGTCCCGGCTGGGTGATCGCGTCCGTCTGCCGGTCCTGGCCGATCATCACGCCGTAATACTCCGACACCGGGGTGAGGGCCAGGTTGTCCGGCGCCAGGTCGTTGTCCCGGGTGCCCATGACGCGCCCGCCGTGCGGATCGAGCTCCTTGCGCAGGTTGACCATCTGCACCATCTGTTCCGGGGTGACGATGGTGTTGCCCGCCTCCCAGAAAAAGATGCTGGGGTTGTTGCGGAAAAGGATCATCGCATCGCGCATGACCTCGACCCGCTGGTCCCACTGGCGGCCGGTCACGAGCCGCTCCTTGTCGCCGGCCGGGCAGATTTCGACGATGCCCAGCCGGTCGCAGGCGTCCACGTCCGCCCGCTGCGGCGAGACGTGCATCCAGCGCATGTAGTTCCCATGGCTGGCGCGAACCATCCCCAGCGTGAGGTCGTGCATCCAGTCGGGGTAGGCGCCCCCGAAGCCGGCCCAGTCGTTGGCCGAGCGCATCGCGTAGCCGGTGAGCCAGACATAGCGGCCGTTCAGCCAGACCCCGCCGGTGCCGGCGCCGCCCTTGAACTCGGTCTGGCGGAAGCCGGTCTTCGTCTCGCACACGTCCACCACTTTGCCGTCCACGGTGAGCGTGGTGTAGACATGATAGAGATACGGATCCTTCACATCCCAGAAGCGCGCGTGGGCCAGCGTGCCGGTCGCGTTGAACACCTCCGACTGGCCCGCGACCAGGTCGGACGTGTTGCCTTCGAGGGTCGCGCACACCACCCCGTCCGCGTCCACCACGACGGCGTTGAGCGTGATCGAGGCATAATCGTCGGTTTCATTGACGACCTGCGCCTCGACCTTGAGGTCGGCGGTCTGCTTCCCCAGGTCGATCGCCTCGGGATACACATAAATGCCGGTGGTCTTGAGGTTCTCGAACAGCGGCAGCGTCTGATAGACTTTTCCGGCCACGATCAGGGTCGCGTCGCGGTTGAGGCCACCGAAATTCGGGTTGAAATCCTTCGCGTTCCACTCGAAACCGGTGCCACTGGCCTCCTCCCGATAGTTGGGGCTGTTGTCCACCTTCACGGCGAGCACGTTCTCCGCGTCGCCGAATTTGGCGAATTTGCTGAGATCAAAGCCCACGGCCGAGACGCCGTTCTCGTATTTCCCGACGGGCTGGCCGTTGAGGAAAAACCATCCCGCCTGCCGCAGGCCGTCGAACTGGACCATGACCTTCTGACCGGCGGCGGCCGCCGGCAGCTTGAAATGCTTCCGATACCAGCCTACGCCGTTTTTTTCGCCCCGGTCGCCGCCGCTGTGGCTGATGAAATTGCGGTAGCTGTCCACGTCGTTCCAGGTGTGCGGCAGGCTGACGTTGGTCCATTGGGAGTCGTCGAAGCCCGGTTGGTCGGCGCCGGGGTGGTCACCGAAGACGAATTTCCAGCCGGGGTCGAAGTTGTAGGTCGCGCGCGGTGTGGCGGGCGGGGTGTAGCGGGCGTCGGCGGCGCGGGCCGGCGCGACGAGCAGCACGGTTAGGGCCAGCAGGGACGGGAGGGTGAAACGTTTGGGGAGGTGCATGGGGAAGGCGGGGGCAGGGCGGGCGAAGCTAAAAAGGAGAGCGCCGGGTGAAAACTTTTTTTTCGACCGGGGCGCCCTCACCGCTTCGGCGTGGCCATCGGGCCGGGCAGCCGCGTGGGCATGGCCGCGGTGAGGCCGGCGGCGATGGTCACCGGGCGCGACTCAATGTTCACCGTGGCCGGCGTCAGGCCGGCGCGGGTCGCGGTCAGGGTGATCGTGCCAGGCGTGGTGGTCGAGCGGATCGCCACCCGGTTGATCCCGCACTCGGTGTCGAGATATAGGTTGTTCGTGGTGTTGAGCTTGTCGCTGCAGAAGCCACCGCGCCAGATCGCCGGACCCGTCACCGCAAAATCCACCCGCGCCTCGTCAGTGGGGCAGCGGCGGCCTTGCGCATCCACCGCCTCGAAGTCCACCAGCACCACGTCCGACCCATCGGCTTGCAGCCCTGCTGGGGCGCTGAGCACGGTCAGCTTGAGCGCGCTCGGCGGGCCGGCGGTGGCCAGCTCGTCCTGCGCGACCACCTGGCCGTTCCCGGTGGCAACCGCCTTGATCACCCCCGGCTGAAAGGCGATTTTGGGGAACTCAAAAATATACCCGCGGGTGGGCCGCGAGCTGACGCCTTGGGACTGGCCGTTGATGAAGAGCTCGACTGAGTCGCAGTGGTTGGCCGCCACATACATGGTCTTGATCGTGTTCGCCGGATACGTCCAGTGACCGATGATGTGGATGTCCGGCGTGTCGCTTTGCATCACCCGCGAGACATAATAGAGCTCCTTGGGCAGGCGCACCCCGTCCATTTTGCCGCTCACGCGCAGGACCTCGCTGCCGTCCTGCCGGCCGTCGGCGTCGGAGTCGGTGAAGTAGATGGAGGCGTAGGCCGCCCATTTCGAGTGCAGCGGATCGGGGTTGTCGATCCGGTTGTTCGCGTAGCCGATGTAGCGGGCCACGCCGCCCAGCGCGAAGGTCTCGGAATTCAAATTGTAGGAATCCTGGCCCGCCTTCGGGTCCCCGCTGGCGAGGTTCTTGGGATGAAACCCAAAGGTGGGGGGCGAGTAATCATCCCAGATCCCGCGCGCCGCCTCCTCCCGGAAATCCTCCGTCTCGATCAGCGGCGCCTTGTCGCGCCGGTCCACGCTGTAGCCGCGGAAGAGCTGTCCGGGCCGGGTGATGGCGTCCGTCCGCGTGTCCTGACCGATCATCACCCCGTAGAACTCGGAGACGGCGGTGAGCGCGGCGTCAAAGCCGCCGCCATCCCGCGTGCCCACCGCCCGCATGCCCTGCGGATCCCATTGCTTGCGCAGGTTGACCATTTGCACCATCTGCTCGACCGACACCCCGGTGTTGCCGACCTCCCAGAACAGGATGCTCGGGTGGTTGCGGAAGAAGATCATCGAGTCGCGCATGACCTCGACGCGCTGGTCCCACTGGCGGCCGGTGGCATCCTTCTCCTTGTCCCCCGCCGGGCAGACAATGGCGACGCCAAATTTGTCGCAGGCGGCCACGTCGGCGCGTTCGGGCGACACGTGCATCCACCGGATGTAGTTGCCGTGGCTGGCGCGCACCTGGGCGATGGTGTAGTCGTGCATCCAGTCGGGATACGCCCCGCCGAGGCCCGGCCAGTCGTCGGCCGAACGCTGCGCGTAACCGGTCAGCCAGACAAAGTGATCGTTGAGATGAACCCCGCCGGTGCCGGCGCCGCCCAGGTATTCGGCCTTGCGGAATCCCGTCTGCGTCTTGCAGACATCCACGACCTGGCCGCCCACGCTCAGGATGGAGTAGACGTCGTAAAGATACGGGTCGGCGGTGTCCCAAAGCTGCGCGTTGGTCAGCGGCCCCGTCGCCGTGAGGGTGCTGGTCTGACCGGCGCCGAGGCTGGCGGTGGTGCCGTCAAACTTGGCGCGGACGTTGCCTTCCGCGTCCACGACCACCGTCGAGAGACTCACCCCCGCCGCCGCGCCGGTTTCATTGCGCACCTCGGCCTCGACGCACACGTCCGTGGTTTGGTTCTTCACCCCAATATTTTTGGGGTAGATGTAAACGCCCGAGGTCTTGAGGTTCTCATAGAGCGGCAGGGTTTGGTAGATGGCGCCGGTGACGATGAGGCTGGCGTCGCGGTTGAGTCCGCCAAAGTTGGGATTGAAGTCCTTCGCGTTCCACTCGAAGCCCACGCCCGTGGCCTCCTCCCGGTAGCCGGAGCTGTTGTCCACTTTCACGGCCAGCACATTGTCCTGGCCGCCAAATTTGGCGAATTTGGAGATATCCAGACCGAAGGCGGTCACGCCGTTCTCATACAGGCCGACGGGCTGGCCGTTGAGGTAGAAGCGGCCGGCCTGGCGCAGGCCGTCGAATTCGAGGAAGACCTTCTGGCCGTCGGCGGTGGCGGGCAGCTTGAAGTGTTTCCGATACCAGCCGATGCCCAGCTTCTCCGTCTGGTCGCCCCCGCCGTGGCTGATATGGGCGCGGTAGCTGTCCGTTTCATTCCAGGTATGGGGCAGGCTGACCGCCGTCCAGCCCGAGTCGTCGAACGCGGGTTGGTCCGCGCCGGGATGGTCGCCAAAAACGAACTTCCAGCCGGGGTTGAAGTTGTAGGTCGCACGCGGCGAGGCCGGCGGGGTGTAGGCGGCGTGGGCGGCCGCGGCGAGGGCGAGCCCGAGCACAAGGAGACGGGGCAGGGTGGGGCGGAAGGTCGGGGGCATGGGGGGAAGGGCCACACCCTAGCCGGACGGTGATTGCGGACAAGGGTTGAAATACGCATAGGATGGACATTTTTACGCAGTCCGTCAGCTTCGCCCGAGCCATGTCTTCCCGCCGCAAGTCGCATCCACCCAAACGTGTCGCCTTTGCCTTCCCTTTTGGCCGCGCGTTTGTCGAGGACCTCGTCCATGCCATCCATGCCCACGCCCGGGCCTGCGAGCCTTGGGTCTTCACCCGGTTTCCCGAGCGTCTCAGCCCCTCGCTCGACTGGCTGAAGGCGTGGGATGGGGATGGAGCGTTTGTCCTCCTCTCCACGCACGAGGACGCGCGCCTCGCCCGCGCGCTGCCTTTTCCCGTCGTCAACCTCACGGCTTATTTTCCCGACCCGGGCGTCCCCACCGTGACCATGGACCATGCGGCCATCGGCCGTCTCGCTGCCCGGCATCTGCTGGAGCGCCGGTTCCGCCACTTCGGGTTCTACGGCTCGGGCGAGCTGTGGTTCAGCCAGCTCCGTCGCCAGGGTTTTGTGGAGACGGTGCGCCAGCACGGCGCGCCCTGCGCGGTGCTGGAGGCCAACTCCAACATCGCCAGCGGTCGCACTTGGATGCGCCAGCAGCTCAAGCTGGAACAGTGGCTGCGTGCCTTGCGCTCGCCGGTCGGCATCATGGCGAGCACCGACCTGCGGGCCAACATGCTGCTCGAGACCTGTCGGTCGATCGGCCGGCGGGTGCCGGACGAGGTCGCCGTCATCGGGGTGGACAACGACCCCGTCATTTGCGGTTACGCCCAGCCACCGCTCAGCAGCGTCGCCCGCGACGACCGTCGGGCCGGTGAGCTGGCCGCAGGCCTGCTCGCCGACCTGATGGCGGGCCGGCGCGTCCGTTCCGGGCCGGTGTTCGTCGCGCCGGCCGAGGTGGTCGCACGCCAGTCCACCGAGACCATGGCGGTGGATGATCCCGTGCTGGCCGGTCTGGTGCAGCATGTCCGCGATCATGTGGGCGAGCAGTTTGGCGTGGAGCGGCTGCTGGCGATCACGCACGGGTCGCGCCGCAGCCTCGAGACCCGGTTCCAGCGCCAGCTCGGGCTCCCGCCCGGCGCGTTCATCACCGGGCTCCGACTCAAACATGCGGAGAAAACCCTGGCGGCCAATCCGCGGCTCCCCCTCTCCCAGGTCGCGGCGGCCTGCGGCTTCAGCGACCTGCGCCATTTCCGCATGGTCTTCCGCCGGCGCAATGGTTGTTCGCCGGCGGAGCACCGCCGCAAGCTTTTGGGCTTGGCCACCCCCTCCGCCCCCCTGCCCAGTGCTGATACATGGAGAGTTATAAACCAATGATGTTGATAGGCAAAACAACTTTTCGAAACCCAGGATGAAAAACTTACGAGCGGTCGGAATTCAACCACTAATTGACACTGATGAACACTAATTCTGAGGATCTGATTGGTGCAAATTAGTGAGCATAAGTGGTTGCAGGTTTTTGTCTGATGAGGTCATGGCCGAACGCCAAGTCTATGTGGCCTCGATATTCTTCCCTTCGTGAACAGGCGCTGCCGTCCGGCCGTCGGTGAAAAAACGAGCTTCCCCTTGGTTGGGTAAGACGTAAAGTGGGACCTTTATGCAAAAAACCCTCATCATCCTGAAACCCGACTGTCTGGAGCAAAAACACGCCGGCAACGTGCTGGAGCGTTTCGAAAAGGCGGGGTTCGAGATCATCGGCTGCAAAATGATCCGCCTCACCCCGGCGCTCCTCCGCGCGCACTACGCCCACGTCGCCGACAAGCCGTTTTATCCGGAGATCGAGACCTTCATGAGCTCGCGCGCGGTGATGGTGCTCGCCCTGCGGGGCGACAACATCGTGGCCCGGGTGCGTGAACTGCTCGGCCCGACCGACTCGCGCAAAGCCCCCAAGGGGACGATCCGCGGGGACTTCGGCACGGAAATGATGAAGAATGTCGTCCACGCCTCCGACAGCGACGCCAACGCCCAAATCGAGCTGGCCCGCTTTTTCAAGGCTGACGAGCTGTTTGGCTGACTCGGTGGGGGCAGGGTGTGAACCTAAATTCAGTAATGGGTCACAGTGGCCACAGAGATGAAAGCCGAGTTCACCGAGCCGGCCTTGAACCCACCGCAGAATCTGCAAACGTCGACCGGGTGAGACGGTCATACCCGGAATTCGAGCGCCCATGCGGTTCTGGGTCAACCTGCTGAGGTTTTTCGGATGAAAGCTGCGGCGGCTAAATCGCAACGAAGGGTGGAAACTCCGGAATAATCCTCCGGTTCCCTGCTCTTATCTGCACGCATGCAACCCCCGTCCCCCCTCGCCCGCCTGAACCCATGGACCGACCTGCCGGTCCTCGGGGAACGACGGGCGGGGCGGGCGCACCGGGGCGCGAGGGCCATCCGCGGCCGGAGTTTCCACCCATGAGCGACGAAACTTTCACCCGGTTGGTGGACCAGCATTATCCGACGCTCTACCGTTTCGCGCTGAGCCTGGCGCGGAACCAGGCGGACGCCTGCGACCTCACGCAGCAGACCTTTTACATCTGGGCGACGCATGGGCACGGGCTGCGCGACCTCGCCAAGGCGAAGACCTGGCTGTTCACGACGTTGTATCGCGAGTTTTTGCGTGGGCGGCGGCGCGGCGCGCGGGTGACCTCGATCGAGGAGCTGCCACCCGGGGCGGAGGAGCTGGCCGACGTCGAGATCGACCAGGCGCGGCGGCTGGACGGCGGGCTGGTGCTGGCGGCGCTGGGCGGGGTGGAGGAGATCTTTCGCGCGCCGCTCACCCTGTTTTATCTGGAGGGGCACTCCTACCAGGAGATTGCCGCGATCCTCGAGGTGCCGATCGGGACGGTCATGTCGCGGCTCGCGCGCGGCAAGGCGCAGTTGCGCGGGGCGCTCACGGCGGCGGCGCCCGGTGCGCAGGTGGTGCCTTTCCCCGGCGCCGAAAGGAGAAAATCACCATGAACCACGAGGAGGCGAAATTTTTGCTGCGGGCCGGTCGGCCGCACGGTCAGGACGCGGACGACCCCGCGCTGGCCGGGGCGCTGGCGCTGGCCGAGCGCGACCCCGTGCTGGGCGCGTGGCTGGCGCGCGAGCGGGCGTTTGACCTGGTGATGACCGAGAAGCTGGCGGCCATCGCGCCGCCGGCGGACCTGCGGGCTGCCATCCTCGCGGGCGCGCGCGCCACCCCGGCCGGTCGTGCCTGGTGGCGGCAGCCGGCCTGGCTGGCGCTGGCCGCGTCGGTCGCGCTGTTGCTGGCCGTGGGGGCCGGGCTGCGGCTGCGCGGCGGGGCGGGCGCGCCCGTGAACTTCGCCGCGTTTGCGGCCGACGACATGTTGCACGGCCAACACGGCGGCGCCGGCGAGGTGATGGGGGCGATGCAGGTGCTGCTCGGCCAGCCCGCCACCCGGCTGGGCGGCGGGCTGCCGGTCGACTTCGCGGCCCTGGAGGCGACCGGCTGCCGCACGCTGAGCTTCGACGGGCATCCCGTCATGGAGATTTGTTTCCAGCGCGCGGGCGCGCAATACCACCTCTACCTCGCACGGGCCGGGGACCTGCCGGCGGTCGCCGCCGCCGGTCCGGAGTATGCGGAGGCGGGCGGCGCGGCGGTGGCGGCCTGGCGCGACGAGAAGTTTGCCTACGCCGTGGCCGGCACCGGCGGCTTGGACGCGCTGAAACGGCTGCTGTGAGGGGCGGGTGAAGTTTGGCCTTGGCTCACGCCAGTGGAGCGCAAAGGCTGCGCGCACCCGATGAAACCCAACGCAAGATTTTTCCGAGAAATCCTGGTCCCCACCGTACTTTTCTTTGCCGCCGCGCTGGGACTGATGCAGTTCGATCTGCTGCAAAACATCGATAACATGGCGTTGGACGGTTTCACCCGGCTGCGGGCGACCCTGCGTCCGACCCCACCCCCGGAAGCGTTGATGGTCGTCGGAATCAACGAGGAGAGCATCAGGTCCAAGGATGAACGGTTCGGTCGCTGGCCTTGGCCTCGTTCGGTCCACGGCGATTTCCTCACCTTGTTGGGGGCCGCCAAGGCCGGGGTGGTGACTTGGGACATCATGTTCACCGAAGCGACCCGGGACAAGAAAGAGGACGCTGATTTCCTCGACGGCATCAAAACGCCGGACGGCGCGGAGGTGGTCATGGGCGCGGTTGGGGCGTCGATTCTTGACGGGGGCGTCGATCCCAATGACAAGGACGTCAAGGCCGCCCGCCTCGAACCGTTGCTGGACATCGAGGGGGACCGCACGAAGGTCGTCCCCTTGCAGGGAGTGCAGGTGCCCGCCGGCGAGCTTGGCCAAGCCGCGCATTCCGGCTTCGTCAATGACTCCCCGGGCACGGACGGCGTCCGGCACTTTGCGCCCATGTTCATCCGGATTGGGGATAATTTTTACCCCTCGCTGGGGCTGGAGACCCTGCTGCAGTATTGGAAGGTCAAACCCGCCCAGGTGAAAGTGCGGCTGGGTGAGGCCATCATCCTTGCCACCCCGCAGATCACGCGGCGGATACCCATCGACGCGGCCGGCAACTACTTCATCAATTACCGCCACGCGTCGGACGGCTACCGGCCGGTCGATTACAGCAGCTTGTTTGGTTGGCTCGTCCGGCACCTGGTCAACGGCGAGGACGTGAAGGCCTTGCCGTCGCTCCAGGGAAAAATTCTTCTCGTGGGCCAGACCGCGAACGGACTGGCCGACTTCGGACCGACGCCGCTGGGGACCAACACCCCGCTCGTCCTGGTCCATGCGAACGTCATTGAGAATGTGCTCAACGAAGATTACGCCCGGCATGCGCCCGTGGCTCCGATCTGGTTGGGTGCATTTGCGCTGGGCCTGATCGGCCTGGCGGTTTTCTCGAAGCGCAAAGTGCGCGACCACGCCTTTTATGCCCTGGGCGTTCCCGTGGTTTATGCCGGAGTGTCGTTTTATTCCTGGGAGCAGTGGAGCATCTGGCTGCCGCTGGTCGGTCCGGTGCTGGGTTTTCTCGCGCTGCAGGTGTTTGAGGTCGGCCGGCGGGTGATCGTCGAGCAGAAGGCCAAGCAGGAGATCAAGGGGATGTTCGGCACCTATGTCTCGCCGGCGCTGGTCAGCAAGATGATCGACTCGGGCTCCCCGCCGCAGCTGGGTGGCCACGACGCCGAGATCACCGCCTACTTCAGCGACATCCAGTCGTTCTCCACGTTTTCCGAAAAACTCGGCTCGGGCCCGCTGGTGGAGTTGATGAACGAGTACCTCACCGCCTGCACCGACATCGTGCAGGGCGAGGGCGGGACGCTGGACAAATATATCGGTGACGCGGTGGTGGCGATGTTTGGCGCGCCCATCCCGCTGCCCGACCACGCGTTTCGCGCCTGCGTGGCCTCCCAGTTGGTGCATCTCAAGCTCGGCGAGCTGAGGGAGAAATGGAGGAGCGAGGGCGAGAAATGGCCCCAGATCGTCTGGAACATGCAGACCCGCATTGGCCTGAACAGCGGCGTCTGCATGATCGGCAACATGGGCAGCCGCACGCGATTCAACTACACGATGATGGGCGACAACGTGAATCTTGCGGCCCGCATGGAGAGCGGCTCCAAGGCTTACGGTGCCTACACCATGGTGGCCGAGGCCACCAAGCTTTCGTGCGAGAAACACGGGGGCGACCGTCTGGTCTTTCGTTTCCTCGACAAAATCGTGGTCAAAGGCCGGTCCATCCCCGTGCCCATTTACGAGGTCGTCGGACTGAAGGAAAACGTGACCGATCAGACTCGCGACTGTCTCGGGGTTTTTGCGGAGGGCATCAGCCGTTATCTGGTGCAGGACTGGGACGGGGCCGAGGCGTTTTTCCGGAAAAGCGCGGAAATCGAGCCGAACATCCCGGGCAAGACTCCCGGCGTGGAGAACAATCCGTCACTGACCCTCATCAAGCGATGCGATTACTGGCGCGCCCATCCCCCGGGGTCAGGGTGGACGGGAGTGTATGAGATGAAGGAGAAATGAAACATTTTGGTGTCGACACCCTCTAAAACCATACTTTCTCTTGACCTGATTGAATTTAGTGCTTGCAATTCCACTGTTAACAGTTTGCATTTCCATCGAAAGCTTCACCTGAACACCCAAACTATTTTTTTCGCCATGAAAACTTCGCTCCCCCGTTACTTGCTCATCACGGTCGGCCTCACGTTCGGTGGGCTGGTCGCCTCTGCCGCCGAGGCGCCTAACATGGCGACCGTGCTCCAGATTACCGGAAGTGCTACCGCGCTCATGCCTGGCTCGACCACGCCGCAACCGATTCAACAGGGCGACAAGCTGCCGCAGGGCGCCAGCATCACCACGGGGCCCGGCTCCACGGTCAACATTCAGCCGTTTTCCGGTGCGGTTTCGACCATCAATTCGAATTCGACGGTTAGCCTCGACAAGCTTTCGGTCACGACTAATGGCTCGGGCACGGTCACGAAGCAGACTGCCCTGATCAAGCTCAAGACCGGCAATGTCGTCTCGATGCTCGACCCGGGCAACAAGAGCATCAATGATTATGGCGTGAGCACGGCCAAGGGCGTGGCGGCGGCCCGGGGCACCTCCTTCACCTCGGATGTGGACGGCACGGGCAGCGTGACGGTTTCGGCCAACGCTGACAGCGTGGTCTTCACCACGGCGGAAGGTACCTTTACGATTGTGCAAGGTAATGTCACCATCGCCCCGGCGGGCGGTGGTGCTGCCACTACGGTTTCGCTCGCCTCCTTGGCCGGCCTCACCACCCCGGCCGCCTTGGCTGCGCAGCGCGCCGTTCAGGCCGGTGTGACCGCGCTGGTCAATGTGATGAACAGCCCCAATGCCGGTGGCCTCGGTGCCGCCGCCAGCGCCCAGCTCGCCACCGCCGTCGTCGCCGTTTCCAACGTCGCCGCTCCGGCCAGCGCCTCGACCAACACCGCTGCGCTGGTGGCCGGCGTGGCCACGGCCGTGGCCAACAGCCCGGCCGTCGCTGGCGTGAACGCCACCACGGCAGCCCAGACCGTCATGTTGGCGGCTGTTGAGGCTGCGCCCACCCAGGCCGCGAACATTACCTCATCCGTGGCGACGTCCTTGAACGCTTCCAATTCCGGTGCCAACGCGACCACCCTTATTCAGGCCACGGCCCAGGCGGCCGTGCAGGGCGTGCAGGCGACTCAATCCACGGCGGATGCGTCGGCTTCGATTGCGGCCATCAGCATCGCGGTGGTGAACAACAACTCTTCCGTGGCGACGCAAGGCCAGCAGGCGGCGGTGGTTGCGGCGTTGAAATCAGTGGCCACCTCTGATCAACAGACGGTCATTACCAATAACGTGACGCCGCAGGTGAACCAAAACTCCCAGAATCAACCCACTCCCGCTCCCCTGACCAACACGTCCGTCAACAACAACGGGGCCAACCAAGGTGCCAATAACGCCTTCCCGAGCCAGAACAACAATGGTCAGACGGTCAGCGTGCCGTCCATCTGAGCCGGATTTATCCAGCCCGCTTGCTTTTCAGCCGGCGTCCCTTCACGGGGACGCCGGTTTTTTTGCGATCTTAGGAGTGACATTTGTCGCAGATCAGTGCCGATTCATCGATGACTCCAACCCAATGATTATGAATAACCCAACAACTCTTGGAAAACTTGGATGAGAACGTTTCCAACGATCGGATTTCAACCACTGATGGACACTGATGCTGAGGATCGTATCAGTGTAAAAAATTTAGCATCAGTGGTTAAAGGTTTCGGTTTGGGGTAATAAAACTTGGATGAGAATGTTTCTAACGATCAGGTTTCAACCACTGATGAACACTGATGCCGAGGATCGTATCAGTGTAAATTAGTGTCCATTAGTGGTTAAAGGTTTTGGTTTGGGATAATAAAACTTGGATGAGAATGTTTCCAACGATCAGATTTCAACCACTGATGAACACTGATGCGGAGGATCGGATCAGTGTAAATAAGCGTGCATCAGTGGTTAAAAGTTTTGGTTTGGGATAATAAAACTTGGATGAGAATGTTTCCAACGATCAGATTTCAACCACTGATGGACACTGATGAACACTGATGCTGAGGATCGAATCAGTGTAAATAAGTGTTCATCAGTGGTTAAAGGTTTGTAAGCGTCCGGCGCTCGACCTACTATTCGGCAGCGGGGCGGCGGAGTAAGCTGCGAGGATGGCAACCATCACAACGGAAGTTTTAGACGGAGAGAGAAAACAGGACACGCGCGGGCGTCGGATCGTGAACGCCGAGCGC
>CAIYUN010000040.1 GCA_903929355.1 uncultured Opitutaceae bacterium
ACCCGGGTGAGGACGTCACGCTCGGTGAAGATGCCGACGAGGCGTTCGACGTAGGTGACCAGCACACAGCCAAGCTTGTGCTGATTCATCAGCTTCACGGCTTCGGCCACGGTCGCAGAGGGCGGAAGGGTCTGGACCGACAACGAGGACTTGCTGGCCAACAAGACAGAGATGGGGGTTTTCACGTGGAGAGGGGCTTCGGGGGGAAGAATGGCCAGCAATCGCGGCCGGAGACAAGAACGGAACTTGAGAAAACACCCCAAGGGAAGCATCTCAGCCGTGTCGACCTTGCATTACGATGGACTTGCGACGGCGGGCCCCCAACCTAAATTCCACCCCATGGATTTCTTCGAGGCCCAGGCCCGTGCCAGGAAACGAACCACGCGACTTGTCGGGCTGTTCGCGCTGGCCGTCGTCGGCACCATCCTGGCCGGTTACTTCGCCGCCGTGTTCGGTCTGAGCCATGGGTACGCCCGCCGCCTGCCCCTGGGCGGCTTTCGCGCCAGGGTGGTCGACGACTCCATCTGGCAGCCGCAGCTTTTTGTGATGGTGACCCTGGGCACGCTGGTGGTGGTCGGGTTGGGCTCGCTCTACAAATGGCATGAGTTTTCCGACGGCGGCTCCGCCGTCGCCGAAGGCGTCGGCGCCCGGCTGATTCAGCCCGGCTCGGCCGTCCCGCAGGAACGCCAGTTGCTCAATGTCGTCGAGGAGATGGCCATTGCCGCCGGCCTCCCGGCACCGGCGGTCTATGTCCTCGATGACGAGCCTGGCATCAATGCGTTCGCCGCCGGTCTCACCACCGGCGACGCCGTGGTGACGGTCACCCGGGGCACGCTCGACAAGCTGACGCGCGACGAGTTGCAGGGCGTCATCGGCCATGAATTCAGCCATATCCTCAATGGCGACATGCGGCTGAATCTGCGTCTGACCGCCATCATCTTTGGCATCCTGGTCATCGGGCTGGCCGGGCGGGGCATCCTCTGGTCGCTGCGCGGGGTGCGGGTCAGCTCCCGCGACAGCAAGAATGGCGGGGGCGCGGTCATCATGATCGCGCTCCTGGGGGTGGCCTTGCTGATCCTGGGCTATGTCGGATATTTTTTTGGCCGCCTGATCCAGGCTGCCATCTCGCGGCAGCGTGAGTTTCTCGCCGACGCCTCCAGCGTGCAGTTCACGCGCAATCCGGCGGGTGTCACCGGGGCGTTGAAGAAGATCGGCGGGTATGCACTGGGCTCGACGGTGTCCGGTCATGACACCGCCCAGATCAACCACTTTTTCTTTGCGCAAAGCTTTCAGTCAAACTTCGGCGGGTTCTGGGCGACGCACCCGCCGGTGGCCGAACGCATCCAGGCGGTGGACCCGCAATGGGACGGCAAAATGTTTGACCCGCCCCAGGTGCTCAATCCCGCCCTCGATTCGTTTCGCGCCATGCCGACAATGCAAAAGGGGGTAAGGACCGGCCCGGCGGCGGCCGGACTGGTTGGGGCAGCGTCCGGCGCTGGCGCCGCCGGACAATCCGCATTCCGCACTCCGCACTCCGCCATCGGCCCGACCCCCTACCGACCCGCCGCGGTCATGGCCAACGCCGGCGCGCTCACGGCGGCGCATTTCCGCCACGCGCAGCAGCTGCTCCACGCGCTGCCACCGGGGCTGCGGGAGGCCGCGCGCGAACCGGGCCGCGCACCGGCGCTCGTCTGCGGGCTTCTGCTGGCGGCGGATCCGGCCATCCGCAGCCGCCAGCTCACCCTCGTCGCGGAGCACGCCGGCGCGGACACCGCGGCCGCGCTCAACGCGCTGCTTGTCGCGCCGCAGCCTGGCGAAGGCGGACTCGTCGCGCCGCAGCCCGGCGAAGGCGGACTGGTCGCCGGTCTCGCCGCCGAGGAGGCCCGCCTGCCGCTGTTGCAGCTCGCCATGCCCGCGCTCCGCCAGCTGGACGCTGACGCCCTGGCGGCCTTGCTGAAGACCTTGGATGAGCTGGTCCGGGCCGACGGGGAGGTTACGCCGTTCGAGTTCGCGCTGCAGAAGATGCTCGCCCGTCAACTCAGCCTCGCCACGGAACCGAACCACCGGGTGGATTTTTATTCGTTCGACGCCCTGGCCCGCGACATCGCCGTGGTGCTCTCGGTTTTTGCCCGGGTGGGCAGCAACGACGAGGCGGCCGCCGCGACCGCCTGCGCCGCCGGCGCCGCGCAGCTCCGGCAGATCGAAAGCCAACTGGCCCTGATCCCTGCCGACGCCTGCGGGCTGGCCGCGCTGGACACCGCATTCGACCGCCTGGCCGCCGCGTCGCCCTTCATCAAGCAGCGCACCCTGCTGGCGGCCGCGCAGGTCATTGGCGCGGACGGCGTCGTGACCGTGCAGGAAGGCGAGCTGCACCGCGCGCTCGCCGCCGCCTTGGACGTGCCCCTGCCGCTGGCAAGGCTTGAACCAGTGGCAGCAGATTGACTAACCTGAAAAAATTCAAAAGCTCAGCATTGGAATCCTTCTACCCTTGGCCTATCTGGCCCTGTTTTTGTCGCTTTGGGGAAAGCTCTATGCCCCTGATGTCTTCGGAGGCGCCGTGCTGCAATTCAGTTCGGCTGCGTTTGTGGCGGTCGCCTGCCCGACGTGCCTGCTCGTCTCTTTGTCGCTGGCCCGGAATGGTCGCCGGTTCATGGCTCTGTTGCGGGCGGCTTTGTCGGCTTTACCGCAAGCCCTGTCACCGGGCTGCGTTTCCCGCCCCGTCTTGACAAATGGCCCGACCCCAGGGCATCGTCCCGCCATGAAGAACGGCAAAATCCACGCCCCCTCGCGCGCCGCGGAGCGCGTTGAGCTTGGCCGGCACATCGTCGCCGACCCGGCGATCTGCCACGGCAAGCCCACCTTCAAGGGCACGCGCATCATGGTCTGGCAGGTGCTCGACGACGTGGCCGATGGTCGCTCGTGGGACTTCATCTGTCGCACCCGCTGGGGTGGGCTCATCCCGCAGGCCGCGATTGGCGAGGCGGTCCGGCTCGCGCAAGACGTGCTGCTCGAACGATATGTCCCCGCCTCGCGGCGGCCGGCGCGAAAAAGCCCCGAGCCGGCCTTCGCTTGAACCTGCTGGACGAGAATTTCCCGAAAGACCAGCTGCCGCGGTTGAAAGACTGGCGCATTCCGTTCCGGCAAATCGGCCCGGACATCGCCAGGGCCGGGACGAAAGATTCCGACATCGTGCCGCTGTTGCACCGGCATCACGGGGTGACGTTCTTCACGCTGGATCAGGATTTTTTCGTCCCGGGGTTGTGTCATCCGACCTATTGTCTGGCTTGGCTGGATGCGCGCGCGGATGACGCCGCGCATTTCCTGCGGTGCTTTTTGAAGCACCCGGACTTTGCCACCCAAGCCCGGCGGATGGGCGTCGTCGCCCGCGCACATCACGATGGCGTGGACTTCTGGCTGCGGAACCGCATCGGCCTGCAGCGAGCACGCTGGCGGTGAACGGCTGCTCACCCGCCGCGTCTTTTCCGCAACCAGGCAGCGATCTCCTCACGGCCCTCGGTCCGCAGCTCCCAGAGGAGCCAGCCATACCACAGGACGGCGAGCGGGATCAGCCCGCCGACCGCGAGCGCGTCGGCCAGCCGGGACCGGGGCAGGGCCTCGGTGATGATCTGCCAGCCGGCCCACACCATCGCCCCCATGCTCAGGGTCGCCACGCCGACCTTGGCGACCGTTGGCCAGAGGGGCGCGAAGGTCATGTCGGGGAGCCGGCGCACCAGTGCGCGCTGCAGCAGGAGGGTTTGCACGATGATGGCCGCCGTGCTGGCCAGCACCAGTCCGGCGGTGCCAAGCCAGCGCATGAGCGCGAGGCTCAGCCCGAGGTTCACCAGGAAATCAACCGCCGCGATTTTGACGGGCGTGCCGGTGTCCTTCAGTGCGTAAAAAGCACGCACCGTCAGGTTGGTGATCGAGAAAAAGGGCAGGCCGATGGCAAACAGCGCCACGAGCGGGGTCATGGCGCCCGCGGCGGCGGCGTCAAAGTGACCGTGCTGAAACAACAGTCGGACGATCGGTCCGCTCAACACCGCCAGTCCGGCGGCGGCGGGCGCATTGATGATGAGGATGAGCCGCACGCCATGCCGGTAATCCTCCGCCAGGGCGGAGAATTTCCGCTCGGCGGCATGCCGCGCGATCAGCGGGTAGACCACGGTGGAAACGGCGATGGCGAACACCCCGATCGGCAGCTCCATGAGCCGGTTGGAGTAGAACATGAGCGTGCCCGCCGAGTCGTTGAGGGCGTAGGCGAGGAGGCTGCCCACGTAGATGTTGATCTGGTAGATCGCCGTGCCGAAGAACCCCGGGGTCATCAGGCGGGCGATCTCGCGCACGGGTTCCGGCCGGGCGAAGTCCGGCCGCGGCCGCCAGCCCTCCCGCATCAGGACCGCGGCGGGCACCGCCATCTGCAGGAAACCGCCGACCAGGACGCCGGCGCACAACCAGTGCACGGCCTCGACCGGCGTCCGGGCGAAATGGAGCCCCGCGCCGCCGAGGGAGAGAATCATGGCGAGATTGAGCCAGATCGGCGACAGCGCCGGCTCGGTGAAATGGTCGAGGACGTTGAGCGTCGCATTGAACGCCGCCGCAACGCAGACGAGGGCGAGGTAGGGGAACAAGACCACGGTGAGGTCGGCCACAAGATACCATTTGTCCGCATGGCCGGTGAGGAGCCGGGACTGGCTGAAGAGCAGCATCGCCACCCCGACCACGCCGCCGGTCACGACCGCGAGCCAGCTCACGACCTGGTTGAGCAGCGCGAACGCCCCCGGCCGGCCGCGCGTGTGCAGCTCCTCCTGCAAGGTGGGCAGGAACGCCGCCGTAAGCGCCCCCTCACCCAACAGCCGCCGGAACAGGTTCGGCAGCCGAAAGGCGGTCAGAAAGGCCGAGTTGAGCACGCTGTCGCCGAAGACCGCGGCGCCGACCTGGTCGCGCACCAGACCGAGGACGCGCGACACCACCGTGAGCAGCGAGACGACGCCGATGTTTTTAAGGTGCTTCGACACGCGTCGTTTTCCGCCGCACGGGGGAGGTTGGCAAGCCGATTGGCGACAGCGCGTGGGCGGCTGGATTGAAGTAGCAAACCGGGGCGTGACCGCCGGGCGCGCCGTCCGGAATATGCCTTTTAATGGAATGCGCCCGTCCCGGGCAGGCCGGCGCGTCGGGCATTGACGCTGGCAATCCGGCCCCCCAGCGTGCCGACAGCCATGTCGCTCATCCCCAAACTCGTCGCGCGCCTCCAGCGCCACCCCAAGCGCGTCGTCTTCCCCGAAGGCGGCGACCCCCGCATTTTACAGGCCGCCCGCCAGTGGGTCACCCGCAAAATGGGCGTGCCCCTCCTCCTCGGCAATCGCGCGGCCATCAAGGCCGCCGCCGCCAAGCTCGACCTCAAACTGGACGGCATCCGCATCGTCGAACCGGAGCGCAGCGAGGAGTTTGAAGGCTTCGTGACTTCGTTCGAACGCCTGCGCCACAGCAAGGGGCTCCAGCCCGCCGAGGCCCGCGAGGCCATGCGTGAGACCAACTATTTCGCCACCATGATGCTCGCCACCGGCCAGGCCGATGCCCTCGTCTCCGGCGCGACCGTCACGGCCGCCAGCGGGCTGCGCCCGATTTTCCAGATCATCCCGCGCCTCGAAAATGTGCGCAACGCCTCCTCGCTCATGGTGCTCGACTTCGACGAGAAGAAGGTGGGGAGCGACGGCTCCCTGTTTTTCGCCGATTGCGGCGTCATCCCGGACCCGACGGCCGAGCAACTGTGCGACATCGCCCTCTCGACCGCCATGATCGCCCGCCATCTCACGGGCGAAACGCCGCGCGTGGCGATGCTGAGCTACGCCTCGAAGAGCACGTCCAACCAGGCCGGGCTGGTGAAGGTCCGCAACGCCACGGAGCTGGCTCGCGCCAAGGCCAAGGCCGCGCTGCTGCCGATGGAGATCGACGGCGAACTCCAGGCCGACGCGGCGCTCGACCTCCTGGTGGCGACCACCAAGGGGATTGCCAGCTCCGTCGCCGGCCGGGCCAACGTGCTCATCTTTCCCGACCTGAACAGCGGCAACATCGCCTACAAGCTCGTGCAGCAGCTCGCCGGGGCCAACACCTTCGGGCAGATTCTCACGGGCCTGTCGAAACCCGCGGCTGAGATCAGCCGCGGGGCGAGCGCACACGACGTGTTCGGCGCGGCGGCCATTGTCGGCTGCCAGGCGATCGACCCCCGCCTGCTCCACGGCGCCGCCTGAGCGGGGCCCGCCACTGCCCGGGTCCCGCCTTTCCCGCGCCATGCCTGACCTGCCGACCACCAACCCGTTTCTCCAGCCCGCGCTGCCACTGCTCGCGGGCCCGACGAACAAGGTCACGCGCCGCCTCTTCGTCGCCGCCACGCGCATGAACGACGGCAAGACCACGGTCTGCCTGGGCCTTTTCGCCGCCCTCCAGTCGCTTTACCCGCGGATCGGCTTCATCAAGCCGGTGGGCCAGCGCTTTATCGAGGTGCAGGGACAGCATGTGGACGAGGACTCCCATCTCCTCGACACAATCTTCAATGTGCGCGTGCCGATCGAGAGCATGAGCCCGGTCACGGTGGACAGCGGTTTCACGCGCCGTTATTTGAAAGATCCCGGCCCGATGCTCGCGGAACTGAAGGACAAGATCTGCCGGGCCTTCGACCGGGTTTCATGGGAAAAGGACTTCACCCTGATCGAGGGGACCGGCCACGCCGGCGTGGGCAGTGTGTTTGACCTCTCCAACGCCAGCGTCGCGCGTCTCCTCAACGCCAAGGTGATCCTCGTCTGTCCCGGGGGCATCGGCCGGCCCATCGACGAGATCGCGCTGAACAAGGCGCTCTTCGACCAGGCCGGGGTGGAGGTCGTCGGCGCGATTCTCAACAAGGTCGCGCCGGACAAGATCGCGACCGTGGCCGAGTACGCCGGCCTCGGGCTGGGGCGGCTGGGGGTGCCGCTGCTCGGCGTGCTGCCCATCCAGCCGATGCTCTCCGAGCCCAACCTCCCGCAGATTGCGGACGAAATCGACGGCCGGTGGCTCAACGGCCGGAAGGCCGCCGCCAAGCAGCGCGTCTCGCGCGTGGTGGTCGGGGCGATGGCCGCCAACGGCATCGTGGACTATCTCCAGCCCGGCACGCTCATCATCACGCCGGGCGACCGCGACGACATCATTCTCGCCGCCACCGCGACGGCCCGTCTGGCCGGCGGCAGCGCCATCGCCGGCCTCGTGCTCACGAATGACGCGCCACCGCACGCCAAGATCGCCGAACTCCTGGCGCAGACCGACATCCCGGTCATCGCCACCAAGGAGGAGAGCTACACCATCGCCTCAAAAATTTTCGGCATGACCGTGAAGACCCAGCCGCAGGACACCGACAAGATCCCGATCATCAAAAAGCTCATCACCGAGCACGTGGACCTCAAGGCGCTGCTGGCACGCGTGTGAAGCCGACAGCAGGTGAAACGGGAGATTCAACCCCGCCCCGCCGTTAGATTCGTGCGACCCTAAAAAGGTACCAGGCAAACCCGATGACCCCAACGGCATAGAGCACGATTACGATCAGGATCACTTTCTTTTTCGTGCTCATGGCGACGCGGCGGGCGAGGTGACTTCTCCGTCTGACTTCTGACCTCTGACCTCTGACTTCTGACTTCTGACCTCTGACGTCTGGCTCCCAGTCTCCTCCAGCTGATCCAACGCTGCGTCCGCCGCGTTCTCGAGCTCGAGCCCATCGGCATAGTCGCGTTCCGCGTCGGCCTCGGCGATCGCAAATACCCCCGGATTGCCCATTCGGGCCGCCTCGTAGGCGCGTCCGAGTGAGACTGCGGCGTTACGGTAAAACGGATGCAGGGAGTTTGATCCGAGCTCGCCCTTGAGTTGCCCGATCCGCTGCTGGAGCTCGGCCGCGATCCACGGCTGCTGCCGCGCGGCAAAAACCTCGTCAAGGCTGAGCAGGAGATCGGCCTCCCCGCGGCGGGCGACCCAGCGGGCACGGCCGGCCACCCAGACCCGCGAGTCGGCGGCGGAACTGACCGCCGAGGCCGACAGCCGGCGCTGGGCATGCCAGCCAACTTGCCACCACAGCTCGCGCGAGGGGTCGTTGTTGAAATAGCCGCCATAAATCCGCCCGACCGCGGTCAGAGGATCCTCCCCGCCCAACATCGCGCGCAGGAGCGCCGGCCACCGGCGCTCCGGACCCGACTCGGCCTGCAAGTGCGCGAGCAGCCAGAGGGTGCCCAGTTCCTCCGGGCGTGGAGCCGGCGCCTCTCGTTTCAAGCCGAGGACCTGCTCCAGAGTGGGCGGAGCGGTGCGGGCCGAGTCCTGCTGCCATTCATCCAGCAAAGCCGGATGGGTGTGCGTGAGGCTCCAGGCGAGGCAACCTTGTTCCAGCCAAAAGGGAACCCGAAGCGCCGGCCCCAGACCGTGCCAGGCGATCGCGACACGCATGAGCAGGGCCTGCACCAGTGCGTGACGAAGCGCCGCCGTCCCCACCGGATCGGGCGACCAACGGACCCGCACCGATACCCGCCCCCCCAGCTCGGCGGCGGCCTGGAAAGGCATGGTCGCCGTCCACTGTGTGGACGGCAACAGCCGGACGGTGATGGGCATGGGGAAGCCATGCGGGGGCAGGTCGAGTGGCCGCTCCAACGACTGCCAGACCTCCTCGGCAACAGTCAGCCCTGATCCGGCCGCTGCGAGGTCAAACGAGCTGATTTCAAACTGTCCGGGAGCGGTCTCAAAAGTGTGGGGCGCCGGCGGCAGCGGCGGGATCAGGTCGGGAGCAGCGTCGGTCCCGGGTGCGGCGGGCGGGGCGGACATGCCGGCCGCCAATGCGGCGGCAATCGCCGCCTGACGCCCGGCCAAGGGATCCGATGTCGCGGGCGTGGTGGCGGAGACGGTTGGGGGCGGATTATCCGCCGCAGTCAGCGTGGGCGCCAGCCCGATAGCCAGCGCCAGCGCCCAGCAGGGGCGAAACCGGCCGCCACTCATCCGCATCACGGCGAGAGCTTGAGCGTATCGCCTTCGACGGCGACATTGCCGAGCTTGTGCCACGCATCCTGCAGCTCCACCGGCACACCGGTTTGCGCGGTCAGCATCCGATTGAGCAACCAGCCGGCCAGACCGGGGAGACGGTGCAGCGGAAGCGAGCCGAGATAAAACTCCGCTGGTTGCAGCTGAAAACCGGCCGCACCCCGCACGAAACCCCCGCGCACCTGCACCAGTGGAGCCAGCCCGAAACCGAGCGCGCTGAAGTTGCCCGCCATGGCCGCCTGCAGCATGCCATCGTGCAGGCGAAAATTGATCACCCCTGGGTCCAAGGTGGCCGCAGTGAAGGTCGGGGCGGCCGGCTTGGATTTGTCGGCCGGGGCGGCCGGTGGGGGAGCGGCGGGCGGCGTGGGTGGCTTGGGCGGTGGGGGGGCGGCAGCGGCAATAAAAGCATTCAGCTCCTGCTCCGACAGGGTGAGTCCGCCTGCGGCACCGCCAACAAAGGCAATTTGCTTCGATTTCCAAGCGCCGCCCCCGCCGCCGGTGGCGCCCGCGATAAAATAAACCGGGGGATAGAGCGCGGACGACGTAGCCTCCTTGGGTAGCTCCTTTACCAATTCCACCGGCTTGAAGACCAAATGGGCCGCGCCCAGCAACACTCCGAGAACGAGGCTCAACCCCGCGCCGAAAATAATCTCAAGCCAGCCGGGGCCTTGGCTCTCGCGGTTAAGTTTTGATTGGTGGGACATGGGAGGTGGAAGGTGGGTGCAGGAGGGAGAGTCCCGGTGCCGTCCGATGCCAGGCAGCGTGGGTGGAGGAACCGCCCTTGGCGAGCCTCTTTCGCGCTGGACCGAAAAGATGGGGCGAAGGCAAGGCAGCGGAAAGCCCCGGCGGGCGGTGCATGACGCCGGACGCAAAGGGGGAGCAAACCTAAATGGCCCGCATCATCCAGACCCCTGCCGATCGCACAGGCAATTTTTGCCGCCACCGCCGGACGGCGATATTTGAATCAACGGATTCCGCCCAGGAAAATATAATGCATTTGTAAAACACGGAAGCAAAAAGCGATACAACTTCATGCAACGGCTTGGCAGCGGGCGTGCTAATTAGCGCTGCGCAACCCATGGCTGACTCGGACCAAGACCAAAAAACTGAAGGACCGTCGGAGAAAAGACTCAACGACGCGCACGATCGTGGCCAGTTTGCACGTTCGGCCGAGCTGGGGGTGGTGTTTGCGCTGGCCGCCGCCTTGGGCGCGCTGTCACTGAGCGCGTCCAGCGGGGCCAGCGCACTGACGGAGTACACCATGCGGGTGCTTTCCCAACTCCACAACGTCCGTTTCGATCCGGGGGTCCTGCCCCCACCGGTGGTGATGGCAGGACAGGTCTTCGCGGTGGTGGTCCTGCCCATGCTCGCCGCGACGGTGCTGGCGGCGCTGCTGTCCGGCGGGATCCAAAGCGGTTTTCAGCTCACGACGGATGCGGTGGGTTTCAAACCCGAGCGGTTCGATGTGATGGCGGGGTTTGGCCGGCTGTTCTCGCAGCGCACCCTGATCCATGCGGCCGTCGACACCGTCAAACTGCTGGTCATCGGCGCCTGCCTGTGGGAGGTGGCGCAAAACTTGTTCAGCGACCCGCTGTTCTCCACCCCGGTGGAGGCGTCCTATCTGGGCCGGTTCCTCCAGCAAAGCGCGCAGCTCCTGCTGGGCCGGCTGATCCTGTCGCTGGGGGTGATCGCCGCGATCAGCTACGCCTACGAGAAATTCAAAACCCACCGCGAATTGATGATGACACGCGAGGAGGTGAAGGACGAGCGCAAACATGTCGAGGGCAACATCAAGGTGAAGCTCGCCATGCGGCGCATGGCCCGGCGGTTCGCCCAGCGGCAGATGCTCAAGGCCGTGGCCACGGCGGACGTGGTCGTGACCAATCCAACCCACTACGCGGTGGCCCTGAAATATGAACGGCGGGTGGACCAGGCCCCGGTGGTCCTGGCCAAGGGGGATGGCGCGCTGGCCCGGCGCATCAAGGCCATCGCGGCTGAACACGAGGTGCCCATGGTGGAGAACAAGCCGGTCGCCCGGGCATTGTTCGCGATGGGTCGGGTGGGGGAACCGATTCCCTCGGATCTCTATCATGCCGTGGCGGGTATCCTCGCCTTCGTTTACCGCACGCACCGGTATTATTTCTTCCGCCTGCCCTCGCGGCGGTCCGAGGAGGCGGCCGCTGAATCATGAGCGCCACCGCCCATCCCCCCGCGCTGCCGCTGCCCCTCGCCGGCCTTTCCCAGGTCTTCCAGCGTCGGGCCGACCTGATCTTCACGGCCGCGCTGTTCGGCACCGTCCTGCTCCTGATCGTGCCGGTGCCCTCGCTGCTGCTCGACCTGCTGCTCGCCCTCAGCCTGGCCATCTCGCTGCTCGTTCTGATGGTCATCGTTTACGTGAAGGATCCGCCCGAGTTCTCGGCCTTTCCCACGATTCTGCTCGGTTTCACGCTCTACCGGCTGGCGCTCAACATCTGCTCGACCCGGCTGATTCTCACCAAGGGCTTTGCCGGTGGCGTGATCGATTCGTTCGGGCATTTTGTCATCCAGGGTAACTACATCGTCGGTTTCGTGGTTTTCATCATCCTGGTGCTGATCAATTTCGTGGTCATCACGAAGGGTGCCGGCCGCATTGCGGAGGTGAGCGCGCGGTTCACCCTGGACGCCCTGCCGGGCAAGCAGATGGCGATCGACGCCGAGTTGAACGCCGGGGTCATTGACGAGCCCACCGCGACCGCCCGCCGGCTCAAGGTGCAAAAGGAGGCCGATTTCTACGGGGCGATGGACGGCGCCTCCAAGTTCGTGCGGGGCGACGCGATCGCCGGCATCCTGATCACTTTGGTCAACATCCTCGGGGGTTTTGCCATTGGGGTCTTTCAGATGGGGCTGTCGCTGTCCGAATCACTGCAGAAATTCACCCTGCTCTCGATCGGGGACGGCCTGATCTCGCAAATCCCGGCGCTCATCGTCTCGGTCGCGGCGGGTGTGCTGGTCACGCGCGCGTCGGAGAACAGCAACCTCGGCGCCCAGATCGGCCGGCAGCTTTTCCGGTATCCCCGGGCGCTAAAAATGGTCGGGGTGATGCTCGGGGTCTTTGGCGTCATGCCGGGCATGCCGATGCTGCCATTCTTTCTGCTCGGCGGCGTGATCTTCTATGCCGGCCGTCGGATGCAGGAAATCTATCCGGAAACCACTGTGCCCGCCCCGACCGCGCCGGCCCCGACCGGCCGGGCGGCGGCCCGCGCGGCCGCCGCAGCCGGGAAGGCGGGGGAGACGCACACCGCCATCCCGGATGACTTCCGCCGCGCCATCGAGCAGGAGACCTTTGCCATCGAAGTGGGCTTCGGTCTGCTGCCGCTGGCGGACGCGAAGCGCGGGGGGGACCTGCTGGCCCGCATCACCGGCGTGCGCAAATCGCTCGCGCGCGAGCGCGGCCTGATCGTGCCGCCCATCTCCGTGCGGGACAACCTCGAGCTCGAGTCCAACGACTATCGTTTCCTGCTGCGCGGCCGGGTCCTGGGCCGCGCCAGCGTGGTGGCGGGCCGCTGGATGGCGATGAATGTGAGCGGCAGCCGGGTGACCCTCCGCGGCACCCCGTGCAAGGAGCCCGTGTTCGGGCTCGATGCGGTCTGGATCGAGGACGGGGAGCGCAAGGCGGCGGAACTCAACGGCTACACGGTCGTGGACGCCGCCTCGGTCATCATCACCCATCTGGCGGAGGTGCTCAAAACCTCCGCCCACCTGCTCCTGGGCCGGCAGGATGTGCAGACCCTGGTGGACCACGTGAAGGCGGCGCACCCCGCGTTGATCGCCGAGCTGCTGCCCGACCTCGTGAATCTGGGGGTGATCCAGCGCGTGTTGCAGAACCTGCTGCGGGAGGGCGTGCCGGTGCTGAGCCTGCCGCTGATTCTGGAGGGGGTCGCCGATTTTGCCCCCGTGACGAAGAACCCGGACGATTTGAGCGAACTCGTGCGCCGCCGGCTGGGGATCTATTTTGTCGGTGAATATGAGACCCGGTCCGGGCTGGTGCGCGCCCTCACGATGGACCCGCGGCTGGAACAAGTGCTTGCGACCAAGGTGCACCGCAGTCCCGGTGAGATCAGCCTCGCCCTGGATCCGATCCTGGCCCGCCATTTGCACGAACAGGTGGCGCGGGGCCTGCCCAAGCTGACCGAGGGCGGCGGCCACGCGGTGCTGGTCGTGGGGACCGAAGTCCGCCTGGCCCTGCGTCGCTTTCTTGAACCGACGTTTCCCCGCCTCGCGGTCCTGGCCTACCAGGAACTCCCGTCCGCCACCGAGGTGGAAAATGTGGGCATCATCACCGGCTTGACCGCCATCCCCGCCCAGCGGGCCGCCTGATGTCCTAACCGGCCACGATGAACGCACCCGCTCAACCCTCACCCCCGCCCGGCACCTACCGTTTTGTCGTGGGCTCCGCGGCCGAGGCGGTCACGACGATTCAGCGGCGGCTGGGATCGACCGCCCGCGTGCTCTCGGTGCAGGCCGAGCCCCGGCCCGGTCTGGCACGCTGGTGGCGCGCGCCACGCTTTGTGGTGGTCGCCGAACTGCCCGCGCCTCCGCTGCGGGCCGTCCCCCCGGATCGTACGCTCCTGCCCAAGCCTACCCCCGAGAACCCACTCGGCGAGCCGAGGCTCGCCGTGATGCTGCGGCGGGCCGGGTTTTCCGACCGGCTGCTGGGGCGGCTGGAGGCGTTGCCCGGCTGGCGTTCGGCCACGGAGCAGCCCTTGCAACAGGCCCTGGTTGAGATGGGCCGGGAAATCCACACGACGGTGGGGGTTCGCCCGCCGCGGCCGCTGCCGGCCCGCGCGGCGTTCTTTGGTCCGCCGGGGGCCGGTTGCACCACCGCGTTGTGCAAATGGCTCTCGCGCGAGGTTTTCACCCGGGCCGCCACCGGGCAGGTTTGGAAGGTTGAGTTTGACCGGCCCAATCCCGCGCCCGCGCTGGGCGTCTTCTGCGAGGCGTTGGGCGTGCCGCTCGAGCATTACACGCCCGGATCGTCAGTCGTGGATCGCGGCTTCCTGCTGGTGGATCTCCCCGGCCTGCCGCCGTCGGGCTCCCCGGCTGCGGCCGCACTGGCGGGCTTTTTTGAGCGGGAACAGATCGACGGGCGGGTCCTCGTCCTCAACGCCGCCTACGACGCGGGCAGCCTGCGGGCCGCCTGTGCGCGCGGGCGCGAGTTCGGCGCCACCCATCTCGTGCTCTCCCATCTTGATGAAGTGCCCCATTGGGGACGCCTGTGGGAGTTTCTGCTCGAGGGGGAGTTGTCTCCGCTCTTCCTCAGTTCCGGTCCCGCGCTCACGGGGGAGATTGAAACCGAAGTCATCGGCGCGGTCCTCCGCCGGACACTCCCCGGATCCTAACCCCACCCAACATGCAATTCATCGTCCTGCTCTTTGGCGCCCTGGGATTCTCACTGGTCATGGTGACCGGGTTCTCGGCCGGCCGCCAGCCCGACCTTGTGCTGCGCGACGCCGCCCTGGGCTGTCTCGCCGCCGCGATCGTGGGCAAGTGGTTTGGCCACGTGATCGACCAGGCTTTTGCGCAAACCCTCGCGGCCGCTCGCGCCGAACAGCAGGCCGTTGCGGAAAAAAAGGAATCCGCCCGCCCCCCGGCCGCCCCCGCTCCAGCCCCGGGTCGCGCCCGGCCGGCGTCGGCCATGCCGCCCCCGCCGCCCGTCACCCCCCTGTCCGGCACCCCTGAATCTCGTCTCGTCAACAAAACCAAAACCACCACGCCATGAACTCGGAACCCACTGTCCTGACTGTCGCCGATCCCGCCCCCACTGTCTCCGCAGTCTGGCGCGCGTATGAATCCGCCGGGGGGGCGCTCGACGAGCATTCGCTCATCGAGCGTTATCTCCCGCTTGTGCGCAACGTCGTGGACCGGATCAAGCTCAACCTCCCCGCGCATGTCGATGCGGACGACCTCCACAGTGTCGGGGTCACCGGCCTCATCGCCGCCGTGCGACGCTACAACCCCGAGCAGCACCAGACGTTTGCCGCGTACGCCACCATGCGCATCCGCGGGGCGGTCCTGGACGAGCTGCGCCGTCTCGACTGGTTTCCCCGCCGTGCGCGGGCCAAGGCGCGCAAGATCAAGGCGGCCATCGGCGTGCTGGAGCAGCGGCTCGGCCGGGCGCCGACGGATGTGGAGACCCGGGATGAGCTCGGGCTGTCGCCCAAGGACTACACCCACTGGCTGGCCGAGGTCCGCCCGATCACCTTTGTGGCCATTGATGACACCACGGGCGGCGACGAGGGGGGAGGGGGGTCGCTGCACGAATTGATCGCCGATGAACAGGCGGTGCCGGTGCAGGCGCAAATGGAGCAGGAGGAACTGGGCAAACTTGTCGCTCAACGAATCGCGGAACTGCCCGATATACAGCGTCGTATCCTTGCCATGTATTACCACGAAAACATGCGGCTGGCGGAGATCGCGGAGGTCTTCCACCTCACCGAGTCGCGCATCAGCCAAATCCATTCCCAAGCCATCATCGGTTTGCGCGCCTACATCCAGGTCGCCCGCAACCGCTGACCCACCCATCCCGCCGCCCGGTCCGAATTGATCCATGCTCATCATCATCGGAGGAATCATCGTCATGCTTTCAACCCTCGGCGGCTTCATGCTGGCCGGGGGGAACCCCTTGGTGTTGATCCATGTCTCGGAGTTTGTCATCATCCTGGGCGTGGCGCTGGGCGTCCTGATCATCGCGAGCCCGGGCCATGTCCTGAAGGAGATCGCCCACAAGATCCAGGCCGCCGTCACCGGCAAGGGCGGGGTGGGGAAGGCGGAATACATCGGGTTGATGGAACTGCTCTACGAGCTCTTTCTCGTCGGACGCCGAAACGGACTGATCGCGCTGGAGGAGCACATCTCCAACCCCGGCACGAGCGCCATTTTTGCGAAACACCCCGGCTTTCTGGCCCATCACGAGCGCCGGGATTTTCTGGTCAACGCCCTCAAACCCGTGATCGACGGCCGCATCAAACCCGACCAGCTCGAGGACCTCATGACGGCGGAGCTTGACGCCAAGGAAGGGGAGGCCGAGCACCCGGTCCATCTGCTCCAACTGGTCGGCGACTCGCTGCCGGGGATCGGCATCGTCGCCGCCGTGCTCGGCATCATCAACACGATGTCGGCGATCTCCGACGGACCCGAGGTGGTGGGCGAACGCGTTGCCGCCGCGCTCACCGGCACCCTGCTGGGCATTTTCTTCGCCTACGGCTTCATCAACCCACTGGCCAACCGGATCAAGTTCAACAACGCGTCCGACATCCAGTACCTCCGCTGCATCATGGCCTCGGTGACCGGCTTCGCCAAAGGCCTCGCCCCCATCACCTCGGTGGAAATCGCCCGGCGATCCCTCGACCGGGCCGTGCAGCCGGGCGCCGAGGAGCTGGAAAACATCCTCAAGGCCCTGCCGCCGGTCGGCAAGGCGGCCTGAGCCCCCGCGCCATGGCCCGCAAAAAATCAGCCGCCCACCACGGCGGGGCTTGGAAAGTGGCCTACGCCGATTTCGTCACGGCCATGATGGCACTGTTCATGGTGCTGTGGATCTGCTCGCAGGACAAGGAGATCCTGATCTCGACCTCGCGCTACTTCCAATCGCCGTTCAAATCCCCGCTCGATGCCAAGTCTGGCCTGCTCCAGTTTGACTCCAACAAGCCGGCCAACTCCACGGGCAGCAGTGACAAGAGTGGTGGCTCGGCCTCGGCCAGCACGGATGCCAAAAGCATCGACCTGCAATACCTCAATTCCGTCGCCAAAGATGTCTTCCGCATGCTCAATCTGGACGAGAGCCTGTCCGACAAACCGGTGGATGTGCAGGTGACCAGCGACGGGCTGCGCGTCACGCTCTTCGACCGTGCCACCAAGCCATTTTTTGAGGGCAATGGGACCCATTTCACCCCCTGGGGAAATTTTGTGCTGCAAAGCATGGCCTGGCTCATCGACCGCAACGGGTTCAATGTCGTGATCGAGGGTCACACCAAGCACGGCCAGGATTTCGGACGGGACGATTACAACGGCTGGGATCTTTCCGCCGACCGGGCCAACGCCGCCCGCCGGACCCTGACCCACTACGCCGTGGCCGACCGGTTGATCGAGCGGGTCACCGGCTATGCCGACACCCATCCCCTGCCGATGACGCCGCCCGAGGACGACTCCAACCAGCGCATCACCCTCAGCCTGCGGGTTGGCCAGCACAACCCGGCGCCCAAAGCAGCGGGGCCGGCCGGGCCCGTGCCCGGCGCATCACCCCACCCGGCGGCCCCCTCTCCATGAAATCATTCCTTTCCGACCGCCCCAGAATTGCGACACCGGTGTTGATCCACGAGCATCCGGCCGGCTCCGCCAAACTCGATGTCATGCTCCGCGGATCGAAGTCCCCTGTTCCGGGTGCAAGTGGCGGGGCGGGGGCGGGAAACGCCTCGCAGGTCGAGTGCGTCCGTCAGGGGGACAAAATCACCCGGCTCATTGTCACTTGCGGCTGCGGGGAGAGGATAGAAATTGACTGCCTTTACGCCGTCACCTGATCGGCTCCCGACAGAAAACGGGACCGCCTGAGCATGGGTTGCAAGGCCAGCGGGGTGGAGCTGTGCGCCGACGGGGGGTTGTCGCGCCAGGTGCCTTTCCGCCAGCACACCGCTGGGGCGGTGACACCGGTCGGACCCGGGAGGACCAGGCTGGCGATTCCCTTGGGCAAATCCTGCCGCTGGTGGTCGGCTAACATGAGCATCGGATTCAAGAAATCGTATAGACAAGGAGTACAACGACATACGATTCTTGGCATATCTGATGCTAGATTTGAGGTGTGAACATCGGTCTCTATCAAAACGCCTCCTCGCTCAATGCCCTTGAGCGTTGGCAGGATGCGGTGTCGCAAAACATCACCTCAAGCCAGGTCACCGGTTACAAGCGCCGCACCGTTCAGGTCAGCGGGGTCAATGCGGGGGAGATGCTCTACGATCCCACCATGCGGGCCAATCAGGGCGAAGGTCTGCCGGCGGTTTCGCCGCAGACGCGTTTTGGCATCTCCTTTATCTCCGGGGAGAATCAGCCGACGGGTCGCGAGCTCGATTTCGCGATCTCCGGGGATGGTTTCTTTGCCTTTCGCACGCCCGACGGCCAGACTGCCTACACCCGGGCCGGGCAGTTCGACGTGCAGGCCGACCATACGCTCGTCACGGCGGGCGGCATGCCGGTGTTGAGTGACAGCGGCAATCCGATCCAACTCCAGGCGGCGCAAGGCCGCAGTCTGGTGGTCAACGGGGACGGCACGATCCGCCAGGGTGACGCGGTGGTGGGCCACATCGGGGTGTTCAAGGCCGGGCAGCTTTCCCAGCTTTCGTCCCTCTCCGCCGGCACCTTCAGCGCCGGACCGGCGGCGGACATGAAACCCGTCGATTCCCCCGCGATCCAGCAGGGCTACCTCGAGGCCAGCAACATCGCCCCGCTCCGCGAGATGGTGGATTTGGTCAACATCTCCCGGGCCTATGAGGCCAACCAAAAATTGATCCAAAGCCGCGACGACGCGATGCAGAAAACCCTGGACGCGCTGTCCTGACCCACTCCTCCCACCATGAATCTTTCCCTATATTCCGCCGCCACCGGCATGGAGGCGCAGCAGCTCAACCTGAACAACATTGCGAACAACCTCGCGAATGTGAACACCGTCGGGTTCAAACGCAGCAAGATCGAGTTTCAGGATCTGCTTTATCAGAAGCCCAAAAACGCCGGCTCCGAGTCCGGCGGGGGCAACCTGGTTCCCACCGGCATCGAAATTGGCAACGGTTCCCGCGTCGCCGCCACCTCGAAGGATTTCACCCAGGGCCAGCTCACCAACACCGGGGCGCAACTGGACCTGGCCGTCCAGGGTGAGGGTTTTTTCGAGGTGCAGCGGCCCGACGGCACGACCGCCTACACGCGCGATGGCTCCTTCAAGGTGAACGCCAGCGGGCAGGTGGTCACGACCGACGGCCAGCCCGTGCTCAGCGGCTTCCAGGCGGTGCCGGCCGGCACCACCAACATCAGCATCTCCCAGGGCGGGCAGGTGACCTATCAGACGACCTCGGGGAACACCACCTTCCAACTGACCCTGGCCCGTTTTGCCAATCCCAGCGGCCTGGGCAGCCTCGGCGGCAATCTCTATTCCGAAAACGCCGCCAGCGGCCCACCCGAAACCGGCCAGCCCAATGCCCAAGGCTTCGGCAGCGTCATGCAGGGCTACACGGAGACCTCCAACGTCAATATCGTGGAGGAGATGGTCAACCTCATCGTGGCCCAGCGGGCCTACGAGGTGAACAGCAAGGCCATCCAAGCCTCCGATGAGATGCTCCAAAACATCAACCAGTTGAAGCGCTGAAGCCATGTCACATCTTAAACTCTTGCTGGTGGGGATGCTGCTTGCCGTCCGCGCAATGCCGGCGGCGGACAATTTGGCCCCGGTCCCGCCCGCGCCCGTGGCCGCGCCCCCGGTGATCGTGGTGGCGGAGACCGCAACCCCGACCCCGACGCCGCCGGTCAGGGCTGGCAGCGCGCCGGGCAATCCGGCGGCGGACGATTCCTGGCTGGCCGCGCTGACGGCCTTGCTCATGGAGCACTACCAGCCGGCGGGTGAGCTCGTGCTCTCCTTTGCCCGGCCCCGCCCGGCGGCGGCCCCCGCCGATGCGACGCTGGCGCTGGCCAGCTGCCCGACCGAACTGGCCCCGCAGATTCTGGTCAACGTCCGGGCTTCGGACGCCACGGGCCGCGTCACGGAATGTCTCCTGGTCGTGCACGCGGAGCTTTGGCGCAACGGGTGGACTTTGCGGGAGCCGGCCGCCAACGGCGATCCGGTCCGCGTCGGCGGTCTCGACCTCCGTCGTTACGACGCGTTGCGCGATCACGATGCGCTCGCGGTCGACCCCTCGCTGGACCTCGACTTTGCCCGCAACGTCCCGGCCGGACGCCTGCTCACCTGGCACGACGTCGTCCGTCGGCCGCTCGTGCACCGTGGACAGCCGGTGGAGGTGCTGGCCATGGACGGCGCGCTGACCGTGACCCTGCGCGCGCTTTCACTCCAGGACGCCGCCCGCGGCGAGCCGGTGCGCGTGCGCAATCTGGACACCAATAAAGAATTTACGGCGGTCGTCACCGCCGATGCCAAGGCTGTCGTCAGCTTTTAAGGATCCGCCCACACCATGAAATCCAACCTGCTCCTCCCTTCCTTCCTCGTCGCGGCCCTCGCGTTGCCGCTGGCCGCCGACTCGCTCTGGACCAGCGCCGGCGCGCGTGAACAAAGTCTGGCCAGCGACATCAAAGCCTCGCGGGTCGGGGACATCCTGACCATCGTCGTCTCGGAAAACGCGGCCCAGACTTCCTCCCAGTCCAAAAGCACCAACAATGCCTCGTCCGTGAACGCCTCGGTCAGCCAGTTCCTTTTTCCCGCTTCCGCGAGTCCGCTCGGGACCATCCGGGGACAGCTGCCCGGCACCAACTTTGGGAATACCAGCACCTTTTCCGGCGGAGGGGCTGTCAACAACACCCAGTCCGTCACCGCCAGCGCCGCCGTGCTGGTCACGGATGTGCTCCCCAATGGCAATCTGGTCATCGCCGGCGTGCGCCGCCTGACGTTTGCGGGTGAGACGCAGACGGTCGTGCTGCACGGGCTGGTCCGCCCGGCTGACATTGTCAGCGGCAACTCGGTCATCTCCTCCAACGTCGCGGACGCGCGCATCGAGTTCCTGTCCGACGGGAATATCACCGAGGCTGAAAAACGCGGGTGGCTGACGAACCTTTACGACAAGCTGCGTCCCTTTTGAGGCGGCCGCAGGAATTTCCCTCCAGACTATTTCCATGCATTTTGGCCTAAAACCGTTTCGGCTGCTCCTGGCTTTCAGCCTTCAGCTTTCAGCCTTCAGCCTTTTGTTGCCGGCCGCCCGGGTCAAGGACCTCGCGCAGGTCGAGGGCAGCCGGGACAATCAGCTGGTGGGCTATGGCATTGTCGTCGGTTTGGCCGGTGATGGCGACTCCAACGCCCAGACCACGCTCCAATCCGTTGCCAACATTCTCCAGCGCAATGGCCTCACCATCGATCCCACCCAGATCAAGTCGAAGAATGTCGCCGCCGTGATGCTGACCGCCGACATCGCCGCCTTCATCAAGTCGGGGAGCCGCATCGATGTCACGGTCTCCTCCATGGGTGACGCCAAATCGCTCCAGGGCGGCATTCTCCTGCAAACCCCACTGTTGGGTGCCGACAACCGGGTCTATGCGGTCGCGCAAGGGGCCATCGCCGTGGGCGGATTTCTGGGCGGCACCGGGGGCGGAGGCGGCGCCACGGTCCAAAAAAACCACCCGACGGTGGGCATTATCAGCAACGGGGCCATCGTCGAGCGCGAGATTCACGCGTCGTTTTTTCAGGACGGGCGCATCGCCCTGTCATTGCACAACCCGGACTTCACCTCGTCCGCCCGGATGGCCCTGGCCATCAACAAGGCCTATCCGCTGGCCGTGGCCGCCGCCCGCGATGCCGCGACGGTTGACCTCAAAATCCCGCCAAGCTACGCCGGCCGTGAGGTGGATTTCCTCGCCGATCTCGGCACGGTCAGCGTCACGCCGGACACCATGGCCCGGATCGTGATCAACGAGCGCACCGGGACCATCGTCGCGACGGCGCCCGTCAGCCTTTCGCAGGTGGCGATCAGCCACGGTTCGCTGACCATCACCATCGCCAACACCCTCACGGCCTCCCAGCCCAACCCGGTGAGCGGGGGGCAGACGGCGATCGTCCCCAGCACCCAGACGGACATCAAGGAGTCAAAGGGCAGCTTCACGATCATCAACGAGGCCTCCTCGGTGGAACGCCTGGCCGCCGCGCTGAACGCCCTTGGTGTGAGCACGCGCGACATGATGTCCATCTTCCAAACCCTGAAGAGTTCCGGCGCGCTCCAGGCCGAGCTGATCATCAACTGATCCCCCCATGACGAGTTCACCCATCAGTGCCATCGGCGGAGTGCCACCCCCGTCCCTGCGACCGCTGCAGGCTCTGGCCGGCGGGGCCGCGGTCAAACCGGCGGCCACGGACGAAGCCGGTCGCGCCGCCCAGCAATTTGAGGCCATCCTGCTGCGTCAATTCCTGGCTCCCGCCATTCAACCCATGATGGGGGGAAATTCCGTGGACGGCAGCGACGGCGGCAAGGGCGGCTCCGGCGGGGCGGCCGGGGGGGTGTACAGCTTCCTGCTCACCGATGTGCTCGCCAACGCCATGAGCAAGGGCGGGGGACTGGGCCTTGCGGGAGTCCTCAAGCGGCAGTTTTCGAAAAACATTGTGGCGGCGCCGGCAGCCGGTTCGGCGGCCGGCCCCCACCCCCCCACGACCAAGCTCACCCTGCCCCCGGGCCTGCTCCCATGAACGCCTCCCCTGCTTTTATCCCCTTGGTGGATCTGCTCCGGACCGAACTGGCCGGCTATGGCGGGCTCCTGGCGCTTTTCGATCAGCAACAGGACCAGCTCTGGCGCCGGGAACTCCAGCCGATGGTGGATACCTCGACCGTGTTGGAAACCCTCGCGGCCGAGGTTGCCCGGCACCGGGCGGACCGTGAAGCCTGGCTGGCCGCCTTTGCGCAGGAGCACGCGCGGCCGCCGGACAGCACTTTTCAAGAGCTGCTGCCCCTTTTTCCCCCTGACCAGCAATCCCTGCTCGTCGCGCTGGTGAAGGAGATCAACCATCTGCTGCACCGCGTCCGCCGCCGGGCGCGGCAGAACCATACCATCCTGGCGCGCACCGTGCAGCTTCATCGCGATGCCCTCGCGATCCTGATGCCCGGTCGTCGCCCCCGCACTTATGCGGCCAACGGCCGGGTGGGCTCGGTCGTCGCCCCCGCCTTGAGCCTCCGCGTTGCCGGCTGAATGTGGTCCCGCCTCGCCGACTCCCACGCTTCCTCTCCCTTTCATGTCCGGTCTCTACTCCATCCTCCGTACGGCCACCACCGCCCTTAACGCGGAGTCGCTGGGCTTGCAGGTTTCCGGCAACAATCTGGCGAACGTCAACAGCCCGGGTTATGCGGAGGAGACCGTGGCGACCAGCGACCATGGCACCGGAAATCCGGGGGACTCCACGGCGTCGGTGCAGCAGCAGCGCGACGCCCTCCTCGACCAGCAGGTGGTGACCGAGACCGCGCTCACCGCCAGTCTCACCGCCCAGACCAACCTCAACGCCCAGGTCCAGGCCGCGCTGGGTGAGAACATCGGCTCGACCGCGGCGAGCTCGTCCAGCGCCACGGCGACCGGCAGCGGCCTGGGCAATGACCTCAGCGCTTTCTTCAATGGCTTCCAGGCGCTCGCCGCCGCGCCCACCGATTCCGGGGCGCGCCAGGCCGCACTGCAGGGGGCCGACACCCTCGCCCGGGATTTCAACAGCACCGACCGCCAACTGGGCCAGATCCAGGCCAACCTCGGCACGCAGCTCACCGGCGACACGGGTGACATCAACACCCTCCTCACCGATGTCGCCAACCTCAACACGCAGATCAGCCGCGCCGAATTTGGCGCCCCCGGCACGGCCGTCAGCCTCCGCGACCAGCGGCAGGCGGATCTGGAGCAGCTCGCCGGCAAGATCAGTGTGCAAACCAGTCCCTCCGGCGGGGCGGCCGGGCAGATTGATGTCACCGTGACCGGTGCCGGCGGTTCGCCGGTCACGCTGGTCAGCGGGGGCCAAGTCACCAATCCGGTGACGTTTGGCGTCGCCGGGCTGACCGCTGGCGTGTCGGCCACCCTTCTCGCGCCCGCCGGTGGGGAGGTGGCGGGCTTGCTCACGGCCAATGGCACGGTGCAGTCGCTGCGCGACCAGCTGACCCATCTCGCCGCCCAGGTGGTGACTTCGGTGAACACCACCTATAATCCGACCGGGACCACCGGCGATTTGTTTCAGGCCACGGCGGGCAGCGAGGCCGCCACCATGGCGGTGACACCCGGCCTGACCGCCGCGGGGCTCACCGTCTCCGGCACCGCCAACCCGGGGGACAACACCATCGCGATCGCGGTGGCCGCCCTGGGATCGCAAGCCTTCGCCACGGCGGGCGGCGATCAGATTGACGGCACCTTCGCCTCCAATTATGCGGGGGTGGTGGAGCACCTCGGCAACATTGTCGCCACGGCCAACCACGAGCTCGATGACCAGACCAAATTCCAGTCCCTCGTGACCCAGCAGCGCGCCAGCGTCAGCGGGGTGTCCCTCGATCAGGAGCTCACCAGCGTCATGGCCTATGAGCGCGCCTACCAAGCTTCCTCGCAGGTTGTCTCCATTGTGGATAGCCTGCTTAACACCGTCATTACCGGCATGCTGGGTAACTGATGCCGCCTGATTTCAAATCCTGACCTCCCATGCGCATCACCACCGCCGGAATGAACACCGACCTGATTGGGCAGCTGCAATCGCTCGAAACCCAGCAGAACACCTTGCAGACGCAGGTTTCGACCGGCCAGCGCGTCTCCCAACCCGGCGACGATCCCCGGGCGGTCAGCCAGGTGGTCGCCGCCCAGATGGAACAGAGCGCCCTCACGCAGGACGGGCTCAACGCCAACGTTGCCCTGACGGACTCGCAAAACACCTCCGCCGGACTGGCGCAGTTCAAATCGCTTGCCGACAGCGCGAGCCAGCTGGCCGTCACGGCCACCGGACCCAACGGGGCCCAGGCAATGAAGGCCGTCGCGTTGCAGGTGAACCAGCTGCTCGAGCAGGCGGTGAACGCGGGCAACGCCACCAGCGGGGGGAACTATCTTTTTGCCGGCACCGCCGTCACCACTCAGCCTTTTTCCGTCATCCGTGATCCCACCACCGGCCAGATCACGTCGGTGGCTTACATCGGCTCCTCCGCCAACGCCAGTGTCCCCTTGGGTGATGGGACCGCGGTTCAGCCCTCCACTGACGCAGCCACCAATGCCGGCCTCGCCACCTTCATGGGCCAGCTGGTGACGCTCCGCAACAGCCTGCAGGCTGGCGACGCGACCACCGCCCAGGCGACCGCCGCGCCGCTGGCGGATTCGGACGATGTGATCGTGGGCGCCATCGGCGACCAGGCCGCAGTCCAGTCGCGGATCCAGATTGTGCAGACCAAGGAACAGGCCCAATTGACCAATCTCGGCCAGCAGATCTCCAATGAGACCGCCGTGGACATGCCCACCGCCATCACCAAGCTCAACCTGACGAGCGAGGCCTACCAGGCCGCCCTCGAGTCGGCCGCCAAGTTTATGAACGTTTCCCTTCTCAACTACATCCACTGATCGTCGCACTTTTCTCCAACCCATCACACCCGTGAAAGTCCTCGCCGAAAACTCACCCGAACTCGCGCCCTCCGGGCCGCCTGCGCTCACCCTTGCCTTTGCCCACGGGATCGTCGGCTTCCCCGACCACCGCCGGGGGGAGGTGTTCCACCTGCCGGGGCAGCTCCCGTTCCAGTGGCTCCGGCTCCATGGACCGGCGGCCCCGATGTATTTTGTGCTCATCGAACCGGCCGGGCTGGTGCCCGATTACAGCCCGGAGCTGTTCGACGACGATGCCTCCGCCCTGGGGATTGAAACCGCGGCCGACGCCCTGGTGTTCAATGTCGTCACGGTGCGCAACCCGGGGCCGGGCTGCACCACCGTCAACCTCGTCGGTCCGATCATCGTGAATCGTCACACCGGCGCCGCCCGCCAGGTGGTCATCGCCAACCACCCGCAATACAACGCGCGCCACCCGCTCATCACCGCCGGTTGAACCTTTTTCCCCATGCTCGTCCTCACCCGCAAGGTCAATGACGCGATCGTCATCGGTGACAACATCGAGATCCGCATCACGCGCATCGAAGGCGACTTCGTGAAAATCGGCATCTCCGCCCCGCGCGAGATTCCCATTGTGCGCAAGGAAGTCATCACGGCCATCGCGGCCAACAACCAAGGCGCGGCCGTGGCCCCGCCCCCCACCGGCAGCCCGTCGGCCCTGCCCAGCCTGCCCCGCCTCATCCCCGCCAACACCTGAGCCCTTATGTCCACCATCACCACCTCCTCCAACTTGCCGGATCTGGCCTCGCGGCTGGCCAGCCTGCAACCCGCCCTGGCCGGCAACACCCGCGCCGAGGCCGCTCTGACCAGCCTGATGGCCCAGACCAGCGGCAAGCCGTCGGGTTCGTCCCTCGCGGGCGATTTAACCTCGATCGCCCAGGCCAACCAGGAGGCCGCACTCAACCTGATCACCGACCCGGCCGTGGCCGCCGCCACCACCGCGCAGGTCAGCCTCCAGTTTCTCGCCCAGGGTGCGTCGGCGTTGGCCGCGCAAACCCCCACGGCCTCTGCGGGTCTGCTGGCCCTGCTTGGGCAGGCCTGAGTTTGCGGGAAACTTTCGTGCGGCGCGCTGCGGAGGTTTGACGGCTGAGCCGGTGCGAAGCGCACTCCCCGGATGCCAGCTGGGGGCGCGAATATCTCCTCACCCCGGTGTCACGCCTGCGTCCCGCGCCTTGGCGACGGATCGGCGAAGACGGATGGGCGCGCCGTTCCGGGGTGAAGCGGATGGCCCGGCGATCTGTGCCAGCCGCGCTACTGCGTCACTCGTCCAGAAATCACGCGACGTTGGCCTCCCCATCCTTGGCGGGTTTTCGCAGCCATGAGTTTTCCCTTGCCAAGTCCCCTGGGAGTCTCTGTGGTCTCACCCTTCCCTCCATGCAAAAGACCAAAAAATCCGTCGCCAAGCGCTTCAAACTTTCCGGCACTGGCAAGCTCATGCGCCGCACGCCGGGCTTCCGGCACCTGCTGGCCGCCAAGAGCACCAAGTCCAAGCGTCGCGCGTCGCGCGACAAACAGGTGCCCGCCGGCCATGCCGCGCCGCTCCTGCGCGCGCTTCCGTTCGGGCTCTGAGCCCGTCCGGCCTGTTCTTTCCCATTTTTGCCCGGCGGGTGAATCCTAACGAGACGACCTGCCGGCGCCCAACCCAAACACCATACCAACATGCCTCGTGTCACCAACTCCCCCGCTTCCCGCAAGCGGCACAAGAAAGTGCTGAAATACGCCAAGGGCTATTTCGGCAACAAATCCAAGCTCTTCCGCTACGCGAAAGAAGCCGTCCAGCACGCCTGGCAATACGCCTACATTGACCGCAAGAAAAAGAAGGCCAACATCCGCGGCCTCTGGATCGTGCGCCTCAATGCAGCCTGCCGCAATGCGGGCATCAGCTACAGCCGTTTCATCGAGGGCCTCCATGCCGCGAAGATCGGTCTCGACCGCAAGGTGCTGAGCGACATGGCGATCCGTGACGAGGTGGCCTTTGCCGCCATCGTCGAGCAGGTCCGTGCCGCCCTGAAGGCCAAGACGGCCGCCGCCAAAGCCAAGGCCTGAGCCCCTCCCTCACCGCTCATTTCCCGGACGGGGTCCCGCCAAACGGGTCCCCGTCCTTTTTGTTTTTGAACAGCAGGCAACGAAGGAATCAAAGAGGCTTTTCTGGTTCTGAGCCTGGGTTCCAAGTTGTCCATCCACACTGAGGATCGGACAGATGGGTTATTTTTTTGGGCCAATTTGTCCAGTTCCCCGCCCTCGGTGACCATAAGTGTGCATCAGTGGTTGATCCCTCCGAATATTCGTCCTTGGTGGGCGTCCAATCGGACCTCCGCCCCTCACCAACCAAAAATATCTTCGTTTCCTTCGTTATCTTCTGTTCAAATCCGATTTCACCCATGCAAGACCAGCTCACCGCCCTTCTCGCCCAGGCCTCCGCCGAGTTCCCCTCCCTGGCGTCCCGGCCCGCCTTCGAGGCCGCCAAGGCCCGTTATGTGGGCCCCCACGGCGCGCTCACCACGCTGATGAAGCAGATGGGCGGTGTGCCCAAGGAACAGCGGCCGGCGATGGGCAAGCTGATCAACGAGGCCAAGACCCAACTGCAGGGACAGCTCGATGCCGCTTTGACCCGGATCGCGGCGGCCGAACTGGCCGCGCGGCTCGGCCCGGCGGTGGACGCCACCCTCCCGTCACCTGATCCCGCACCCGGCACCCGTCACCCGCTCACCTTGGTGCGCGACGAGCTGGCCTCCATCCTGCGCAAGGCCGGGTTCGTCATTGCCGACGGCCCCGAGGTCGAGACCGAGTATTTCTGCTTCGACGCGCTCAACACCCCGGCCGACCATCCCGCCCGCGACGCTCAGGACACCTTCTATCTCCCCGCCGATGCGCGCTTCGGCAACGTGGCGAAAAAGACGCCGGGCGAGAAACATCTGCTCCGCACCCACACCTCCTCGGTGCAGATCCGCACGATGCTGTCGGGCTCCCCGCCCATCCGCATCATCGCCCCCGGCCGCGTCTACCGGCGCGACACGGTGGATGCCACCCACTCGGCCAACTTCCACCAGTTGGAGGGCCTGTATGTGGACAAGAACGTGACGGTGCGCGACCTCAAGGCGCTCCTCGATTACATCTTCACCTCTCTCCTCGGCGCGGACACCAAGGTGCGGTTTCGCCCGCATTATTTCGGCTACACCGAGCCGAGCTTTGAGGTGGACCTCTCGGCGCGCCACCTCCCCAAGGTCAACAAGGAGTGGGTTGAAATCTGCGGCTGCGGCATGGTGGATCCGCTGGTGTTCTCCGGCGTCGGCTATGATCCCGAGGTCTGGTCGGGGTACGCCTTCGGCCTGGGCCTGGAGCGCCTCGCCATGATGCTTTACGGCATCGATGACATCCGCTATTTCTACCAGAACGACCTGCGCTTCCTGAAGCAGTTCGCCTGAGGGATTTGAACAGAAGCTAACGAAGGGAACGAAGAGGTTTTTGTATGCATCCGCTCTATGCCAAAGCTGACGCCCTGAGTGGCGAGGTGATCGGGGCTGCCATCGAAGTCCATCGCGACAAGGGTCCGGGGCTGCTTGAGTCCATTTACGAACGCTGCTTCCTGCACGAGCTGGCGCTGCGGCGGTTGTCTTCCACCAACCAGCAACAGATCCGAATCCACTACAAAGACCTCGTTTTCGACGAGACGCTGCGCTTCGATGTGCTGGTTGACGACTGCCTCCTGATCGAGGCCAAGTCAGTTGAGCGCATCCTCCCCATCCACAAGGCGCAGCTCTTGAGCTACATGAAGCTACTGAATGTTCCCATCGGTCTTCTCATCAACTTCCACGAGGTCGTCCTCAAGAACGGCCTCACCCGCCTGATCCTCCCCGGCTCCAACCTCCCCTGACCCAGGATCCGGCCTGTCATCGCCTTCGCCGTATCCCGTGACCATCGGACACCCCAATCTCTTCGTTTCCTTCTGTTCAAACCTTCTGTAAGTTTTATCTGTGCATAATCTCCCGTGAAAATCTCCCGCACCTGGCTCCAGTCGTATGTTGACCTCGCCGGCCTCACGGCCGATGAGATCGCCCGGGCCATCACGTTCCTCGGTTTCGAGGTCGAGGGCATCCGGGTCACCGGCGCGCCCGCCCTCGCGCAGGTGGTCGTCGGGGAGGTGCTCACCCGGAATCCGCATCCCAACGCCGACAAGCTCTCCGTCTGCACGGTGGACGTCGGCCCCGCCGGTGGCGTCAAGACCATCGTCTGCGGCGCGCAGAACTACCAGGTGGGCGACCGCGTGCCCGTCGCACTCCCCGGCGCGGTTTTGCCCGGCAACTTCGAGATCAAGCAGTCCAAAATTCGCGGCCAGTCCTCCGATGGCATGATGTGCTCGGCGAAGGAGCTGGGGATCTCGGAGGATGCAGCGGGGCTGCTCCTCCTCACCGGCCGCCCGGAACTGGGTGCGCCCATCAACTCGGTGCTGCCGCCGGGCGACACCGTGTTCGATCTCGAGATCACCCCGAACCGTCCCGACTGTCTCGGCCACCTCGGGGTCGCGCGCGAACTGGCGGCATGGTTTAAGAAAGATCTGGTCTATCCCACGGTTAATTTCACCCCCGCGCAGGCCGATCCCCAGCCCCGCCCCGACCTGCTGCATTCCGTCCGTGTGGACGCGCCGGCGGACTGCCCGCTCTACACGGCCACCGTTGTCACCGGGGTGAAAATCGGTCCCAGCCCCGGCTGGCTCCAGCAACGCCTGACCGCCGTCGGGCTCCGGCCGGTCAACAATGTCGTGGATGTGGGCAATTTCGTCATGCTGGAATACAACCAGCCCGTCCATGCGTTCGACGCGCGGAAGCTTGCCGGCCGGGCCCTCGTCGTCCGCCATGCCCGCGAGGGTGAAAAAATCACCACGCTGGACAAGGCGGAGCGCACGCTCACCGCCGGCACGTTGGTCATCGCCGACGCGGAAAAGCCCGTGGTCATCGCCGGGATCATGGGCGGCCTCGACTCCGGGGTCGGCGCCGACACCACCGACCTCGTCCTGGAAGTGGCGTGTTTTCGCCGTCAGTCGGTCCGGGCCACCTCCAAGCGCCTCGGGCTGGCCTCCGACTCGTCCTATCGCTATGAGCGAGGAGTGGACCCTCACTCGCTGGAGGAGGCGAGGCATCGCTGTCTTGACCTGCTTCTGGCCACCGCCGGGGGCGAGGTGGCCGGCCCCACGTTGAAGGTGGGCGGCGACGTGCCGTGGCAGCGGGAGATCACGGTCACCCCCGCCTACATCAATCAGCGGCTCGGTTTCACCATTCCCGCCGACGAGATGCAGGCCGCGCTCGAACGTCTGGAGTTGGCGACCGTCCGGACCGATGCCACGTCCGACCGCGGACCGGCGTGGACGTTTTCGATCCCGAGCTGGCGTGATGATCTCGACCGCCCCATCGACCTCGTCGAGGAGGTGCTCCGGCTGCATGGCTCCGACCACATCCCCGCGACCCAGGTCATCGCCCCCGCGCTTTTGGCCGACGACGCTCCCATCGTCGGCTTCAACCGCCGTGTGACCGACACGCTGGTGGGGCAGGGGTTCAACGAGTGCATCACCTACACCCTCCGTCCGGCGCCCGAGGCCGGCCTTTGGGCGCCCGCCGCCACCGTGGGCGGGCTCGCGCTGGCTAATCCGTTCATTGCCGACCAGTCCCATCTGCGCCCGACCCTTGTCGCCGGCTTGCTCGAGACACTCAAGCTCAACCAGGCCCGCGGCACTTCCGCCGCCCGCCTCTTCGAGACCGGCCGGGTCTTTCTTGAACACGACGGCCGGATGTGGGAGTGTGCCGCGGCGGCGTTCCTGATCTGTGACCGGGAGAAGGACCGCGCCTGGCGCCGCCGGGCGCCCGCCGATTTCTACACCGTCAAAGGACTCACCGAGTCGCTGGCCGGCGCGGCCGGCGTGGAACTGACCCGCCAGGTGCTCGCATCGGTGGTCCCACCGACCCACGGCTGGCAGGCCGGCCACGCCGCCATGGCGGGCGAGTTGCAGCACCGCGGCTGGATCGCTCAATTCGGACTGGTGGACCTGGCCCTGGTCCAGTCTCTCGGGATCGAGGGGACCGTCCACGCCGGACTTTTTGCCATTCTTCCGGAGAAACTGGCGGCCGAGGCGAGCCGCCGCCGTTACGCCGATTTCAGCCTCATGCCCGCCGCGCTGCGCGATCTGGCGCTGGTGGTTGACACCGCCGCGCCAGCGGCCGACGTGCAGAAAATCCTCGCCAAAATCGCCCGCACCGCCACCGGCCATGCCTTTGCCCTCGAGAGCGTGGCGGTCTTTGATGTGTACCAGGGGGAGGGTCTGCCGGCCGGCAAGAAGAGCCTCGCGTTCAGCCTCGTGTTCCGGACCGCCGACCGGACGCTGACCGATGACGAGGTCAACACCGCCCTATCCAAGATCCAAGCCGCCATCACCGCCGACGGGACGATCGCGCTGCGGGCTTGAGCTGGAGCCGGATCGGAGACTTTGCTCTCAGACACCCCTTCGGCCCGCCGGTTCCGGACTGGCGGTGCCGTCGGGATCGTAGAGGTACCCAACTCCGTGCAGGGTGGTGAAGGCGGCCATTTCCAGCCCGTGGTGCCGGTAGAGCTCGCGCACTTTCACGATATACTGGTCGAGCGAGCGGCTGGTCACGTCGGCGTGGCGACCCCAGACCGCATGGATCAGTGTCTTGCGGGTGATGACTGTCCCCCGGTTGGCATGCAGGCAGGAGAGGATGCCCAAAGCCTTCCGACCGATCCTTTCGACCTGTTCGCCGTCAAAGACGACCTCCATCCGACGCGGCACAATATGCGCGCCGCAAAAAGCAAAGGCCCGGTCGCCGACCCGGACGTTTTCCGCCACCTTGAGGTCGGTGCGCCCTTCGGCCCGACGCAGGACCGTCTGAATGCGGGCGACCAGCTCGGCGTAGCTGAATGGTTTGGTGATGTAATCGTCCCCGCCCAACTGCAGACCCTGAATTTTGCTCAGCTCGTGCGTGTTGCCCGTCACGAAAATTGCCGGAAAATGCCGGCCCTCGCGCTGCAGCGCCGCGAGCAGCTCAAAGCCCGACTGGTCCGGCAGATTCACATCGAGCAGGAGCAGGTTGGAAAAATTCCGCCGCAGGAACTGCCGGGCGGGGGCGGCGCTATGGTAGGCCTGCACCCGCATCCCCGCCTCCTCCAGGTGGATCGAGATGAGCTTGCAGAGGTGTTCCTCGTCCTCGACGAGCACAATGAAAGGTTGGGGGGCAGCAGGCATGCTGGAAGGCCGGGAGAGACGAAGGTGATCGGCTGGTGGGCGGAATTTTCACCGGTGGTTCGCTCCTGTCAAAGAAAAGCATCTAGGGAAAAACCCACATCTTACGCCCGGGGGCGAATTTGGCTTGAAGGCTCAAGCCGGGCCGTGTGCCTTGGCTTCGTGTCCGCCGAGAAAAAACCACTCCTGATGCTCGGGCTGCCCAAGGGCAGCCTCGAGGAATCCACCAAGAATCTTTTTGCCAAAGCCGGCTGGAAGATCACGACCAGCTCGCGTTCCTACAAACTGGCGATTGACGACCCCGAGCTCGAAGGCCGCCTGGTCCGGGCGCAGGAGATCAGCCGCTATGTCGAGCATGGCTTCTTTGACTGTGGCCTGACTGGTCTCGACTGGATCCAGGAAAACGAGTCCGACGTGGTCGAGGTCTGCGATCTCATCTACAGCAAGGCGTCGGCCTTGAAGTCGCGTTGGGTGCTGTGTGTGCCCGAGGCGTCCCCCCTCACCCGGCCGGAAGACCTCGCCGGCAAGCGGGTGGCCACCGAACTGGTCGGCACGGTGCGGCGCTATTTCGCCGCCCGGAACATCCCGGTCACGGTCGAGTTTTCGTGGGGCGCGACGGAGATGAAGGTGCCCGACCTCGTGGACGCCATCGTGGACATCACCGAGACCGGTTCCTCGCTCCGGGCCAATCAGCTCCGAATCGTGGACACGTTGCTGGAGACCAACACCAAGCTGATCGCCAACCGCACGAGCTGGGAGAACCCCGCCAAGCGCCGCAAAATCGAGACCATCGCGCTGCTGCTGCGCGGGGCGCTGGAGGCCGAACGCAAGGTCGGGCTGAAAATGAACGTGCCGGTCAAGGCCTTGGACGCGGTCCTGCAGGCCATCCCGGCATTGCGCAACCCGACCATCTCGCCCCTCAGCAATTCCGCGTGGATCGCGCTGGAGACGATCATCGACGAAAGCGTCGCCCGGGAGATCATCCCGCAGCTCAAGGAACTGGGGGCGGAGGGCATTGTCGAGTATCCGCTCAACAAAGTGGTGTATTAGGCGGACCACGTGGCGCATGGGCCTCCCCGCCCGTCGTCCGTAGTCCGGTCCAATCTCGAAATTCCAAAATCGGAAATCGCAAATGGGCACCATCACCCTCGGCCTGCTCCAGCACGCCTGCTCGGCGGATCCGGCGGCGAACCTGGCCAAAACCTTGGCGCTGGCCCGGACTGCGGCCCAGGGTGGGGCCAACATCATCTGCACCCAGGAGCTGTTTCAAACCCAGTATTTCTGCCAGAGCGAGGACTACGCCCATTTTGCCCTGGCGGAAAAGATTCCTGGCCCGACCACCGGGGTGTTCCAGCAGTTTGCGCGGGAGCACGGCGTGGTGGTCGTTGCCTCCCTGTTCGAGCAACGGGCGGCCGGGCTCTACCACAACACCGCCGTCATCATTGATGCGGACGGCTCGCTGGTCGGGCGCTACCGCAAGATGCACATCCCGGATGATCCGCTTTACTATGAAAAGTTTTACTTTACCCCGGGTGACACGGGTTTTCGCGCCTGGCCAACCAAGTTCGGCAAGATCGGCGTGCTCATTTGCTGGGACCAATGGTATCCCGAGGCGGCGCGGTTGACCGCGCTGCAGGGGGCGGAAATCCTGCTCTATCCGACGGCGATCGGCTGGCACCCGAAGGAGCAGACCGCCCTAGGCCCCACGCAGCACGCGGCCTGGGAAACCATCCAGCGCGCTCATGCCGTGGCCAACGGATGCTATGTCGCTGCCGTCAATCGGGTCGGCCATGAGTGTCCCGCAGGGGGTGACGGGCTCGAGTTCTGGGGGCAAAGTTTTGTGGCGGGCACCAGCGGCGAGATCCTCGCCAAAGCCGGCGGACAGCACGAGGAAGTCCTGCTGGCGGCGGTGGACCTGGCCCGGGTGGATGACACCCGCACCCACTGGCCGTTTTTGCGCGACCGGCGCGTTGACGCCTACGGGGGCTTGGTCCAACGTTTCATCGACTAGGGCACGGGGCGGCGCGGGAACCCCGTTTCTCCGTCTTCGCGCCCCAGGTTGCGTCCAATCAAGCCATGTCCCTGAACCCACCCACCCCCCGAACCCCGGCTGCCCTCGGCTTCCGGATGCCCGCCGAATGGGAGCAGCAGGCGGCCGTGTGGTTGTCCTGGCCGCACCGGCTGGCCACCTGGCCGGGCCACTTCCGGCCCATCCCAGCGAAATTCGCCGAAATTGCCGCCCGGATTTCTCACTTTGAGGATGTCCATATCAACTGCGAGGGTTCCCGTCAGGCGCGGGCCCGGGCCCTTTTGAACCGGGCCGGTGCCGATCTGGCCCGCATCACCCTCCATGATCACCCGACTGATGACGCCTGGTGCCGCGATCACGGACCCATCTTCGTTAAAAATGACCGGACGGGCGAGGTGGCGCTGACCGACTGGGAGTTCAACGCCTGGGGTGGGAAGTACCCCCGATTCGCTCGGGACAACGCGATTCCCCGGAAAATCGCCCGGACTCTCGGCCTGCGTCGCTTTGGCCGGAACATGGTGCTCGAAGGCGGCTCGATTGAGGTCGATGGTGCCGGCCTGCTCCTGACGACCGAGGCCTGCCTGCTCAACCCCAACCGCAACCCAGCCCTGACCCGCATGGACCTCGAACGCGCCTTGGGCGAATTTCTCGGCATCCAGACGGTTTACTGGCTGGGCCGCGGCATCGCGGGGGACGACACGGACGGCCATGTGGACGACCTCAGCCGATTTTTCCGTCCCGGCGGGATTGTGACCGCCATGGAGACCAACTGCCGCGACACCAACCACCGCGCCCTGAAGGAAAACTTCGAGCGCCTGCGCGCCATGCGCACCCCGGCGGGAAAAAAATTCGAAATTGTCGGTCTGCCGATGCCGCGCCCCGTTTCCTGCGACGGCCGGCGGCTGCCGGCCAGCTACGCAAATTTTCTGGTGATCAACGGGGCCGTGCTCATCCCCTCCTTCCGCCAGCCCAGACGGGACGCCGTCGCCGCCGCGGTGCTCGCGGGATGTTTCCCGGGGCGCGAAATCATTCCGATCGACTGCGTTGATCTCGTGCTGGGCCTGGGGACATTGCACTGCATTTCCCAGCAGCAGCCTGCCGCCCTCCGGCGTGCGGCCGGCCCCTCGGCATGATCTGACGCGGTTAGGGCGGCTTGGGCGCGCTCCCCGGGGTCAGACCGGCCAGTTCATTTCCACCTCAGCGGGTGGTGGAGGCCGGACCGTTGAGGGAGGTGCCCTGGCTGGTTGACCGGGTGTCGAGCACCCATTGCGGCGGCTCGGGATTCAGGTGAATGGCATCCTGCACCACTCGCAGAGACTCCCGGAGATCGATGTCCATCTTGGCGTAGCGCTCGTCGGAATTGTCGTCATCCGCGTTGTCGGGAGTGACGGATGGGTCGGACGGTGCCGCCTTGATCCGTGCCGGCGGGGGTGGGGCGAGCATGACCTCCGTGAAAGCGTAGCTGCTGCTTTTCTCCAGGGTCTTGAGCTCGGCATCGGTGGTCTTCTTGTACGCGGCATCGGTGTCCATCTGTTGCTGGCGCGATTTAAGATTGAGCGAGAGGTCCTTCTGGTCCTGCCGGGCCTTGAACCAGGCGATCGAACGCTGGAGAAAGGAGAACTCGGGCAGCTTGGCCTGACGGGCGGTGCTGGCGGCGCGCAGGGACGTGAGCGCGGCGGGATCAAGCGCGTGACCGTTAAACTTGCTCGCGGGGATCTCATCCCAGCCCAAGGCATGGGGCAGGCTGGACTCGCCAATCGGCAGGTAGTCATCGACCGAGGGCAGGATGATGTCGGGCACGACCCCCCGCAGTTGGGTGGAGGAGCCGTTCGGAAGATAAAACTTCTGGATCGTGAGCTTGGTGGCACCGGTCTTCTGGTCGGCGAAGAGGGCGGCCAGCTGCGGTGGAAAAGCCCGGCTCATCTCGACAATGGTCTGCACGGTGCCCTTGCCGTGGGTGGAGCTGTCCCCGACGATGATCGCCCGACCATAGTTTTGCAGGGCGCCGGCCACGATTTCCGAGGCCGAGGCGCTGAAGCGGGAAACAAGCACCGCGAGTGGACCGGACCAGGCGAGGGCGGGGTCGTCGGCACTGTCCACCTTGACCTCGCCGTCGTGTCCGCGCACCTGAACCACGGGACCTGACTTGATAAAAAGCCCCGTGAGCTCAACCGCCTCGGAAAGCAGACCGCCACCGTTCCGGCGCAGGTCAAGCACGATGCCTTGGATATGGTCGGCCTGCAGGCGCTTGATCAGCTCCGCCACATCCTTGGAAGCCGTGGCCGGATCCGACCCCTCGGTCGCGGAATCGGGTCCATAAAAGCCGGGGAGGGTGATGACGCCGATCGGGACCGTGGACTTGCCGTCGACGCCGGGAACACTGAAGACGGCCGCGTGGGCGCGGGCGGAGTCAAGGTTGACGATATTGCGCCCGAGCACCACCACCTTGCGGGTGACGCTGGCCCCTTCGCCCGACTCGATGGTGAGGCGGACGTTGGTGCCTTTGGCCCCGCGGATCATCTGGACGATATTGCGCAGTTTCATCCCGATGACGTCAACCGCCTCGCCGGTATCCTGGGCGATGGCGGTGATCTTGTCGTTGGGCTTGATCTGCTTGCTCAGGTCGGCCGGGCCACCGGGTATGAGCTCCTTCACCACACAGTAATTTTCCTCCACGCTGAGAAGCGCCCCGATGCCCACGAGCTGGAGGCGCATCTGAATGCCAAAATCCTCATAGGTGGAGGCGGAGAAATAGGTGGAGTGGGGATCGTAGAGCTGGGTTATGGCCGTGAGAAATGACTCGGCGAGATCGGAGGCGTCGATGTCGGCCACGTTCTTGGGCAAGAGACCATAACGCTTGCGGAGGGCATCCTTGGCCTCCGCCAAAGATTTGGTGGGGGCCGGGGCGGCGGTGACGGCCGGCGGGGTCTTGCCCGGTTTGGCCGGCGGGGGTGTCGCGACGTCGGCGACCGCCTTGGCGCTGAGCATCTCCTGGATCAGGTCGAACTTGAGGCGTCGACGCCAGAGGTCGTCGGCTGCGGCGGCATCGGCCGGCCATTCAGACTTGGAGCGGTCCGGGGCATAGGTATCGTTGCCGGTAAGATCGAAGTCCTTGTCCAGTTCCGCCAGAATCCAAGCCACGCGCGCGTGCACGCGGGACTCGTAAACGGAGAAGATTTCGTAGGCAGGATCGATGTGACCGAGCGAGGAGATGTTCCAGTAAAGATTGTCCGCCGGGTGCCGGGTCAGGAAGTCTTGCTTGTCGGACCCAAGAAAAAAGAGCCGCTGGCCGTCGAGGCTTCCCATGAAATCCGGGATCAGCTCACCGTAGTTCGCGGGTTTAATGGCGTCGCGGTTGTAGTGGGCGGCCTCAAGGAGCTGGATCAGGGCACGAATCTCAAGACCGAGGCCGGTGGGAACCTCCATTTTGCGCGCGGGAGCAACTGCACCCGATGCCGCCGGCGTAGCCGGTGTATTCTGGGCGGGCAAAGCCGGGATGGCGGCCAAGGCCATGAGGGCGGCAAGGAAAAACCCAGCGGTACGAGACAAGCTGGGGCGGAAGCGGGCGGGTAGGTTCATCAGGGTGTTAGAGGGCACGGAACGCGGAAGGTTGCATGTTAATGCAAATTAATTACTGCTGAAGTACCCGGGCAAGGATACTCCGGTGGGCTGGAACCCAGCATCGTGGAGAACTATAAAAAAAGCAAGGCATCGCTTCATCGGCGACTGAGGAGATTCTTGGCCTCGTCCAAGACCCGCCGCTCTCCGGCGGTGAGGGCGCCGAAGCCATCGCTGTTGATCTTGTCGAGGATGCGATCCACCTCGGCGCGAAGGTCCTCCTGGCGGGTGGTAGTTTCGGGGAAATCAGCCGGCGGCGTGGCGGCACGGGGCCGCCGGCGTAGCCAGCGGGGCAGGGAGAAGGCCGCATGGCCTTCATGATGCCCAAGCGTGCGGTCGTGCAAGTGCCGGAAGTAAACCCAAGCCACCAACGCACCCCCCAAATGGGCCGAATGAGCAAACCCAAATGGCGAAGCATGACGCGGCAGGTCGTAAAAAAGAAAGCCGACGCCATCGAGGGCCACGGTAAACCACGCGAGATATTTCGGCCGGACCGTGACGGGCAGGATAAAGAAGAGCAGAAAGGTGATGGGCTCCTCGGGATTAAAGCAGGCGAACAGAACCAGCAAGGCGACCGACACGGCCGAGGCCCCGCTCAATGAGGCCAGGGGCGACCACCAGTTGGTCGCCACCCAGGCGAGACCACCCACCACCACGACGGAGATGCAAAACCAGGCAAAACGACGGGAACCGAGCAGGGGCAGGACCGCCCGGCCAAAGAAGAAGATGCAGAGCAGATTGCCGAGCAGGGCAAGGAGACCCCTGGGATCCTGGAGCAGCGCGTAAGTGAACAGCGTCCACACATGGCCGACGCGCATGGCTTCAGGTGAGAGCTCCAGCTGGTTCACGAGCTGGCTCGCCGCGACCGTGCCGGCCCAATTAAGGCAGACGAGTTCAAATACAAAGCCCGCGATGATCAGCACGATCACCCAGGTGAGCATGGAGACAGGATCGCGGGGTTCGCGGTCCCGCATGTAATGCCGGTCGGAAAGCATGCATCCAGAGTGCAACAGCCGCCCGGCAAAGACAAGCGCGGCCTGCAAACCGCTGAGGCTCGGGCTTTGGGGTTGCCGCAGGCGGTCCCGTTGTGCGTGGATGACCGCTTTCCCATGACCTCACCCGAATACCTCTCCTCCCTTTTCTCCCTCACCGGCCAGGTGGCTGTCATCATCGGCGGCACCGGCGAGCTCTGTGGCGCCATGGCCCAGGGTCTCGCGGGCGCGGGCGCGGAGGTGATCTTGGCCGGCCGCAACGCGGACAAGGCGGCGGCCCGCCTGGCCAAGATTCATGCGGCCGGCGGCACGGGCTACTTTGTTTCCGCCGACGCCGGGAGCAAGGCCGAGGTGGAGCAGTTGCTCGCCGCGGTGCTGGCCAAATCGGGCCGGGTGGATATCGTGATCAACGGCGCGGGCGTGAACTCCGCGACCCCGTTCCTCGAGATTGGCGAGGAGGAGTACGAGCGAATCATGCGCGTGAACGTGAAGTCGGTTTTTCTGGGCTGCCAGGTGTTCGGGCGCTATCTCGTCGAACGCGGACAGGGCGGCTCGATCATCAACCTGGGCTCCATGTCCGGCCTGGTGCCGCTCTCCCGCGTTTTCACCTATTCGGCCAGCAAGGCGGCGGTGCACAACCTTTCCAAAAACCTGGCCCGTGAGTGGGCGCCGAAAAATGTGCGGGTCAATGTGATCGTGCCGGGGTTTTTTCCGGCCGAGCAAAACCGCAAGGTGCTCACCCCCGAGCGCGTGCAAAACATCATGGGACACACGCCGATGAAGCGTTTCGGCGAGCCCCGGGAGCTGATCGGCGCCACCCTGCTGCTCGCCTCGGGCGCGGGCAGCTTTGTGACCGGGGCCGAGCTCGTCGTGGACGGTGGCTATCACGCCATGACAATTTGAATCCGGGAATGTCCGCCCCCTTCATCCAGGCCTGCACCAACGGGCGTCTCCACCCCGCGCACGAGCCGTCCATCGCGCCGCTCAACCGCGGCTATCTATACGGCGACGCCATCTATGAGGTGTGGCGGACTTATCACGGGGTGATTTTCGCCTGGGAGGAACATTGGGCCCGGCTGGAGCGCTCGGCCCGGGCGTTGCACCTCACCCTGCCGCTCGCCCCCGCGGCAATGCTGGCGGAAATCAAGCGGACCGCCACGGCCTGGCGCAACACGACCGGGGTGCGGGACGAGCTCTATATCCGCCTGCAAATCACGCGCGGTGGCGGCCCCATCGGGCTGGATCCGGCGCTGGCGGACCAGTCAGACTTTGTGATTCTGGTGCAAAAGCTCGCACAGCCGACGACGGAAACGATCCGCACGGGTCTGCGTCTCGCGCAGGCGCGGGAACTGCACCGCAACTCCCCGGCCACGCTTGATCCGGCCTGGAAGACCGGAAACTACCTTAACAACCTCCTTTGCCTGCGCGAGGCCAAGGCGCGCGGCGCCGACGAGGTCGTGATGACCAATCTCGCTGGCGAGATCACCGAGGCGGCGGTGTGCAACCTGGCCTTCGTGCGGGCCGGCGAGATGGTGACCCCACCGCTCGACGCTGGCATACTTGGCGGCATCACCCGGCAGTTGCTGCTGGGCCCAGTCGCCGCGGCCGCGGGGGTGGTCGCACGCGAGGCAACGCTGCGCCCGGCCGACCTCGCCGCGTGCGCGGAGTGCTTTCTCACCTCGACCACGCGGGACGTGCAACCCGTGCGGGCCATCGACGATCTGGCGTTTCAGGTCGGGGAGGGCACCGTCGCAATGCGACTGAAGCAGGCTTTCGCCGCCTATGCCGCGGTGTACGCCCGGTCTCATCCGGAGCTGGCGGTTTGAGGCGAGGGAGCGAAGCCGGATCGTATAGGGGGAACGCAGGAATCCCCGAAAGGACTGAAGGCCCCGCCAAGTGTTAAAAACTGAAGGTGAATTGCCAAATCATATGCCGCTCCTGGTTTCCTGGCTTCCTCCTTCTCCCCTGCTTGGGGTTTTCGCTTTACCGCTTGGTCCACAGCCGCAGCGACGCGAGGAGGAAATCCTCCAACGCGGCGGCCGCGTTCAGGTTGAGGCGGAGGAGCCCGATGTTGTGCTCCAGCCTGGTGATGGCCCCGGTGAACGCGCGTCGCGCGGTTTCGTCGCCGGCCGCGAGGCGGGGCAAGGCGAAGGCCCGTGTCGCGGCCTCGATCTCGATGCAGAGGCGGGTGCGGATGCCGTTGGTGATGCCGGTCTGGATGGCCTCCTCCTCGGCGTCGTCGAGGTCGGCGGGGAGCTTTTCCTTCTGCTGCTTCCAGGTCTCGTCGGTGGCAAACTCCAGCACGGCCGCAAAGCGCGCCACGAGGCCGTAGAGCGCCATGATGTGGTCGGTGGCGGCACGTTTGTCGGGAGCCCCGGAGTCGGCGAGGCGACCGAGCCAGGCGCGGTAATCGTCGAGCCACGCGGGCCAGCCGTCGGTCGCCACCGGGGCGGCGGCCGAGGGGAAACGGAAGTGCAGGGTGCGGCTGAGGATGGTCGGCAGCAGCGCGTAAGGGCGCGTGGTGACGAGCAGCAGCATGGTGTGGGCGGGCGGTTCTTCCAGGGTTTTCAGGAAGGCGTTGGCCGACGGCGCCTCCATCCGGTCGGCCTCGTAGAGGATGGCGACCTTGCGCGGCGCGACGGACGGGCTGACGTAGAGCTTGGGCAGGAACTCGCGCATGGTGCCCGGCTCGGGCGAGTCGGCCTTGCCGATCGGGATGATGCGGCTCTTGCCCTTCGGGCGGAGCGCAAAGTAATCCGGGTGATCTTTGACCGGGAACCGGGCGGCCGCACCGGGCGGATTGAGCAGACGATCAGCGATGGCGTGGGCGACCCCGACGAGCGTGCCGAGGTCGCCGCCGTGCAGGAGCAGACTGTGCGAGAGACGCTGGCGCTCAATCGCGCGCTCGATCACGGCGACTGCGGGGGTGCCGACAAGGGCGGCGGGCCAGGGTTGGGCGAGGGCGGACATCAGTGGCTTGAGCTGGAAAGTCCGCTGATGGGCATGAAAATTCCTGCATACATCACTACTCCTGTTTCGATGATTAGGAATAGCAAGAGTGCGCCCAAGAGGTTGGTGGCGTGCGCGCCGCTCCTTTTTCGTACGACCCAAATTGCGACAAGCGCAGTAATTAGATACAAGAACTTGAAGGCAGCACGGAAGGCATAGAGCAAATGAGGGAGCGATGGACCACTTTGAACGACATGGAGCGCGGCAAACAACACTTCGATGCGGGGGAATAGGTAAAAGCACATGAACCAAACCCACAGCAGGATCGTCCCGACCGTGGCCACACGAACCAGGCTCGAGGACAAGGACTCGTGGCCCGGCTTTCGGGTGGACGGCATGGCGGCGGTTCGGTTGGTGGCGGGCATGGACTTGAAATTGGAATGCTGCCTTGGTTCACCCTGGCTTCGCCAGCCAACGCGGGACCAGGGTGAAAGACGCCCGGCGGTGGTCGCCGTTTCCGGCAGGATCACTCTTTCAACACCTTCTGCGCCTCGGTCCAGATCTTCTTGGCCACCGCGTCCTCGGACTGCGTGCCGTCAATCACGCTGAAGCGACCCGGCATGCTGCGCGCGAGGAGCAGGTAGCCTTCGCGGACCTTCTCGTAGAACTCGATGTTCTCGCGCTCCATCCGGTCGGGCAGGTCGGAGGCGCGCTGCTTGATGCGGGCCAGGCTCACCTCGGTCGGCACGTCGAGGATGATCGTGAGGTCGGGCATCACATTGCCCACCGCGAACTGGTTGATCTGGTTGACCGGGTCGAGCGCGAGGTTGCGCGCAACGCCCTGATAGACCGTGCTGGAGTCGAGAAAGCGGTCACACAGGACAATGACCCCCTTGGCGAGATTGGGCGCGATGAGCTCGCGGACATGCTGCGCGCGCGAGGCGGCAAAGAGCAGCAGCTCGGTTTCCGGAGTCATCTCATCGCCCTTAAGATTGTGGACGATGATGTTGCGGATCTGTTCGCCGATCTCGGTGCCACCCGGCTCCCGGGTGGTGAGCACCTCGCGGCCCGTGGTCTGGAGGTGCTTGGCGAGGCGGGCCATCTGCGTGGACTTCCCGCTGCCTTCGGAACCTTCGAAGGAGATGAGCTTGCCGGTGTGATGGTTTTTCAAGGGCATGGCGGCAGGGTGGGGCGTTTAGCGCCAGTTGGCGAGAAAGGTTTCGAGGTCCGCCAGCGCCGGGCTTTGCCCGGTGCGGACGTAATGGCCGCTGGTGGAGACGCCGAGCGCAAGGCATGACTCGGGCGGGAGGCCGAGCAACTGACCGGTGGTGAAGCCGGCGTTGAAATGGTCTCCCGCCCCCGTGGTGATGAGCGGGTGTTCGGCCACGGGTCCGGGCACCCACCAGGTGCCGTCGGCGGTCGCGCACGCGGCGCATTCGCGGGGGTGGACCACGACGGTGGCGACCGCGAGCTTCGCGCGGATGGCGGCCGTCATTTCCCGCAGGCCGGCCTCGGTGTCGGGCGCGGGCGGCAGGCCCAGCGCGGCAGCCACCTGCCGGGCCTCCTTGAGATTGAGGCCCAGCGTGACGCGCCCAAACCGGCCAAAGCTCGCCATGGTCGCCAACGCGGTGCGGAGATCGTCGGCGGAGCGTTTCTCCGGGTCGGCCAGATCGAAGAAAAAAATCCGACCGGCCAGGGCCGGTACGCGCGGCAGGACGTTCGTGGCGAACTCGGCCAGGATCGCCGTCATGTGCGGGAGCATGGTCCAGTTGACCAGGGCGACCAGGTCGGTGGCGGCGAGGGCGTCGCGGCAGGCGTCGGGGCCGCCGAGACCGGCAATGATGGCGGCGGGCGTCACCTCGTCGAGGCTGCGCATCATCCCGAGCATGCATTTGCCGTCGTCGCACTCGACGGCGATGGTGTGGGCGGCATCCGCGACCGAAACCACCCGGGCGCGCCGGGCCAGTTCGGCAAACACCGGGTGCACCGTGCCGCGCCCCAGCGCGCCGACATAGGTGACGCTCGCGCCTTGGGCGAGGAGGGCGTTGGCGAGGATGGGACCGTTGCCCCCCAGCTTGTCGAGGCGCGGATAAAGCTCGATGTTGGTGCTGTGCCCCGCGGCGCCGACGATGCGGCGGCCGAAGTCGGCCAGGCTGGCAAAGGGCTTGAACTGGTCGCCCTGGCCCGAGCGTTGCGCGACGGGTGCGACAATGGTGTCCACAAAGCCGTCGAAGCCGACGAAGGCGCGGCGGGCGGCGGGATGGGCGAGGGCGGATCGGAGGTCCTGGAGGGCGCGGGAGCGGAACATGAGGGGAGGCGCAACCGATAAAGTGTCGGCGCGGAGTGGCAAACAGAATTCCTCCGGCCCGGGCGGTGTTTTCCGTTGAACGCGCGCGCGAAACCGGCCAACCCTTTCAGCGCACCGTCCGTGCGCCACCATGCCGCCCATTCTCGCCGTCAATGTCATCCATCTTTACTCCATCACCGACATCGTCGGCCAGGTGATTGTCGCCGGCCTCGGGATTGTCAGCCTGGTCGCGTGGACGATCATGTTCGGGAAATTTTTTGAGCTGCGCCGGCTGCGCGAGCTGAACCACGCCTATGAACGGAGCCTGCGCGGGGAAAGCGGGCTGCTCAACCTGGGGGAGTCCTACCGCAGTCGCCGCACGATCCCCTACGGGGACCTCTTTGCGGACGCGGTCGAGGCCTACTGGCGCGCGGCCTCCATCGGCAAGGAGCGGGGCAGCGACACTTCGCGCTTTCGCCTGGAGCACACGGAGAACGCGCTCCAGCGCGCGCTCGCCCGCCAGATCCTGCGCTACGAATCGAGCATGATTTTCCTGGCCAGCATCGTGTCGGGCGCGCCCTTTCTCGGGCTGCTCGGCACGGTGTGGGGGGTGCTGGTGGCCTTTGATGGGGTCGCGGGGGAAACCTCGACCAACATCCAGACGCTCGCACCCGGGGTGTCGGCCGCCTTGATGACGACCACCGCGGGCCTGCTGGTGGCGATCCCGTCGGTGTTCGGTTACAACATCCTGCTCGCGAGCACCAAGCAGCTGATCACGGAGCTGGAGAACTACGCCAGCTCGCTCGCCGACCGGATCGAGCTGGAATCGGAATAGAGCGGAGGATTTCTTAATGGTTATTGCTTAATGCTTATTGGGCCATGTCAGAAAAAGAGAAACCCAAACTGACTCCGGAGGCGCTGGAGGAGCGATTGATTGATTTCGCCGTGCGGATTATCGCGCTGGCGAACCGCCTGAGCGTGACCATGGCTGGCAAGCACATAGCCGGGCAGATCGTGCGCTCAGGGACTTCACCCGCCCCCAATTATTCCGAATCACGTTCCGCCGAGAGCCGCGCGGATTTCATTCATAAACTTAGGGTCGCGCTTAAGGAACTCAACGAAACCCATGTCTGGCTGCGTATCATTGCGAAGGCCGGCTTGTTGAAGCCGGTTTTGCTCACGGGCCTCGTGAACGAATGTGACGAACTGAAGCGTATCATTGGCGCATCGCTCCAAACCGCCCGCTTGCGCTCCGGCAAATAATCAAATAAGCGTTAACCAATAACCCTTAACCAATTCCCCCCCCCCCTCCTGTGGCCCGAAACTTCCGCCGTTCCCGCCAGTTGCATCCCATTGCGGAGCTGAACGTGACCAACCTCATCGACCTGGGGTTCACGCTGTTGATCATCTTCATGATCGCCACACCGCTCATCAACCATGAGCAATCCATCCCCATCAATTTGCCGAACGAGTCGAAAAGCCCGCAGACCCAGCCCGATCCCAAGACCACTTTCCAGACCGTTGCGATCGACAAACAGGGCCGCTACTATTTCGGCGATGGGAGCACGGCTGTCACCTTCGCCCAACTGCAATCCCAGTTGCACACCCTGGCCGCGCTGCCGGAGACGAAGCGGCCCGTGGTCCGTATCCGTGCAGACCTCTCACTGCAATGGCAGCAGGTGGTGAAACTCATGGATGAGCTGAAGAAAAATCAGCTTTCCAAAATCACCTTTGACACTCAGACTTCGGGCTAGGCGGCATGGCTCCGCCAAACTTGAACATCCCATCGCCATGACCGCCCGATCACCCGGCGCCCTTTTCCTCTCGACCCTCCTCCATGGGGCGGCTGCGACCTTGATCTTGGCGTTCACCTGGTTCGCGCAAAAGAGCGTCCGCGAGCGGCCGCAGATTTTCGAGCTCGTGGTCGGCCCGGGTAGTAATTACGCCGCGACCGTCGCCCCCGCCAGCCAGGCTTCGGCGGCTAATCCGCTCGTCAAGTCCCTCGACCGGGCCGAAACCAGAACCGAACAGCGTGTGCTGAAGCAAGCGGCGGTGGAGGCGGCCAACGAGCAGAAGCTCGCCGCCCAGGCGGCGGCAGCGGCCGCGAAAAACGCCCTTCCGGACAAAACGACTCCGGCTCCGGCCAAGACCAGGGTCACCGCGTCCACTGTCTCCAAGACGGGACCGGCCTCGCCGACCAAAACTTCGCCCCTCAAATACCATCAGATTGACACCCAGGCCCTGGTTAATGGCGTCAACGCCCCCCCGTCGACCAACCACGGCGAAGGTGCGAACGGCACGGCGCTCAGCCGCGCTCTGGCCGACGAGGCGGAGGCCTATCTGGCCATGCTCCGCCAACGCGTGCGCGAGGCGTTTCAGGCACCCGACGGGGTGAGCGACAGCCTGCAGGCGGAAGTGGTGTTTATGCTCAACACCAGCGGGAGCGTGACCGGTGTCCGCATCAGCACGTCGTCGGGCAATCCGGCCTTTGACCGCGCGGTCCTGGCCGCCTTCCGCGCCATGCCCTCGCTCCCGCCCCCCCCTTCCGGCCATGCGGGAAGCTACTCTCTCGTCTTCAAAGTCCACGACGAGGCGTGAGGATGGAGCAGGGATGACCCGGATGGTACCGGCGCCCACCGATCAATTTCCCGATCTGCCTAAAAAAACGGCTTGCCTTCGTGTCCGAAACCCCGATTTTTTGACCTTCTGGCTTGGTCACGGGCTCTTAGCTCAGTTGGTAGAGCGCCTCAATGGCATTGAGGAGGTCAGCGGTTCGAACCCGCTAGGGTCCACCAAGCACCGGGCAAAACCCGGGTTAGAGGGTTGGGTCATCCGTGGTTTCCACTGGTATTTTGCACCAACGGGCATAGCTTCCGTCCACTGTCATCATGCCCATTTACGAGTATTACTGTCAGGCGAACCACAGGATTTATCAGTTCTACGCGAAGACCCTGGCCCAGGGCCGCATCGTGCCGCGCTGTCCGGACAATCCCAAGTTTGCGCTGGAGAAAATGGTGTCCCGCTTTGCCGTCACCGGTCGGGGTGGGGAACAGCAGCCAGAAGCCGGCGGCCAGATGGCTGAGGGCGGCACGGGCGATGTCGCCGAAGACGTGCGGATGGAGGCGGCCATGGGGGTGATGGAGCGGGAGTTTTCCCAGGTGGATGAAAACGACCCCCGGGCGATGGGCCGGATGATGCGCCGCATGACAGAGCTGACGGGCGAGAAGATCCCCGCTGACATGGAGGAGGTCGTCCGTAAGCTCGAAGAAGGCGCTGATCCCGACTCTTTGGAAGATGAATTGGGTGGGGCCGATGGCGCTGAGGGGGGAGACCCGGACGATCCCTACGGCGGTGGCCCGGGCGGACCTCCGCCACGGCCAGACCCGAGGGAGCCACGCCAACGGCTCAAGGCGCGGCGGGGCCCGCCGATGCGCGACCCCAAACTTTACGATTACGAGTGAGAGGGCGGTGGCTCATCCTTGCGTGTTCCGAACCACGTCGAGGGTTTGCCCGCCTCAAGCTGCAGGCTGGGAAGCCTGCCTTACTTGACCGTTCCCGGCACCAGTGCCGGGTCGTCGCAGAGCTTGAAGGAGAGACTGCACGCGGGGTCGTTGCGCGGGTTCGGTGGGAGAGGGGGTTCGGCCACTGCGGGCGGGCCTGATCCCCGCCGCAACTGGTCCTCCCAAATCGTGCGTGCAACCCAGGCAGGATCCGGCCGCACGCTGATCTGGATGCGAGCCTGCTCCCGGTCGAGGCCGACCCGGGAATTTACGCCCAACAACCTGCCTCCGGCCGTGACCAGCGGGCTGCCGCTGTCGCCCTTCCGGATCGGCAGGTCGCTCACAATGACTCGTGCACCGGTCGACATCGCAGCCAGGCGGCCGAGGTGGCCGGCCAGACAGGTGGCCTCGTAAGCGCGCTGCTGGAGCCCGAGATCGTAGGGGGCGGTGCAGCCCACGGAAAAAGCGGTCGCGCCGGGCCGGAACTCGCCGGGGCGGGCCCAGGCAAAGACCGCAGGCAGGCGGGCATCCACCTGCAGGATGGCAAAATCGAGCGCCTTCTCCGGGTCAAACTGCCGGGCGACCACCCGCGGCACCGCGATCCGGGCGGAGTGGCCGTCGAAATAGATGAGATAGTTGATGGTGTCGCTCACGCAGTGCGCGGCGGTGATAAAATAGCCGTCGGCCTCGATGGCGGCTGCGTGACCGTAATCACCGGCGGCGGTGGGGCGGAAAAAAACGGTGAGGGTCTGACCGTCCGAGCGGGCCGCCAGCGCGTAGGCCCCGCTGAGGATAACGGCGGTGCGGCTCTGGAGATAAAACTCCGCGGGCTGGCCGGCGATGGTGCTGGTGGCGTAATTCTTAAACGACGCGGTGCGCTCTTCGTCGGTGCTGGCCACATAGCTCTCGCAGCCGGCCAGAAGCAGCACGGCGGCAAGGAGGGCCAGACGGATGGAGTTCACGGTCCGATCTTGCCACGGCCAACGCGGATGTCACGAATGGAGAAAATCCGGCGGGGATGCATTAGGTAACAGCATCGACCGGCTCTCCGATTCGTCCGCGGACGCCACGGAGTGGCGTCCCGATGCCAAGGCGTCCCGCGTACCCTAGACCGCCCGGAGGTCGAGCGTGAAGGGCTGCTCCGGGCTCTCCGGATCGGGTGGGGGGACGTTGATCAGGCCGGGGGTGTGACCATGCGCGATGAAACGTGCCAGGCGCCGACTTTCCGCCTCGTAGGAGTTTACCGGGAAGCTGTCGTGGCTGCGGCCACCGGGGTGGGCGACATGGTAGGTGCAACCGCCCAGCGAGCGGCGGTTCCAGGTGTCCACCAGGTCAAACACCACCGGCGCATGGACGCCGATCGTCGGCTGAAGGCAGTTGGGCGGCTGCCAGGCGCGGTAGCGCACCCCCGCCACGCCCTCGCCGTTGATTCCGGTCGGGTGCAGGGGAATACGGTGGCCGTTGGCGGTGAGCACAAAGCGGTCGCCCACGAGTCCCTTCGCCTTCACCTGCAAACGCTCCAGGGAGCTGTCCACGTATCGCACCGTGCCGCCCCCGCCGGCCTCCTCGCCGAGCACGTGCCAGGGCTCCAGCGCGGTGCGCAGCTCGACCTCGATGTCGCGCACCGCAAACTCCCCGACCCGCGGGTAACGGAACTCAAAATGCGGCGCGAACCACTCCGTCTCAAACGGATAGCCGGCGTCGCGCAGGTCACGGACCACGTCGGCAAAATCGGTCTGGCAGAAATGCGGCAGCATCCAACGGTCGTGGATGTCGGCGCCCCAGCGGACGAGGCCGTTGGTGTAGGGCTCGCGCCAGAACTTGCTCACGAGGCCGCGCAGCAGCAGGTGCTGCGCGAGGCTCATGCGTGCATGCGGGGGCATCTCAAACGCGCGCATCTCGACGAGGCCGAGCCGGCCCGTGGGTCCGTCGGGGGAGTAGAGCTTGTCGATGCTGAACTCGGACCGGTGGGTGTTGCCGGTGGAGTCGGTGAGGAGGTTGCGGAACAGCCGGTCCACGAGCCAGGGCGGGTTTGCGCCGCGCTGGAGCTGGCGGTCCATTTCCCTGAAGGCGATGCCCAGCTCGTAGAGACTGTCGTTGCGCGCCTCGTCGATGCGCGGGGCCTGCGAGGTTGGGCCGATGAAGAGGCCGGAGAACAGGTAGCTGAGCGACGGGTGGTTCTGCCAGTAGGTGAGCAGCGAGCGCAGCAGGTCGGGCCGGCGGAGCATCGGCGAGTCACCGGGGGTCTCGCCGCCAAGAATGATGTGGTTGCCGCCGCCGGTGCCGGTATGGCGGCCGTCCACCATGAACTTCTCCGTGCCGAGCCGTGTCTGCCGCGCCTCCTCGTAGAGCACGGTGGTGCGGGTGACGAGCTCGTCCCAGGACTTGCTCGGGTGCATGTTGACCTCGATGACGCCGGGGTCGGGGGTGACGGCGAGTTTGTTCAGGCGGGGATCCTTCGGGGGCGTCTCACCCTCGATGATGAGGGGCACGCCCATCCCCGCCGCGGCGGTCTCGATGCCGGCGATCAGGTCGAGATAGTCCTCGGCTGCGGTGACCGGCGGCATGAAAACATGCAGGCGGCCCTCGCGGGGTTGCACACAAAGGGCGGTGCGGATGACCCCCGGAGCACTCTGACCCGGCGCGGGCCGCTCGTCGGGCATCTCGCCGCGGGCCACCTGGCCGCGGACCTGGTTGCCCGGCTGCTGGCCGGCGAGCCCGGGCGGTCCGCCGCGCGAGGCCTCGGGCTGGCCCGCCAGGTAGCGTTGATGGGGGAAATCCACCGGCAGCGCGGGCAGTTTTTGCGACGGATCCTGCGGCCAGATCCACGGATAATCCTTGTCCGCGACCCACGGGATCGAGTCGAGCGGGAGGCGCACGCCCATGGGCGAGTCGCCCGGGAGCAGCCAGAGCGTGTCGTCGTCGCGCAGAAACCACGAGCCCGAGGCCCAGCCGGGTCGGCCGCCGATCATCGCCCGCTTCAGGGGCAGAGTGTAACCCACCGGCGAGCCGAGACCTTGCTGGAAAATCTGCGCCAGTCGCTCGCGTTCCAGCTTGTTCTTGAGCTGGGATTTCTCGGGGGTGACATTGGAGGGCAGGCGGCGCTCCTTCCATGTGTAATAGAAAACGTCCTCGTAGCCGGGCAGGAGGTGTGTCGGGTTGACCCCGATGACCTGCGCGATGCGGGTGGCCAGTTCCTTCGCCTCACGCGCGCCATGGCCGTAGTTTTTCGACTCGTCGGCGATGAGCGAGTCGTCCTTCCAAACCGGCACGCCGTCCTTGCGCCAGTAGGCGGCCAGCGCCCAACGGGGCAGGGGCTCGCCCGGATACCATTTGCCCTGACCGTAGTGGAGCAGCGCCCCGGGTGCGAATTTGGCGCGCAGGCGCTTGATAAGCTCACCGGAAAGGGCGCGTTTTTTGGGGGAGACGGCGGTGAAGTTCCACTCGGGACCGTCGGGATCGTCCACCGAGATGAAGGTCGGTTCGCCCCCCATCGTGAGGCGCACGTCGTTCTTCACCAGGTCGGCGTCAATCGCGTGGCCGAGGGTCTCAATCCTGCCCCACTGGTCGTCGGTGTAGGGCAGCGTGACGCGGGGCGACTCATACACCCGCTGGACGGACATCTCGAACTCGAACTTGGTCTCGCACTCGTCGACCCCGCCGGTGATGGGGGCCGCGCTGGACGGCTCGGGCGAGCAGGCGAGGGGGATGTGCCCCTCGCCGGCGAACAAGCCCGAGGTCGGGTCGAGGCCGACCCAGCCGGCGCCGGGCAGATAGACCTCACACCAGGCGTGCAGGTCGGTGAAGTCCTCCGCCGCGCCTGACGGGCCGTCGAGCGCCTTCACGTCGGCCCGGAGCTGGATAAGGTAACCTGACACAAAGCGGGCGGCGAGTCCGGCGTGGCGGAGTGTCTGCACCATCAGCCAGGCCGAGTCGCGGCAGGAGCCGCTGCCAAGAGTCAGGGTTTGCTCGGGGGTCTGCACCCCCGGCTCCAGTCGGATGACGTATTTGACCAGCTGGTTCAGCTGGCTGTTCAGGGCGACGAGGAAATCAATCGCGCGCTGGGGCTTGAGGTCGAGCGCGGCCACAAACGCGGCGAAGCGGGGTTTGCGCGGGCGTTTGCGCAGGTAGGGCGACAGCTCGGCCGCGAGCGAGCGGTCGTAGGTGAAGGGAAATTTCTCCGCGTAGGGCTCGAGAAAGAAATCGAAGGGGTTGTAAACGGCGAGCTCGGCGACCAGGTCCACCTCGACCGAGAACTCCGTCACTTTCTCGGGATAGACCACCCGGGCCAGGTAGTTGCTGAACGGATCCTGCTGCCAGTTCACGAAGTTGCCTTCCGCCGGCTTGAGTGTGAGCGAGTAGCTCAGAATGGGCGTCCGGCAGTGCGGGGCGGGCCGCAGGCGGATGACCTGCGGGCCGAGGGTGACCGGGCGGTCGTAGCGGTAGGTGGTGCGGTGGTGGAGGGCGGCGTGGATGGCCATGGAGCTTGGGAAACAGAGGTTAAACTGCCTTAGCAGGACTTGGGCCGCAATGACGGAAAGGCGGATGATGAATAACTGAATGACCGAGGGTGGAACGCCATTCTGTTGGTCGGGACGCCACTCCGTGGCGTCCGCGGACGACTCGGCGATGCGTCCGACCCCGCTGCGGTCCGAACTTTGCCATTGCCGATTGCCGGAGGGGGCGCACTGTCCTCTGCGGTGTTTTCCTGCCGGATCGCAGGGCAGGAGATCGTCGAAAGTGGCCCCAAATCGTCATCCGAGAAGGACTACTTTCTCAGGTTACAGCTGGAGAGGTGGCAGAGTGGTCTATTGCGGCGGTCTTGAAAACCGCTGAGCCCGCAAGGGTTCCGGGGGTTCGAATCCCTCCCTCTCCGCCAGTTAAGCTGCCTTAAATCAGCAACTTAACTTTTAGGGGCAGCTAGGTTGCCAGTTGACGTGGCAACCTAAACATGAACCACACCACGTTTGCCCTGTCCGAGTTCGAGAACCGCAACGGCGCTTCCTCCTGGCGGGTGTCCGGCTTTTTGGCCGGCGTCCGCATCCGTCAAAACTTCAAATCCAAGGCCGAGGCGGCGGCGGCGAAGGCCACGCTGGAGATTCGGGCGCTCCAAGCTGCGGCTGGCGGCGTCCGCTCCGCCACCACGTTCCTGTCTGCCGAACAGCTCCGCGAGGCCGAGGCCACCTTCTGCCGGCTCAAGGATGGCCCGCACTCGCTCACGTCCCTCATTGACTACGCCCTCGCCAACTACCGCGAGCCCGAACGGCAGAAGTCCTTGGAGGAGGCGGCGACGGCCTACCTTGCGACCAAGCAGGCCGAGCACGACCGAAAGATTATCTGCCCCTCGCAGTTCACCACGATCCGCCGGCACTTGGAGGTGCTCAAGAGCCACTTTCCCCGAGGCATGGTGGCAGACCTCACCGCACCGCGCCTCACAGCGTATTTCCAGCGCGGAAATGTCGGCCTGAAAACCTACAACAACCGCCGGGGCGTGGTTTCGACGTTCCTCAAGTTCGCATTCCAACAGGATTGGATCGCCGCAAATCCCATCGGCAAGGTCGCATATCATCGCATCGCGCACCGGCGCGGCTCGGCGCAGACCCTCACGGCCGCGCGGGCGCAGGAACTGATGACCCGCGTCGAGAACTACCGCGACGGCGCACTCGTCCCATTTTTCGCGCTCTGCCTTTTCGCCGGCATCCGCCCCTGTGTGCGCACGGGCGAAATCCTCAAACTTCGCGCCGAGCAGGTCCGGCTCGAAACCGGAGTGATTCACATCGAGCCCGAGGTCTCCAAGGTCAGAATGAAACGCTCCGTGACGATCCAGCCCAACCTTGCGGCGTGGCTGACGGCCTACCCGTTGACCCAGTATCCGATCATCATCCCGGCCCTTCAAAAACACCGCTACCGCCTCGCCAAGGAGTTTGGCCTGTCGCACGATGTGCTCCGTCACACATTTATCAGCATGCACGTCGCGAAATTCCGCTCCATGGGCGAGGCGGCGTTGCAGGCCGGCAACTCCGAGAGCATCATCCGCAAGCACTACCTCGATTTGAAGACGCCCGCCGAGGCCGAGGAGTTCTTCAGCATCATGCCGAAGGGCCACGCCGGCGCCGCCACGGGCCAAACGTTGCCCTTCCCGGCGCAGGGGGCGGCCATGGCAGCGACCGGCTGACGAGCCCGTCAAATCGCCACCAACACGCCCGCGCCATCATCCGGCGCGGGCACCCGCAATCAAATTGACCGCCGAAACCGACGGGGTAAAACAAGCCATGGATACCCGCTACATTGCCCGCCTGATCGTCCGCCTCCAAGCAACATCATTCTTGGTCTATGGGTTGGACGCTTCAAGCACACTAGGCCCTTAGGCTCCCCAAACCCGTCTTTCGCCCCGAATGGTCGGACTGAAAGCGATGTCGCCTCCTGGCGGCTGAGCGTCAGGCCGATGGTTCGGGGCGGGATTTTCAGAACCCGCGAATGCGGGTTCAACCCGTCCGATCTTTCCGTGATAGAATAAAGGACATCCCTGTCCTTTTTACCCGTCTAAACCCGTCCGTGGGTGAACCCGTGCACGGCGCGTTAGCGCCGGATGAGGGAGGTTGGAGGCGAGCGCGGCAGGCACTAGCCGCGCGAGCCGGAAACCGACCGAAGTCGGGGATGCCGCAACGCGTCAGAAACGCGGGAAACCGTTGCGAACTAAGGACGTTTGGGAATCAGTGCCCCTCCCCATGTGGGGAGGGGGGTGGGGAGGGGTGAAAACGCACGGATTTTTGGACACTTGTCCTTGAAAAGGGAGGGCGTGCGGAGTCAAAGGGTCGCACCAGTCGGGGTGTTTCCTCCCACCCTGTCGGATGGGGTGGGAGGAGGAGTTACGCTGCGGGATTTTCAGCGAAGAAAGTTCGAACCTTGGACAACAAGCACCGCCAATTCGGCGTAGCCAAATTGGCGCGTCCGGCGCAGCCGGACAGTGTGCGCGAAGCGAACACGAGGGGGGATATGGGCAAACCGGCGCGGAGCGACGGTTTGGGGCGAAGCCCCGAGGAACGAGTCAATCCCTCCCTCTCCGCCAGTTAAAGTGGCTTAAACCAGCCGGTTGCAGGCCCGGCACAGGGGATTCTGGGCCAAATAGGCGCGACTGGCGCGTCGCCAGCGGTGATCGAGGCCGGAGTGCTCAGGTGCGTGGTGTGCTTGCGCAAGCGGAGCCCAGAGTGGCAGGTAGGCCAACACTCCATATTCATCCGGGCTCGCTCCGTTTACGCTGAAAACAGCATGAAACAACTTCCCCTCCGCCCGAAAGTCTCCGCCTGCGGCCGTCCCCTCACTGAATCAACATCTTCCGAACGATCGTCCGCGCTCCACGCGAATTACCGGCTGGAGATCCACCCGAAGCAGGCCGCTTACCCTATCCGATGAAACAATGGGCTAAAATATTTTTGAGCGCCGCAAAGAGCTGGAAGGCGGACAACGTGTTCAAGCATGCGGCCGCGGTCAGTTTCTACACCCTCTTCTCTCTCGCCCCGATCACCATTATAGCAATTACCGTGGCGGGGATGTTCTTCGGCAAGGAATCGGCCGCAAAGGAACTCGGTAAACAAATCACGGCATTGGTTGGGCCTGCGAGCGCCGAAATGGTCCAGGCGGTGGCGAAGGCGAGCGAGACCGCGGGCACGAGCGTAATGTCGACCGTCATTGGCGTCGCGCTGCTGCTTTTCGGCGCCACAACCGTGTTTGGGCAGCTGCAGGAATCGCTGAACGCTATCTGGAGTGTCAGGACGAAGCCGAGTAAATCAGGCTGGGGCTTGTTGGTGATCCAGCGACTTGTGTCGTTCGCCATGGTGCTCACGATTGCGTTCCTGCTCCTTGTATCGCTCGTGATTACGACTGCGCTCACAACCGTGGTTGGACATATGGGCCACGCCATCGGCGGCTCGCCAGTGCTGCTGAAGGTCGCGGACATCGGCATAAGCCTTGTCATCATTACCTTTCTTTTTGCCCTGCTGTTCAAGGTGCTTCCGGACGTGCGGATTCGGTGGCGGGATGTGTGGATGGGCGCGGGAATCGCCGCCGTCCTCTTCACGGTCGGTCGCTACATCATCGCGCTTTATCTTGGCCATTCCAGCGTTGCGTCAATCTACGGTGCGGCCGGCTCAATCGTTGCGCTGTTGATCTGGGTCTACTATTCGTGCGCGATCCTGTTTTTCGGGGTCGAGTTAACCCGAGCTTATCGCGCCATCCATCATCTTAAAGTTGAACCGAAAAAGACGGCCGTCGTCGTGCGTGAGGAAGTGGTGGAATCTCCGCGGCACGGTGCCGCGACGGCCAAATAGTTTGCCGGAATGGATCGACTCAATCTTCTCCAATGACCAAATCAGGGCGTTGAGGATCCGGAATCCGATGTCCCGCTTAGGCGCATCAGGGGTTCCATCGGAGAGGCGTCCCGATATTGGGTAACGGTCCATAAGCCATGTCCGCCACCGCATGAAGCCATCCGCCGTGATGTCCCGCAACAGCTTACAGCCCTCCCGGTTTGGGGACCCCCGGCTTGACTCTACGCGTCCGCCGTGACCCTCTTGGTTCATGTCATTCTGGCGCCACACCCTGTTGGCCCCCGCCACGCTGGCGCTCGGCGCGCTCTTGTCGGGCTGCGAACTAGCGGTGTACAAGGAGCAGCCCGTTGCGAACGATCCCAAAGCTGTCCCTTGGGATCACGAGCGTGTGGCCGATCCGCCCACCGTTGGCAACCCTATGTATTATTGGCCCGCCGGCAACGGCCTGCAATATCTCGATGGCCAAGGCAACGGCCTGCACTGACCCGGAGGGCCGTGGTCGCGGGGTCACGCGCGCCAAAAGGCTCCGTGGCTTCGCGTATTGGTTCTTTTTGTTTCCATGCCATTTTAGGTTTATTCCTTCTTCCTGCAGGAATCATCGTGCCGCCACTACCAGCGGAACGGGATGAGGCGGCATGATTCACCTCTGAAAAAACCGGCCGGACGACTGGGGAATTACTGGGGCCAAAAATAACTTCCCCAAGCCACTGCCTGCTCGCCGGAAACGGGGGCGGGAAATTCCCTTTTTGACCGCACCGCGGTGAGGGCAACCCTGCGGGCATGGCCTTGCGCACCCTCGCCGTCGATTTCAACTCCTACTTCGCCTCGTGCGAGCAGCAGGAGCGGCCGGAACTGCGCGGCAAACCCATCGGCATCGTGCCCGTGCTGGCCGAAACGACATGCTGCATCGCCGCCAGCTACGCCGCCAAGGCCCGGGGCGTCAAAATGGGCACGGGGATGGCCGAGGCCCGCGCCCTTTGCCCGGACATCGTGATCGTCCAGCAGCGGCCTGCCCTTTACATCAACTACCACCGGCGGTTGGTGGAGGCCATCGAATCGTGCATCCATGTCACGGTCACCAAGTCCATTGACGAGGTGGAGTGCGACCTGACGGAGACTTTTGCCCCACGCGAAAGCGCCATGGCCGTGGCCCGGCAGATCAAGGACCGGGTCGCCCGGCAGGTCGGCCCCTGGCTCACCTGCTCCATCGGCATCGCCCCCAACTGGCTCCTCGCGAAGCTGGCCACCGACATGCAGAAGCCGGACGGCCTCGTCGTGCTGGATGACGTGGACATCCCGCAGAGGTTGCTGGCGCTCGAACTGACGGATTTTTGCGGCATCGGGCCGCGCATGGATCATCGGCTGCGGGCGCACGGGATTGACTCGGTCGGCAAGCTCTATGGCGCCACCAAGGCGGAGCTGCGCGGCATCTGGGGCGGAGTCGAGGGTGAACGCATGCACCGGCGACTGCGCGGGGAAAACATCCCGCTGCCGCAGACGCAGCATCAGACCGTGGGCCACTCCCATGTGCTGCCGCCGGCCCTACGGACCGAGGTCAAGTCACTGGCCGTCCTCCATCGCCTGCTGCAAAAGGCGGCGATGCGGCTCCGCTCCATCGGTCATTATGCCGGCGGGCTCGCGGCATTCGTCGGCTTCCGGGATGGCGCGCGGTGGAGCGAGGAACTGCGCTTCAACGAGACCCAGGACACCATGGCGCTCACGGGCGCGCTCAATCAGCTTTGGGCGCGGCGTCCGGACGGCGTGCGCCGGCGGACCCCGGTGCAGGTCGGCGTAGTCCTCAACCGGCTGCTCCCGATGCGCGGGCACACGCCCGACTTATTTGACCAGGAGCGGGACACCGCCCGTGAGCGGCTCCATCATGCGATGGACACCCTCAACCAGACCTTCGGGAACGGATCAGTTTTCTACGGCGGGGCGTTCGGGGTGACTGACAACGCGCCCATGCGGATTGCGTTCACGCGGATTCCGACGCCTGAACTGGAACAAATTGATCCGGGGAGGGAGCGGCGTTTGCGCGGCGGAAAGCCGCTCCTTGCTCATCCCAACGCCAACTCGGGTGGTTCTTCCTCCGGCGGCGAATGACACTGCGGTCCTTCATGCCGGCTGTTGCTGACATACCGGCTCACGCGGCGCTCCTGCATCAGCTCAGGGGCCAAGGGCAAAGTGAGTGTCCGGTATTCCTCCTCGGCCAACGGTGCGCGGCCCAACCACCGGGGCATGGTCTCACCCGTCAGGATCACGGGCATGCGGTTGTGGATGGGGGAGACGAGCGCATTTGGCGCGGTTGTCAGGATCCCAAACGTGCCAGGCGTGTCATCCTCCGGCGGCTCCCAGATTCCGGCGAAAGCAAACGGCTCCTCGTGCTTCAGGGTGAACAGGTGCGGCCATTTTACTTTCCCGACGGTCTGCCACTCATAAAACCCATTGGCCGGGACGAGGCATCGGCGGCGGGCCACCGCGCCCTTGAACGCGGGGAGCGAGACGGCAGTCTCGGCCTTGGCGTTGGGAAGCATCCGTCGCTCTGGTCTGCCCCGCTCGTAGAACGGGACCAGTCCCCACCCAAGGCCCGCCACCTCCGGACCATCCACTCCGGCCACCACCACCGGCATGACGTGCGTAAGTGTGACATTAAACTTGGGCTTCGCCCAATCCGGCAACGGGGCGAGTTTTGCCGCCAGCGCCTTCGCGACGGTCGCCAACGCCTCGTCTGGCTGGTGGAAGGTGTAGCGGACGCACATGAGATTTCCGCCGGCCAACCAAATCCGGCGCTGGTGAATGGTCGAGGCAATTTCGGCGGTCTGGCCGTGGTCACGGGGTCACGCGCCGTCCGGGGCGTTTTTTGCCAAGTGCGGCGCACGCGGAACGGGCGGAAAAACGGCCACGGACTGCGGGAGGGGTCATCGGTCAGCGCGGCTCATTTCAGCCAGTGCGCGCTGGCTGGAAAAGAAACTCCTCCAGGGGGGAGGAAGGACGGTATCGTAGCGAGGGGCTCGCGTCATGACAGATGACAGGCGGGCGCCCGTGGATTTCCCCCATCCCGCCTGAAGCCGGAACTCCGAACGGTCATTTCGCCTTGTAGGTTTTCCAGACCCATTCCACGGCTTCCAGCATGGTCTGCCTTTCCACGCCGCCTTCGACGTGTCCGGCCCCTTCGGACCAGAGGAACTGGTAAGAGTAGCCCCTGGCCTTGAGGGCATTGGCGAAGGTGTTGTTTTGAATGCGCCAGTCGCCGAACTGGTTGTTGAGGTCATTGGAGCCGACTTCCATCCAGATGCGGATGGCCTTTTTCTCGGTGTTGGGGATCAGGGAGTCCTGATATTCCTGTGGTACCTACCTAATGATGGACACATTTTTTAGGAAATTAGGGTGACACTTTTTGGGTTGAGGAAACGGTGATCAGGCCTTGGCAGACGAGCCAAGCTTCCGCGGCGTGGCGCCAAGCGGCGTTGAGGCTGCGTTGA
>CAIYUN010000041.1 GCA_903929355.1 uncultured Opitutaceae bacterium
CTCAAGAAGGATCCGACCCGCAACGAGGAGGAGGCGCTCAAGGAGATTTACAAGCGCCTCCGCCCCGGCGAGCCGCCCACCACCGCCAACGCCAAGGCCCTCCTCAAGCGCCTCTTCTTCGACCCCAAGCGCTACGATCTCGGCCGCGTCGGCCGCTACAAGGTCAACCAGAAGCTCGGCCTCAAGGTTGAGCTCGAGCAGCGCATCCTCGAGAGCAACGACATCGTCTCCGCCACCAAGTATCTCGTTCGCCTCAAGAAGGGCGTCGGCGTCGTTGACGACATTGATCACCTCGGCTCCCGCCGCGTCCGCACCGTCGGCGAGTTGCTCGCCAACCAGTGCCGCGTCGGCCTCAGCCGCACCGAGCGCCTCGTCCGCGAGCGCATGACCATGTATGACCAGAGCGTGGACTCCATCACGCCCCAGAAGCTCATCAACCCCAAGGCGTTGACCACCGTCATCCGCGATTTCTTCGCCCGCAGCCAGCTTTCCCAGTTCATGGACCAGATCAACCCGCTCGCCGAGGTCACGCACAAGCGTCGCCTTTCCGCGCTCGGGCCGGGCGGCCTGAACCGCGAACGCGCCGGTTTCGAGGTCCGTGACGTCCATCCCTCCCACTACGGCCGCATCTGCCCCATCGAGACGCCCGAGGGGCCGAACATCGGCCTGATCAACTCGCTTGCGACCTACGCGCGGGTCAACGAGTTTGGCTTCATCGAGTCGCCTTACCGCGTCGTGAAGGATGGCCGGGCCACCGAGAAGATCGAATATCTCACCGCCGACCAGGAGGAGGGCAAGGTCATCGCCCAGGCCAACACCGAGATTGACGACAAGGGCTTCTTCGTCGGCAAGGTCACCGCCCGCCAGGACGGCAATTTCCTCGAGGTCTCCGCCAGCGAGGTCCACCTCATGGACGTCTCGCCCAAGCAGGTCATCTCCATCGCGGCCGGCATGATCCCCTTCCTCGAGCACGACGATGCCAATCGCGCGCTCATGGGAGCCAACATGCAGCGCCAGGGTGTGCCTCTCCTCCAGGCCGAGGCGCCGCTCGTCGGCACCGGCATTGAGGAGCGCGTCGCGCGCGACTCCAAGATCGTCGTCGTCGCCGAGGACAGCGGCATCGTCGCCTCCGTGGATGCCCGGCGCATCATCGTCACCAAGGACGGTGAACTCCCGCGCAATCCCAAGACGGACGCCAAGAACGGCACTCATGTGTACGAGCTGCGCAAGTTCATGCGCTCCAATGCCGGCACCTGCTTCAACCAGAAGCCCATCGTCGAGCTCGGCCAGAAGATCAAGGCCGGCGCCGTCATCGCCGACGGCCCGTCCACCGAGCAGGGCGAGATGGCCCTCGGCCGCAACATCCTCGTCGCCTTCATGCCGTGGAACGGCTACAATTTCGAGGACGCCATCCTGATCTCCGAGAAGGTCCTCCGCGAGGACATCTTCACCTCCATCCACATCCAGGAGTTCGAGGTCACCGCTCGCGACACCAAGCTCGGGCCCGAGGAGATCACCCGCGACATCCCCAATGTCGGCGAGGAGGCCCTCAAGAACCTCGACCACAACGGCGTCATTCGCGTCGGCGCCGAGGTCAAGCCCGGCGACATCCTCGTCGGCAAGATCACGCCCAAGTCCGAGACCGAGCTCGCCCCCGAGGAAAAGCTCCTCCGCGCCATTTTCGGCGAGAAGGCCGCCGACGTGAAGGACACCTCCCTCATCGTCCCGTCCGGCGCCGCCGGCATCATCATGGAGGTCAAGGTCTCCAGCCGCGTCGATTTCGAGCAGGAGAAGCTCTCCCCCTCCGACCGCCGCCGCCAGATCAAGCAGATCCAGGAGGAGTATAAGACCGAGATGGACAAGCTGCGCGAGTCGCTCACCGAGTCCCTCTCCAATATCCTCCTCGGCGAGAAGATCCCGCTCGACGTGATCAACGGCGAGTCCAACGAGGTCATCATCCCCGCCAACCGCAAGATCACCAAGACCCTCCTGCGCAAGCTCGCCGCCGTTTCGAAACACGTCTCGATCGACCCGTCGCCCGTCCGCATCAAGATCATGGAGATCATCGGCGGCTACCAGTCGAAGTTCGACGAGCTCGAGGGCGACCGCGAGCGCAAGGTCGCCTCCGTCGAGGCCGGCGAGGACTCCGGCGACGGCGCCATCAAGCAGGTCAAGGTTTACATCGCCACCAAGCAGAAGCTCGAGGTCGGTGACAAGATGGCCGGCCGCCACGGCAACAAGGGCGTGGTCGCCAAGATCGTGCCCGAGGAGGATATGCCTTTCCTCCCGGACGGCACCCCCGTCGAGATCTGCCTCAATCCCCTCGGCGTGCCTTCCCGCATGAACGTGGGCCAGGTGCTCGAGACCCACCTCGGCTGGGCCTGTAAAAAGCTCGGCCTCAAGGTCGCCACCCCCGTCTTCGACGGCATTTCCGAGAAGAAGGTCCGCGAATATCTCAAGGAGGCCAAACTGCCTTCCTCCGGCAAGAGCGTCCTGTATGACGGCCGCACCGGTGACCAGATCGACCAGGAGGTCGTGGTCGGCTACATCTACATGATGAAGCTTAACCACTTGGTGTCCCATAAGATCCACGCTCGCGCGGTCGGCCCCTACTCCCTCGTCACCCAGCAGCCGCTGGGCGGCAAGGCCCAGTACGGTGGCCAGCGGTTCGGCGAGATGGAGGTCTGGGCGCTGGAGGCCTATGGCGCGGCGCACACCCTCCAGGAAATCCTCACCGTCAAGTCCGACGACGTCAACGGGCGCACCAAGATCTACGAGTCGCTCGTCAAGGGTGACAACACCCTTGTCGCCGGCACGCCGGAGTCGTTCAACGTCCTCATCAAGGAAATCCAGTCCCTCGGTCTCGATATCCGCCTCAACAAGCGCGATGCGCTCGGCAATCTCACCCAGGCCAAGACGCCTTCGGCCAACAGCGCACCCCCTCTCCGGGTCGCCAACCTCTAACCCGCCAGGAATTCCCACCGATGAGCATCCAACCCACTGAAACCGCCGCCGGCGCCCGCGAGGAAGTTCGCGGCGTGCTCGGCCTGGACGAGAACCCGTTCGACTGCGTGTCGATCACTGTCGCCTCGCCCGATGTCATCCGTGCCTGGTCCAAGGGGGAGGTCAAGAACCCCGAGACCATCAACTACCGCACCTTCAAGCCCGAGCCGGGCGGCCTCTTCTGCCAGAAGATTTTCGGCCCGGTCCGCGACTACGAGTGCGCCTGCGGCAAGTACAAGCGCATCAAATACAAGGATGTCACCTGCGACCGTTGCGGCGTCGATGTCACCATCTCCCGCGTCCGCCGCGAGCGCATGGGTCACATCGAGCTCGCCGTCCCGGCCACCCATATCTGGTTCCTCAAGTCCATGCCGAGCCGCCTCGGCCTCCTGCTCGACATGACCGCCCGCTCCCTTGAGCGCGTCATCTACTACGAGAACTACATGGTCACCGACGCGGGCAAGACCCCTCTCGAGCCCAAGCAGTTGCTCACTGACACCGAGTATCGCCAGGCCATGGAGGAATACGGTGCCGACTCCTTCACCGCCAAGATGGGAGCCGAGGCCCTGCGCGACTGCCTCCTCAAACTCGACATGGAGGCCACCGTCGCCGAGCTGCACGAGCAGATGCGCGCGACCAAGTCCAAGCAGATCAAGAAAAAGCTCTCCAAGCGCCTCAAGGTAATTCAAGGCTTCATCCACTCGAAGAGCCGTCCCGAGTGGATGGTGCTTGAGGTGCTGCCGGTCATCCCGCCCGACCTGCGCCCGCTCGTCCCGCTCGAGGGTGGCCGTTTTGCCACTTCCGACCTTAACGATCTTTACCGCCGCGTCATCAACCGCAACAACCGCCTCAAGAACCTGATGCAGTTGAAAACGCCGGATGTGATCATCCATAACGAGAAGCGGATGCTCCAGGAGGCCGTGGATGCCCTCTTCGACAACGGCCGCCATGGCCGTCCCGTCACCGGCGCGGGCAATCGCCCGCTCAAGTCATTGAGCGACATGCTCAAGGGAAAACAGGGTCGTTTCCGCCAGAACTTGCTCGGCAAGCGCGTGGACTACTCCGGCCGTTCCGTCATCGTCATCGGCCCCGAGCTCAAGCTGAGCCAGTGCGGCCTGCCCAAGAAGATGGCCCTCGTCCTCTTCGAGCCTTTCATCATCCGCCGGCTCAAGGAGCTGGGCTTCGTCCACACTGTGCGTGGCGCCCGCAAGATGATCGAGAAGCAGTCGCCCGAGGTTTGGGACATTTTGGAGGAGGTCACCAAGGGCCACCCCGTGTTCCTCAACCGCGCCCCCACCCTCCACCGCCTGTCCATCCAGGCGTTCGAGCCCATCCTCATCGAGGGCGAGGCCATCCGCATCCATCCGCTCGTTTGCACCGCCTACAACGCCGACTTTGATGGCGACCAGATGGCCGTGCACGTGCCGTTGTCCCTCGAGGCCGTCATGGAGTGCAAGCTGCTGATGATGGCGACCAACAACATCTTCTCGCCGTCCTCCGGCAAGCCCATCCTCACCCCTTCCCAGGACATCGTCCTCGGCGCCTACTACCTCACCATCGAGCCGCGCAAGAAGCCGGCCAAGGATGTCCACGTCCCGCTCCTCAGCGGCCTCCAGGAGGTGCTTTACGCCAAGACCGACGGCGCCCTCAAGTTCCACGACTGGGTCGAGGTGCCCAACCCCGATTACGGCCGCGACACCGTCTTCGGCAACAAGGAGAGGAAGATCCTGCGCACCACCGTGGGTCGCGTCATCTTCAACGAGATCTGGCCCCCGGGGCTCGGCTTCGTCAACTTCCCCGTGCCCAAGTCCAAGCTCGGCGACCTCATTCTCAACACCTACAAGTGCGCCGGCGCCCCCGTCACCGTGGAGGTGCTCGACAAGCTCAAGGAGCTGGGCTTCACCACCGCGATGCAGGCCGGCATTTCCATCGGGATTGACGACATGATCATCCCCGAGTCCAAAAAGGACATCGTCGCCGACTCCCGTAAAAAGATCGCCGAGGTCGAGACCCAGTTCGGCAAGGGCATCATCACCGACGGCGAGCGTTACAACAAGATCGTCGACATCTGGACCGGCGCGACCGACAAGATCGCCAAGGAGGTCTTCGCCAAGCTCGAGCACAACGAGGGCAAAACCGAGGTCAACCCCGTCTACATCATGATGGACTCCGGCGCCCGCGGCAACCGCCAGCAGGTCCGCCAGCTCTGCGGCGCTCGCGGCCTCATGGCCAAGCCCTCCGGCGAGATCATCGAGCGCCCCATCCTGTCCTCCTTCCGCGAGGGCCTCACCGTCCTCGAGTATTTCATCTCCACCCACGGCGCCCGCAAGGGTCTCGCCGACACCGCCCTCAAGACCGCCGACGCCGGCTACCTCACCCGCAAGCTCTGTGACGTGGCCATGGATGTCATCATCGGCGACGACGACTGCGGCTCCCGCGACGGCGTGTGGAAGAAGGCCATCTTTGAGGGCGACGACGAGATCGTCAGCCTCAAGGACCGCATCATCGGCCGGTTCTCGTCCGACGATGTCTTCAACCCCCTCAGCCCCTCCGAGATCGTGGTCGGCTCCGGCGAGCTCGTCACCGAGGAGATCGCCGCCAAAATCGACGATATCGGCATCGAGCGCGTCAAGGTCATGTCCCCCCTCACCTCCATCAGCAAGGTGGGCATCGACGCCAAGTCCTACGGCATCAACCCGGCCACCAACCGCGTCGCCAAGATCGGCGACTCCGTCGGCATCATCGCCGCCCAGTCCATCGGCGAGCCGGGCACCCAGCTCACCATGCGCACGTTCCACATCGGTGGCGTCGCCTCCGGCGGTTTCAAGACCCCCGAGATCAAGGTCCGCGCCGCCGGCACGGTCCGGTACAAGGCCCTCCGCTTGGTCCAGACGGCCGACGGCGGCAACATCGTGCTCAACAAGACCGGCTCCATCATCATCGTTGACGATGACGGCAAGGATGTGGAGACCTACAGCATCGTGGTCGGCTCCTTCCTCCACGTCGCCGATGGCGCCAAGATCACCAAGGGAGCCGTGCTCGCCCAGTGGGATCCCTACAACGTTCCCGTGCTTTCCGAAAAGGGCGGCACGCTCGCATTCAAGGACATGATCCCCGGCGTCACCGTCAAGCGCGAGCTCGACGCCTCGTCCGGCCGCATCGCCACCGTCGTCACCGAGCATCGCGAGGACCTCAACCCCCAGGTCGAGGTGCGCGACGCCAAGGGCAAGCCCCTGGCCGCCTACTCCATCCCGGTCGGCGCGCAGATCACCGTCAACGAGGGCGACGACATCGCCCCCGGCGCGCTGCTCGCCAAGACCCCGCGCCAGGCGTCCAAGACCAAGGACATCACCGGCGGTCTGCCCCGCGTCGCCGAGCTCTTCGAGGCCCGCCGGCCCAAGGAAGCCGCCGAGATGTCCCGGATCGACGGCATCGTCGCCTTCGAGGGCACGCTGCGCGGCAAGCGCAAGCTCGTCGTCCGCAACGAGGAAACCGCGCAGGAGGAGGAGCACCTCATCCCGCCCGGCAAGCACATCATCGTGCAGCCCGGCGACGTCGTCCACAAGGGTCAGCACCTCACCGAGGGTTCCGCCGATCCGCATGAGATTCTGGAGATCCTCGGGCCGTCCGCGCTCTATGATTTCCTCATCTCGCAGGTCCAGGAGGTTTACCGCCTCCAGGGCGTGACGATCAACGACAAGCACATCGAGATCATCATCCGTCAGATGCTCCGCAAGGTCCGCATCACCGACCCCGGCGACAGCGAGTATTTCTGGGGCGAGCAGGTGGACCGCGCCGGGTTTCTGCTGGAGAACAAGCGGCTCGACGCCGCCGGCGGCAAACCCGCCGAGGCCGAGCCGATCCTGCTGGGCATCACCAAGGCCTCCCTCGAGACCGAGTCGTTCATCTCGGCCGCCTCCTTCCAGGAGACCACGCGCGTCCTCACGGATGCCTCGACCTTGGGCAAGGTGGACAACCTGAAGGGCTTCAAGGAAAACGTGATCATGGGCCACCTGATTCCGGCGGGCACCGGCCTGCACAAATACAAGCGGCTCAAGGTCACCCTGCCGCTCGGTGCCGACCTCCCCACCCCGGTCGAGGAGCCCAAGGCCACCACCGCCAGCTGATCCGGCCGGCAACCCTCTCAAGCTGCGGACGCAACCCGTCCGCAGCTTTTTTGTGTCCGCACCGGTTGTCCGGGAGGGAATCGCCTGCTTTTGCTGCCCAAAGTCACCCGTTTTGTGCACCTTGTGCCTCTTTGTGGCCAATTCCGCCGTCTGATTTCTGACGTCTGAGCTCTGGCCACTGCTGGACCGACGCTCCATGCTTGCGCCTGCCGCCCACGCGGCCTGACTGGTCCGCACCATGTCCACCACCCGCGTTGACGGCCGTCAGGCCAACCAGCTCCGTCCCATCGCCTTCGAGTCTGGCATCGCGCCGTACGCGACCGGCTCCGTGCTGGTGTCGTTCGGCAAAACGCGTGTCATCTGCGCCGCCACCATCGAGCCCAATGTCCCCCTCTGGATGAAGCAGCAGAAGATCCCCGGCGGCTGGCTCACCGCCGAGTATTCAATGCTCCCCTACTCCACCCTCGAGCGGAAGCAGCGCGAGGTCACCAAGGGCAAGCAGGAAGGCCGCACCGTCGAGATCCAGCGCCTCATCGGTCGCTCCCTCCGCGCCGTCATTGACCTGCGCAAACTCGGTCAGAACACCCTCTGGCTCGACTGTGACGTCCTCCAGGCCGACGGTGGCACCCGCACCGCCGCCATCACCGGCGCGTTTCTCGCCGCCCGTCTCGCCGTGCAACAGCTCCTCGACACGAAAAAGATCATGGAAAACCCGCTGACCGACTCCGTCGCCGCCGTGAGCGCCGGCATTTTCGGCGGCCAGGCCCTGCTCGACCTCAATTACCTCGAGGACAAGGATGCTGCGGTGGACGCCAACGTGGTCATGACCGGGCAGGGCCGTTATGTGGAGGTGCAAAGCTCCGGCGAGGAGGCCACCTTCTCCCCCGAGCAATTGCTAAGCCTGCTCGCCCTCGCGCAATCCGGCCTCAAGGAGCTCTCCGCCCTGCAAACGGCGTTTCTGACCAAACAACTGCTCGGGAAAGGCTGATTTTTCGGCCTCAGAGCATCGGCGTAACCCGTGGTGAAATAGAACCACGGATTTTGAAGGCCCACCCTACATCTGGCCACGGACGGTCTTGACCACCGCAAGGCCCGCGACGACGGCAGACTCAGTGCGCAACGGGCGCAGGCCGAGATGCGCCAGGGTGAAACCCCGCGAGCGCAGCAAATCCCGGTCCTCCGCGCCCCAGCCCCGTTCCGGCCCGATGGCGAGCCTGACTACAGTGTCACGTAATAAGTGACACTTTCCCAGGGCCACGCCGCCCTCGTAGTTGTCGAGGGCGAAACGCGCCCCGTGCTCCGGGAGGCCGGCCAGCACCCCAGCCAGCGTCTGGTGCCATGTGACCTTCGGGATGCGGGTGTCAAAGGCCTGCGCGGCGCCGGTCAGGACATGGCGGCGCCATTCGTCGGAGCTCCAGAGCGTGCTGGCGGCGTAGTTGCGCTCGGATTTCTCGGTGGCGACAAAATGGATCTCCGCGACGCCCAGCGTGGTGGCGTCGCGGAGAATGTCGCGGGCCGTCTGCGGCCGCGGCAGACCAACGATCAGCGTGATGGGATCGGGCGGCGGTGGCGGCTCGGGATTCCAAGCAAAGGTGAGTGTAAGCGCGTCCGTTCCGACCGCAACGAGCGTGCCCTTTCCGTGTGGCCCGTTGACGAGCCCCGCGTCAAACGTGTCGCCAACCCCACGTCGGAGCACCTCGAGCAGATGCCGCGCCCGCGGGTCGGCCCGCGGCAGCGGCTGGGCGGTCTCGGCGTGGTCAAAAATGATCAGGTTCACCGGCGGATATTTAGACGATGAACCACCCCAATGTCACATGAGATTCGAACTCATCAGCTGGGGCACGGCCACCTGGACTTGAACTTGTAGTCTGGGGCGGTGACGCCGGACTCCAATTTCATCCCTTCAGCCTTCAGACCTTCAGCCTTTCACCTGTCCCGCCTCCATCCCGAAAAACCGCTTCGCGTTTCCATAGGAAATATCCTCCACCAGCTTCGCCAGGGCGGCGTGGTCGTCGGGGATGAGGCCGGCTTGCACATCCGAGCCGAGGAGCTGGCACAGCAGGCGGCGGAAGTACTCGTGCCGCACATAGCTCAGAAAGCTGCGCGAATCCGTGATCATTCCCACGAAACGGCTCAGCAGGCCGATCTGCGACAGCGCGTTGATCTGCCACTCCATGCCCTCCCTCTGGTCGAGGAACCACCAGCCGGAACCAAACTGGACCTTACCCACGGTGGCACCGTCCTGGAAGTTGCCGGCCATGGTCGCGAACAAGTAATTGTCCGCCGGATTGACGTTGTAGAGGATGACCTTGGGCAGCTCGTTGGTCGTGTCGAGTGCGTCGAGGTAACGCGCGAGCCCGCGCGCCTGCGGAAAGTCGCCGATGGAGTCCACGCCGGTGTCCGCCCCGAGCCGGCGGGCCAGGCGGGCGTTGGTGTTGCGGATCGCGCCGAGGTGCAGCTGCTTGGTCCAGCCGCGCGCCGCGTCAAGCCGCCCGAAGAACAACATCATGAAAACGGTGAACTTGGCCGACTGCTCCGGCGTGGCCGCCGCCCCCGCGCGCGCCGCGGCAAAGATCGCCGCCGCCTCGCGCTCGGTGCAGTCCGCCTCGGGGATGCAGTCCATGCCGTGGTCGGAGACCCGCGCCCCGAGGGAGTGAAAAAAATCATGGCGCTGCTTCAGCGCGATGAGAAATGACCCGAGGTCCTTGATCTCCACGTTGGCGGACGCGGCGAGCAGGCCGCACCAGGCGTTGAACGCAACCGGCGCATGGACGAGCAGCGCCTTGTCCGGCCGGAAGGCCGGGTAGACCCGCGTAGCGAGAGCGGACTTGGCGATGGTCTGATGGTGGGCGAGGTCGTCGGCGGGGTCGTCGGTCGTGCAGACCACAGCCACGTTGAACTTTGCCAGCATGCCGTGGACGAAGAGCTCAGGCGTGGCGAGCTTGGCATTAGCCTGCTCCCAGATCTTGGCGGCGTTCGCCTCGTTGATGAGCAGTTCGATGCCGAAGTAGCGGCGCAGCTCCAGATGCGACCAGTGGTGCAGCGGATTGCGAACGGTCTGCGGCACGGTGCGCGCGTAGGCGAGGAACTTGTCGTGGTCGCTCGTGACGTTGCCGGTGATGAGGTCCTCGGACACCCCGTTGGCGCGCATGGCCCGCCACTTGTAATGGTCGCCGGCGAGCCAGACCTGGGTGAGGTTCTCAAACCGCCGGTTGGCCGCAATCTGCTCGGGCGGCAGATGGCAATGGTAGTCAAAAATCGGCTGCGGCGCCGCATGCTGGTGGTAGAGCCGGCGCGCGGTTTCGGTCGTCAGGAGAAAGTCTTCGTGGAGGAACGGAGCAGGGGAGGACATGGATGAAACCGGGAAAGTTGGCCGCAAAAAGTCGCAAAAGCCGCAAAAAAATGTCACCGCGTAAGAGGAGTAGCGCAGGCTTCCCAGCCTGATTCTATTGCCTTGAGGTGGAGCGCGTTGACCTCAACGCGCTGGGTTGGCCCGACCGGAAAGCCGGTTGGGGTCAACCGGCTCCACCTTGATGGCAGGCAGGGATGCCTGCGCTACTTGTTTGTACCCGCGAACCTCTCCTTCAACGCCTTGGCATACACCCGGCCACTCATCGGCAGCTCGATCGTCGAGTCGGTCCAGGTCGAAAGCAGCATGGCGTTGGCCAGCTCGAGCGAGCCGAGCCCCTCGGCGGCGGGCGCGATGAGCGGCGCTCCGTCGAGGATGGCGTCCGCGAAATTCTGCAGCATCTCCACCTGTTGGCCGCCATGCCCGGTGACCGGGAAGATCTCCTCGGTGTTGGCGAGCCGGGCAAAGGGCTCGGTCGCCGTGCGGGAAAACTCGGCGGCGGGCACGGCGTTGCGTCGGAAGGTCAGCCGGTCGGCCTCATACACCAGCCGGCCGTTTTCCGCGGCGATCTCCAGCCGGTTGGTGCCGGGCGCCTCGCCCGTCGAGGTGGTGAGGACCCCGGTCGCGCCGTTCGGAAACTCCATGTAGGCGGTCACATCGTCTTCGCCCTTGATGGCATGGTAACGCCCAAAGTTGCAGAACGCGCGGACGCGGACCGGCATCCCGAACATCCATTGGAGCAGATCGAGGTTGTGCGGGCACTGGTTGAGGAGCACGCCACCGCCCACATCAGCCCCACTCGTGCGCCAGCCGACTGCCTGGTAGTAGGCTTCAGGGCGGAACATATCGGTGATCGTCCAGCTCACGCGCCGAATCTCGCCCAGGGTGCCGCTCCTCACCAGCTCGCGGATCTTTTTGTAAAAGGGATCCGTGCGCTGGTTGAACATCGCGCCGAAGACCAGCTGCGGGTCGCGGTGGGCGGCAATCAGGCGTTGGGCGTCGGACTTGTCGTTGGCAATGGGCTTCTCGACCAGGACATGCCGGCCGGCCTTGAGTGCGGCGATGCCAATGGCGGTGTGCGAGGTTTGCGGCGTGGCCACGAGCACGGCGTCCACGAGGCTGGACGCCAGCATCGCACCGGCCGAGGCGAAGCCCTTCGCCTCCGGCACGCGCGCCCATTTGGCCGGGTCGCGGGCCGCCACGGCGGTGACCTTCATCCGGCGGACCTTGCCGGTGCGAATATGGTCGGCGTAATTGACGCTGAAACCGAGACCGACGATCCCGAGTCGGACGATTTTTTGGGGGGAGGGCATGAGCAAGGTAACGAAAACCACCCGGAAAAAGCCGCAAAATAATTGGCGGAAAACGCGCTCCTACGCCGGCGCCGCGCTCCAGTGCGGCCAGCGCGCACGGATATAATGCCGCCCCTCCTCGAGTATGGCCCGGATCAACGGCGTGGGCTGTCCCACCCATAGGCCGGCCACCTCCATGGGGGGAAACCCAGGCAGCGGAAGCACCCGGACCTTGGGATGCCGGATGATCTCGGGCAAGGCCACGCTCACCCCGATACCGTAGCCGTTGGCGACATACTGCATGACCAGCTCAAGCGAGCCCGCCTCAATGGCGGCCGGCCATTCGATCCCGAGGCGACGCAGGTGTTGTTGAAAAATATCGAAGGCGGGAGGGGTGATCAACGGCTCCTCGACCGACTTGCCCTTCCACAGCACCTCGGGCGATTTAAGCCCGGAAGCCCGGGGCACCAACAGCACCAGCGGCAGCCGCAACAGCCGCTCGCACCGCACGCGTGTGGCGACCCGTGTCTCAAGCATGGTCACCGCAAAATCAATCTGCCGGTCCAGCAGCCACGCCTCAAGCTGCCGCTGGCGGCCCGTCCGCAGGGCGAGCCGCAGGCGGGGCTCCCGCTTCCGCAGCGGCTGGATCAAGCCCGGCAGGTGATCTCGCAGCACCATCTCGGACGCGCCCACACGGAACACGGGCGCCGTGCCCTTCCGCAGCCGTGCCGCGACCGGCTCCAGGTTGTCAAAGAAGGGCTGAACAAAAGCGTAAAGTTGATCACCCTCCGTCGTGAGCCGGAAGGGGGTGCGTTCAAACAGTCGGACCCCCAGATCCTGTTCCAGGAGCCGCATCTGCCCGCTCACCGCCGGCTGCTGGATACCATAGGGCATGTGGCGCACCGCGCGGCTGATGCCGCCATGCCGGGCGACATGGAAGAAAAGCTCCAAGTGGTGGATGTTCATCGCGGTGGGGAAGGCTGGACCGACGCGCAGCCGAACAGGCGGCCCGCGGCAGGGCAACCCTGTTTGAACGCCCATCGGCCGGCGCGATGCGGCCCATCACTTTTATCAATTAACGATCCCGGGCCGCGGGCGGGTATCCTCAGGCGCACACCAAAACGACCGCAACCACCCACCTCCGCCAACCCGTCGGCCATCAAGGTGGAGCCGGTCGACCCAACCGGCTTTCCGGAGGTCCCCCACCAAGCGCGGTGAGGTCAACGCGCTCCACCTCCTCGCATTCAGGCCGGCTCAACCTTTCAACTCTTCAACCTTTCAACCGATCTACCCGCGGCCCGCCCTGCGCGAGCTTCCGCGCGCGCAATCGCAGCCCGTTCAGGCGGATGAAGCCGGTCGCGTCGCTCTGGTTGTACCAGCTCTTCACTCCCTCCATCGAGGCGATCTTGTCGTCGTAGAGCGAATACGGCGACTTCCGGCCGCAGGTGATGATGTTGCCCTTGTAGAGCTTCAGCCGCACCGTCCCGGTGACAAACTTCTGGCTCTCGTCCACCAGAGCCTGCAGCGCCTCGCGTTCCGGCGCGAACCAGAACCCGTAATAGACCAGCTCCGCATATTTCGGGATCAGCGAGTCGCGCAGGTGCTGCACCTCGCGGTCGAGCGTGAGGCTTTCAATCTGCTTGTGCGCCTGCATCAGGATGGTGCCGCCGGGCGTCTCATAGACGCCGCGCGACTTCATGCCGACAAAGCGGTTCTCGACCAGATCCACCCGTCCCACCCCGTGCTTGCCGCCAAGCTGGTTCAGGGTCTTGAGCACCTTGCCGGGCGAAAGCTTTTTACCGTTCACCGCCACGCAGTCTCCCTTGACGAAATCCAGCTCGACGTATTCGGCGCGGTCGGAGGCGTCCTCGGGCGAGACGGAGAGCTTGAACATGGCCTTGTTCGCCTTCGTCGTCGGGTCAAACCAGGGATCCTCCAGGATGCCCGCCTCGTAGGAGATGTGCAGGAGGTTCCGGTCCATCGAGTAGGGCTTCTTGAGCGAGGCCTCGACGGGAATCTTGTGCTTGGCGCAGTAGGCGATCATCTCGGCGCGGCCGGGGAACTCGGCGCGAAACTCCTCGATCTTCCACGGCGCGATGATGGCGAGCTCCGGCGCGAGCGCCATGTAGGTCAGCTCGAACCGGCACTGGTCGTTGCCCTTGCCGGTGGCCCCGTGCGCGACGGTGTCGGCCTTCTCCTTGTGCGCGATCGCGATCTGCGCCTGGGCGATGAGCGGCCGCGCGATGGAGGTGCCGAGGTAATACTGGCCTTCATAGACCGCGTTGGCGCGGATCATCGGGTAGATGAAGTCGCGGGCAAACTCCTCGACGAGGTCGAGCGTGTAATGTTTCGAGGCGCCGGTCGCGCGGGCCTTCTGCGCGAGACCGTGCAACTCCTCCTCCTGGCCGATGTCGGCCGCGAAGGTGACGATCTCCGCCGCGTAGGTTTCGCGGAGCCATTTGACGATGACGGACGTGTCGAGACCGCCCGAGTAAGCGAGGACAATTTTCATGGAAAGAGAACAATCATTGGCCACAAAGAGGCACAAAGGACACAAAAAATTCCAGGCACGGCCCTAAAGCGGCCCAGGTTTCCCAGCCGGCCCGGAAGGCTGGCTGGCCGCATTCCGGTGCCATTGCTCAACCGCGCGCCGCCGCCAGCGCCGCGAGGATGGCCTTCTGCACGTGCAGGCGGTTCTCCGCCTGGTCGAAGATGATCGAGCGGGGGTTGTCCAGCACCGCCTGCGCGACCTCCTCGCCCGGGTGCGCCGGGAGGCAATGCATGAAAAACGCGTCCGGTTTCGCGTCGGCAAAAACCTTGGCCGAGACGGTATAGGGCGCGAGCTTCGCGAGCCGCTCCCGCTCCTCCTGCTCCTTGCCCATGCTCACCCACACATCGGTGTAGACCACGTCGGCGCCGCGCACCGCCTCATGCGCGTCATGCGTGAAGTTGAATGGTGCCGCGCCCGCGCGGCCCTCCCGGGCGAGGAGCGCGCGGATTTCCGCTCCCGGCTCGAAGCCCGGCGGCCCGGCCAGCGCGATCTGCATGCCGAAGAAATTGGCCCCGAGGATCCAGGAGTTGGCCACATTGCAGGCCGTGTCGCCGAGGAACGCGAGCTTGCGGCCCCGCAGCGCCGCGAACCGGTCGGCCCCGGGCGCGGCCCACCGCTCGGCCAGCGTGAACGCGTCCGCGTAGATCTGGCAGGGATGCAGCAGGTCCGTGAGCCCGTTGATGACCGGCACCGTGCCCGCCGCCGCCAGCCGCTCGACCTCGGCGTGCGCGTGGGTCCGCACCACGATGCCATGGACAAACCGCGAGAGCACTCGCGCCGTGTCCTCCACCGACTCCCCGCGGCCGAGCTGGATGTCAACCTTGTTGAGAAACAGCGGGTTGCCCCCCAGCTCATGGATGCCCACCTCGAAGGAAACGCGCGTGCGGGTGCTCGATTTGGAGAAGATCATCGCCCACGTCTGGCCGGCCAGGGGCCGCGCCAAGGACCGCCCGCGCTGCTGCTTGAACTCCGCTGCCCGCGCGAAAATGTCCGCCGCCTCCTGCGGCGTGAAGTCGGTCTCCTTGAGGAAATGCTTCATAAATGGAAATGAAGCGCCCATGTCTGACATTTCAACCACCCCGACGCGAGCCCAAAATTCCTTGGCTGTTGTAAGCCGCTTGCCTGATAGGGGTAGGGACTCGCTGCGCCATTGCCTTCGCTCGCTCCTCGACTTGGGTCAACCTCGGGCAGTTGATCTTGTAGCCGTTGACCTAATACCAAGGTCCGTTAGGATTTACCCTATCGGGGGGTCTTCTGAGGGTAGGGCACGACCGCTGGGCGCGCCGTCGGAGAGTGTCGGCCGAACTTCCGCCCGAAAAATATAAACCTACGGGCTGCTGGTATCCTTTCCGACCTGCCGGCGGCCGGACCGGCGGAAAAGCTGCGGTCGGGGTGCCAAACCCCGCTTCGGTCAAGCTTTTCAGGCCCAATTTCTACGTTGAAGGGTGTAACCTTGGCCCGCCTTTCGCAGTCTTCACTGCTGTTCATCGTCCCGTGCCATCCCCGGCCTCCCCAACGCATGAAGGCATTGCCCCCATCCAACCTCCCGCCCTGCCGGCCGGGATAAGCGTTCGTTGGGTGTGGCACAGGCGCAGCCTTCAGGTTCGGGTGGCGTTCGGGTTCACCGCCCCACCATGAGCAACCTCACCAAACGAGAGATCGTCAACGACATCTACGCGGCCACCGGTTATCCCCAGAAGGAAATCATCACGGTGGTCCAGATGAGCCTGGACCACATCGTGGACGGGCTGGCGGCGGGCCGGAACGTGGAATTGCGGAACATCGGGGTGTTTCAGGTAAAAAAACGAAAAGCCCGGGTCGGACGCAACCCGAAGCAACCGGGCAGCGAGATGATCATCCCCCCGCGGGCGGTGGTGAAATTCAAGAGCGGGAAAATGCTGAACAACCTGCTCAAGCAGATCAAATTTTCCCCAGTCTGAACGACCCGACGCGCCTGGGCCTGCCGGGGCCGCCCGTTTCGGCGTGACTTGCCCCGCCGGGGCGGCGATTCCTCATGCGCTTGCGGGGTGAGGGCACCCCGCCTACATCCCTGCCATGAACCGCCGCGATTCCGCTTCATCTTGGTGGCGCGACCTCGCGCTGCTCGCCCTCGCGCTCGGCGTCCTCTATGGCTTCCGCCTGGGCAGCTACCCGTTCAGCAACCCCGACGAGGGTCGCTATGCCGAAATCCCCCGCGAGATGCTCGCGACGGGCGATTGGATCACCCCGCGGCTCGACGGGGTGAATTATTTTGAGAAGCCGCCGCTGGTCTATTGGGTGACGGCGGTGAGCGAGGAGCTCTTCGGCCAGAACGAGTGGGCGGTGCGGGCGGTGCCGGTGCTGTTCGCCATGGCGGGCGTCCTGCTGACCTATGCGGCCGCCCGGCGGCTCCACGGCCGCCCGGCGGGCCTGGTGGCGGCCATCGTGCTTGGTACTTCCGTGCTGTGGTTTGTCATCGGGCATATTCCCCTTCTCGACATGGCGGTGTCGGTGTTCATGTCCGCGACCCTGTTTTGCTTCATCCTCGGCATGCGCGAGCCGCCGGGCGCCCTCCGGCGCCGGCTGTTTTACGGCCTCTATGCCAGCGCGGCGCTGGCGACCCTGACCAAGGGCCTGATGGGGTTCCTTGTGACCGGCGCGGTGATGTTCACCTGGCTGCTGGTCTTCAACCAATGGAAACGCCTGCGCCCGCTGCACCTGCCGACAGGGATCATGTTGTTCCTGGCCATCGCCCTGCCGTGGCACCTGCTCGTCTCCGCACGCAACCCCACCTGGTTTCATCGTTACATCATCTACGAGCACTACCTGCGGTTCACCACCGCAACCGTGACCGGCCATCTGGAACCGTGGTGGTACTTCCTCCCGATCGTGTTGCTCGGGCTGTTTCCGTGGACGGGGTTGCTTTGGCCGGCCGGGCGCGAGGCGCTGCGCGGCGGCTGGGCGCGCCGGCAGGACAATGCGGACGTGTGGTTCTTCGTGGTCTGGGCGGGTTTCATCCTCCTGTTTTTCTCCGCCTCGCACTCGAAGCTAGCCCCCTACATCCTGCCAGTCTTTCCGGCGCTCGCCGTGCTGCTCGGCACGGGGGTGGCGAAAACCTTTGACGGGGTGGACGCCGCAAAGCGCCTGCGGGCCGGTTGGCGGACCTTCTCCTTCCTTTGCGGGCTGCTGGTGGTGGCGGTCGGCGTGATCATGGCGCGGCCCGATTTGGTCAAGATGGATCCGGCGCAGGCGCTCGCCCTCCAGCCGCCCGCGTTCACGATAGGGGTGATTCTGATGCTCGGCGGCATCCTGGCGCCATGGCTGGCGCGGACCCGCGGGGCCCGTGCCGCGCTCGCCGGGATGGGGGCGACGATGGCGCTGTTTTATGTCACGCTGCAGTTCGCCGCGCCCGACATCCAGAAAACCGGCACCAAGCCGCTCGCACTCTATGTGCGGGCCCACGCCCAACCCGGGGACCAGGTGGTGCACTACCTGGATTTTTTCCATGACTTCACCTTTTACGCCGGCCGCACGGTGGAGGTCGTGGACGGCAAGGGCGAGTTGGAGCTGGAGGAGGATGCCGCCGCGCGGGCCGGCGGCCGGTTCATGGACGTATCAGCCTTTCGGCGTCTTTGGGTGCAACCCGGCCGGGTTTATGCGGTCGGACGCAAGCGGGATGCGGGGCCGCTTTTTGCCGACCCGACCTTTCAATATCATTTGCTCGCCGAGACCGCGGACCATTACCTTTTCAGCAACCAACCGTGACCATGCCCACCCCCGCCGAGCCCGCCCGCCCAGTGCCTGTCGAACGGGTCGAGCCATTCCTGCCGTTCACGCGCCCAAGCCTTGACGAGGAGACCATCGCCGGCGTCGTCGAGGTGCTGCGGTCGGGCTGGATCACTTCCGGCCCGCAGGTGAAGGCCTTTGAGGTGAAGCTCACGGAATATTTTGGTGGCCGGCCGGCGCGCGTGTTCAACTCCGGCACCTGCACGATGGAGATTGCTCTGCGGCTGGCGGGGGTCGGCCCCGGCCACGAGGTCATCACGACCCCGCTCTCCTGGGTCGCCACCAGCAATGTCATCCTTACCGTCGGCGCACGGCCGGTGTTCGTGGACATCGACCCGGTCACGCGCAACCTCGACCTCGACCGGGTCGAGGCCGCCCTCACGCCCGCCACCCGTGCCATCCTGCCGGTGGACCTTGCCGGCCTGCCGGTGGACCGCGACCGCTTGCACGCCCTCGCGCAAAAACACGGCCTGCGCGTGGTCGAGGACGCGGCCCAGTCGTTCGGCAGCACCTGGCGGGGGCGGCGCATCGGCTCTTTTGGCGATTTCGTCTCATTCAGCTTTCACCCCAACAAGAACATCACCAGCATCGAGGGTGGCTGCCTCGTCCTCCACGACGAGCGCGAGGCCAAACTCGCCGAGCAATACCGGCTGCAGGGGGTGATCCGCACCGGCCAGGACGGCATGGAGGTCGAGGTGCTGGGCGGGAAGTTCAATCTCACCGATGTCGCGGCGCGCGTGGGCCTCGGCCAGCTCGCGCGTCTCGACGAGTTCACGGCGAAACGCCGCGAGCTGGCCCGCTCCTATTTCGTGCAGCTCGACACCCCCGCCGCCCACGCCTCCGGTCTCGGCCTGCCCGTCGCGGATTTCACGCAGTGCAACTGGCACATGTTCCAGGTCATGCTCCCCGAGCATCCCTCCGCCCCCAAGCGCGCCGATGTGATGGCGCGGATGCACGCGGCCGGCATCGCGACGGGGGTCCATTATCCGGCGATCCACCGTTTCGCGCTCTACCGGCGGCTGGGGTGGAAGGACGGCGATTTCCCCCACGCCGAGCACGCCGGCCGCAACCTGCTCACCCTGCCTCTCTTCCCCGCCATGACCCACCGCGACGTCACCCGCGTCGTCACCGCCCTCCTCACCATTCTCTCCGCGCCATAAGGTCTTCCCATTGGACCTGGGCCATCCATCATGGCACCACGCGTCCCGGCCATGGTCCCGGTTCCGGAATCCAAATTCCAAAATCGAAATTCCAAAATCGAAATTTGCATGCCCTCGCCCGCCCCCCAGCTTTCCGTCGTCATCCCCGTTTACAACGAGGCGCTCAATCTGCCGCCGCTTTTTGCCCGCCTTTACGCGGTGCTCGACGCGCTCGGCCGCCCCTACGAGGTCATCTTCACCAACGACGGCTCGGCCGACAACTCGTATGCGCTGCTCCAGGCCCGCCACGCCGCCCGGCCCGACGTGACCCGCGTGATCGATTTCAACACCAATTACGGACAGCACATGGCGATCATGGCGGCTTTTGAGCGCGTGCGCGGCGAGGTGATTGTGACCCTCGACGCCGACCTCCAGAACCCGCCCGAGGAGATTCCCAAGCTCCTCGCCCAAATTGCCGCCGGCCATGACTATGTCGGTGGTTTCCGGGTGGACCGGCAGGATTCGTGGTTCCGCACCAACGCCTCGCGGCTCGTCAACTACGTCCGCGAACAGACCACGAACATTAAGATGACTGACCAGGGCTGCATGCTCCGGGCCTACACGCGGCCGGTGGTGGAGGCCATCGTGCGCAGCGGCGCGATCAACACCTTCATCCCCGCGCTCGCCTACAGCTACTCCAGCAACCCCGCCGAGGTGGCGGTGAAGCACGAGGAACGCCACTCGGGGGTGTCGAACTACTCCTTTTACCAGCTGATCCGCCTGAACTTCGACCTCATCACCGGCTTCTCGCTCGCCCCGCTGCAGTATTTCACGATGTTCGCGATGGCCTGCGCCGGCGGCAGCCTGCTGCTCGTGCTGGTGCTGGCCTACCGCCGTATCTTTGTCGGGGTGGAGGTTGATGGCGTGTTCACGCTCTTCGGGATCCTGTTCTTCCTGCTCAGTGTGGCGATGATCGGCATCGGGCTCATCGGTGAATACGTCGGCCGCACCTACCAGGTCGTCCGCGCCCGCCAGCGGTATCATGTCCGCGAGCTGCTGGAGACTAAATGACCCCGCCCCCCCGCATCCTCTTCTTCGGCTACAGCGAGGTTGGCCACGACTGCCTGGCGCTGCTGCTGGAGCGCGACGACAACGTGATCGCGCTGATCACGCATGAGGACAACCCGCACGAGAAAATCTGGTTCCAGACCCCGGCGCTCGCCGCGCGGGCAAAAGGCATTCCCGTTTTCACGCCGGAAAAGGTGAACACCCCCGAGTGGATCGAGAAAATCGCCGCGCTGCGGCCCGACCTGATTCTCTCCGTCTATTACCGGAACATGATCAGCTCCAAAATCCTCGCCCTGCCGACGCTCGGGGCGTGGAACATGCACGGCTCGCTTCTGCCCAAATACCGCGGCCGCGCGCCCATCAACTGGGCGGTCCTGCAGGGTGAGCCGCGCCTTGGCATGACCCTCCACCGCATGGTCAAGGCCGCCGACGCCGGCGCCATCGTGGACCAGGACGGCGTGGACCTCGGCCCGCGCGACACCGCCGAGCAGGCCTTCCGCAAGGTCCTGCCCTGCGCGCGCCGGGTGCTCGCCCGGCAGATCGACGCGCTTCTCGCCGGCACCGCCCCCGAAACCCCGCAGGATGAGACTCAGGCGACCTATTTTGGCGGGCGCAAACCGGAGGACGGCCGCATCTCCTGGACGCAGTCCTCGGCCCAGATCTTCAACCTCATCCGGGCCGTGACCGACCCATATCCCGGGGCCTTCACCGACGTCGGTGATGCGCGCCTGATGGTCTGGTGGGCCGAGCCGGACTCGCCCGCCACGCGGGGCCGCCATGGCCGCCCCGGCGAAATCCTCTCCCTCGCCCCGCTCGTCATCGCCACCGCCAACGGTGCCTTGGAACTCACCAAAACCGAGTGGCGAACCGCCCCCGTGCCCGAGTTGCGACTCGGACAGGTCTTGTAGCCCCCAGGTTAGGTCTGTGACGGCCGCTTCCGTGTTGCCGCCACCCCGCGCATCCGCTCGACTTTGGCTCCCTCCCATGTCGCATCAACCCGATCCCGCCCGCTACGCCCATCCTGCGCTCTACCGCCGCTGCGGCCGCCGCGGCCTCCTGCTGCCCAAGCTCGCGCTCGGACTCTGGCACAACTTTGGCACCGCCGACGACGCCGCCAACGCCCGTGCGCTCATCCTCCGCACGTTTGACCTCGGCATCACCCATTTCGACCTCGCCAACAACTACGGGCCGCCACCCGGCTCCGCGGAGGAGACCTTCGGCCGTGTGCTCCATGCCGACCTCGCCGCCCACCGCGACGAGCTCATCATCTCCACCAAGGCCGGCTACCTCATGTGGGATGGACCCTACGGCGAATGGGGCTCGCGGAAGTCCCTGCTTGCGTCGCTCGACCAGTCGCTCCGCCGCCTCGGCCTCGACTACGTGGACATCTTTTACTCACACCGGCCCGACCCCGACACCCCCTTGGAGGAAACCATGGGCGCGCTCGCCCACGCCGTGAAAAGCGGCAAGGCGCTCTACGCCGCCCTCTCCAACTACAACCCCGAGCAGACCGCCCGCGCCGCCCAGATCCTCCGCGACCTCGGCACGCCCTGCCTGCTCCACCAGCCCAAATACTCAATGTTTGAGCGCACCCCCGAGAGCGGCCTGTTTGACGTGCTCCTGCGCGAAGGCATCGGTGGCATCGCATTCAGCCCGCTCGCCCAGGGTCTGCTCACAAACCGCTATCTCGCCGGCATCCCCGCCGACTCCCGCGCCGGGCACGACGCACGCTTTCTCCGTCCCGAGCATATCACGGAGGCGAAGCTCAGAAAAATCCGCGCCCTCGACGCGCTCGCCCGGTCGCGCGGTCAGGCGCTCGCCCAACTCGCGCTCGCCTGGGTGCTGCGCGAGCCCGCCATCACCACCGTGCTGATCGGCGCCAGCCGCCCGGCGCAGTTGGAGGAAAATCTCGCGACGCTGGAAAATTCCGCGCTCTCGTCCGCCGAGCTGGCCGAGATCGAGCGCATCCTCGCCGGATAACTGACCCTTTCGACAACAGAAGTGTGCCACAGAGTCCACGGAGGGCAGACCGGGAGTTCACGGAGAAAACGCCCGGGGACCAATCTGGGAGAGAAGCAACCATCGCCCTTCGTACTGACTACCTTCTGACTTGTTTCAGACGGTCTTTCTCTGTGAACTCCGCCTTGGTCTCTGTGTTCTCTGTGTCCCATTTCTGAACTCCGGCATCTGATAGTCACCGAGCCCACGCCCAATACTGGGCGACGGTGCCGGCGGGGAACTCGGTGGGTCCTGGCGGCAGCTCAACCAAACCGTCCGTGCCGACCAGTTCGGCGAAGTCCCCCGAAGTGTTGCACACCGCCGGATGCGCCATGCGGCGGCCGTCGGGCGTGGAGGCGAGCCGCACGGCATTGAGGCGCGTCAGGGTCGGATGGCCGGGGGTGGCCTCTGCCAGGGGAACCCAGTCGGCGCGCGCGGGAGTGGCGCCAAGCATTTTCCCGAAAGCGGGCACCACATAACGGCGAAAGCAGACGCTGGCCGAAACCGGGTTGCCGGGAAGCGCAAACACCGGCGTGTGGCGCGGCGTCACCCCAAACCAGAACGGCTTGCCCGGCCGCTGGGCCACCCCTGCGATTTTTTTCACCACCCCGAGCGCCGCCAGCGCGGCGGGGATGAAGTCAAACTTCCCCTTGGACACGCCGCCCGTGAGCAGCACCACGTCGAATTCCGCCGTGGCGCGGCGCAGACCCGCCTCAACCTCGGGCCGCAGGTCGCGCAGGTGCAGCCGCTCGACCCGCGCCGCCAGCCCGCCCGCGAGCAGTGCGGCGCGCAATGCGTAATCGTTGGATTTGCGGACCTGGAACGGCGCGACGGCGGGCGAGTCCACCTCCACCAGCTCGTCGCCCGTCGCCACCACGGCGACGCTCGGGAGCATTCCCACCTCAAGGGTCGCGCGGCCACACGCCGCCGCCACCGCCACCTCGAGCGCCGTGAGCCAACTGCCAGGAGCCACCAGCACCGCTCCCGCCGCGCAGTCGGTACCGCGCCCATGCACATTGGCGCCGGGTGCCAGCCCGGCACCCTCGGCGACAGTCATCGTCGCGCCCTCGCGGGTGGTTGCCTCGTAGGGCACCACGCAGTCGGCACCCGTGGGGAGCACCGCGCCGGTGGCGATCTCGACACATACATCGTCCGCGTGCAGCGCAAGCGGCATCATCCCGGCGCCCTGCAGGCCGGTGACACGAAAGCTCCGCGTGCCGGCGGCCCAGGCGGCGGAACGCAGCGCAAACCCGTCCATCGTCACGCGGTCAAACGGCGGTAGCGCACGATCAGCCGTGATCGGCGCGCGCAGCACGCGAGCGTGCGCCGACGCGAGCGGGCAGTGTTCGGCCGGGAGGGAGGAAACATTCTCAAGAATGATGCGCTCGGCATCAGCGGGGGACGGCAGCATGGGGGGAGTTGGGGTAGGAGCCTGCATGCAGGCGAAGTTCGAAAACCTGATCCGCCCGTGGCACGGAGGCCAGCGTACATTTTGTCCGTTTGATGGTGGAGCGCGTTGACCCCAACGCGCTGGTTTGACCTGGAGCCGCGACGCCCTCGTCGCGGTCTGTGGCTCGGTGCGCTAAAGCCAGCGCATTGGGGTCAATGCGCTCCACCTGCAACCATCTGCCCCAGCAGCCAAAAGGCCTTGTCTCGCCCGCGGCGCGGGCGAAGGCTCCTGATCAATCCCCCCCGAGCAGAATGCCCATCAACCAATACATTCTCCTCATCCAGGATAACGCGAAAAGTCGGGCCACCGCCGCGGAGTGGGGGCAATTCTTAACCGCAGCGAAAAAGAGCGGGATGTTTTACGGCGGCAGCGAAATCGGAAATCGCGAGGTGCTGGGCGACACCGATTTGGCGCGACCGACCCAACCCATCACGGGCTACATGCGCTTTGACACGGACGACAAGCCGAAGCTGCTTGAACTGCTGCAGAGCCATCCCGTGGTCAGGCACGGGGGAGCGGTGGAACTGTGCGAGCTGCCAAAATCGTGAGAAGCGCTTTCACCCCATGGGTGATTTCTATTCACGTGAACCGGTGCCGCTTTGACGCATTGTTTTATATGGTGTGCCTGCCGCCGCTGGCGTTGCGGCACTTGGGTGTTGGGGAAACGACCAACGCCTGTACCTTTACGCTGTCTTTTGCGGAGCGTTCGTTGGTGGACTCATTGGATGTTTTGGGGATGTCTGTTGACCGGCGCCGCATTGAGGTTATTGAATCTTTTGAATAAGATATGATGCAAGTTTAGCTTCCCTGGGGCAGCACTGAAATGGCCACATGAAGTTTGGTTTTCTTGCCCCGTTGTGCTTCTGTGCGCGCCGCCCATGACCCAACCCCGCGACCCGTTCAACCGCCCGCTGCGCGACCTGCGCATCTCGGTGACCGACCGCTGCAACTTCCGCTGCCCTTACTGCATGCCGGCGGAGGTGTTCGGGCCGGGCCATGCGTTTCTGCGGGACCCGCAGTTGATGACGCGGCCGGAGATTGTGCGTCTGGCCGGGGCGTTCGTCGCGCTCGGGGTGGAGAAAATCCGCCTGACCGGCGGCGAACCGCTGCTGCGCGCCGACGTGCCGGAGCTCGTCCGCGCGCTCAAACAGGACCTGCATGTGCCCGACGTGGCGCTCACCACCAACGGCTGGCTGCTGGAAAAACGCGCGGCCGAGCTGCGCGCCGCCGGCCTCGACCGCGTGAATGTGTCGCTCGACTCGCTTGACCCCGCCACCGCCGGCCGGATGAACGGACTGGGCTTCACCCCCGACCGGGTGCTGCGTGGCATCGCCGCAGCCGCAGCGGCCGGGTTGCCGGTCAAACTCAACATGGTGGTGCAGCGCGGGGTGAACGATGGAGAAATCCTGACCATGGCGGAATTCGCCCGGGCCCGCCGCCACACGCTGCGCTTCATCGAGTTCATGGATGTCGGCAATACCAACCACTGGTCGGCGGCGCAGGTGGTGCCAGCCCACGAAATCGTGGCGCGCGTGGGGGCCAAATGGCCGCTGGAGCCGGCCGGGCCGGCCTACCGGGGTGAGGTGGCGTCGCGCTACCGCTACCGCGACGGTCGGGGTGAGATTGGTCTGATCTCCTCGGTCACGGAGCCCTTCTGCAAGGACTGCCACCGCGCCCGCCTTTCGGCCGACGGCAAGATCTACACCTGCCTCTTCACCGCGCTGGGCTGGGATGTGCTGGGTGCCCTGCGGGCCGGCGCCGACGACGAGGGGCTGCGCGCCTATTTGGCCCGGGTGTGGGGCGGCCGGCTCGACCGCTACAGCGACGAGCGGGCCGAGTTGCTCGCCCGCGGCGAGCTGCGGCCCAAAGTGGAGATGAGCTATATCGGGGGGTAGGGGCGGCGCTCGAGCCGACCGCGGCCGCCACAGAGTGACGTCCCGATGCCGGCCGCCGGGAAAACATTGCCTTGCGGCGGAAGACACGGCAGGGTGCTCCGTCCCGATGCCTGATCTGCCGTCCACCTTTGCCTTGCTGGGCCTGCTCCTGCTGGCGCGCGGATTCTTTGCCCTGGCCGAGTTTGCGGTGCGCGGAGCGCACAAGGGCCGGCTCCAAAAGCTGGCCGACGCGGGCGACGCCCGGGCCCGCCAGGCACTGGCCACGGCCGGCGTCCCGGCCCCGGCTTTGTCGGCCACGAGGGGATGCGTGACCCTCACCACCCTGCTGCTCGGCGCGCTGACGGGCCGGCCCTTGGTGGACGCCCTGACGGGCGCCTGGGGCGGGTGGCGCGGAGCCGCCTGGGCCGCCGTGGTCGCCGTGCTCACCCTGGCCGCCGTGGTCGCCGGCGAGGTCGTCCCTCGCCGGATCGTACGGCGCTCCCCGGAGCGGCTGGCGGTCGCACTCGCCGGGGTCGTGGGCGCGCTCACCCGGCTGTTCGCGCCGGTGGTTCGAGCGCTCGACACGATGGTGGACACGGCCCTGCGGCCTTTCGGGGTCGTGCCGCCCCCCGCCGCCGTGACCAATGAGGAAGTCGGCCAGCTCATGGAGCAGGGCATCAACGCCGGGGTGTTTCACCGGACGGAAAAGGCCATGGTCGCCGGCGTGCTGCGGCTCGACGAGTTGCCCGTGACCGCGTTGATGACCCCCCGCCCGCGCATCGTGTTTCTCAACCTCGACGACCCCGACGAGACCAACTGGCGCAAAATCGTCACCAGCGGCCACTCGCATTTCCCGGTCTATCAGGCCAGCCGCGACCAGGTCGCGGGCATGGTGGCGGTGAAGGCGATCTGGGCCAACTCCGCCTTCGGCCTCTCCACCAACCTGAAAAATCTGCTCACCCCGCCGGTGATCGTACCGGAAACCATGACGGCCATCCAACTGCTCGAACAGTTCAAGCAGTCCGGGCGGCACCGCGCGCTCGTGGCCGACGAGTTCGGCGCCATCCAGGGGATGGTGACACTGATGGATGTGCTCGAGGCCGTCGTCGGCGACCTGCCCGAGCGGGGACGGCGTGAGGCGCCCGCCGTCCGGCCCCAAACTGACGGCACCTGGCTGGTGGACGCCACGCTGCCCACGGAGGAGCTCAAGACGCTGCTCAAGGTTTCCGCGCTGCCCGAGGAAGGCTCCGCCGGTTATCAGACCCTGGGTGGCCTGGTGATGACGCAGCTCGGACGAATGCCGCGCGCCGGCGACCACTTTGAGCTCCCCGGGTGGCGTTTCGAGGTCACCGAGATGGACCGTCAGCGCGTGGACAAGGTGCGGGTGAGCCGGGTCCAGGCCGTTGCGGACAACGTGTCGGCAACCGTCGAATAAAATCCGGCAAGTTCCGTTTGCCATTTCCCCGCCCCGCGCGAAATTCCGCCCATGGCCGAACCATGCAAGACCCACTCACCGGCAAACCGACCCGCGTCCGCGGCCAAGCCCTCCCCGGCGCGGACGAGCGGCGCGCCCTTCAGCACGATCACGAGCGACGACTGGAGGCGCTCGATCGTCTCGGCGCGTTCGCAGCCGAATGTGGCGTGGCAACAGATCCAGACCGCGATCTCGTCACACTCCCGGAAGACGCCATAAGCCTGCTGGAGCTGGGCGACCCGCTCTGGGCGCAACTGGGCGGGGCGATCCGGGAATGGCGGGCGCTCACCCCGCTCTGCACCTTGGAGGATTTTGGGTTTCCACCCGGCCCGGCGATCAATCTGGAGGAGGCGAGCCTGCGGCTGCGCTACCTGCACAGCGGAGTGGAGGCCTCGGCCTTCGTCGCGCTGCCGGACCAGTCGGTTTATAAGTTTTACCGGCCGGTCGAGGGCACGGAAAAGCTCGTGGGCAGCACCTTTGCCTTCCGGCCGGGCGAGGAGCAGCTGCTGCAGGCCGAAGCGTGTCCCGGCAATTACCGCGCGCTGTTTGAGAAACTGCTGCTGATTGACGCGCTGGGCGTGGCGACAGAGATCGTGGGAGTGACGCCGGAGGGCATTGTCGTGGCGAAGCAACCCTTGGGCGAGCCCCTGCCGCAGGGGGAGGACATGTCGCAACGTCTGCCGCCGGAGCTGATCGAGATCCCGTCCCGCTTTCTACGGGCCAACCGGGACCACCCCCGACTGTGTTTCCTCGCCGGGCGGGCCTGGCTGGTCGCGGACCTGCACGCGCGCAACTTTGTGCGCTGCAGCGACGGAGGGCTGCGCGTGATTGACCTCGTGGCCGCGCCCTGGCCGGAGCCGACGGGCAGCCCCCTCATCGCCGACTGGCTCGCCCGCGTGCGCGAAAACCCGCAGGCCGGCGTCCTGCGCCCGGTCGCCGACGCCGATTTGTAAGGCGGGATCAAGCAGCCCGATTTAACCTCGGATAACACGGATGAACCCGGATCCGGCGATTAACTGGGTTGCTTCCGAGGGTAGGGCGTGACCAACGCCGGGCGCGCCGTCTGGGAGGTTTGGTTGCCCTGGCCCAAATTCAGGTCGGACGAGCCATCGGCATTGTCCGTGTCCATCCGCGTTATCCGTGGTTAAATTTCTGCCTCCCGCCATCAATCCGTGGTTGGCTCCGTGACCTCCCGGTCTGATCCTCTGTGCCCTCTGTGCCCCACTCCGGTTGTCCGCCCGCTCAGCCCTTCGGCTTCTCGGTCTTTCCTTCCGCCGGCTCGCGGGAGATAAAATCCAGGATGTTCTCGGCCTGCTTGGTGGTCACGCCGGTGTCGTGATAGACGATCTTGCCATCCTTGACGACATACGCCTCGCGGCTGGCGAAGAGCAGGCTGCTCTGGCCGAAAGCCTTGATGACCTTCCGGTCGGTATCGGCGATCAGGGTGAAGGGGAAATGGTTGTCGGCCTTGAACTTCTTCTGCGCCTCGACCGAGTCGGTGCTCACCCCGAAGATGGCAACCCCCTTCTGGGCGAGTTCGGCAAAGCCGTCGCGCAATGAGCAGCCCTGCGCGGTGCAGCCGGGCGTGCCGGCCTTGGGGTAAAAATAGACCACGGTGTATTTGTTCTTCGCATAGACGTCGGCGAGGTTGAGGGTCGTGCCGGCATCGGTGGCAAGGCCGGTGACGACCGGCGCGACGCTGCCGATCTTGAGCGGGTCGCCGAAGAGCGCGTTGAACATGGTGAGGAAAAGGACGGTCGGAAGGACGAGACGGGTCATGGCAGGCTATGGACCCTGCCGGGAGGAAAAAGTTCTGGCAAGCCCACGAGAGATTTTCGAATTTGGATTTTCGTTTTGGATTTAAGGTCCATGCGGTGCTCAGCCTCAGGTCGCTTGCACCAGCGCGTTGAGGTCAACTCGCTCCACCGGCCAATCCCGGCGCGCCGCCGCTTGGTGCCACCTCGGCGATTTCAGCCAGGTCGCACAAGATGTCCAAGATAGCCGGAATACGGGCGCAGAAATTGGCGTCGGAAAACGAGTCATCCAGTGGAATATACTTCACCAGGAATTCCGCCAACTCGAAGCGCCCCTTCAATCCGGCCGCATGCACCGCCAGGAGCTTCCCGCGCAATTCCGGGAGCAGCGCCACCACAAAATATTCTGGTCGGTTCGACTGGACGAACCACGCGGCATCAAAGACCGCATCGCATGTGGCCAGACTGTGCCATCCTCCGATCTCCTCGCCGATCTTGCTGAAACTGGTCCGCGTGACCAATTGGAATGTTAGACCGGTATCCTGCGTTGGCCGTGCCGAAATCGTGGGCTCGCTCGTTTGACGACCGGGCCCACCCCAGCCGCTGATTTCGGTGAACACCTCGACTGTTTTACCGCGCAGGATGCCCGTCACCGAGCGCGGTCGGGCCACAAACTCCAGCCCAAGCTGTTCCGCCAGCCTGCGTAGGTTTTCCTCCGGCTTCACGCCCTGCCTAGTGTATCCCACAATCCATACTACAATGAACACGAGCCCGAATGCATCGGATATAAACATCGGGAGCAGACTTTTATCCATGTCCGCAAACTGCCAGACCGTCCCGTCCGCGCCAACATATTATCGCGAACACTGGGTCTGGCATCATCCGGCCAGCGCGGCCCCACCCAAAACTCCTGCGGCTTCACCACCCGCTTCGGACTGATTTCGGGGTCAACCGACGAAGCTCCATTCAGGGTCTTATCCGTGTTGATCCGGGTAATCCGTGGTTAATCAGCCTTCCGCGCCTTCCGGCAATAATTGCTGTCCGCCCAGAAACACCTTCAGCTCCCCCGCGCGTTTCAGCCCGATTCCTGGGACCTCGGCGATCTCGGCTGCGCCCGCCGCCCGCAATTTCTCCAATCCGCCGAAATGCGCCAGCACCGCGGCGCGGCGCTTCGGCCCGAGGCCGGGGAAATCGTCGAGCACGCTCTCGCGGATTTTCCTTGAGCGCAGATTGGCGTTGTAGGTGTTGGCGAAGCGGTGCGCCTCGTCGCGCAGGCGCTGGAGCAGCCGCAACCCGGGGTGCGCCAGGGGCAGGTTGAGCGGCTCGCGGGCGTCGGGAAAGATCACCGTCTCCTTCTTCTTGGCCAGACCGATGAGCGGCGGCGGGTTGAGGTCGAGCGCGAAAAACGCCTTGAGTGCCGCGCCCACCTGCCCCCTCCCACCGTCAATCACCACGAGGTCGGGAAACGGCTTCTGCTCGTTGGCGAGCCGCCGGTAGCGGCGCCCCACGACCTCCTCCATCGCGCGGAAGTCATCGTTGCCGATGAAGCTCTTGATCTGGAAGCGCCGGTATTGGGCCTTGTCCGGCCGGCCGTCGGCGAAGCGCACCATTGAGGCCACGACAAAGGTGCCGCTGATGTGCGAGATGTCGAAGCACTCCATCGTGCGCGGTGGCGCGGGCAACCCGAGTGCCTCCTGCAGCGCGTGGAGCGCCGTCGCGTCGGCCGCCGGCCGCGCCGGGTCGCCGCGCTCGAAGCGGCGCGTGCGGCGCAGCGTCTCCTCCAGGGCGAAGACGATGTCGCGCAGCTCGGCCGCCTGCTCGAACGCCTGCTTCCCGGCGGCGGCCTGCATCTCGGCGCGCAGCGCCGCCAGCCACTCGCGCGACTTGCCCTCCAGGAACTCGCACGCGGCAGCGACCCGCGCCCGGTAGGCCTCGGCCGTCACGGTGTGCTCGCCGCCGTAGATTTCCTCGCGCACATCGTCGTACAGCCGCCAGGTGCCGTCGGGGAGCTGCTGCGGCGTGGAGTCGGCCAGCAGGATGCCAAACTGGCGGCGCATCTGTGCGAGGGTCTTCCGCAGCAACCCGCTGTGCGCGAACGGCCCGAAGTAGCGCGAACGGTCGTCCTTCCGCAGCCGCGTGAGCCTGAAGCACGGCAGCTCCTCGCCGGGGTCCACCCGCACCAGCAGGAAGCGCTTGTCGTCGGTGAAGTCGGTGTTGTAGCGCGGCCGCCACTGCTTGATGAGCTTGCCCTCCAGCAGCAGCGCCTCGGGCTCGGACCGCACCCCGATGGTGTCGAAATCGGCGATGAGGCTGATCAACGCCCGGATCTTCGGCTGCGCGACCGCCCGCGCCCGGCCGCGTTGAAAATAGGATGATACCCTTTTTTTAAGTGATTTTGCCTTACCTACATATATGATTCTTCCAAGCCGGTCCTTCATCAAATAGACGCCGGGCGTGTCGGGCAGTTCCCTACATTTTTTCTTCAGACTGTTCGGGGCGGGCGCTGGCATTTTCAACCGTCTGGCCTAATTTACGGTCCGCAACAAGCATGGTTTCCAGTCCCGACATCCCTTCCCCCCGCGCGCGCCCGCGTTTTGAGTTGCTCACGCTCGGTGACGAGTTGCTCCTCGGGCTCACGGCCAACAGCCACCTCGCCTTCATCGGCCGCGAGCTCAGTCGGCGGGGCGTGGAGCTGGCGCGCAACGTCACGGTGGGCGATGCCGCCGACACCATCGCCGCCGAGGTCCGGGCGAGCTGGGCCAGCGCCGACGTGGTCATCCTCACCGGTGGCCTCGGGCCGACCTGCGATGACCGCACGCGCGAGGTCGTCGCCGCCGTGCTGGGGGAGGAGCTCGTGTTCGACCCTGCGATCGAGCATGCCATCGCCGAGCGGTTTGCCCGGTTCGGCCGGGCGATGACGCCCAACAACCGCAAGCAGGCGTTCAAGTTCGCGCGTGGCGAGGTGCTGCCCAACCCCAACGGCACCGCACCCGGCCTCTGGTTCACCTCCGACCGCAAGGCGCTCGTGCTGCTGCCCGGGCCGCCCCATGAATTGCATCCGATGTTCACCGAACAGGTGCTGCCGCGCCTGGCGCGGCTCGGCCTGCTCGCGGCCCGTGAGCCGTATGTGCAGTTCCGCACGGCGGGGGTTGGCGAGTCCCTCTTTGAGACGAAGCTCCAGCCGCTGTTCGACCGTTACGGCGACGGGCTCAACGTGGGCTTTTGCGCGCACCTGGGCGCGGTGGATGTCCGGCTTGGCGCGACCGACGGCCGACTGGATCTGGAGCGGCTGGAGCGGCTGACCGCCGGCTGTGAACGGCTGCTCGGCGAGGACTTTGTCTGTTACGGGCACGACTCGCTGGCGAAAGTCTGCGCCGATCTGCTGCGGGCGCGGGAAAAAAAACTCGCCGTCGCCGAGGCCGCGACCGGCGGCATGCTGGCGGCCGCGCTCACGGAAATCTGCGGGGCGGGCAAGTTTTTCGCCGGGGGCGTGGTGTGCTGCTCCAATGACGCCAAGATTCAGCTCCTCGGCGTGCCCGAGTGCCTGCTCAAACAACATGGCGCGGTGAGCGCCGAGTGCGCGGTCGCGCTGGCGACAGGCGCAGCGGAAATCTTTGGCGCCGACTACGCCGTGGCCATCACCGGCGCCACCGCGGCCGGCAGCACCGCGCCGTGGGGCCACTCGCCTCAGGGCGCCGACCCGGCGGGCAACGGCTCGGCCCAGGAAAATCCGGTCGGAACGATGTTCCTGGCCCTGCACGCGCCCCATGGCGTCTGGTCAAAAAAAATCTCCCATCCCGGCCCGCGCCCGGCCGCGCGCGAGCGCGCCGTCAACGCCGCGCTCGACTGGCTCCGCCGCGAGCTGGTCCGCGCCCCCGCCAGCGCCCGCAGCCCCCGCGAGGACTCCGCCCTCCGGGCGTGAGGCTGCCCCACAAGGGTGGAACCGGTTGACCCAACCGGTTGCGCGCTTCGCGCGCTCATGGTCAAGACCCGCCGATCCGCGACCAACTTTCCGCCCTTCCCTGTCCGCGCCAACTTCAGCGACGGCCGAAACCTTCCTTGTCCTCCGTAGCTTCAGCGAAGGAGGAAGCCTTTTGGCGTGCCGCCCGCCAGCGCGCGCACAGGTCGCGGGCGGCCCCGGCCCATTCGGGAAACTCAAACTTAAACCCGTCCTGCAGCAGCCGGGTCGGCACGACCCGCCGGCTTTTCAGGATCAGCTCAGTCTCGGTCCGCATGAACCATGCCCCGGCCTCCAGCACCAAACCCGACGCCGGCAGGCCGAGCCGGCGGCCCCACGCCTCCCGCAGCGCCCGCATGAATTCCGCGTTGGGCAGCGGGCCGGGCGCGGCCAGATTGACCGGGCCGGCGAGCGTGTCGCGATCGATGAGCCAGCGGACCGCCCGCACGAAATCATGCTCGTGAATCCATGAGACATATTGGCGACCGTCCCCGGCCCTGCCGCCCAACCCGCGCCGCACCAGGCCCAGCATGACCTCGAACGCCCCGCCCGGCTCCGCGCTCATCATTATCGTAGTACGCAACAACACCTGCCGCGTGTGAGGCAGCGGGCCGCCCTCCGTCGCGGCCTGCTCCCACGCCGTGGCGACCTTCAGGATGTCCTGCCAGGTTTTTGGCGTGTCCGTCGCCCCAGTGGCCATGAGGCCGGTCAGCTCGTCGTTGGGGGCATCATAGCGGTGGGCGTAGATGGTCGCGGTGGACGCCTGCAACCACACGCGGGGCGGATTGGCCGCGCGGCGGATGGCCTGCCCCACAATGAGGGTGGCATCCACCCGCGACTCGGTGAGGGCACGGAGATTGGCGGGAGTGTAGCGGCAGTTGATGCTCCGCCCGGCGAGATTGATCACCGCGTCCGCGCCCTCAAATTCCGCCACCCAGCCGCCCAACGAGCGCGCGTCCCACGGCACCACGCGGAATGGTGCGTCGGCGACCGCCCCGCGACTGAGGACAACCACCTCGTGGCCTTCCTCATGGAAAGCGTGCGCCAGTATCCGTCCGATCTGTCCGGTGCCGCCGGGGATGATGATTTTCATGGGGGGAGGGGAGTTGCGTGACAGGAGCCTGCATGGTCGCGCCGGATACCTAGTGTCGGCGGATGCAGGCGGTGGAGAGATGGTGACATGCCCTTGATCGCCTGCAAGCAGGCTCCTACAGTCGGAGGCTCACATGCCCGACCTCCGCACCAATCTTTACGACCTCACCCGCGAGGAACTGCGCCTGCTGTTGGTCCGCTGGGGATTCAGTCCGGTGCATGCGGCGCGGTTGTGGAGCTACCTTTACCTCGGGCTGGCGGACTCGTTTGACGCCATGCCGGAGCTGCCCGCCAAGGCGCGTGACCGGCTCGCCGCCGCCGCCGGCATCGGCATGCTGCCCACCGCGCTCGCCACCGACTCCGCCGACGGCTTCACCCGAAAATTCCTGCTCGCGCTCCCCGATGGCGAGCGCATCGAGACCGTCCTCATGCGCTACACGGGGCGCGTGACCGCCTGTGTGTCGAGCCAGGTCGGCTGTGCGATGGGCTGCGTGTTTTGCGCGACCGGCCAGATGGGCTACACCCGCCACCTCACCCCCGGAGAAATCGTCGCCCAGGCCGTCCATGTCGCCCGGGCCCTCCGCTCCCCACCCCCAATACAATGTCAACTATTAGTTGACGTTGTCGGTAAAACACACCGGGGCCAACATGGGCCAAGTGGTGACCCCACGCCCCGCCTGCGGAACGTGGTGCTGATGGGCATGGGCGAGCCGCTGCACAACTACGACGCGGTCATGCACGCGGTGGACATCCTGCGCGATCCCAACGGCCTCGCGCTGGGCGCGGAGCGCATCACGTTGAGCACCGTCGGGGTGGTGCCCGGCATCCTGCGCCTCGCGGTCGAGAAACGCCCGCTCCACCTCGCGGTCTCGCTCCATGCCGCCACGCAGGCGGAGCGTGCCGCCCTCGTGCCGGCCGCGAAAAAATGGCCGCTCGACGAACTCATGGCCGCCTGCCGCACCTACTCGGAAGCCACCGGCCGCCGCATTTTCTACGAGTGGACCCTCATCGAGGGCCAAAACGACTCGGCCGACCAGGCCCGCGCCGTCGGCCACCTGCTGCGGGGTCTGCCCGCCCAGGTGAATCTCATCCCCCTCAACCCCACCGCCGGCTACGACGGCACGCCCACCCGCGGCGAGGCGGCCAAACGCTTCCAGAAGATTCTCGCCGAGGAGTTTGACCTGCCGAGCACCGTCCGCCAACGCCGCGGGATCGACATCGCCGCCGGCTGCGGCCAGCTCGCCGCCGGGTAACACCCTGTCTTCCTACCGGCCATCGGCCAGATCGGTCCGATCCGTCCGTTCCGACGGCTCCCACGCGACCAACGCAGGCTCCCCCAGGTGGCCTGCTAATCACGGCCCCGCCGGCCCATCCAGGTCCACGCCCTCGCGCAGATTCACAATCGCGAGCACCTTGGGCACATAGAGGCGGGTCTCGCCCGGCAGCGCGTCGGCGATCCCGGCGAAGGTGGTGGTGTGGCGCGAGGCCAGCAGACGGCTCACGCGGCCTTCCCCGGTGTTGTCGGCCGCGAGCGCAAGCGGCCAGGTGCCGAATTTCGCGTGCAACCGGCGCAACAGTTGCGCCGAGGCGTGGGCGCTCTTGGCGGGGTCGGTGCGGTCGTCAGGAAAAAAGGTGCTCAGGCCCAGGTCATGGGCTGTTCCCGGCATGAGCTGATAGAGGCCCCGAGCGCCGGCCGGGCTGCGGGCCAGCGGATTGAAGCCCGATTCCGCCTCGGCCAGCCAGGCCAGCGCCGGCGGCACGCCCTCGGAGGCGAAGGCTGTTTTTGCCGCCGGCAACAGCGCCGCGGCCCGTGCGGGCGGTGGTCGGTCACGCAGCCGGGCGGCCCACAGCTCATACAACGGGACCTTGGTCCGGGGTGGTGGCGGCGGGGGCGGTTCGCCGGGTTGGGGCGGAATGATGGTGGGCGGTGGTGGCGGCGGCTTCAGGCTCTCCCGGGCCACGTCCATTTCCTCAATCCGGGCCTGGAGCCAGTCGGCATAGTCCCGGTCCTCGGGCACCGTCCGCAGGGCCGCCAGCGCCAGTTTCGCGTTGTCCTCATAGGCGACGAGGCTGGCGAGCGAGCCGGTGTCGAGCGCGGTCTGCAGGTGCGCGACAAACTCCTCCAGCTCCGCGCGCGTGGGAAAATCGTACTGCGCCTTGATCTCCGGCGGGGCCAGCGCGTCGAACAGCGCCTTGGCCTGGTCGTAGAGCTCCGCGTCGGACGGCGGTGCGGCCGGTGGCGGGCTGGTCGCCGGCGGGGCCGCGCCGCTTGATGCGGCCAGCAGCAGCGCGAGCGCGCCCAGAGAGAGTTTGGCGGAGATTTTTTTCACCGGGGAATGGCCGACCCACACCTTAACGGTTCCCTCGGGAACCGCGAGCGGGATTAGTAACGCCGGCATCCTGCCTGCCTCCAGCCTCCGGTTTGCGTCCTTTGCGAACTTGGTGTCAAATACTCCGGCCTCCCCCCAGACTTTCCCGTTTGACCCCTCCGCCGGCGCGGTTAGACAGACCAGCCCGCTCCCTTGAACCGCGTCCACCTCAAGACCTATGGCTGCCAGATGAACGAGCGCGACAGCGAGGCTGTCGCGGCCATGCTGCGTGCGCGCGGCTACCGGATTGTCGCCGATGAAAACGACTGCGACATCCTGCTCCTCAACACCTGCTCGGTGCGCGATGCGGCCGAGCAAAAGGCCATCGGCAAGGCCGGCTATCTCTCCCAGCGGAAGAAAAGGCAGCCGGCCTTCATCCTGGGCATCCTCGGCTGCATGGCGCAGAACCGGGGCGCGGCGCTCCTCGACCAGCTGCCCGATGTGGATCTCATCGTCGGCACCCAGAAGTTTCACCGCGTGCCCGATTACCTCGACAATCTTCGCGCCGCGCGCGAGGCGGGTGTGCCCATCGGCGCCGGCCTGGTGGACATTGCCGAGGAGGCCGGCTCGCAAAACACCATCCGCGACCACCTGCCGCCGGCCGCGGAAGACGAGACCCCCGCCGTGGGTGCCTTTGTCTCCATCCAACAGGGCTGCGACATGCATTGCTCGTTCTGCATCGTCCCCAAGACCCGTGGCGACGAGCGCTCGCGGCCGATGGAGGAGATTGTCGCGGAGTGCCGCCAGCTCGCGGAGCGCGGGGTGCGCGAGATCACGCTGCTCGGCCAGATCGTCACCAGCTACGGTCGGCGCGATTACGCGGCGGTCGGCGGCGTCTCGGCGTTTGTGCAGTTGCTGGACCGCATCCACGCGATCGAAGGCCTGGAGCGCATCCGGTTCACGTCGCCCCATCCGCGGGGATTCCGGGAGGACCTGGTCGCGGCCTACGCGCGCCTGCCGAAACTGTGCGAATACGTCCACCTGCCGATGCAGAGCGGCAGCAACCGCATCCTCCGCGCGATGAACCGGCCCTACACCCGCGAGCGTTACCTGGAGATCGTGGCCGCCCTGCGCGCCGCGCAGCCGAAGATGTATTTCTCGACCGACGTGATCGTGGGCTTCCCCGGCGAGACCGAGGAGGACTTTGCGCAGACCCGCGAGGTCTTCGAGGCGGCCAACTACGACATGGCCTACATCTTCAAGTATTCCGTCCGCACGGGCACGCCCGCCGCCGCCATGCCCGACCAGGTCCCGGATGAGGTCAAGGAGGCGCGCAACCAGCTCCTGCTCGACGTGCTCCGGCAAAACTCGCTGCGCCGGAACGAGGCGCTGGTCGGCACCGTGGAGGAGGTCCTGGTCGAGGGACGCGACCAGACCGGCCAGCGCTTCACCGGCCGCACCCGGGGCAACCGGGTGTGTGTGTTTGACGCCGAGCCCCGCCTGATCGGCACGCTCCTCCCCCTGAAGATCACCCGCACCTCCGTGAGCACGCTCTACGGCGAGCTGGTGCTGGCGGGGGTTGGCTAATCATCGTTCTCGTTCTCCTTTCCGGCTCTGCCCTCCTCCCATGCCCACCACCACCTTCGATCACGAAAAGCTCCGCGCCGACCAGGAAGCACTTCGCTTCGTCGCCGATGAAGGCGGGGCTGGCTTTGGAAATGAGAACGAGTAGGAGTAAGAGAACGAGCACGATTTTATAACCATGTCCCTCGCTGTCGCCACCCTCATCCCCGGCCTGCTGCTGTTTGCGCTGGGCGCGTTTCTCCTCATCGGCGGTCCGTCCGCCGGTCCCTTATTCAAGGCCTTCCCGCGCTCCCTAGCGGCGACCGTGGTCCTGTTCGGGGGCGCGGCGGGCTGGTTTCTCAGCAACGTCCTCGACCTGACCGCCGCCGACTTTGGCGATTATCGGAAGCCGCTGTTTGCGGTCTTCGCGCTGGTGGCAGTGCTGGCGTTCAAGTTCGCCCCCGATTTTCTGGCGGTGCGTGGCCTGGCGGCCCTGACGCTGCTGGGCTCGTGGCCGCTGCTCACGGCGGCCTACATGAAGTATGACCAGCCCTCGCGCCTGTTCATGGTGACGGTGGTGTATGTGGCCATCACGCTCGCCCTCTGGCTGGGCGCGGCCCCCTTCCGCCTGCGGGATTTTTTCCAGTGGCTCTTTGCCCGGCCGGGCCGCATCCGCGCGGCCGGCGGGCTGGCCGCCGGGTACGGCCTGCTGTTGGTCGTGGTGGCGTTCACCTACAAATCCTGACCCCGTGGACGGCGCCGGTCACTCTTCCGCGGTGCTGTTGGTCCTCGCGGGCCCCGCGGGCGCGGGCAAGACCACCCTCTGCGAGCGCCTGGTGGCTGTCGTGCCGGACTGCCAGCGCGTCGTCACCGCCACCACCCGGCCGCCCCGCCCCGGCGAGGCCGACGGCCGGGACTACCATTTTCTCACGCCGGAGCAGTTCGACGCCAAGGTGGCGGCGGGCGAGTTTCTGGAATGGGCCTGCGTCCATGGCCGGCACCGCTACGGCACCCTGGCCTCCGCAGTGCTCGGGCCCCTCGCGGCCGGCCATGGCCTCGTCCTCAATCTGGACGTGCAGGGCGTAGCCGCCTTGCGCCGGTCCGCCGCCACCTCCCTGTTCCTAGCCCAGCGGATGGGCACGGTGTTTATTGACGTCGCCCCGCCCGCGGAGTTGCGCCGCCGCCTGACGGCCCGCGGCGACAACCCCGCCGAGATTGACCGCCGGATGGAGACGGCGGCGATGGAGTTGCTCGAAAAGGGGAAATTCGACCATGTCATCGCCAGCGGCACCCGCGACGCGGATTTCCAGTCGCTGCTCACGATCTGGCGCGAGCTGCAAACCCGCGCCACCGAGGTTTGAATCCGGGATTCACCTTTACTGAACACCGAGGGGAGTCGAAAGAGGGGCACCTGGAGCCGGGGTCAACGACCGCCTGCTCCAGTTCACCCCATTTTCCATTGACCGCGCCCGACCGCCAAACCTACCTTCTCCACCCCATGTTTGCCCCCACCATTCGCCGGATGCCGCGCCCGTCCGAGGTCGCGCGGATGACCACCTCGGAGCTGCGCGAGACCTTCCAGGTCCAAAGCCTGTTTGCCCCGGGCGAGCTGCGCGGCGTGTTCACCGACCTCGACCGGCTCGTGGTTGGCGGCGTGGTTCCGGTGGAGACCCCGGTGGTGCTGCCGAATCACAAGGAGACCGGGCGCGCGACCTTCCTGGAACGCCGCGAGCTGGGCGCCATCAATCTCGGCGGTCCGGGCGTCATCCATGTGGACGGCCGGACTTTTTCACCCGACCGGCTGGACTGTGTCTATGTGCCGATGGGGGCAAAGGAGGTCACCTTCGAGAGCCAGGACCCCACCCAACCGGCGAAATTCTATTTCCTCAGCTGCCCGGCGCACACCGCCCACCCCGCCGCGATGATCAAGCCCAAGGACGCCTCGCCCGTCGCGGCCGGCGCGGCGGCGACCGCCAACCAGCGCACGATCTGCAAGCTCATCCACCAGGGCGGCATCCAGAGCTGCCAGCTCGTCATGGGCTTCACCGACCTAGCCGAGGGCAGCGTGTGGAACTCCTTCCCCCCACATACCCACTGGCGCCGGACGGAGGTATACCTTTATTTCGACCTCGGGGACAAGGTGCTATCCCATTTCATGGGCGAGCCGCAGGAAACCCGCCATCTCTTCCTGCACAACGAGGACGCCGTCCTGTCGCCCGCCTGGTCCATCCATTGTGGCTGCGGCACGGGCAACTACAAATTCGTCTGGGGCATGGCCGGAGAGAACCAGACCTTCAACGACATGGACGCCGTCAACCCCGTTGATTTACGATGAAACGTTTTGCCAACAAAATCGTGGTGGTCACCGGGGCGAGCCGCGGCATCGGACAGGGCATTTGCGTCGCGTTCGCACGTGAGGGCGCCCGGGTCGTGGGCGTGGCCCGCAGCGATCTGGCGGAAACCGGGGGGCTGGTCACGGCCGCCGGCGGCGCGTTTGTCGCTCACAATGCCGACCTGAGCACCGGCACCCAGGCGGAAGCCGCCGGCCTCATCGCGTCCATCTTGGAACAGACCGGGCGGATCGATGCGCTGATCAACAACGCCGGCACCATTCGCCGCTCCCCTGCGGCGGACTTTTCCGAGGCGGATTGGAACGAGGTCCTGCGCACCAATTTGAGCTCACCGTTCTTCCTCTGCCAGGCCGTCGCCAAATGGTGGCTCACCAGCGGGCGGGAAAAGTCACCCGCCGATGCCCGGCTGCGGATCGTGAACATCGCCTCGATGCTCTCCTTCCAGGGCGGGGTGTTCGTCTCCGCCTACACCGCGAGCAAGCACGGCCTCGCGGGCATCACCAAGGCGCTGGCCAACGAATGGGCCCCGGAGCGCATCAACGTCAACGCCGTCGCGCCCGGCTACATCGCGACGGAAAACACCCGGTTGCTGCAGGCGGACCCGAAGCGGGCCCCGGCGATCCTGGCCCGCATCCCCGAGGGCCGGTGGGGCCGGCCGGACGACATCGCGGGCTCCTGCGTCTTTCTGTCCTCGACCGACGCCGATTACCTGAACGGCACCATCCTCAACGTGGACGGCGGCTGGCTGGCCCGATAGACCAACGAACCCGCAGAATTTGGACACTGAGGGCACAGTGCCCGGCAGGAGGGCACGGAGAAAACCATTTGAACCTCAGTCTGGATTCGGACGTCGGATATCACCACAAATCACATAGATATACACGGATACAGAGTGATACGGAATATGATCCAAGTCGTATCTGACGCCCATAGGGTGAAAGTTTAAGGATTTGCCAGGGATTGGTTATCCGTGCCCATCCGTGTAATCCGTGGTTTCAAATGAGTTTTTCAGGCTCAGTGGACTGCGACTGAGATGACCTAGCCTGTGCGAGGTGACATCAACCTCAGACTAAACTTCAAGATATTCTCTGTGAACTCGGTTTGGGTCTCTGTGGCCTCTGTGTCCCATTCCGGGCTCCGAATTTATTTCTGTGTTTGCTGGGCGATCTTCATCGCCTCGGCGGTCAGCGCAGTGATCTTGTCCCAGGCTTTGTCGGCGACGAGTTTGCGCTCCGCCATCCAAGAGCCGCCCACGGCCGCGACTTGGGGGACCGCCAGATAACTGGGCAAATTCGCCGCGGTGACACCCCCGGTGGGGATAAACTTAACCCCGGTGTGGCCAAACGGGCCCGCCAGCGCCTTGAGCATGTCCACCCCGCCGGCCGCACCCGCGGGGAAGAATTTCAACGTGGTCCAGCCCAGGTCGAGGGCGTGCATGACTTCCGTCGGGGTGATCACCCCGGGGAAAAGCGGCAGCTTGTGTTTCTGCGCGGCGTTCGACACGGACTCGCTCAGGCCCGGCGCCACGCCGAACTGCGCGCCCGCCTCGCTCGCCTGGCGGACCTGGTCGGCCGTCAGCAGGGTGCCGGCACCGACCCCCATGGTCGGCAAACTCCGTCGAATGCGGGCGATGGCCTCGGCGGCGGCGGCTGTGCGGAAAGTCACCTCGATGACGTTCAGCCCGCCGGCCAGCAGCGCCTCGGCCAGCGGCACGGCGTCTTCTGTCCGGTCAATCACGGCGACGCAGATCAGGCGTTGGGCAAGAAAGGATTCGTTGGACATGGGTGCGGGGGACATGATGCACGGCCACCGTCTGGTGTGAACCAGAAAACTCGGTCACCATCTCCTCGCCTCGTTCTCGTTCCCTGTCCGCCGTAGCCTTGCCTGCGACCCAAAGCCTTGGCGAAGGAGGAACTTACTCCTACTCGTTCTCCTCCGAGTCGATAATCGGATTGATTCCGCCCCGCTCATCCACCTCGTGTCAGTAAACGATGGACGCCCTCAATGGGGTGCGGCTCGAGCGACTACGTGCGCCGACGGCGGTCAGTATTTTCTTATTGCCGTTGGCCGGCGGCAAGGATTTTTAGTCAAGCTGAGCCGGTTTGGCTCCATCCCCATGCGCAACTCACTGCCGATCGTCCGATTTGTGCTCTGCCTTTGGTTGCTGCCCCTACTGGCGCAGGCACGCACCTGGACCAGCCAGGATGGGCGGACGTTGGAGGCCGACCTGATCGCCAAGACTGTCAGCACGGTCACACTCCGCCGCCAAGGCGATGGCCGCGAGTTTGCCGTGACCATCGCCAGCCTTTCGCCGGCCGACCGGGAATACATCGCCGGCTGGCAGCCGGCTGACGTGCCTCCGCCCAGGAAAGCCGTGACCGAACAGCAGATTGCCGACCTGGTAGCCGGGCTGCCGGAGATCAAAAATCCCCGCGCCCCACTGGAAGCCAACTATCCGAATGTGGTCGATTTTCGGGAAAAATACTCTCGGGCGCTGAAGCAGATGCGCCCTGCCACGATCCCGCAAACCCTCGCTATCGTGCGCGAGATGGCCCGCAAAGACGCCGACATCCTTCTCGCCATCACCAAGACCGTGCTGACCAACCCGCCCATCCTCACCCCTTTTGGTTGGAGCAAAGGCTCTGGCTCCTGGAAGGAATCCTACTCGGCCCAGGCCAATCTCAACTGGCTCACTTCCGAGCTGCCCCCCTATTTGTCCAGATTTGAGGATTTGTCAAAATAAGGTGCCCGTTGACGCATCGTTAGACCGGGCTTGGGCCACGGTAATTCCAGCCAGCACGCCGCTGACAAATCGGCCGCCTCCTCACCTCCCTCTTGTCAGCAGCCGCCGCACCCCCTCGATCGGCGGCTGGTCGAGCGGCGTGAAGCGGAGCGAGCAGCGCGAGGCCAGCGCCGCCACGACGACCCGGTGGGTGAGGATCGGCCCGCTCAGGCCGGTCGGAAGCTCGTCAATCGGGATCCCAGGAAAGAGTTGCATCACCACGCGCATCGCCAGGTCGAGCAGCTCTCCGGTGGACTCCAGCACGAGCTGGTGCGCGGTGTGGTCGCCCTCCTCGGTCAGGCGCAACACGGCGGGCGCGAGCGAGGCGATCTGTTTGTTCGGCTCGGCATGGTGGTAAAAGAAACGGGTGATCGCCGCCGCGTCTTCGAGGCCGGTGTGGCCGCGCAGCATCGGCGCAATCCGCGAGGCCGGCGCCCAGCCCTGCAGTTCCAGCAACCCTCGCGCGAGCACACGCCGGCCCAGCTCATAGGCGCTGCCGGGGTCGCCAAAACGCCAGCCCAGCCCGCCGGCATAGTGGATGGTGTGGTCGGGCGCCCGGGCGGCCACAAACGAGCCGGTGCCGCTGTGCAGCACCAGGCCCGGTCGGCCGTTGGTCGCGAGCTCGAGCACGGGCCGCGCATCGTCAAACACCGTCACCTGGCCGAAGCCCTCCAGGTTCACCGCAAACTCCTTCCAAAACCCGCGCGCCCCGGCCATGCAGAGCAGGGTGTGCGCGACCGGCAGCGGGGTGCGGGCGCGCAGCGCATAGAGCGCGTCCACCACCGTGAGCCGCGCGGCCTCGGCCCCGGCGACGCTGGGGTTGCTGCCGGCGACCGTGAGCCGCTCGACCACATTGTCGGCCAGGTCGAGCAGGATCAGCTCCGTCTTGGTGCCGCCGCCATCGACCCCGATCTTGGCGCCGGCGACATCGGAGACCGGAAAGGGTGGGTTGGAGAATTGCACGGCAGGAACCACGAAACAGACCCGGGACGGGAAATGAAGCCCGAACTGCGCGGATTCCGGCGGGTTGCGAGTTGACCACAACGCACTAAGTTGCGACGACCGGAAAGCCGGTTGAGGTCAACCGGCTCCACCTTCAAGCCGGGCAGGCAGGGAGGCCTGCGCTACTGGTCTCAGGCCAGCTGGCGGCTGAGTCGGCCGGCGTATTTCTGCCCAAGCGCGCGGTTGTGCTCGATCGCACCCGCGAGGTTCTGGCTGCGGAGCAGCGGTGGCGTGTGGCCGTGCGCCACCAGCCAGTCCACGGTGGCCAGCATCAGCCAGTTGAGCACCGAGCAGCCGATGAGCGTTGAGGTCGGCCCCGCCCTCACGCCGTCGCCCGCGTCCACAATGGCGTCACCGGGCACCCCGCCGTTGTCGAGCACCCGATCAGCCACCTCGAACAGCTTTCGGCCCGACGGATGCTGCGAGGGCGTCTCGCGCGACATGGCGAGGCAGGTGAGCGCGACCACCGTGAGCCCTTTTTGTTTGGCCTGCAGCGCCACCTCGATGGGCGAACAATTTTTTCCCGAGTTGGAGATGGCGATGAGCACCTCGCCGGCCCGCAACTGGTATTGGCGGTCGTAACGCTCGATCAGCTTCGTGCCGTAGCCCGGCAGGTTTTCCACGAAGCCGCCCGTCGGGTCCGGAATGGCGGTCACACAGACCAGCCCGCCGGCCCGGCCGATGATCTCGCGTGCGACCACCTCGCTGTGCCCGCTGCCAAACACATGGATCACCCCGCCCCGGGCAATGTTCTCGCCAAGGATCGGGGCGAGCGCGGCGAGGGTCGCGGCGTTGGACTCCCAGGCCCGGGCGAGCAGCCCGTTCGCGCGGTTGAAGTAGGTGTCAGCGAGGGCCATGGTGGATTCAGTAAAAAAAGGTGATACTGACGGAGCCGAAATTGTCCGGCTTGGGCTGCCCGACAAACTCGCGGCTGCGGTTGGCCTGGCTGTAGGTGAACTGCCAGTGCCGCGTGCCGCAACCGAGGCCGAATGAGAGGTCGGAGACAAAGTGATCCACCGTCACGCTTGGGCTGTCTCCGAAGGTGTTGCCCTGGAGGGTGAGGTCACGGGCGACCGCCCGGCCTTCGACCGCCCCGAAGAGGAAGATGCTGAAGCCCGGGCGGATGTTCTTGGAGTCGCTGGAGTCGCTGCTGGGGCGGATGAGGTCGGTGCCGAAGTCGCCGGGCAGCTTCCAGCCCACCCGCGTCTCGAGGCCGGCATTGGCATAGGTGAAGACATTGCCGAGGGTGAGGCCGGCATGGGGGATCAGGTCGGCACCGAGGCCCGTGTGGGCGCCAACGGTCTCGTAACGCCACTTGCGTTCGTAGATGAGGTCGAGGCCGGGCTCGTTGTGAATCTGGTGGGCCCAGCCCTGGGCATGCGGGATGCGGAGCGCACTGTGGACCCCGTTCTGGATTTGCTCGCCGAGGGCGGCCGGGCCGACCATGCCGAGATTGATCTCAAAGGAGTCAAGCTGATCGCCCCCGCCCCAGCCCGGACTGGCGAGGGTGTAGCTCTGGAAAAGCGCGCCGAGGTAAAGCCACGCGGCGTAGGGCCGGTCTGTGGGGTCGGGCGTGGGCGTGTGGATGTTGATCGGCGTGTAGATGTTCTGGCCGAGGGAGAGGCCGAGCTTGCACTCGTGGCCGGGCGGGATGAGCGCGCTGAGATTGGTCGCAACCCAGCGGACCGGCGCGGGCACCTCGGCCCCGGTGAAGTTGCTCAACGGCGCACTGAGGGCCGAGATTTTGGCCCCATTGGTGTAATACTTGTCGGACCCGGAAAAATATTTGTCGTTTTCGGAATAAACCGAGACCGAACCATACCGGAGCGGTTCGACGGCGCCGGCCGCCGGCGGGACGGCGGTGTCGGCGGCGAACAGCGGTGCGGCGCTCAGGAGCGCGAGCAAGAACTGGTGGGACGGGAAGGCGGCGGGCATGCGGTAGCCAGGCAGCGAAACTGGTGGGACTCGCGACGTCAGCGAAAATCGCGCGGGGCCGAGGACCGACCGGGGGCATTTCACAACCAGTCGGGCCTGCCTCCGTTCGCGGGCCGGCCAGGGATCCGCCTTCGCCGGGCTACGGCTCGACCAGTGCCTGCGCTACTGTTCCCAGCGTCCGTAGATCCCGCAGGGCAGGATCTTCCCGTCGCGCCGGACCGGGAGGCCAACCTCGCCGGCGGTGATCGTGCCGCCCACCCCGCCGAGGAGCGCGGCCAGGAGGTTGGCCACGACGGTGGGTGAAAGCCGGGCGGTGTAGGCGTTGATCAGGAAGAAGAGGGGGCGGTCGGAGAGGAGTTTCTTGGTCTCCACCAGCAACTCCCAGAGGTGGTCCTCCAGCTTCCACAGCTCGCCCCCGCCGCCACGGCCGTAGGTCGGGGGATCCATGATGATGGCGTCGTAGCGCCGGCCGCGTTTCTGCTCGCGCCGGACAAACTTGAGGCAGTCATCCACGAGGTAGCGCACCGGGGCCGCGGCCAGGCCGGACAGCGTGGCATTCTCGCGCGCCCACTTCACCATGCCCTCGGCGGCATCCACATGGCAGACGCTGGCGCCTGCGTGGGCGGCCGCGACCGTGGCCGCGCCGGTGTAGCCAAAGAGATTCAGCACGGCGGCCTCGCGGCCGGTGGCCCGGGCGGCCTTGATCTTGGCCGAGCACCAGTCCCAGTTGACCGCCTGCTCGGGGAAGAGTCCGGTGTGCTTGAACGAGGTCGGGTGAATGCGGAACGTCAGCGGGCCGTAGCGGATGTTCCAATGATCCGGGAGCGGGCGGCGATATTCCCATTTGCCGCCGCCGCTCTCGCTGCGGTGGTAAAAGCCTTCCCAATCAGTCCAGGTCTTTTCACCGCCGCCGCGGGGCCAGATGATCTGGGGATCCGGCCGCACGAGGGTGAACCCGCCCCAGCGCTCCTGCTTGAGGCCGTCACCGGTGTCGAGGAGCGCATAGTCCTCCCAGCGGTCGGCGAGGAGGAGGGCGGGGCGGATGGTGGTCATCCGAAGGATTTGCCCACGAAACACCCGAAAACACACGAAAAAATTGGGGAATGAGCTTCCTGGTCTGCACCTCCCATGGATGATGAAACTTCCCTCCCTGCTCGCCCTGACCCTCGGATTGCTCGCCGCCGGCCCGCTTCGGGCCTCGGCCGCCGCAACGGCGGCGAAACCCACGGTTTTCACCAGCGGCGAGGCCCGCACGCGGCTCATCGAACTCTTCACGTCGGAAGGCTGCAGCAGTTGCCCGCCCGCCGAGGACTGGCTGGCCGGACTGCGTAACCATCCAGGTTTGTGGCGCGATTTCGTCCCGGTGTCCTTTCATGTGGTCTATTGGGACGCTCTGGGCTGGCCGGATCGTTTCGCGAGCAAGCCCTTCACCGCCCGCCAATACGCGCTCGCCGCCTCCTGGTCCAGCAACCAGGTCTACACCCCCTGCTTGGCGTTGGATGGCGCGGAGTGGAAAGCGCTTTTCTCCCGCGCCGCACCAGCGGCGGCCGGACCGACGGGGATTCTTCGCGTGGATTATGCGAATGACGGCACAACCCTGGTGACCTTCACCCCCGTCGGGCTGGCGCCGGGCGTCGGGTATGAAGCGCAAGTGGCCGTGCTCGGAGGAGGCCTCTCCTCGGATGTAAAAGCGGGGGAAAACGCCGGTCACACCCTGCGCCACGAGTTCGTGGCGCTGGCGCTCACGACCGTTCCACTGAAACTCGCCGGCGGGGTCTGGCAGGCCGACACCACCATGGCCCGGCCCAAGGTTGCGGGGGTCAAGGACCTCGCGCTGGCCGTCTGGGTGACGCGGCGCGGCGAACTCGCCCCCGTGCAGGCCACGGGCGGCTGGCTGCCGTAGAGGCGGCCCCGAGTTTAACCACGGATTGCACGGATCGTCACGGATGGGACAAATCGGAGAAGAAGTTGTAACACGGAGGACGCGGAGCACACGGAGGGGCGAGGGAGCGATGACCAAGGCCCAGAGATTGGGCCGGCCTGAGTTCCTGAATTCCAGATTTGATTAATTTGGAAATCAGGAAATCAGGAACGGGACGAAGTTATAACCACGGATTACACGGATGATCACGGATCCAGAAAATTAAAATTCGCCAGACTTCCGCGTCCATCCCCGGTTACGCTGCATCGGGGCTGGATGCAGGAGTTTGACCGAAATCCAAAATCGAAATTCCCCAATCCAAAATCCTCAGAGCAGGCCCTTCTTCACCTTGGCGGCGAGCAGGCGCTCCAACTCCTTGCGGAGCGCCTTTTCCTTGCCGCGCAGGCCGGGCATGAGCGCGAGCCAGTTGTAGATTTCCTCCCGCAGATGGCGGGGCATGGCCGGCTCCTCGGCGATCACCTTGTCGAGCGCACGCACCACGGCCGTCGCCACCTGGTCGCACAACACGGCGGCGGTGGCGGAGGCGTGCTGGCCGGCCAGGCGTACCACCTCGTCGAGTGCGGCCCGGCGGCCGCGGGCGCGGCGGCGCTGGAGCGCGCGATAGGCGTGCAGGCTGTCCAGCCCGAGCGTGACCGTGCGCGGGAAAAAGTCCGTCAGCCGGCCGCGCGGCGCCCGCCGGGGGCCCGATCCCGTCGCGGCGTCGCAGAGGACGACCGCAGGCAGGTCGGCAAACTTGGCAAACATGAAATCCGCCGCCGTCCCGTCGTCCGGCCCGGCATCGTCGAGACAGAACAGGCCCGCGTCGCATTCCAGCAGCGTCCGCAGATGGTGGTCGCGGACGAGCCGCGGGTGCCGACCCCGCGGCGCGAAGTCCTGGGGCAGGCGGCAGAGGTATTTGCCGTGGGACTTCTCGTACACCGCCTCGGCCAGGCCGGCGTGCCCGAGCAGGCGCGCGAAGCCGGCGCGCTCTCCCGCGAAATAGACCGGGTGGCTGGTTTTCTTTTTCACGACAGATCGACGATGGCGGTGGCCGGGCGCGGCTCAACGAGAAACCGCCGTGGCCGCAGAATGGGTGCACCACCACGTTGTGTCCAAGATTCTGTCGTTGTGCACCGAGACCACTGCGGTAAATCCAAGGGTCGAGAGCAATCCATCGGAAGGAGCGGAGCGGTTGTTTTCAGCTGCCGGATGCGGGTGCTGCAACCAAACTGAATTCTTTAAGTGATTAGCTCCGTGTGCGCTCTGGCTGTGTGTTCGGTGCAATCAATCTGCGCATTTTTGTTCTGTATCCGGGTCCATCCGTGGTTCATCCGTGGTTCATCCGTGGTTAAAAACTACTTCCCCTCCGTACCTGATTTCCTGATTTCCCTATAAAATTCAGCGGAAATTTCCGGGTGAGTTGGAGTTCTGAATCGCCTCGTCGGCGCTGATGGTGCCCGCATGGAGCAGCGTGCGCAGGTGGCTCTCCATCGTGCTCATACCCTCCTTTTTGCCGGTCTCGATCACCGACTGCAACTGGTGGATGGAGTTTTGGCGGATGAGATTGGCGACGGATGGGCTGTTCTTGAGAATTTCCATGGCCAGCACCCGGCCGCCGTCCGTGCGGGCGAGCAGCTTCTGCCCGAGCACATAGGCGAGGCTGAGCGAGAGCTGCGTGGCCGTCTCGGCCGCCCGTTCCGACGGCATGGCGTCAATCACACGGGTGATGGCGCTCCGGGTGTCGCGGGTGTGCAGGGTGCTGAGCACCAGGTGGCCGGTCTCCGCCGCCGTGAGGGCGAGCGCGACCGTCTCCGGATCCCGCAACTCGCCCACGTAGATCACGTCGGGATCCTCGCGGAGCGCGCTGCGCAGGCCCTCGGCGAACGAACCCATGTGCCGGCCCAGCTCGCGCTGGGAAAACAGCGCCCGGTCGCTTTCAAAGATATACTCAATCGGGTCCTCCAGCGTGATGACGCGGACCTGCCTGGTCTGGTTGATGTGGTTGAGCAAGGCGGCGATGGTCGTGGACTTGCCGCTGCCCGTCGGCCCGGTGACGAGGATCAATCCCTGCATGAGCATGCAGATCTCCTGCCAGACCAGGTCGCTGGGCATACCCAGGTCGCGGATGTCGGGGATGGTGACCGGGAGGACCCGCAGCACGGCGGCCAACCCGTCGAGGTCGTTGAACACGTTCAGCCGGAAATTGATTTTTTTCGCGGTCCAATACCAGGACGTGTCCACATCCCCCGGTGGCACCCCGCGCAGGCGCTCGATCTGCCGGTCATTTAGAAAAGGGAGAATGAGGCGCTCCGCGATCCAAGGGGTGAGGACGCTCGCGCCCGGCAGCGCGATGATATCGCCCTCCCGGCGGTAATGCGCGGGCCGGCCGACCTTGAGGTGCAGGTCGGAGTAGGGCGAGACCAGGCCGGCCTGCTCCGGCGGCAGGATGAATTTGGCCAGCAGATCCTGCGCGGAAAAAAGCTCGTCGCCGACGGGATAGACGGGATCGGTGAACAAATGGGGCATGGGGATCGGGAGCAGGGGAAGGACGCGGGTGAACGAAACGGACGACGGTCTGAGAACGGCAGGCGGGGGGAAAAGTTCAACGGGAATCTGCCGGACGGGAAAAAGGGCGGAGAACTCCACCTCTCACCCCTGCTCCCACCGGCGCTCGCCCAGGGGATCGCGGCCTTCGTCCAGCTCGATGAAGTCGAAGAATGTTTCCAAAGGTTGGGCGGCGAGACCGGCTTCGGCCATCCGCTCGCGCAGCACCACCGTGCGGTCGTCGCGCCAGCCTAGTTTCATCATAAACCGGCTCCAAATATTGCACTCGTCGTCAGTGCGGGCGACGCCCTGCGTCCCGGCCCAGGCGAGGATTTCGGCGTCGGTGCCGCCAGCGAGCACCCGCGCCTTCAAATCCTCGTAGGGCACGCCCAAGAAGCGGCAGCAACGCGCGTCAAACACCACCGGGCGCGGTTCGCCGAGATTGGCGACATACTCGGCGGGCAGCCGCCCGGCAGCATGCAGGCGGATCTTGTCGAGCATCCGGCCGAAATAGACGAGGCGGCCGACTTGGTCGTAGGGACTGCGGAGACCGGGGATGGTGGGCATTTTGAGATTTTGGAATGCGGAATTTGGAATTTGGATTGGAAAAGGCGGTGCCGATCAGGGGCGGCGGAGATAAACAAACGTGATCAGGGCGGCGAAGGCCAGGGTGGGACCGTTGATCCACCAGGCGCTAAACGGCACCTGGTAGGTTTGCACCAACCACCACACCCCCCAGCACTTCAGCCCGATGAGCACCCAGCCCGCAGCGATGATCCGTTCGGAGCGCCGGCTGCGCGGCTCGCGCGGCACAACTGCGCGCACCTCCTCCACAAACGCGCGCTCATAGTTCTCCCCGGCGGAGGGGCGCGTGAAGAGCTTGAAAAAATTGGCGAGCACCCGGGAAAAGTAGTCACCCAGGGTCTTTTGCCAAGCCCGCGCTGGTTCTGGCGGCGCCAGGTGGCACCGGTGACCCAACCCGTTGGCCCCGCCGACCCGCCAAATTTGGGCTGGCAATCCGGCCGGAACTCCGCACGGTAAACCCTGTGAAAGTGATTCCATTCTGCGCCGGACTGCTGCTCGGCGGCGGGCTTGTGCTCGCCGGACCCGCGCCGTCGTCCTCCCGCGGGCTGGATGAGCTGGTCAAGGACTCCCCTTTTCTGCCCCATGTGGGCAGCCCCGCCGATGGGCTGATGAACGCACTGGAGTTTCGCGGCGTGCTCGCCTCGCCCGCCGGGGTGATGGTGGGGCTCTATGATCGCGCGAGCGACAACAGCTACTGGTTGCCGGCGCCCAAACCCGGCCAGGCGGGGCCACCGGCCGCCCCCGGGGAGATCGCCGTGCGCGAATTTGACCCTCTCAACAACCGGTTGCGGGTGGATAATGCGGGGCGGGTTCTCACTCTCATCCTCGCGCCGGACAAGGTCGGCCTTCTCCTGCCGACCAACGACGCTCCGCCCGCGCCCGACCTCACCCCCGCGATCAATGGCAATATCCCCCAGATCGCCGGGGAGGTTCCGCGCCGCCGTTCCTTACGGCAGGTCGAGGTCGTAAACCAGGCTTTGCGCGAGGCCGGCTCGACCGAGCTGCTGCCGGGCAATCCGCCGGCGGCGGAGTAAACTGATTTTCAGGTTTGGCCTCAGTCCGGGTGGGTGATCGCACCAACCACCAGCACGATCAGCCCGACAGATACACCAAACCCCGCCAGGACCGCGCGGCGTTGACGCCCGGTGGAACCGCGCCACACTCCGCCCTCCGATGCCCTCCCGCCCCATCCCCGGCTCGACCGGCGAAGTGCTCACCTGCCTGCCGTCCCCCTATCTGCCCCACGCGGCGACGGGGCTGCTTTACCTGCCGCGCTTTCTCGCCAAGTGCAACTATGTGAAGGCCCACGGCGCGCTCCCCGCCAGCTACGCGAAAAACTACCGTCGCGGGCTCGACCGTTTCCTCTGTCAACACCTCGGCATCGAGCCGGCCGCAGTGGAGAAGATCGTGTTTGAGTCGACCGACGACGCGGCGATCGAGGCCGGACTGAAATCACTGCTGCCCGCCGACGTGCGCGCCGCCCAGTGGAACCGCGCCCTGGTGCAAAAGGGCCTGACGCCCGCCGGGCAGGAGTTTCTCCTGGAGGCCCTGACGGCCATGGGTTGCGCCGACCGCGCCGGTGAGATCAGGAGCGTGCCCGACCTGATTGATTTCGACGAGGGGCGGATCGAGTGAGGGGACGGCCGGATCGAAAGGTGGTACGCGACCTCAGCGCGGGCGCACGAGCAGCAGGGTGCGGTCGTCGCCCCGGGTCGCCAGGACGGCAAACTCCCGCAAATCGCGGTCCACGGCTTCGGTGATCTCGGCCAGGGGACGGCCGGCGTCGCGCCGGAGGACCGCGGCGAGCCGGTCGCTGCCGAACTCCTCGTCCGCCGCGCTGGCCGCCTCGGTGATGCCATCGGTGTAAAGGGCGAGCAGGTCGCCGGGGCTCAGGGTCACCTCGCCCTCCGCCAGCTCGGCGTCAAAAATCGGCCCGGGGTCGAGGCCGAGCGCCAGGCCGCCCGCATGGAGGTACTCCTCCTTCTTCGCACCGGCGCGCAGCAGCAACGCCGGCTCGTGGCCGGCGCGGACATAACGCAACCGGTTGGTATCGAGGTCGAGGATGCCGTAGAAAAGGGAGATGAACATGCCGCGCGGCATGTCGGAGTGGAGGGCCCGGTTGACCCGGCGCACGACGGCGGCGGCGCTGGGTTCGTCAGTGGCGCACTGGCGCAGCGTGGCCCGGCAGGCGGCCATCATCAGCGCGGCGGCGGGGCCCTTCCCCGCGACGTCCGCGATGACAAAACCCCAGCGGCGCGCGGCCACGGGCAGCACGTCGTAATAGTCGCCGCCGATGTGCGCCGAGGGTTGCGCCAGCGCCGCGATCTCGACCGTGCCGATGTCCGGGAACACATGGGGCCGCAGATGGTGCTGCACCTCGCCGGCGAGGCGCAGGTCGCGCTCCTGGCGCTCGCGCTCGCGCTGCTCCGCCTCCTTGCGCACGGTGATGTCCGTGATGAGGCCCTCGTGGTGGGTCACGCTGTTCCCGGCCGAGAACCGCACGACGGTGTGGTCGTCCACCCAGCGCGCGGAGCCGTCGGCGCAGAGGAGGCGGTATTCCTGATTGTATTCGGCATGGCCGCCGGCGGCATGAACGGCCATCTCCGCCTTCACCCGCTCCCGGTCGTCGGGATGGGTGATGTCGAGGAAGGTGAGGCGACGGCTGGTGAAATCCTCGGATGTGTAGCCGAACTGGCGGATGCTGGCGGAGACAAATTCGACCGGCCAGCCCGGCTCCGCCTTCCACAGGACGACGACGGACGGTGAGCGGTTGACGATGCGCTCGAGCTCCTCGCGCCGGCGCAACACGTCATGCAGCTCGGCCTCGGCCTGTTTGCGGGCCGTGATGTCCTCCAGCAGCGAAAACTGGTGGGTCACATGGCCGGCGGCGTCGCGCAGCACGACCACGGTGAGGCTGCCCCACACCAGGCTGCCGTCGCGGTGCCGGTAGCGTTTATCCAGCGCGAAGCCGGTGCCCTCGCCCCGGTGGAGCGCGGCCGCCATCTCGTCCTGGCGGGCCAGGTCGTCCGGATGGGTGATGTTGCGGACGTTGGTGTAATCGGCGGCCTCCGCCGGGGTCAGACCGATGATCTCGCAGAAGCGGTGGTTGAGATAATGGACCTCCCGCGCGCCGTCCTGGGCCCATTCAACCCAACTGATGCCGATGGGGGCATGGTCGAAAAACAGCCGCAGTTGTTCATGCACCTCCTGGGCGGCGGTAGCCGGACCAGGTGGCAACAGGATGGTTTCAACCCGCATGGGTGGACGGGTCTGGCGGACGGCTTCGGGCATGGGCAGGTGGTGAGGGGTCAAACTTGGGCAGGAATGAGCCAACCGCCAGCGCAGAATTTGAAGCCAGCTGTCCCCGTCCGCGCCCCCTTGGTTGTGGACCGGGCTGGTTTAAACCGATTGGCCAACGGTTGGAACTGGCTATAATGTCAACTATTGGTTGACATTGTTTGACGGCGCCCGCGATGCCGGCCCGGCGGGCAGCGGCAGAGTGTCGGCCGAAGCCAGACTGAATATATCCCTGCTGATGCTGAGAGTTGCGCCCTACCCTTTCACCGCGCCGGCGGTCACGCCCCGGACGAGATGCCCTTGCAGCGCGACGTAAACGATGAGGATCGGCAGCGTCACCAGTACCAGCCCGGCGAAGAGCATCCCCTGGCTGGCGTGGTATTGCGCGGTGATGGCGAGGTTGGCCAGCCCGAGAGGCAGCGTGCGCGCCGTGCCGGCGGGGTCGCCGCCCACCAGCATGAAGGCGAAAAAATACTCCTTCCACACCCCGATGAACTGGAACACCCCTACCGTCACCAGACCCGGCCGCGCGAGCGGGAGCATCACCCGCCAGAACGCCCCCGCCTCGGTGCAGCCGTCCACCACTGCGGCCTCGTAGAGGGAGCGGGGGAGCGTCTTGAAAAACCCCGCGAGGATGAAGATGGCAAAAGGCAGGCCGTTGGCGGTGTAGACCAGGATGAGGCCCATCCGTGAGTTGAGCAGACCCAGTGCGCGCAGCTCGAAGAACAGCGGCACCATCGCCAACTGGGCCGGGAGCATGAGTCCCGCGAGGAACAGCCAGAACACCGCCCGCCCGAGCGGATGCGCAAACCGCGCCAGCGCATAGGCCGCCATCGCCCCGAGCAGCACGATCAGGCCGACCGAGACCGTGGTCACAAGCACGCTGTTGAGAAAATAGTCGCCGAAACCGGCCTCATGCCACGCCCGGGCGTAGTTCTCCGGGTGCAGCGCCCCCGCCGTCGGCAGCGCGAAGGCGTCGGTGAAAATCGCCTGGTCCGACTTGAGCGAGGAATATGCCACCCAGACCATGGGAAACACGACCCACAACCCGTAAGCGGCGAGCGTGGAAAGGAGCAAGGCGCGGGAGACGGTAAATTTGTTTTTTAACACGGAGGGCACGGAGAGCACGGAGTGAGAGAGTGAGGGCCGTTGACCACGCGGCGCACGCCATCGGTCAGTTTGGACACATGAAAGTTGATCAGCAGGCCCACGGGTTTGGCGGCCAGCCGCAGATAGGAGAGAAGTTGGGCCTCGTGGATGGGATCCAACCGGCTCACCGCCTTCAGTTCGACGATGACCGTATCTCCGACCAGCAAGTCGAGGCGATAGCCCTCGTCGAGCTGCAGGCCGCGATAGGTCACAGGCAGAAGCTTTTGCCTTTCAACCGTGAGTCCGCCGTCTGCCAGCTCATAGGCCATGCATGCCTCGTAGGCCGACTCGAGCAGCCCCGGCCCCAGCTCCCGGTGCACCCGGATGGCCGCGCCAATAATCCTCTCCGTCAGCTCGTTTGGTTGCATCATGATTTTCTCCGTGTTGTCCGTGCTCTCCGTGTTAAAAATCAGCGTTCCACCGTCTCCCGGCGGAGGGCGCGCATCACCGCGGCGCTGCCGGCGAGCACGAGGACGAACATCACGACCGCGATCGCGGTCGCCCGGCCGATTTGGAAATCCTGGAACATGGTCGAGACCATCAGCGTGCCGAGCGTGTGTGTGCCGCTGGCCGGGGCCTGGTTGGTGAGCAGCCACACCAGCTCGAAGGCATTTAGCCCCCCGATCACCAGAAACACCGCCGACACCACCAGCACCTCGCGGATGAGCGGCAGCGTGATCGTGAAAAACTGCCTCACCTTTGACGCCCCTTCCAGCTCCGCCGCCTCATACAGCTCCATCGGGATACCCTGCATCGCCGCGAGATAAAGCACCAGATTGAAGCCGCACGCCATCCACAGGTAGATGGGGATGAGCGCGGGGTAAAGATGGGCCTGAGCCAGCCAGGGGTAACCATCGAAGGAGCGAAACCACGCGACCCAAGCCGCCGGCGCGTGCGTCGCGGCCAGCAGACCGCCGAACTTCACCAAGGCCGCGTTCACCAGCCCGGAGTGCGGATTGTAGGCGTTGAGCCAGAGCAGGGCGGCCGCCACGCCACCGAGCAGGTTGGGAAACAGCAGCACCATCTGGAAAACCTTGGCTCCCCGCCCGCCGCGATGGATGAACGCCGCCAGCAGCAGGGCCGCCGGCACCACCACCAGCGCGGGTACCACCATGAGGAAGAGATTGTTGCCCAGCGCGGACCAAAACGTGTCGCTCTCCAGCAGCAGCCACTTGAAATTGAACCACCCCGCCCAGGTCCGCGCGCTGATCCCATCCCAGCGCGTGAACGCCCACGCCAGCGCCGCCAGGCCGGGCAGCAGCACGAGCGCGCCATAGAGCAGCAGCGCCGGGCCGACAAAGCCCATCGCGAAGCGGCCCCGCAGCGGGCCCAGGTGGGCCGCGTTGCCTTCGGCAACGCGGGTGAATGCGGATTGCGGATTGCGGATTGCGGATTGGGCGGAAGCTGCGGCGCCGCTGGGAGCGCGACCGCCTGTTTTCTCCCGCCACCATCCCCACCCCAACCACCCCGCCACGCCGGCGAGCACGAGCAGCAGCACCCCGGCCGGGAGACCGTGACGCACTTCGACGCGGTCCGGATCGGTCGCCCGGGCGCGGTCGGTCGCCGCCGCCTGCTCCAAGCGGGCCGCAAACTCGTCCGGGGTGATGCGGCCGGTGGTGAGCTGCTGGCTCGCGTCAATGAGCGCCTGCCGGAGGGCCGGCGGCTGAAGCATGGTCTGGGGCATGTTGAAGGCCGCCTTGGCCTGAGCGATCAATGCGGCGGTATCCTGCATCAAGGGGGAAAAGGCCGACTCCGGCACGCCCCGGATCGCGACGGGCGCGTCGGCGCTCCGGACAAATGCCTCCGCCCGCGCCCGGGAGGTGAGGAAGCGGAGGAAATCCACCGTCAGCCGCTCGCGGGCGGCGTCACCGGTGGCGAAGACAAAGAAGCAGTCGCTCCCCGTCTGAATGGTCGTGGGATCGGCCGCGCCGTCGGCAAAAACCGGAAAATTCATCGCGCCCAGCTCAAAACCGGCGGGGATCTTGCCGCGCATCTCGTTGACGAACCAGGAGCCGGAGACGGTCATGGCCGCCCGCCCGGCGAGGAACGCCTGTTCCGCGCCGGTGTGCGACTCGCCCTCCCAGCCCGGCGCGGTCTCCTCCCGGGTCACGCGCTGGAGCAATGCGGCGGCGCGCACCGAGCGCGGGTCGAGCCGGGCGCCCACTGCGGCCGGATCGTCGAGCGCACGCCAGGCGTCGTCGCCGAGGAGGTTGTGGCTGGCGGCCCGCCGGAAAGCGTCGGCGTAAAGCCAGCTCTGGCCGGGGAGACTGAGGGGAGTCAGGCCGGCGGCACGGATCTTGGCGCCAAGGACGAAAAACTCATCCCAGGTTTTGGGCACCGACCAGCCATGGGCGCGAAAGAGCGCCTTGTCGTAGAAAATAGTCCAGCAGGCCGAGGCGAACGGCACCCCATAGACGCGGCCGCCAACCCGCCAGGAGTCGAGCGCACCCGGCAGATAGGTCGTGTCCCAACGGGCGTCGCCGTCCCAGTTCTGACCGGCGAGCGCGGGGTTGAGGTCGAGCACCTTGCCCGCCGCGATCAGCACAGGCCAGGGCAGCTCGGAGGTGAGGGTGGCGTCGGGCAGGTGGCCGTCCATGACGCGGACGCGCACCTGGTCGGCGATGCGCGGGTCGCCGTGGAGGTTGATCCGCACGCCCGGCCGCAGCGCCTCAAACTGCCGCGCCGTCTCCACATAAAAGGCGGTGCCGTAGCCGCCGTCGAAAACCGGGATGTCGAGAGTGACCTCGGCTGCGCGGGCCGGGAGTCCGGGCAGGGCGCCGCCAGCCATCACCGCCGCCAGCACGAGCCGGCGGAGGCGGGGAGTGGACGGTAGAAGTCGAAGGTCGAACGTCAAAAGTCCAATGGGAGGAGCCAGATGTCATACGTCGGAGGGTGGAAAGGGAAGAATAACCCGTGACAGAAATCGGACGGCGGAAATCGAATGTCTCAACTCGCAAGTCGGGCGCGGTTGGAGTGAATTGCGCCTGATCCAAGGGAATCAAGGGTTGCGCGAAAGGGCATACTCGTTGACGAATTGCCGCATGCGTGAACCCATCCGGCCCAAGCGACGCACGCATGATCCACTCGTGGTGGTGGCGGTCCTCGTGGCCGTCGGGTTGGCCGCCGCCATGGGCTGGGCCGGGTGGCGGGCGTTTGGGCACAGTGCTGCATCGCAGGACAACGCGATTTTGGGCAATCTCCGCAATCTTCAGGCGGCGGCCGATCAGTACTTTCTCGCCAATGGGGTCAGTTCCGTCGCTTCCGTCACCATTGTGGGCACCAACTCATCTCAATACTTCCCTACGTTGTATATCGTCGCGCAGGAGACTTACCCCGCCAGAATCGTCCAAGGTCAGGGCATTAGCGCCGCCGGCGTCGCCGGGGCCAGGACTGTCACCTTCGGCCCATGAATTGGGCTGGGGTCAATTGGTGGAACCGGTTGACCTCAACCGGTTCAGCGCGTTGAGGTCAACGCGCTCCACCTGCGGAGCAGGCTGGGCCACCGTCGGGCGATGGGCGGCAATAACTTAAGGGGCAAAGAAATGCTTGCCATTCCTGATATTTCTGTATTTTCTGTAAGCGCATGAAACTGACACCGACTACACAGAAGTTTATCCTGCACTGGGGCGAGATGGGCGGGCGGTGGGGGGTCAACCGCGCGGTGGCCCAGGTCCACGCGCTGCTCATGCTCTCGCCAGCCCCGCTGCCGGCCGACGAGATCGCCGAGACGCTCGCCGTCGCCCGCTCCAACGTGAGCACCAGCCTCAAGGAACTGCAGGGTTGGGGGTTGGCGCGCCGGGTCCATGTCTTCGGCGACCGGCGGGAGCACTTTGAGACACTCCAGGACGTGTGGGAGATGTTCCAGGTCATCCTGCGCGAGCGGAAGAAACGCGAGCTCGATCCGACCCTCAGCACCCTCCGCACCTGCGCGGCCGAGCTCGCGGCCGAAAAAGGGGGCGACAAGGCGGAGCAGGCTGCGACCGACCATGCGGCCCGACGCATCGCCGGGCTGATCGAGTTCATCGAGCTGAGCGCCAGCTGGGCCGAGCGCGGGCAGGCGCTGGCGCCGAAAAACGCCCGGCGGCTGTTTCAGCTCGGCGACAAGATTTTCCGCCTCGTCGGCTGACCGGGTGCCCTTCTCCGCGACACAAACCTGCAACCTCCACCACCATGAACTACACCGTCCAAGCCTATCTCATCTATCTCCCGGTCGCGGTCGCGATGACCATCTGGGTCGCACGCACGCTGCACCACAATGGCCGCGTTTTCCTGGTGCAGGCGTTCCGAGGCAACGAGGCGATGGCCGACTCGGTCAACCACCTCCTGGTGGTGGGGTTCTACCTCATCAACATCGGTTTCATCACGATGGCGCTGCGCTACGGCGACAAGCCGGTGGACTTGCAGGGCATGATCGAGTTCCTCAGCACGAAGCTGGGAGTCGTGCTGCTGGTGCTCGGCGCGATGCATTTCTTCAACCTGTTCAATTTCGACAAAATGCGCCGCAAGGGCCTGCGGCCTGAGGCGACAGTGGCCGCCGGCACTCCGCCGCCACTTCCAACGTTACATCGCTGATTCATCCACCCCGCCACGGGTCCGTCCCAGACCTCCGCGCCCTTCCCTCCCATGAAAATCATCCTCCCAGGCGGCAATGGACAGGTGGGACGCGTGCTGGTGCGGGCGCTGGCGGGCGACGGCCATGACTGCGTCGTCCTCAGCCGCCGCCCGGGTGCGGGGGTGCCCGGGGCGCGCGTCGTCGGCTGGGACGGTCGCACACTGGGCCCGTGGACGGCGGAGCTGGAAAGGACGGACGCAGTGATCAACCTCGCCGGGCGCTCGGTCGACTGCCGCTACCATGAGCGCAATCTGACCGAGATGATGCGCTCGCGCGTGGACTCGACCCGCGCGATTGGCGCGGCCATCGCGGCGGCCAATAATCCGCCCAAGGTCTGGCTGCAGGCCGCCACGGCCACGATCTACGCCCACCGTTTCGATGCGCCCAATGACGAGGAGACCGGCGTGATTGGTGGCCATGAGCCCGGCGTGCCTGCCTTGTGGGCCAAGAGCATCGACATAGCTCTGGCCTGGGAGGCCGAGATTAACGCCGCCAACACCCCGCGCACCCGCAAGGTGATCCTCCGCTCGGCCATGACGATGAGCCCGGACCGCGGCGGCGTGTTTCATGTGCTGGCCCGGCATTGCCGGCTGGGCCTTGGGTGGTTCGGCGACGGCCGGCAATACGTGTCATGGATCCATGAGCATGATTTTGTGGCGGCAGTGCGGTTTCTAACCGCGCGGGAGGACCTGGCCGGCGCGTTCAACCTCGCCGCGCCGGAGCCCCTCCCCTTCCGCGATTTCATCGCCGGGCTGCGCGCGGCGCTGGGCACCCGGCTGAGCGTACCGGTGCCCGTCTGGGCGCTGGAGATTGGGGCTGTGTTCCTGCGCACCGAATCGGAGCTGGTGTTGAAAAGCCGCCGCGTGGTTCCCACCCGGCTGCTCCAGAGCGGCTTCACCTTCCGTTATCCGCAGTGGCCAGCCGCCGCCGCAGAGCTGACAGCGCGCTGGCGCGGCCTTTGAACGAATGCCCCCAATCCCATGACTCGCCGAAAACGCATTCTGATTGAGCTGCTCGCCCCGCCACCGCTCGGCGCGCTTTTGCTGCTGGCCCCTTGGTTGATTCAGAGCGCGTATGCCCAAGGGTTTGGATCACCACTTGAACTATTGTCAGCGCTCGTCGGGCTGGTGCCATTTGCTACATTTATCTCTTATCTTTTTGCCGGCATTCCCTCCATTATTTTCACCGTGTTGATGGAGTGCGGATTTTTCCTCGGTTTGAATCCGGCTTCGTGGCGGGTGCTGGGCTATTCAACCATTCTCGGGGGATTCATGGGATACTCTCTGCCCTTGATCGCCTCGGAAGCACATCAGGATTCCATTGGCATTGATGAAGCCAGACTCGGTGTAACCGGACTTATGGTCGGATTCATCGTCGGCCTCATGATTAAAATCGCCTCGGCCAACAAGCAGAAGCGGTGCCAGACGGAATCCAATGCCGCCGCGTCTTTCGACATCCGCAGCGGTCCGCCGCCGCCCCCGAGCTGACAGCGCGCTGGTGCCAACCCTGATCGAACACGCAATCCCATAACCCGCCGCAAGCGCATCCTGATCGAGCTATTGGTGACACCGCCGCTGGCGGTGTTTCTGTGGTTGCTTTTCGCCCTGATCCTGGGAACGGCCGAGGAGGGATTTGGCTCACTGCCCGCGCTGTTGGAATATCTGTTCATCATCGTGCTCGCGATGTTGTTCTCGTATTTTTACGCCGGCATCCCGACCATAGTTTATACGTTGATGATGGAATGGAGATTCGCCCGGGGGCTGAATCCAGCCTCGCGGCAAATGGTGCGCTATTCCACCATGCTCGGGGGAATCATCGGCAGCTCGTTCTCTATAGTCTCCCTCTTCAAGGAACAGTCCCTTCACGCCGACTTCGGCGACTTTGCGACATTCCTTTACGGTGTTTCATTAATTACCGCCCCAGCTGGCATGGCTGTCGGATACATCATCGGCACCCTAATCCGCCGTGGCTCGACTGATAGCCACGAGTCAGACGCAGCTGAATATGGCCAGGTCGCCGCCACCGCCGGCTTGTTTTTCGGACCGGTATTGGCGTGGGTTGCAACCCGTAACGCCCCGCCATGGGTGACGATGTGGGCGGTCGCAATTGTCGAGCTTTACGCATTGAAGCTGCTCACGCTCGCCGGGCGCTGGCGCACCGCGAGCGCCTGGAGGGTGGTGGCGTATCTTCTCCTCTGGCCGGGGCTGGATGCGGAGGCGTTTTTGGGCGAGCGGAAAAATGGACAGTTGGCGGGCACAACTGGGGAGTTGGGGTGGGCGGCGTTGAAATTCGGGTTCGGGCTCGCACTGTTTTATTGGGCGGCGGAACACCCGGCGAGCGCGTCCGCACCCTGGGCCGGAATGGTGGGAATCATCTTCTTCCTGCACTTCGGGTTGTTTCATGTGCTGTCATGGTGCTGGCGGAAATACGGGGTGGACGCGCGGCCGCTCATGCGGTCGCCGATCCTCGCGGTGTCGGTGGCGGAGTTTTGGGGCGAACGCTGGAATGTCGCCTTTGCGGAAACAGCGCGCCGTTATCTGCTCCGCCCGCTGGCGCGGCGCTGGGGAGTGCGTTGGGCGGGGGCATTTGTTTTCCTGGTGTCGGGCCTCGTGCATGAGACAGTGATCTCGCTGCCTGCGGGCGGTGGTTGGGGCGGACCGACTGGGTATTTCCTGCTGCAGGCGGCGGGGGTTGGGTTGGAAAAGAGCGCGGCCGGACGCCAGCTCGGACTGGGCGCGGGTGGCCGTGGGCGGGCGTGGATGCTGCTGGTGACCCTCGCACCGCTGCCGTTGATGCTAAATGCCCCGTTCACCGAACGGGTGTTCCGGCCGATGCTGGAGGCGGCCGGCAGGTATCTGTCGTGAACACGTTCAGAGCCATGGTTTAACCACGGATTCCACAAATAAACACGGATGAAACTGCCGGAGGTCAAGACTTCGGACCGGGGTCGTCCGCCTGCGCCAAGCTACGGCGCGACAAGGCGACCCCGGCTACAACCGGAAAAATATAAACCATGAAACCAAATCCAGAGATTATCCTGAAGCTCGCGGCGGTCGCACATCTGGGGTTGATCGCGGCTGGGATGCTGATGCCACGCGTGACCGGGCTGTGGGCCGAGCTGGCGAAGCTCGCGCCCTTTGCGCGGCGGCTGTTCTGCGTCTATTATGCTTTCATCGGGCTGTGCCTGGTCTCGTTCGGGCTCGGCTCGTGGTTGCTCGCGCCGGAGCTGGCCGGGGGCACCACGCTGGCGCGGGCGGTGTGCGGATTTCTCGCGGCATTCTGGTTTATCCGGCTGGTGGCGGCGATCTGGGTCTTCGACGTGAGGTCGTTCCTGACCACCCCTTGGCTGCGCCTCGGCTACCATGCGACCAACGTGGTGTTCGGCGCACTGCCGTTCGTGTACACGTGGCTGGCGCTGCGGGGGTGACAACGGACAACAAACGGATTTTTGGGTTGTCCATCCGGAGGCGACAGCTACTCTCATCGTATGACCGCGCTGGCCGAAAAGATCAAACCGCAGTTCGCCGGCTTGTCCACCGCCGACCGCGCAGAGCTTGCGCGTTATCTCCTCGAATCGCTCGATGAGCCGGCCAACCCTGCCGCCGGTCAACGGTGGGAAACCGAGCTGGCGCGCCGCGCGGATGAAATCCGTTCCGGTCGTGCGGAAGGCCGTCCCGTTGACGAGGCTCTGGCCGACCTGCGAAAACGATATTCGTGAAAAGGTATCTGCTCCACGGGAGGCCGAGCTCGAACTGAACGCCGCCATGGCCTATTATGAGGAGCAGCGGCCCGGTCTCGGGCTGGCTTTGCTCGCCGAGGTGGAACGCGCCGCTGAGATGATCCGCCATTTTCCCGCCGCGTGGCCGTTGCACGGGCCGGCCGGTCATCGCAAGGCGGTCTTGGTTGGTTTTCCTTTCGCGCTCCATTATTTGGAGCTGCCGGATGTGCTTTGGATCAGCGCGGTGGCCCATGCCAAGCGGGAGCCGTTCTATTGGCGCGATCGTACGTGCTGACCACCGGCTGGAGTCAGGCAAATGGGGAGAACTTGCCTGACACGCTCACGGCGCGGGCGCGCCCGCGCCGTCGTCGATTGTCAGCCGCGAAAAATCCAGGGTCGACTCCGACCCGGGCGGGCGGCGCAGCTCCAGCGTGTTTGCACCCGCCTGACAGGGCAGCGAGAGCTCAAAGTCGTGCGTGCCGGCCGTCGCAAACTCAAGCCGCTGGGCCGGCCCGCCGTTGAGGGAAAGCTCGATCCACCCCGCCGCCGTGGTGGTCCGCACCGTACCCGCAATCCGGGCGCGGCCCACCCAGCCGGGAAAAAATACCCGGGCGAGCTCCGCTCCCATCACCCGGTGGCTCACGGGCGCGCCGATGTCGATCGGCTCGTCCACCGTGAGCGGGAGGTTGGCATCGGCCGTCCAGCCCGCAAACGCCGGCAGTCGTCGCTCCCAGCCGAGCGCCTGCACCCGCGCCTCGGGGAGATACAGCCCGTCGCCGGCACCCGCTCCCACCAGCCGGTAGCGCGCGCCGTCCCCCAGCGTTTCGAACAGCGGGCAGGGTGCGCCGAGCTTGAGGACGATGAGGGCCCCGGGGTTGCGGATGGAATCGGTCGCCGGCGCGCCGTAAAAATGCACCCCGGGAATCTCAGCCTGCAGCCGTCGCATCAGCGGGTAGGCGATGTCGTGCAGGGCGACGAACTCGACGTCGCTTACGCCCGCCACGCGCGCCAGCTCCGCCAGAGCCGTGTCGCGCGCGAGGAAGTCCGCATGGTAGCGGTAGTAATTGATGTCCCGCGGGGTCTCGAAGACCGTCGGCGAGGTCCAAATCGGACGGGCGGACGTCTCCCGGTCGGGCCACCACACCAGCAAACCCAGCGCCGCCGCGCCCCACGCGGCCGGGCCGCGCCACCGCCCCGGCAGCGCGCCGACCAGGCCGGCCGCGAGCAACGAGCCGGTGACAAAGCCGGGCAACTGGAGCCGCGCGCCCCACAACTGCCAGCGCACCGCCGCGCAATACAACAGGGCCATGGCCGCGACCACGGCGGCCAGCCAGCGCCAGTCACGCCCGCCCCGCCAGAGGCACGCCGCCAGCACGGAAGCCCCGATGAGCAGCAAGTGCCAAGGGGCACCGGCCACGGTCTCGGCGCGCGGCCACCACTCCACGGAAAACTTGAGGATCCACAACGTGCTGCGCGGGTCGTCGGCCGAAATTCCAAGCCAGCCGTGGGCCGCGCGCACCGCCCCGGCCAGCCCCGAGTTCCAGGCCGGCCAGGGCCCGGCGAAATGCGAGGCGGCGTCGCGGAGGGCGTTGGAGGCGATGATCGCCGGCGTGACGGCGGCATTGGCCTGTTCGCCGCCGTCCTCGGCATGCTGCACGCCCAGCGGATGGGTGGGACCATACCAGGCGAGGTTGCGGGCGAAAAACGGGGCCGCCAGCAGCACCACCACCATTGCGGCCAGCGCACCGGCCCGGTTGGCCGCCCCCCCACCCCGCCGCCCGCCGCCACGCGAACCAGCCGGCCAGCAGCAACGGAGGCGCAAAAAGGAACGCCGTGCTCTTGGTGAGTAGTGCCAATGCGAGGGTGACGCCCACGAGGACCGAGTCACCCCGGGTTGGTGGCGCGGCGGCGGCCCGCGCACGCGCGACCTGCCAGAGCAGCAGCGCGAGCCAGAATGCGCCCTGCAGGTCGTTCTTGCCGTTGGACGCCTCGTGCCAAGCCATCGGCAGGCAGACGACCAGCCAGGCCGCCAGGGCCGCCGGAGCGCGTGCGAGACCGAGTGTACGCGCGGTCTGCCATCCCACCAAGGGCAACAGCGCATAGGCAAACCACTGCGGCAGATTCGCCCAATGGTCGCCTCCGGTGAGGGCGAGAAACTGCAGCCCGATGACCTCGGCCAGCGGCGGCATCAGCAACTGACGCTCACTGAGGGTTACAAAATGCTCCAGACTGCCCTGCTGCAGCCACATGAGCTGGCGCGGCAAATGATAGCTGAGCACATCCACGGTGACGGGCGGCGCGGCGACCGCGGTGACGAGCGTGAGCAGCAGCAGCACGCCGATGGCGGCGGCCACGGACCACTCGAAAAGGCGGGCGGGACAACTGGAATCCGACTCGGAAGGCGTGTTTGAGTCAACCCGCCCCACCATCGTGCGCCAGGCGCGCAGGCCCCAGGTGATGGCCGCCACTGCGAGCACCAGCCAGGCGGCGCGGAGCGGCGCGGGCCGGAGCGCGCCAAAGAGCCCCAGCACGTTGGCCAGCACCCACACGCCCGCCGCCCAAAAGATCGCCGCGCGCAGCAACGCTCCGGACCAGCCATCGCCCCGGGCGCGCCGTCCGGTGGCCAGCCCGCCAAAGGCCAAGAGCGGCAGGACGCCCCAAAGTTCGCCGAGCAGGGTCATAGTTTCGCCTGCCACCAGACACGCGCGCGGCGCGCGCGGCGAGCCGAAAGGCCGGATGGCAATGACCCTCTGGTTCCGACTTCGCGTTCTCCGCGACCTTCCTGTTAGAACCTCCGTTTCAGTTTCCGCCTGATTGATCCATCCGTGGTTATCCGTGTCCATCCGTGGTTAATACCTCCGTCCGTTGCCTCCGTTACCTCCTGTTCAAGTTTTCTTCCGTCATGGTTTCACGCTCGACAGGGCGGCGGCGTGGCGGCGAGGCTGGCCCCATGAGCGACTCCCCTTCCGTGGTCCGCATCGGCGTGATCGGCTTCGGCCAGTGGGGGCCCAACCACGTCCGCAACTTCGGCCTGTTCGAGGGCTGCGAGGTGCGCCGGATCTGCGACTCTTCGGACGCGCGCCTCGCCGCGGCGCGGAAGTTCGCGCGGGGCGTCAGCGTCACCAAGAATCCCGCCGACATCACCGAGGCGGATGACATTGACGCCGTCGTTGTCGCCACGCCGACCGGCACCCACCACGCGCTCGTGCGGGCCGCGCTCCTGGCCGGCAAGGATGTGCTCTGCGAAAAGCCCCTGGCGCGCACCGCCGCCGAGTGCCGCGAGCTGGCTGCGCTCGCGGCCCAGCACCGGCGCGTGCTCATGGTCGGCCATGTGTTCCTCTACAACCCCGCCGTGCTCCACCTGAAGACCGACCTCGATCGCGGCGAGCTGGGCCGCATCTATTACATGGACGCGGTGCGGACCAACCTTGGCCCCGTGCGGTCCGATGTCGGCGCGATCTACGACCTCGCGAGCCATGACATCTCCATCTTCAACTTCCTGCTCGGGGCGGAGCCGCTGGAGGTGTCCGCCACCGGCAGCAGCGTGCTGCAAAAAGGGATCGAGGACGTCGGTTTCCTCACGCTTCATTACCCGGGCAACATCGTGTGCCATGCGCACATTTCCTGGCTGAACCCGCGCAAGGTCCGCCAACTGACCATCGTGGGCGACCACAAGATGGCGGTCTGGGACGACATGAACAACCTGGAGCCGATCCGCCACTACGACAAGGGCGTGACCGCCGACCATTACTCCTCGTTCGGCGAGTTTCACATGATCCTGCGCGACGGCCAGATCACAATCCCGAAGGTGAAAATGTCCGAGCCGCTGCAGCAGCAGGACGCCGACTTTGTTGACTGCGTCCGCACCCGCCGCACGCCGGTGTCGGATGCCCGCCGCGGGCTCGCCGTCGTGCTGGCACTGGAGGCCGCCTTGGAGTCGCTGCACCACCACGGCCGCACCACCCGGGTGGCGAACCCATGAGCGGGACCGCGCCGTGTCCGCTCACGGTGGTCGTGCCCGCCTTCAACGAGGAGGCGCTGCTCGCCGGGACCGTGCTCGGCCTGCGCGAGGCGCTCACCGCCCTTGGTCTGGCCGCTGAGATTGTGATCGTGAACGACGGCAGCCGCGACGGCACGGGCGCGATCGCCGACGGGCTCGCCGCCCGGGACGCCGCGCTCACCGTCTGCCACCAGCCAAACCAGGGGCTCGGCGGCGCGCTCCGCACCGGCTTTGGCCGCGCCCGCGGCGAATACGTCCTCACCTGGCCGGCCGACATGCCCGCCACCCGCGCGGACCTGGCGCCGTTCGTGGCCAAGCTCGGGGCGGCCGATGTGCTCGTGGGTGTGCGCGCCCGGCGCGCCGGCTACAACCCCCTCATGCGGTTCAACTCGTGGCTCTACCCCCACCTCGTGATCGCGCTCTTTGGGCTGCGCCTGCGCGATGTGAACTGGATCCAGGTCTACCGCACGGCGCTGATCCGGCGGGTGACGCTCACCCAGCGCGGCATCCCGATGCTGGTCGAGACGCTGGTGCGCCTGCGCGACCTCGGCGCGAAGTTTGCGGAGGTGCCCTGCGAGATGCAGCCCCGGGCCGCAGGCATAGCGTCGGCCTCGCGGCTCAAAATCATGTGGCGAACTTTGCGCGGCCTGCTGCAATTCTGGTGGCAATGGCGGCGTGACCGCCCGCAAACTCCCGCCGCGCATGGCTGAACCCATCCTCTCTCCCTCCGCCCTGATCGCACCCGACGCCACGGTGCGGTCCGGCGCCGTCGTCGGGGCCAATGTCCGCATCGGCCCACGATCGGTGATCGGTCACGGGGTGGTGTTGCACGAGGACACGGTGGTCGGCGCGGACGTGACGGTGTTCGACCACGCGGTGCTGGGCCGCCGGCCGCTGGGGGTCGGCAGCATGACGCGGCCGCCGCGCACCGACCTGGGGCCGCTGCGACTCGGCGACGGCTGCGTGGTGGGCGCAGGCGCGGTGCTGTACCGCGGCACCACCATCGGGCGCGAGACGCTGCTCGGCGACCTGTGCTCGATCCGCGAGGAATGCGTGGTCGGCGACCGGTGCATCATCGCGCGCGGCGTCACGGTGAATTACGCGACCCGGATCGGCCACCGCGTGAAGATTCAGGACAACACCCACCTGACCGGCAACATGGTCATCGAGGACGGGGTGTTCGTGAGCGTGCTCGTCGCGACCACCAACGACAACAGCATGGACCGAGGCCCGCACGACCCGGCGAAATTGGGCGGCCCGGTGATCCGGCGCGGCGCGAGCGTCGGCGCGGGCGCCGTCCTGCTGCCGGGCATCACCATCGGCGAATATGCGGTCGTCGGCGCGGGCGCGGTCGTCAGCCAAGACGTGCCGCCGCGCCAACTGGTGGCGGGCAACCCCGCCCGGGTGGTTAAGGCCGTGCCAGCCGAATGGCTGCCGAAGGAAGCGGCCCCACCCGCCGCACTCCCACCCAGCCTGGACCTGCCGGAGTTCATCGAGGCCTTCGCCTGGGAGCTGCAGATCGCCCCCGGCCCGCTCACCGCCGCCACCCGCCTCGCCGACATCCCGCGCTTCGACTCGATGGGCCGGCTCGCGTTCATGGCCATGATCGACACCCGGCTCGGCCTGGTCCTCGACGCCGACGCGCTCGACGGCTGCGCCACCCTGGGCGACCTGCATGATTTGGTGACCAAGACCGGCGGCGGCTGAGGGCAGGGCGCCTCCCATGAGCACCGACCGCCGGGCCACGATCGCCGCCATCCGCAGCCAGCTGCCCGCGCGGGTCGTCACCAACGCGGAGCTGGCGCCCGACGTGGGCTGGAGCGCGGAGGAGATTTTTGCCAAGACCGGCATCGCCCGGCGCCATGTCGCCGGGCCCGACGAATGCGTCTCCGACCTCGCGACGGCCGCCGCCGAGAAGTTGTTGCGCGACACCGGCACCGATCGCGCGCGGGTGGATTTTCTCATCCTCTGCACGCAGACGCCCGACCACCTGCTGCCGGCCACGGCCTGCCTCGTCCACGCCCGCCTCGGGCTGGGCTCGTCGTGCGCGGCCTTTGACCTCAACCAAGGCTGCTCCGGCTACCTTTACGCACTGGGAGTGGCCAGCGCGCTCATCCGCAGCGGCATGGCGACCCAGGGGCTCGTGCTCACCGGCGACACCTACACCAAGTTCATCAACCGACAGGACCGCTCGGTGCGCACGCTGTTCGGCGACGCCGCCACCGCCACGCTGGTGCGCGCGACCGACGGGCCCGGACTCGACCATTTCGTGCTCGGCACCGACGGCGCCGGCGCGCGCAACCTCATCATCCCCGCCGGCGGCACGCGGCTGCCTCGGAGCGCCGCGACCGCTCAAACCACGACTGACGCCTCCGGCAACACCCGCTCGTCGGACGACCTGCTGATGAACGGAACCCAGATCTTCAATTTCACGCTCCAACGGGTGCCCGGGCTGGTCGCCGGGGTCCTCGCGGCCGCCGGCCGCCGGCCGGAGGAGATCGACTGGTTCGTCTTTCACCAGGCCAACCGCTTTATGTTGGACCACCTGCGGCAGAAGCTCGGCGTGCCGCCCGAAAAGATGGTCTGGTTTCTGGAAAACACCGGCAACACGGTGTCTTCCACCATCCCGCTCGCGCTGGAACACGCGGCCGCCGGGGGAAAATTCTCTCCTGGCCAGCGCGTGCTCCTCGCCGGCTTCGGGGTCGGTTACTCCTGGGGTGGCGCGCTGCTCGAATGGCCCGCAGACTATCTGCCATGAATCTCCGCGTTCCCTTCCAAGACCTGCCACTCCAGACGCGCGGCCTGCGCGCCGAGCTCGACCCGGCCATCGGCGCGGTGCTCGAGCACTGCCAGTTCATCCACGGGCCCGAGTGCGCGGCGTTTGAGGGGGAGTTCGCCGCCTTCGTCGGCTCCGCCCACGCGGTGGGCCTCGGCTCGGGGACTGACGCGCTCGAGTTCATCCTGCGCGGGCTGGGCCTCGGGGCGGGCGACGAGGTCATCACGGTGGCCAACAGCTTCATCGCCTCCGCCGAGGCGATCTCCCACGCCGGCGCCACGCCGGTGCTGGTGGACTGCGGGCCCGACGACTATCTGATTGATCCCGCCGCCGTCGCCGCGGCGATCACCCCGCGCACGAAGGCGGTGCTGCCGGTGCATCTCTATGGGCAGCCGGCCAATATTGAGGCCATCGCACCCCTCTGCGAAAAGCACGGGCTCGCGCTGATTGAGGACGCGGCGCAGGCCCATGGCGCGACGCTGGCCGACGGCCGGGCCTGCGGGACGCTCGGGGTCGCGGCGGGCTTCAGCTTTTATCCTGGCAAAAACCTGGGCGCGTTTGGCGATGGCGGGGCGGTGACGACCAACGACCCTGCGCTCGCGCACCGGCTCCGCCTGCTGCGCAACTGGGGCTCGGTGGTGAAATACCACCACGAGATCCCCGGCTACAACTCGCGCCTCGACACCCTCCAGGCGGCGGTGCTGCGGGTGAAGCTGCGCCACCTCGCCGGATGGAACGACGCCCGCCAAACTGCGGCCGGCTGGTATGGCGAGGAGCTGCGCGACTGTCCCGGGCTCGAGCTGCCCGTCGTGATGCCGTGGTGCGGCCGGCACGCCTGGCACCTTTATGTCGTGCGGATCAAAGACCGCGACCGCGACGCCATGGCGCGCCAACTGCTCGAGGCCGGCGTGCAGACCGTCGTGCACTACCCGGTCCCGATCCACCTGCAGCCGGCCTACGCGAGCCTCGGCCACCGGCCGGGGGCGTTCCCCAACGCCGAACGCGCCGCGCGGTCGGTGCTCTCGCTGCCCATGTTCCCGGAGATCACACGCGAGCAGGTCGCGCATGTGGCCGCGAGCCTGAGGAAGATTCTCGAGGGGTGATCACCATGGCGCAGAGCGATCCAGAAAAGCCTTCATCGGACGGATCGGACCGATCCGTCGGATCCGACCGATTGTCCCCGACGCAACCCCGGCGACTGCGGCCCAGCGGAGGTTATCGCAACCTGCGCAGCTACCAGGTGGCCACGGTGGTTTACGATGCCACGGTGTCGTTCTGCGACCGCTTCGTGGACAAGCGCAGCCGCACGCATGACCAGATGGTGCAGGCGGCGCGCAGCGGTGGCAAGAATATCGCCGAGGGCAGCCGGGCCGCCGCCACCACCAGCCAGACCGAGTTGCGGCTGGTCAACGTGGCACGGGCCAGCCTCGAGGAACTGCTGCTGGATTATGAGGATTACCTGCGGCAGCACCGCCAGCGCCAGTGGCACAAGGACGACCCCGAGGCGCGCGCGGTGCGGGCCGTGGGGCAACCGGGGGCAAGTGATCCGACCGCACAGAGCGATCCCGGCAGACACTGGAAAATCTACGCGCGCTGGCTTGAGCACACCGACCCGGCGGTGGTGACCAACACGCTGATCTGCCTGATCCACCAGACCAACTACCTGCTCGACCAGCAGATCAGCGCGTTGGAGCGCGATTTTGTGCAGGCGGGAGGCTACAGCGAGCAGCTGGCGGCCGCGCGCATGGCGGAGCGGCAGAAGCCACCATCGCGACCGACCACACCCGCAGCGCCCAACTGCCCGCGCTGCGCCAAGCCGATGGCCTTGCGCACCGCCCGCACGGGTGCGCAGGCCGGCTCACAGTTTTGGGGTTGTTCGGGCTACCCCGCGTGCAAGGGCACGCGGGCCCTTTAGCCGCAGGTTTGATCCGACTGATCCGACCGATCCGTCGGATCCGACTGATCGACCGTCCGCCCGAGAAAAACCCTCGCCGGCCCGCCGACCACGCCCATCCTAGGCCCACCCACCGCAGCCCCATGCTCACCCTGCTCTTTCCCCCCCCCACCCGCCTGCTCGCGACTGCCGCCGCGCTGCTGCTCAGCCTCGCTCCCGCGCGCGCCGCGGATTATCTTTTCAGCTACTTCACCAATAACGGCGAGGACGGCCTGCACCTCGCCTGGAGCACCGACGGCTACACCTGGGCGGCCCTCAACGGCGGCAAAAGCTTTCTCGCCCCCAAGGTCGGCAAGGAAAAGCTCATGCGCGACCCCTGCCTGCTCCTCGGCCCCGACGGCACGTTCCGCATGGTCTGGACCGACTCCTGGTCCGACAAATCCATCGGTTACGCCTCCTCGAAGGATCTCCTCACCTGGTCGGAACAGACCGCCGTGCCGGTGATGGCCACCGAGCCCACCGCGCGCAACTGCTGGGCGCCCGAGGTGGACTACGACGCGAAGCAGGGGGACTACGTCATCTTCTGGGCAACCACCATCACCGGCAAATTTCCGGAAACCGCCACGCCGGAGGACCAAGCGCACGAGAGCGGCTACAACCACCGGATCTACCGCACCACGACCAGGGACTTCGCGACCTTCACCCCGACGCAGCTCTTTTATGAGCCGGGGTTCAACGTCATCGATGCCACCATGCTCGCGGCCAACGACCGGTTTTGGCTCATCGTCAAGGACGAGACGATCACGCCGGTGCCAAAGAAAAACCTGCGACTCGCCTCCAGCGACAGCCCGGAGGGGCCGTTCACCAACCTGTCCGCCCCGTTCAGCCCCGCCGGCGTCTGGGCCGAGGGGCCGACCGCGCTCAAGGTGGGCGACGACTATGTGGTCTATTACGACATGTACCGGGACCATAAATATGGCGCCGTGCGCTCGCGCGACCTGAAGGCTTGGGAGGACGTGAGCGCCAGGCTGCACTTCCCCGCCGGCATGCGCCACGGCACCGCACTCGCCGTGCCGCATGCGGTGGTGGAGAAGCTGCAGGCTCTGCCGGGGAAAAGCTGAAGTCCGTTCCGACCGATCCATCTGACCCGTCCGATCCGGCTGATGTCACGCGCCCGCCCGCGCTTGCCGTGGCCCGGTCGGGGTGTTTTGGTCGGCCCATGCCTTCCCGCGTTTTTTCCCTGCTCCTCGGCGCCACGGTGCTTGGACTGGCCGGCTGCGCCAAAAAGGACGCCGGCCCCGCCGTGGGTGCGCCGCAGGCGCAATTCCTCCGCGTCGGCAACGGTGCCGAACCGGAGGAGCTCGATCCGCAGGTGGTCACCGGTGTGACCGAGCACAAGCTGGACCTCGCGCTGTTCGAGGGGCTGCTCACCGAGGACCCGCACGACCTGCACCCGGTCCCCGGCGTCGCGGAGACGTGGGCCACGTCGGCCGACGGGCTCACCTACACGTTTCACCTGCGCGCCGACGCCAAGTGGTCCAACGGCGACCCCGTGACCGCGCAGGATTTCGTCGAATCCTACCGGCGTATGCTCTCGCCCAAGTTCGCGGCCGAATACGCCTACCTGCTCTACAACTTTGTCGTCGGCGCCAAGGACTACTACGACGGCAAGCTCACGGATTTCTCGAAGGTGGGATTTGCCGCGCCCGACGCGCGCACCCTCGTCGTGACGCTCCGCAACGCCACCCCCTTCCTGCTCAACATCATCGCCTGCCATCAGGCCTGGGCGGCGGTGCCGGTGAAGGTCATCGCCCGGTTCGGACCGCTCGACGCCAAAAACACCGGCTGGACCAAGCCCGGCAACTTCGTGGGTAACGGCCCTTTTGTGCTCAAGGAATGGCTTCCCAACCAGCGGATCACGGTGGTCCGCAACCCGACCTACTGGGACGCCGCCAACGTGAAGCTCGCCGGCCTCGAGTTCGACCCCATCTCGGAGGAAAACACGGAGGAGGAGATGTTCCGCACCGGCCAGCTCGACGTGACCGAGACCATGCCGCCGGCCAAGATCGACGGTTACCGCCGCGATCATCCCGACACGTTTCACCTCGATCCCTATCTGGGCGTCTATTACTACCGCTGCAACGTCACGCGGCCGCCGCTCAACGACAAGCGCGTGCGCCGCGCGCTCGCCCTTGCCATCGACCGCGAGGCCATCATCAAGACCATCGTGCGCGGCGGCCAGCAGCCCGCCTACGGGGTGAGCCCGCCCCACGACGCCGGCTACACCCCGCAGGCCCGTCTGAGCGGAGACCTGGCGGAGGCCAAACGGCTCCTGGCCGAGGCCGGTTACCCCGACGGCAAGGGGTGCCCGCCCATCGAGCTGCTCTACAACACCTCGGAAACCCACCGCACCATCGCCGAGGCCATCCAGCAGGAGTGGCGCGAAAAGCTCGGCGTCGAGGTGCGGCTCACCAACCAGGAGTGGAAGGTGTATCTGGATTCCCAACACACCCACAACTACCAGATGATGCGCGCCGGCTGGATCGCGGACTACGTGGACCCGCATGTGTTTCTGGAGATCTGGAGCTCCGACAACGGCAACAACGACACGCTCTGGGCCAACCCCGATTACGACCGCCTCCTCCAGCAGGCACTCGCGGCCAAGACCCAGGCCGAGCGCTATGAGTGTTACCAGAAAATGGACGCCATCCTTGTGGACGAGTGCCCGATCATCCCCATCTATTTTTACACGCATGTCTACGCGATGAGCCCGAAGGTCAAGGGGTGGTATCCCACACTGCTCGACGACCATCCCTACAAGTATGTCTGGATTGAGGACTGAGGGCAGACCGTAGACGTCAGATGTCAGATGTCAGCAACTTGGAAACGGGCAACAAACCAACCATCACCATCCACCGACTCCCATGCAAATCCCACCGCCAGTGTCCGCCCTGACGTCTGATATCTGACCTCTGACATCTGATTCCCACGCCCATGCTCCGCTTCCTCGTCCGTCGCCTGCTCCAGGCCGTCCCGGTGCTCCTCGTGATCATCACGCTGGCGTTCTTCCTGCAGCGCTTCGTGCCGGGCGGCCCGTTCACCGCGGAGAAAAACCTGCCGCCGGAGATCCAGCGCAACCTCGACGCCTACTACCACCTCGACGATCCACTCTGGAAGCAATACCGCGACTACCTCTGGGATCTCTGCCCGAAAGCCTTTCACCCGCTGGCCCTGCGGGAGGGCTTCGACCTCAAGGCGGCCTTCGGCATCGATCTGCGGCCATCGTTCAAATACGCCAACCGCTCGGTCAACGAGATCATTGCGGCGGAGCTGCCGGTGTCGTTTGAGCTGGGCGCGCTGGCCCTCGCGCTGGCCCTGCTGTTGGGCCTCGCCGCCGGGATTGTCGCGGCGCTCTGGCGCAACCAATGGCCCGACCAGCTCGGCACCTCGTTCGCGCTGACGGGCATCTGCGTGCCCTCGTTTGTGCTCGGGCCGCTCTTCGCGCTGGTGTTTGCGGTGCATCTGCGGTGGTTCAACGCCTCGGGCTGGACCGATCCCTCCGACCGCGTGCTGCCCGCGCTGGTGCTCGGCATCGGCTACGCCGCACCCATCGCCCGGCTCACCCGCGGCGGCCTGCTCGAGGTGCTCGGCCAGGACTACATCCGCACCGCGCGCGCGAAAGGCGCGGGCGGGGCCCGGGTCGTCCTGCGCCACGCCCTGCGCGGCGGCCTGCTGCCCGTGGTCTCCTGGCTCGGGCCCGCGGCCGCCGGCGTGCTCACCGGTTCGTTTGTCGTCGAGAAGGTCTTCCAGATTCCCGGGCTGGGCCGCGAGTTTGTCACCAGCGTGAGCAACCGCGACTACACCCTCGTGCTCGGGACGGTGATCATCTACGCCGCCTTCATCATTGCCTTCAACTTCCTCGCCGACGTCGCCCAGGCCTGGATGAACCCGAAGCTCACCCTGGAATAGGCGCCGACGAACCCACCAAACATGAAGATTGGGACACAGAGAACACAGAGGCCGGGCCAAAGGGCACACCGGGGGGGTAGGGACGCCACTCCGTGGCGTCCGCGGACGGCTAGGAGAGCCGTCCCTACCATTGGGCGCGGTTCCAAAACCAGTCATTGCCGAGCATCCGGGCATCGCCTGCCAACAGGCTTTTGCCGCCGGAGAATATCTTCCTGCTGTCCGCTCCGTGACCTCCTCCGTTCTCCGTGTCCTTGTATGTTCAACCCGATGGTAAACACGGATGAGGGCAGAGCCAAAGGCGGCTTCCGAGAATGGGCCATAAGGCTCGTCGGAGGAAGCCGCCTTTGGCGGACTTGCACGTCAGGCTCGGAAGGGCTTGGCTGCAA
>CAIYUN010000042.1 GCA_903929355.1 uncultured Opitutaceae bacterium
ACTGATTCACACTGATCGACACTGATGACCAGCGGTCGGATGGAGGAGATTTCGGAACAGACGTTTTCCGCCGATGGGGAGACGGAGCGGATGACGGAGGGTTGAACCACTAATCTTCACTAATCTGCGCTAATCCGATCCCACGGAGTGGATGGCCACGCAAAGCACCAAGGGGCTCGAAAAGAGAAGCGCCGTGAGCTCCGCAGGTGGTAATTCGGTCTTCCCAATGCGTAGAGGTTATTTGATCGAGGCGGCCAGGCGGCGGAGTCCACGGCGGACGGGGAAGAAGACGGCGGCCAGGATGAAGGGCACGCTGAGCGCCCAGGCGGTCGCCGCGTGGACGCCGGTCCAGCCGAAGCGAAGCATGAATGCGCGCGGGTCGGCAGCGAAATCATGGGCCAGCGTGCGGACCGAAAGCGGCATGGGTGGAGCCCGCCAGATCCATTCCCCAGCCCGCACATAAACGAGGATAAGCAATACCTGCACCGGGCTGAGCAGCTGGCTGATGGTCTGCATAATGAGTTGGTTGCGGCGCAGACAAAGGCCGACGACCAAGGTGAACGCGGCGATAAACCCAAAGAAAGGCAGCACGCCACAGGCCGCGCCCAGCGCGACGGTGAAGGCGAGATGCCCCGGCCCCGATCCCCGCAGCAGCTCGGCACGCAATGGCACCACCAGCCGCCGGTGCCAGAAGCGCGGCCGGGGGCGGAAGCGCCTAATAAAACGGCCCAGTGGGTGCCGCCCCGACGGTCGGGCGGGATCAGCCCGCGATTTCAAGCGCGTGCAGCTTTTGCTGCTGGTCCGGGGTGAGCAGGGCGAGAATCTGCGCGTGGGTCGCCTTGTGGGCCTCATGCGCCTGCGTGCAAAGGGCGTGGGATTCTTCGCACTGCTTTTTGGTGAGCGCGCCGATCTTGGTCTTCTGCTCGTCCGTGAGGTGGATGGCCTCGGTAAGCTGGATGGCCTCCTCCAGACGGTGCATGACGCAGAAAGCCGGATCGGCTTCGCCGGATTTCGAGGAGGTATGGCAGCCGGCCGCAGGGGCGGGGGCGGAGTGGGTGGCTTGGGACGTCGGGTTGGCAACAACCTTCAGTACGGGGGAGGGAACAGCGGTTTTGGGTGATGGGTTCATGACTGGCGAAGGTACCCGTCGCGGCAGGCGGACGATATGGGGTGTTATCCAGTCCACCGTCCGTGACGAGCCTCCTGAGTTGTCGCCCTCCGCCTGCGGCCGGAAGAAGGAGCGTCACGGATGTTTTGCGCTAGCGAGGCCGGCCGAATGGTGCAGAGTGGCAGAGCTGTGCGCATCCCCGCATGAATCCTCCACCCCAATCCCGTCCCCACTCTTCTCTGGTCGCCTGCACCCGTCGAGAGGCGATCGGCAGTCTGTCGGCGCTGCTGGCCGCCGGACTCTGGCCGGGCGCACTCCGCGCGGCCGCCACGGGCCCCGCGCCCTACGAAGAGTTCACGTTCGTCGCGCTGAACGATTTTCACCACCGGGAGCCGGCGTGCGACCCGTGGTTCGAGGCACTTTTCAAGCAGGTCGCCGCGCACCAAGCCGCAGCGTTCTGCCTCCTGCTCGGGGATCTCGCCGACGCCGGCGCACCCGCCAGCTTCACGACCATCCGCCGCCTCGCCACCGCGACCAAGTTCCCCTTTCACGCCGTGCCGGGCAACCACGACTGCCCCGCCAACAACAGTTACGCCGCCTATGCCGAGGCATTTCCCGACAGTTTTAATTACAGCTTCACGCACCGGGGCTGGCAGTTCGTCGCCCTCGACACCTCCGAGGGCACCAAATACACCCAAACCCACATCCAGCCCGCAACGTTCCAATGGCTCGACCGGGAGCTGCCCAAGCTCGACCCGCTCAAGCCCACTGTCATCTGCACCCACTTTCCGCTTTCGGCCAAGACCCCGAACTGCCCGCTCAACGCGGAGGACCTGCTCCAACGTTTTCTGAAGTTCAACCTGCGGCTGACCCTCGGCGGCCACTACCATGGGAAGACCTTGGAGAAGCGCGATCACCTCGAACTCGTGACCAATGCCTGCTGCTCGCGGGTCGCCCCGAATCACGACGGCACCAAGGACAAAGGCTACTGGCTTTGCCAAACCAAGGCGGACGGGGTGGTGGAACGCGCCTTCCAGCTTTTTAAATTCCCCCCGTCGGCCGCACCGGCAACGACCGCCCCCGGTTAGTCAATGGGCCAAGCCAGGAAGCGGCGCAATTTTGTGCGGCGATCAACGGCAACCGCATGGAGACGGTCACAGCCCGGCTCACCGGGGAAGTGTACGTCAGCAAAGGAGGCGGGGTCACAATCAGGAGCCGGTAGGAGAGACTATCCCAGCAGCAGCCGGAGGCCGGCGAGGGCGCCGAGGCCGAGGGTGATGTTTTCGAACCAGCGCTGGTTGACCCGGGGCAGCAACCAGCGCCCGCCCACCGTGCCCAGGAGCACCACCGGGGCGAGCAGGAGGTTGAACTTGAAGCTCTGCGGCGTGATCAGCCCAAGGTTCACCATGAAGGGCACCTTGAAGAGATTCAGCAGCAGGAAAAACACCGCGCCCGTGCCGGCGAACTCCATCTTGGGCAGCCGCATCGCCAGCAGATAAACCGCCATAAGCGCCCCGGCGGCGTTGGCCACCAGGGTCGTGAAGCCCGCCAGCACGCCGACCACCGGGGCGAACCACACCCCGTGTTCCGCGGTGTCGCCCCGGTGCCGCCACCGCCGGAACAAATGGAACGCGAGCAGGGCGAGCACCATTCCACCAATCAGCACCTTCGCCTGCGCATCATTGATCCGACCGAGCGTGACCCAGCCGATCAACACACCCGCGGCTGTCCAGGGAAACAACCGCCAGAGGTGCTGCCACCTGGCGTGCTGGCGGTAGGACGCGACCGCCACGAGGTCGCCGAATATCAGCATGGGCAGCACGAACCCGCTCGCCTGTTTGGCGGGTATCAGGTTGGCAAAGATGGCGGACGTCACCAGCCCCAGCCCGCCAAAGCCGGTCTTGGAAACGCCGACGAACAACGCGCCCGCGAGGGCGATGACAATCTGCCAGGGGGTCAAATCCATCGGGTCATCCAACGGGGCCAAATCGCCGACGGCGACCCTGAAAAAGGTGGGCGGGGTTCCCTCACCCCGGCACCACATTGGCGGCGGGGCGGACCTCGGGGGCGACGGCGGCGAACGCGGCGGCGAGTTCCTGCCAGCCGGCCTCGGTGGTGTCCCAGCCGGCGCTCACGCGGACCACGCGCCGGGCGGCCTCGGGCGCGAGCCCCAGGGCCGCCAGGACGTGCGACGGGCCCTCCCTGGCGGAGGCGCAGGCCGAGCCGGTGGAAACCTGGAAGTCGCGCCGGTCCAGCCGCGCGACCCAGCGGTGGTTTTCGCCAAAGGGCATCTGCAATGACACCGTGTTCCAGAGCCGCTCGGCCCCCGCGGCCACCACGGTGGTGTCCGGCACGGCGGCGCAGACCGCGCGCTCGAACGCGTCCCGCCAGCGCAGCCGTTCGGTCTCCAGCGGCATCTTGGTGGTCTCCGCCTCCGCCAGCGCGGCCAGCATCGCGGCGACGCCGGGGAAGTTCTCCGTGCCCGCGCGGTGGTCGTGCTCCTGCGCGCCGCCCAACTGGGCGTGGAAACCGGCGGCGCCCGCCGGGATTTGGAGGAAGCCGACGCCCTTCGGGCCGCCAAACTTGTGCGCGGAGCCGAGGACCCAGTCCGCGTCGCCGAAACCGGAGGAGGGGAGTTTGCCCAGCCATTGGGTGGCGTCGCACAGGAACTCGGCCCGCGCGGCGCGACAGAGTGAGGCGATCCCGGTCCACGGCTGGATGACTCCGGTCTCGTTGTTGGCGGCCATCACCGCCACGGCGGCGACCCCGCCGGTCGCGAGCAACGCCTTGAGCGCCCTGTCATCCACGACCCCGTCACGCGCGAGCCCGAGCCACGCGATGCGCTCCAGGCCGAAATGCGCGCGGGCCGCCGCCAGCACGCAGGGGTGCTCGGTTGGGTTGACGCCGACCCGCGCGGCGGCCGGGAGCACGCGGGCCCAGTGGGCGAGGACGGCGTTGGCGCCCTCGGTTGCGCCGGAGGTGAAAACCAGCCGCTTCGGCGCGCTGCCGAGAAACGGCGCGAGCTCCTCCCGCGCGGTCTCAAGGCGGAAACGCACCCGCGCCCCGGCCCGCGCGGGGCTGGAGGGGTTCTGCCAGGCCTCATCCTGCGCACGCAACCACGCCGCGCGGGCGGCGGGGGTGAGCGGCGCGGTGGCGTTGTGGTCGAACCAGGGCATGGCGGCGGGCCTTACTCCAGCGTGAGCTTGAGCGCGCAGGCGAAATTGTTGGGGGCGGCGACCGGGAGCGTCACCTGCAGGCCGGTGGCATCCTGCGTCCAGGGAATGGCCGCCGACGAGCCGAGCAGGGTGAGCGACCCGATGCGTTGAGCCAGAAGATCACCCGCCGCGCCGGTCCTGGCGAAAGATTTCACCGTCAGGCGGCCTCCGGGCGGCCAGCCGAAAAAGAAAGCGTAGAGGGTGTGCCCATCCTTTGACTGCGTAAACCGGAAATCCTGGGCGGTGAAGGTGAGGCGGCCTTCCGGGACTGATCCGTCGAGGGCCGGGCGGGTCGACGCCGGGCCCTCGCCAAAGATCTTCCATGGACGGGTGGAATAAATGCCCTCCCCGTGGATGCCCATCCAGTCGGTCAGGCCGTCCAGGATCCTGACCTCGCTCGCATCCGGGATGCCGCTGCCGCGGAGCGGGACGTTGAGCAGCAGGTTGCCATTCTTGCTGACGACATCGACGAGGAGGCGCACGAGGTCGGGCGCAGTCCGGTATTCCTGACCCGCCCGGTACTGCCACTGGCCGAGCGAGGACACGGCCTGCCACGGGTCCGGGCGCGGCTGGTCGGTGCTGGCACGCTCCAAGGTCTCGACGAGGGAGGCCCGCCGCAGCGGGCGGACCTGCCGCGCGGTCAGCACCGCGCCCATCCGCCCCTGGTTGAGGGGCAGGCTGGAGTTGTAGAAATGCGCCGCGAGATTGAGACCGGCCTCGCCCAGCGGCAGCTCGGCGGAGTCAAAATCCAACAGGTCGGGGTGGTAGCGGTCGATGAGATCGCGGGTGCGGAGAAAAAACTTGGTGACATAGTCGGCACTGGGTTTCTCGCCGGGGAGATGGTTCTGCGCATAGAGATCCTGCGGATCGAGCCCATCCCACCACTGGCCATGGCCGTCCACCGAGGTGAGGCGACCGTCGTAGCCCACGCCAAAAAACGGGCCGGTGGTGTCGGCGTGCTGCGCGGGTTCAAACCAGGACCAGGCATCGGCGGCATGCGCGGCCACCCCGAAACGCAGGCCGGCGGCCCGGGCGGCGGCGGCCCAGACCCCGACGATGTCGCGATGCGGGCCCTGGGCGACGGAGTTCCACGACTGGTATTGGGAGTTGTAGCAGTCGAAGTTGTCGTGGTCGTTGGCCAGCGCGACAAAGTAGCGGGCGCCGGCGCGCTGAAAGAGCGAGAGGATTTTCTCCGGCTCCCACTGGTCCGCCGTCCACCGGCGGATCACATCCTTGAAACCCGACTGCGAAGGGTGGCCATAATGGTCGAGCTGCCAGATGTAGTCGGCGTTGGGACGGGAGACGCGCGGATCGGTGGGAATATAAAGGTTACGCCCATAGTCGTCGCCCTTTTCGGGCACCGACTGGGCGTCCCAGCACGCCCAGAAGCCCAGCTTGGCGTCGCGAAACCACTCCGGACACCGGTAGCGCGCCAGCGAGTTCCAGTCGGGCTGGAACGGGCCGGGGGCGATCTCACGAACGGGTGCAACCGCCGGAGCCGCAGCCGGGAGCCGGCCGGCGGGCAGCAGAAAGAGGGAGGCAAAAGCGGCGAAAAGGAAGGTGCGGGAGCAAGACGGCAGGCGAGGCATCGGTGAGGGGACAGCAAAGATGGGGGAAACGTTCGTTTTTTCGAGCAAGTTAATGCGCAGACAGGGGCGCGGGCTTGCGGGCGGGCGGGAACCGGGCAGACTTCGGGGCATGTGCTGGATCAAACGGCTGCTGGTGGTCGGGGAAAAATATCTGGACCGGGCGATCTGCGTCGCAGGCGCGGTGCTCGGGGCGCAGGGGCCGGAGTTCATGCAGCAGTACCTGCAGCGGCTGGGCGGCCAGCTCGACGAAGCGCGGCGGCAGCTCGAGATCTGGCGGCGGGTGGCGCGCGAATTCGGGCTGTCGCTGGAGGAACTGACCGCCCGCTACGGGGCGAATACCGACCCGGCCGTCGTGCGGGGCGGCGGCGTCGTGCGCGACCTTGCGGCACGGGTGGACGGGCTGGCGGCGACGGAGGCGGCCCTGCGCGGCGCCTCACTCTGGACGCGGCCCTGGGTGCTGCTGCGGCACCTGGACTGGGGCACCGCCCACGCGACCTGGACCATGTTTCGCCCGGCAGTGCCAACCACAACGGAGGGCCTGATCTATGCGGCGGTTGGGTTGGGGCTGGCGGCGGCGCTCTATCAAGGAGGGGTGAAGCCACTTTGCCGTCGGTGGAGGCGGGCGCCCGCGGCCCCGGTGCCCGCCCCCCTATGATTTGCCGGGCTTGGGCAGCCAGCGCTCAAGACAGGCATACAGCTCGGTCTGACGGACGGGCTTCGCCAGAAAATCGTCCATGCCGGCCTCGCGGCAGGTGACCCGGTCCTCCGGCATGGCGTTCGCCGTCAACGCGACGATCGGCAGCCGACGGTCGGGAAACTGCCGGCGGATTCGGCGGGTGGCCTCGGCCCCGTCGAGGCCGGGCATCCGCATGTCCATCAGGACCAAGGACCAGGACTGGCGCGCGACGCGTTCGACCGCGTCGTGACCATTGTTCACCACCGTGACCTCGAGGCCGGCCCGCCGCAGCATCATCTCGATCACCCGCTGGTTGACGACATTGTCCTCGACCACGAGCACGCGGCCGTGGAATCCCCCGGTGGGGGTGGCCGGCGACTCCGCGCCCTCCGGGGCCGCGGGGGCGGCGGCCAGCGGGAGGGGCACCTCGAAGGAAAACTCCGCGCCCTCGCCCGGCCGGCTTTGGACGCAAATGACCCCGCCCATCTCCCTCACCAGCAGCTGGGAGATCGCCAGCCCCAGCCCGGTGCCGCCGTAATGGCGCGTGGTGGAACTGTCGGCCTGGGTGAACTTTTCGAACAGCCGGGCCTGGGCGGTCTCGTCCATCCCGATGCCCGTGTCGCGGACCGAAAAGCGCAGGCGCGCGACCGTGCCATCCATCCCGGCGAGGGCGAGGCCCAGCTCCACGCGGCCGCGACTGGTGAACTTGATGGCGTTGCCCACCAGGTTGAGGAGCACCTGGCGGAGGCGCAGCGAGTCGCCGGCGACCGCGGCCGGCAGTTGCTCGCCGAGCACACAGGCGAGGCTCAAGCCCTTGGCCTCGGCGGGCGCGCGCAGGAGGGCGGCCACATCGCGCACGGCCGCCACCGGGGAGAAGATCGCCACCTCCAGTTCCAGCTTGCCGCTCTCGATCTTGGAGAGATCGAGGATGTCGTTCAGCAGGCGGAGCAGCGTCTCGGCCGAGCCAAAGGCGATGTCGAGCTGCTCGTGTTGCGCGGCGCCCAGCGGGGTTTCGCGCAACAACTGGAGCATGCCGATGACCCCGTTCATGGGGGTGCGGATCTCGTGGCTCATGGTGGCGAGAAAGTCGCTCTTGGCCTGGCTAGCGATCTCAGCCTGCTCCTTGGCCTCGCTGAGCGTGACGACCAGCCGCTCGTTCTCGAAAATGAGGCGGTAAAGGCGGCCCAGATCGCCATATTGCAACCCGACGGTATGTTGCAAAAACCACGCGTAGATCACGAAACACGGCACCATCGTCCAACTTCCCGGCTCCGTGAACAACAGAAAGCGCGCCGCGCACGGCACCAGCGTGGTGAGCAGATAAAGGCGGAAGCAGCCGGGCACGGAGGCCAGCGAACGCGCCGCGCCGGCGTTCATGCCCGCGATGATGAGCACGATCAGGAGGCGGGGCAGCAGCGCCGGCGTGTCCAGAAAGATCCAGCCACCCACGCCCCAGACGCAGCCCGCGACCGCCGTCCCCGCGACGAACGAGTGCCTCCACGCCGCCAGCCCGGCGTCGGGATGCGGCTGGCGCATAAACGCGCGGAGGAGCAGCCAACGGGCCACGCTCACGACCACAATGGCGGTCAGCCAGACCAGGCGGGTGGTAAGGGAAAAATAGCTGGTCAGCCCCGCCATCAGGATGAGCGCGAGCGCAAAATTGGTGAACAACCCGAAGCCGGCCAGCCGGTAAAGCAAACGCGTCAGCTCCGCCTCGACCCGCCCTTGGATCGCGGCGTCCGCCGACGATGGGGGAACGGTGGTGGCGGCTGTGGCCATGGAACACTGATGCAGGGCCGACGTCAGAGCGGCAAGGTGATTTGGGGCACGCCCTGGTCAAAAAATTGTAAAAAACGGCCGGGTGCCGGGTGCCGCCAACGGGGGCTCAGGCCACCGGAACCGGGACAGAGCAGCCGTCGGCGGCGGCCGAGGCGAGACAGGCATCCAGCACCAGCTGGGTTTGCCGCGCGAGGGCGGGCCAGGAATCGTCGAGACCGCCGCCGAGCACCTGGGCGGCAAAATGCCGGAACAGATTGGTCTCCTGCGCCGTGGCATGCCCGTGGCCGTGCTCCGCCACCGTGATCCGGCGAACGTGCGGCTCCATGTGGAAATCGCAGCCCGTGATGCGAAACTCGGCGCCCCGCAGTTCGAAGGTGGTCTGTTCGCCGGCATACGGCAGGACGAAGTCGTCCACCAGGAGCCGGCCCTGCTCGCCGCTGAAATGCGCCCATTGCTGGTGACCGGCGAGAAACGAACAAAAGAACCCCGCGCTCAACCCGCCCGCAAACCGCAGTTCGCCCGAGAATTCCATCGGCACCGGCGCGGGGCTGTGGTGCGACGCCAGCATCCGGCCGGTGACGGCCACCGGCAGCCGCCAGCCGGCTGCCCAGAGCGAAAGTTGGATGCAATACCAACCCAGGTCGCCCAGACAGCCCAACGGTTCGAGGGTGGACTGCGCGCGGATATCCCGGTCGAGGAAACCCTCCGGCGCGCGGAAGCTGAAGGCCGATTCGACGCGCCGCAGCGGGCCGACGCCCGCGCCGGGGTCGTCGAGCGCGGCGCGCATCCGGGCGAGCCGGTCGTTGTGGCGGAACATCACGCCGTCCATGAACTGCACCCGGTGCTCGCGGCACGCGGCCAGCATCACGCCGAGAACGGCGGCATTGGGCGCGCACGGCTTTTCGCAGACGATGTGCTTGCCGGCTTCCGCCGCGCGGACGACCCACTCCTGGCGCAGCCCGGTCGGCAACGGGATGTAAATGGCGTCCACGTCCGGCGCGGCCAGCAGTTCCTCGTAGCTGCCGAACGCCCGGGGCCTGGTCGCAAACGGAGCCTCGGCCTGGCAGCCGGCGATGAAGTCGCGGGCGCGCGCCAGGTCGCGGCTGGCGACGGCCACGATGGTGCCGTTGCCCGACAGCCGGATGGCCAGCCAGTTCCGGCGCGCAATCGCCGCAGTACCGAGGATGCCCCAGCGGAGGGAGGGAGGGTTCATGGTTTTGAGGGCGAAATGTAATGGACCCTGACCTCGGGAAAATAAAGCAAGTGACGATCCGTTGAGACCAACTCCATCTGCTGTTCCAAAGCATGGGCTGCAATCCAGTTATCAGGATCTGGCACTGTCAGGCCGCGCCGGTTGGCGCCAACGCGAAGGCGGGCATAAATCGCCGCGGTCGTCGGGGTGGGCTGCAAAATCTCGAACGACCCGAGGTAGGACTGGGCCTCCGCCAAGACCGCAGGGGCCACACCGGCATGAAGCTGGCCGAAAAGAAATTCCGCCACGACATGGCTGCACAGCAGCGGGGGGAAGCGGCGCAGGGCGAAGATTTCAACGCGGCGGTCCCGGCGGCGCAGCAGCTCAGCCGCGCCGGGATCAAGTAGAATTGGCACGGGGCAACGCCTTCGCCCGGAGGTCATCAAGATTCTTCAGCAGCCAGTTCCCGGACCGGTCCAGCTCGGGGTTGGAACCGCGGACCCAAAACGGCAAGTGTCGCCACTGGGAGGCGGTGAGTGACTTTGCACGCAGGGTTGGTTTGGCTTTTACGAGGGCAGGCACAGGAGAAGGGTTCCCGAAGTCCGGAATTTGTCAATCCTACGCAACGGAGGGTGGGGGTTCAGTTTGCCATGGAGTCGATTGCTAGCGTGCCTTGCAGCGTGGCGCGACGAGCGCGCAACCTACGACGGAAAAGGCAAACCGACCCACACTCCAAAGGAATCTCCCTCACCCGTTCAGATAGGACGCCAGCAGGTTCTCCAGATACTCCTGCTTGCCGCTGCGGGGCCTGGGCTCGCCGAGCTTGGTGAGGACGAGTTTGTTCAGATCGCGGAAACCAAGGCGGCCCTTCTCGAGGTCGCGGCCGTAGCCGGTGTCGTAGCTGGCGTAGCGGGCGGCGACGAACTGCTCGAATTTGCCCTCCGCCAGGATTCGCCGGGCGAGTTTGAAGGCCAGCGCGTAGGCGTCCATGCCGCCGATGTGCGCGTGGAACAGGTCCTCGAGGTCGGTGCTCGGGCGGCGGAGCTTGGCGTCGAAATTGAAGCCACCGGTGCCGAGACCGCCGGCGCGCAGGATGCTGGTCATGGCGAGGGTAAGCTCGCGCACGTCGGTGTTGAACTGGTCGGTGTCCCAGCCGAGGAGCAGGTCGCCGGTGTTGGCATCGATGCTGCCGAGCATCCCGGCGGCGGCCGCCACCTCGATCTCATGCTGGAAGCTGTGGCCGGCGAGCGTGGCGTGGTTGGTCTCGATGTTGAACTTGAAGTGTTTTTCGAGTCCGTGGGTGCGGAGAAAGGCGATGCCGGCGGCCACATCGAAGTCGTATTGGTGCTTGGTCGGTTCCCGGGGCTTGGGCTCGATGAGGAACTGGCCCTTGAAGCCGATGCTCTTGGCGTAGTCCACCGCCAGGTGCAGAAAGGTGGCCAGGTGCGCCTGCTCGCGCTTAAGGTTGGTGTTGAGCAGCGTCTCGTAGCCCTCGCGGCCGCCCCAGAAAACATAGTTTTCGCCGCCGAGCGCCTTGGTCACGTCGAGGGCTTTCTTCACCTGCGCGGCCGCGTACGCGAAGACATGCGCGTCGGGGTTGGTCGCGGCGCCGCACATGTAGCGCGGATGGGAGAAGAGGTTGGCGGTGCCCCAGAGGAGCTTCACGCCCGTGGCGCGCTGCAGCTCCTTGGCGTGGGCGACGATCTGGTCGAGCTGGCGGTTGGTTTGGGCGAGCGAGCGGCCCTCGGGCGCAATGTCGCGGTCGTGGAAGCACCAAAACGGCGACTCGATCTTCTGAAAAAACTCAAAGGCGGCGTCCAGGCGGACCTTGGCGATCGACACCGGGTCCCGGCCCTGCTCCCATGGGCGCACGATGGTGCCGGGGCCGAAGGGGTCGCCGCCGGTGCCGCGGAACGCATGCCAGTAGGCGACGGAGAAACGAAGGTGATCCTTGAGCGACCGGCCGTCAATGACCTCGGTGGGGTTGTAGTGCCGGAACGCGAGCGGGTTCACGGACGACGGGCCCTCGTAGGCGATGCGGCGGATCTTGGGGAAGTGCGGACGGGATTTTTTCATGGAAAGTGGGGACGGGGGTAAAAATACAGAAAGAAGGGTGCAAGAGAAAGAGAAAGAGAAAGAGAAAGAAAGCGCGAAGCGCGGTCGGGTTCGACCTATCCTCGGTAGCTTTAGCGGAGGAGGAGGTGGGGCGCGACACGCTGGGCGCGCAGAAACGCCCGCTTCGCCAAGGTTGACCGGGGGCACGGGCTGGCGTTTAACCCCATTCGCATGAACGACAGCCTCACGGTCAACCTTGGTCCGCGCAGCTATCCGATCCAATTTGGCACGGACCTGACCGGGGAGGTGCGCGCGCAGGTGGCCGCGCTCGCGACGGAGGGCCGGCGTGTGGCCGTGATCACCGACGCCAACGTGGTCCGCGCGCAGGGCGGCGGACTCGGGGCGATGTTCGGGGGCAGCCCCACGCTCGCACTCGCCGCAGGCGAGGAGACCAAATCGCTCGCGGGGCTCGGGCAGGCGCTGGATTTTCTCGCGGCGCAAAGGCTGGGGCGCAACGACGTGCTCTTCGCGGTCGGCGGCGGGGTGATCGGCGACCTGGGGGGCTTTGCGGCGGCCAGCTATCTGCGTGGCCTCGCGTTTTACCAGGTGCCGACGACGCTGCTCGCGATGGTGGACAGCTCGGTGGGCGGCAAGACGGGCATCAATCTCAAGGCGGGGAAAAACCTCGTGGGCGCGTTTCACCAACCGCGCGGGGTGTTTATCGCGACGGGGCTGCTCGGCACGCTGCCGCCGCGCGAGTTTGCGGCGGGCTGCGCCGAGGTCATCAAAACGGGGTTGCTCGGCGACGCGGAACTGTTCACCCGACTGGAGCGCGCATCGCTCACCGTCCGCAGCGGGGATTTGGCGGCCGTGGTCCGGCGTTGTTGCGCGCTCAAGGCCCGGGTGGTGGAGGCGGATGAATTTGAGACGGCCAAAGAGGGCGGCAGGGCGCTGCTCAACCTCGGCCACACCTTCGGACACGCCATCGAGCAGGCGACGGGCTACGGCGAATATTTGCACGGTGAGGCGGTGGCCGTCGGGCTGGCGGCGGCGGCGCGGCTGTCGCACCGGCTGGGCCTGCTGGCGACCGGGGAGATCGCCCGGATCGAGGCGGTGCTGGCGGCTCACGCCTTGCCCGTGCGCCTGCGTGCGCCGCTGCCGCTCGCGAGCCTCATGGCCGCGATGGCGCGAGACAAGAAGGTTCGCGCCGGCCGGCTGCGGTTCGTCGTGCTGAAGGCGCTGGGCGAGGCGGTGACGCGCGACGACGTCGATCCGGCGCTGGCCGAGGCGTGCTTCCGCGAGGTTGGGGCGGTTTGAGGGTCCGGACCGTCAGGCCGGGGCCGAAATGGGGACGCGACGCCCACCCGATGGGCTCCGGAGGGCGAACCCCCGGCTTCCAATTCCCCGGCTTCGCGTGTTTGGTGGCCAAACCACATGGAGTTCGACCTTGATCAACGCACTGCCGCGCTCGGCGTCGGCGAACTCGCGGCGTTTGCCATCGGACCGCGGGACGCGGGGGACGGTCCGGCGGGGGTCTGGCGGGCGCAGCTCGGCACCCGCTGGCACCAGACACTCCGCGCCCAGACGGCCGCCAGCTCCGCCACCGCCGAATTTGAGGTCGTCGTCGCCGGGCGAATCTTCCATGAAGGCTGGACCCTCGCCCTGACCGGCCGGATCGACCAGCTCGTTCCGGCCGGCGGGTCGGGAGAACCGGACTGCCTGCGCGAGATCAAGACCACCCTTCGTCCGCTGCCCGCTGACGAGGCGGAGCTGAGGGCCGATTATCCCGAATATTTTGCCCAACTCGCCGCCTATGTCGCGCTCACCCGGCTCGCGCGGGCCACGCCGGAAGCGGCCGGGGCCGGCCCGCGGGTGCGGGGGGAGCTGGTCTTCGTCGAGGCCGGGAGCGGGCTGGCGCAAACCCTCGCGCTGGTACCGGCCGACGACGGACTGTTCCGCGCGCGGCTGACGGCGGTCGCGGAATTCCTCAATCTGAGACTCCGTGCCCGCGAACGGCTGCGCGGGCTTCGCTTCCATCCCGCGTTCAGCGCGCTGCGCGCCGGCCAGGAGACCACCCGCGCCGACCTCGAAGCCGCCCTCGCGGCCGCGCCGGGGGTGTTGTTCGAGGCGCCGACCGGTTTTGGCAAAACGGGGGTGTTGCTGGAATGCGCGCTGGGCCGGCTTCGCGCCGGCCGCAGCAGCCGGGTGATCTATCTCACCAGCAAGTCCACCGGCCAGCTGCATGTCATGCAGACCCTCCAAGCCATGACCGCACCGTCCGCTCCTGCGACCGCGCCCTTGGCGACAGATCCATCCCCATCCCCCTCCGACCCCGCCACGGCAAGTCCCACAATACAACGTCAACTATTAGTTGACGTTGCCTTGGAAAAGCCGGTCGGTGAGTGCAGCCCAAACGTGGATCCGCCGCCCGGCACCGGGCGCGGGGTGGAGGCGTGGCTGGTGCGGCCGAAGCGGGAGCACTGCGTGAACACGGTTTTCCACTGCACGCGCGACACCTGCGGTTACCTCAATGATTTGGAATCCCGCTGGCCGCAGAGCGGGCTGGCGCGGTTCTACCTGCTTGAGGACCAGCCGCGCGACCTGGGCACGCTGCGCGAGGCCGGGCAGGCGGCGCGAATCTGTCCCTACGAGATCACCCGGGCGGCGCTGGCGTTCAACGACGTGTGGGTCGGCGATTACAACTACGTCTTCGCGCCCGACAACCGCGGCATCTTTTATCACCAGCCCGGCTATGCGCCCGAGGAAACCCTCCTGGTGATTGATGAGGCCCACAATCTGCCCACGCGCGTGGCTGACGCCCACTCCCACGCCTTGCGCGCGGAAGACCTGCCACCGCTGGTCGCCGAGCTGGATAATCTGGCAGCCCCCACCGTGCTCACGCGCGCCGTCCACGCCCTCGCCGGACTCGTCGCCGCGCTCGCGCCTTGCGACGCGCTCGATCCCGCCCAGGAGGACGACCTCGGTGACGCGCTGGAGGCGGCCGCCCGCCAGGTGACGGCCCTGCCGCTGGATTATGCGGCGCTGGGCGCGCATTTTGCCGAGCTGCTGTGGGAGATGGTCGCGCTGGACGCGTGGCTGCGCGAAAGCGCCTTTCCGCGCCTGCTGTGGTGTCCGCGCGCCGGCGAGCTGCGATTCACCTGCCTCGATGCGGCCGCGATGATCGGCGAGACGCTGCGCGCCTACGGCGGGGTCATCTTCGCCACCGCCACGCCGGGACCGGCGGAGATCTTTGCCGAGGCCTGCGGGCTGGGTCCGCCTCAAGTAAATGGGGACGCGACGCCCTCGTCGCGTCGAGACACCCCGACCGCGACGGGGTCGTCGCGGCTCCAGTTGCCGGCATCGGAGCCCCCGTTCGCGCGGGTGACCGCGCACACCCCGTGGCGCGAGGGTGCCTATGATGTGGCCTACGATGTCCGCGTGGACACGAGCTACCGGCAGAGGGCCCGCCACCATACGACCACGGCGGCGACGGTGGCCGCGTTGCAGGCGGCGGCGCGGGGACCGGTCGCAGTTTTCTTTCCCAGCTACGCCTATGCGGAGACGGTCCAGCGCGAATTGGAAAACGCCCACCCGGAAATTCGGGCCGTCCGCCAGCCCAAGTTGGCCGACCTGGCCGCGCAAAACAGCTGGATGGAGGAATCACTCGCCTTCGCCGACGTGATCCTTCTCGTGCTGGGCAGCGGCTTCGCCGAGGGCATCGACCTGCTGGGGGGACGGGTGACGCATGCGATGGTGGTCGGCCCGGCGCTGCCGGAGGTGAACGCCGTGCAAAAGGCCCGCCTCGACACCCTGGAACGGGCCGGCCTGAAGCGCGACGCGGCGTTTCAGCGGGTTTATCAGGTGCCGGGAATGCAGCGGGTGAACCAGGCGGTTGGCCGTCTGGTGCGTGCGCCGGGCCAGCACGCCAAGGTGCTGCTGCACTGCCGCCGCTTCATCGAGCCGAGCTACGCCTCGCTGCTCGACCCGGCGTATCAGTTCGGGGCGACCATCGCGGACGATGGGGAGCTGGCGGCGTGGCTGCAGGAGAAGTAGCGCAGGCATCCCTGCCTGCCTCCGTCTCCGACCCGCTTTCAGAGGCACGCAGGGATGCCTGCGCCACCCGCTGCCTCACGGCTTGGCCAACCGGGCCAGGAGCGCGGCGCGCTGATCCTCCACCTGCCAGTAAGTTCCGACCAATTTGGAAAAGGCGGGAAGCGACAGATCCAACAACACGGTGCCCATCATGTTTTTGAACTGGGGCCGTCCTTCCTGGATGGCAAATTGCTCCTCGCGTGGACCGATCCGATCCGATTGGCGGAGTGCCGCGAATGCTTCGAGCTCGGACAAGAGCCCGCCTGCGAGGTTGGCGGTATGGCACCGATTATAGAGCAATGGGCTGACGAGATTGAGGGCCAGATTCGACCAGTTCCGTTGTCCCTCATGTCCCTCATACATCGCGACCATGTCACCCAACGGCTGGTTGAGTTCGAAGCCGACCGTCTGCACCTGATCGAGGGCAAAAATCCTGCGCGCGCCGGCCTCCCCGCCGGTGCCGCGGGTGAGCGCGGCGGCAAACCGCGCGCGGGCCGCCGGCGAGACGGTGGTGGTGTCGAGCACAAACCCGGCGGCGTCGAGGGCGAAGCGCTGCACCACGCGCGCGATCATGAAAGTAACGAGCAGGCGTGACGACGCCTCGAGCTTGCGGCCGACCTCCAGCACCGGCAGCAGTGTGGCAAAGGCCGCGTCGCCCTGGCCGTCGAGGGCCTGCAGGCCCGCGACCATCGAAGCCTGCCGGGCCATCGCCCGGACGGCCCCGAAGGCAAGAATCTCGGCGCTCGCCCGCGGCTGCGTGAGGTCACCAATACGGTCGAAGGTGTCGAGCTCCGCCCACCAGGCGCGCACCGGCGCGAGCGCGGCCCAGTTGGCGGTGATTTTGTCCCGATTGGCGGACAGCCACGGGCCGGCGGTGGCGGATTTGGCGAGGTCGGTGAAGGAAACGGCGTTCGAGGGCTCATTGAATGTCCGGCCGAGCGGATGCTGCCGCCCATAGCGCATCAGCACCTCGAAACTTTTCTCTGCGCCGGGAAACGCCGGGGCAATTTCCTCAATGGCGAGCGGATGGTTGATCCCCGGGTCGTCGCTGGCCAGGCAGGCGAACACCGGCGCGACCGCGAGGTAGCCGCCGCCGATCCACCACCACGAGCGCAGCCGCAGCCGCCACGCAAACAGGAGCAGGGCCACGGGCGTCAGCAAAATCAGCCCCAGCGTCAGACCGGCGGCGAAGCCCAGCGAGTGGCTGGCCCCGAAATTCCATTCGAGCAGCGTGTCGGTCACCGCCGCCATCGCCGGACGCGACAGCACAAACAGGCTGAGGATGAGGGTGAAGGCGACGGCGAGGCCGAGCAGCGCGAGGCTGCGGATGAGTCGCAGGGCGGGCGGCATGGAGCGTACAACCGGTGCGGGAGCGGGGGCAGAACTATTCATTGGTGACGGAGGGGGGTCTTAAACCTGAAGCTTTCCAAGCATGAGTCATGGTTTTTCGGCCGGGCCGAGGGTGCCGGCCTTGACGGTTTGTACGACCAAGGCCTTGGTTGCCACCGCGCGCTCGATGGTTCCCACCCGGGTAAACGCGACCTGCACCAACTCGGCATCGTCAAGCCATTTGCCCTGATCCGCAGAAGCAAGGTTCCCATCCGCCACCTCCCAGGCTTCAACCTCGACCAAGCGGCATAGCAGTCCGACCGTCCCGATCCGGATGGCCAGCGTCACGCCGCCATGGGGCAGTTTGATGGCCTTTGCCTCCGGCTGTTCAGACTGGCCCTTGAGTATATTGGCGGACGTCGTCGGTTGCCCGGCAGAACCTGTCCGGGTCCGGCTGCGCAACGCGTAGAAACTGGTTCTTTCGTCCCAATCCAGCGTGTAAAATAGATTCTGCCAGTTGCCCCCCATGAAGGCCGGTGCCAAATCAACCATCGTCAGTTCGAGGGCGCCCGGCCGCTGTACCTCGAGAATTCGAATCTGGTGACCGCTCCGCCCGCCCACCGCGCCGGCCCGCAGGGGTAACAGGGCCACCACTTCGCCTCGCATCACCCCGAGGTGCAACCGGGCGTCCCAGGCCGTCGGCTGTCGTTTGATTTTTGTGGCCAGCGAGTCCGGCACGAAAACCGAGGCCATTCCGGCCTCCCCGGGTTCCTTCGGATCCGGGCGCCCCAGCAGACTCCAGGCTGCCGGGTCCAAATCGCCATAGATCGAGCCTGCCTGCTGGAATTGCACCCCATCCGGCCATCGCCAGGTCCCATCATACTGTCCGTCGAAGATCGCATAGCCCACCGGCAGGCCCCCGAAGCGCAGTCGGACCGTCGCATCCGTCTGCGGAACCTCAGCCGGATTGGCCGGGGAAAATTTCCACAAGCTGACTGTTCCCGGGGTGACCGTCAGCGTTGCCATGGCGGGTGGCGCCTCGCGCGGCGGGCCGGAAATGGCGAATGCGAAGGGGTTGTCCCTCCAAAAGCCGGGCGTGGGCGGGACGAGCCGCGGCGCCAGCCCGATCACCACCATCCCGGCGGCGAGCAACAGCCATGACCGGGCCGTGCGGCGGCAGAGGTATTGGTGCAACGTGACCACCACCGCAGGCACCACCGCCCACCCCAGCGCGGCCCAGTTGGGCTCGTCAACCGGCGGCCACCACGCCGCCAACAGCAGCAGCAGGCACACCCAGAAAAAAAATGCGACCAGACCGTGAAACATAAAGCGGGCCGCGTTCTCCGTAAGTACCGCAAGCGGTAGCACCAGCACCACCAGCACCGCGTGGCCGGCCATGGTCTCGCCCGTGGCCAGGAGAATTTCGCGCGGGCCATAGCCGCAAAACAACCACCACGGCAGCGCCACCACCACGGGCGGCAGGCAGCAAAAAAGGGCCAGCGCCAGCAACTTTGCGCTCAGGAGCCGCGCGGGCGAAATGGGCCGGGACACCCACCAGATTTGCCCGCCGACCAGCGGGTCCGCCTGAACCAGCGCGACCACCAACAGGCCGCAGCCCACCACCTGCAAACCCCACAGCAGCCAGACACACCCGGCAAGATTCCGCACCGCGAGAGTCCGCCCCAGGGCCTCCAAAGCAAACGGGGTGGGGTCGTGCGCGCGCAGCAGCCAGAAGCCGATGAGGAACTGTCCCGCCATCGGCAGCAACCAAAGCGCCAACGGCAGCCGCAGCCGCCGGAAATCTTTTTTAATGATGTGGCAGATGAGTTTCATGCCGCGGCTCCTTTCGGTTGGTTGCGGCCGGCGTGAGCCAGGGTGAGGTAGATTTCCCGCAAGGTCATCGGGGAGGCGGTCACGGTCGCCGCGGGGAACTGCTCCCGGCAGTCGCGCGCCATGGTCAGGGGCTCGTGGCGGGAATCAACAAATCGCACCAAGCCGGCCCCACGCTCCAGCGCCATCCAGCCGGGCGGCACCGGCGCGACCGACGGTGGGGATGGGTTGGGCAGGCTCACTTCGACGCGACGGAAGCGGCCCAGGAGCGAATCGGTGGCCTCGGCCAGCTGGAGCCGGCCGGCGTCGAGCAACACCACCCGGTCGGCCAGGCGCTCCACCTCCTCAATGTCGTGGGACGACACCAGCACCGTCCAGCCGTCCTCGCCGGCGGCTTCGAGCAGGCCGCGCACAAAATCATCGCGCGCCACGGGGTCGAGGCCGCTGAAGGGCTCGTCGAGCACCAGCAATTTGGGCCGATAGGCCAGGGACGAAAGCAACGCGGCCTTCATGAGCTGGCCGCGGGAAAGCTGCTTCAGTTTTCGGTCCGCCGGCAGTTCAAACTGGGCGAGCAATCTCTTCTCCAAGGCCACGTCCCACGTTGGGTAAAACGGGCGGCAGTAGTCCAGCAGTTGCCGGACGGTCATCCAGACGGGCAGTTGCTGGTTCTCCGAAACATAGCCGATCTGCGCCAGTTCGCGCGGCCCCAGCCGGCGCGAGTCCACCCCGAGCACGGTGGCCGTGCCGCCGCCGGGCCGCAGGAGGTTCATCAGCAGCTTGATCGTGGTGGTCTTGCCCGCGCCGTTGGGGCCGAGCAGCGCGCACACGCTGCCCTCCGGCACGGCGAGCGACAGTTCGTGCACGGCCTCAGTGCGTCCGTACCGATGCGAGAGCTGATGGGTTTCGATGGGGTTCATGGAAAAGTCCGGGCTTACCGCCAAGTTTGCGCCAGTGCGCGGCGAGACCGATCTCGACCTCCTCCAAGGTGAGACCGAGCTTCTTGGCCTCGACGACCACCCGCTCCAAATCCGCGCCGAGCAGCTCCGCCCGCTCGCGCCGTCCGCCTAGGGCGCGGGCCGCCACGATGCTGCCGACCGCCGGGGTCGTCACCAGAACGCCCTCCGCGACCAACGCCGCCACGATCTTGTGGGCGGTGTTGGGGTTGATCTTCAGCTCCTGGCTGATCAATCGCACCGAGGGGAAGGCCGCGCCCGGCTGAAGTTGCCCCGCCACCACCGCCTTTTTGACGGCAAAAATCACCTGCTCTGTGATGGGCAGGCCGGGCCGCAGCTCGATGGCGAAGGGAAGCATACTGTTCTATAACTACTAGTACAGGTGGGACGCGCAAGAAGAATCTTACCATGGCTCCCTCCGGACTACTCCCGCCTGGTTGCTCCATCAGTGCGAAGCAGTGCAGATCAGTGGTTAAAACATGCCATTCCTCCCCGGTGTCCTCTGGTTTGCCTCTGTGTTCTCCGTGTCAAATCTCCGATGTATTTCCCGCTTTACCGCCCGGCCGGGCGGCGGCACTGTTTCCCCCCGATGTCCTGGAACCGCCGCCATCTTCTCACCATCGAGGAACTCTCCGTTGCCGAAATCGGGCTGATCCACACCACCGCCGCCGCGTTCAAAAAGATCCTGGCGCGGGGGGAGAAGAGCTTTTCCGCCCTGCGGGGCAAGACCATCGTCAACCTCTTCCTTGAGCCGAGCACCCGCACCCGCCTGGCCTTTGAGATGGCCGCCCGGCGCCTGAGTGCCGACGTGATCGCGTTTGACGCCGCCAGCTCCTCGACCACCAAGGGCGAGACCCTCCGCGACACCGCCCAGAACATCCGCGCGCTCGGGGCCGACATGATCATCCTGCGCCACGCCGCCGCCGGCTCCCCGCTCTATCTCTCGCGCCTGCTCGACATCCCCGTGATCAATGCCGGCGACGGCGCGCATGAGCACCCGACCCAGGGCCTGCTCGACACGTTCACGATGCAGGAGCATCTCGGCTCGCTGCGCGGCCGCAAGGTGGTCATCCTCGGCGACATCCTCTTCAGCCGCGTGGCGCGGTCCAACATCCATGCGCTCACCAAGCTCGGCGCGGTCGTCACGATCGTCGGCCCGTCCACCCTGGTGCCGCCCTGGTTCACCGCGCTGGGCGTGACGGTGTCGCACGACCTGCGGAGCGCGCTGGCCGACGCCGAGGTGGTCATGCTGCTGCGCATCCAGCACGAGCGGCAGATGGCGGGGATGTTTCCCTCGCTCGGCGAATACACGGGGATGTTCGGCCTCAACAAAACCCGCGCCGGGTGGCTCAAGCCCGGCGCGCTCATCATGCACCCCGGCCCGATCAACCGCGGGGTCGAGATCGACAGCGAGCTGGCCGACGGCGCCAACAGCGTGATCCTCGAACAGGTGACCAACGGCATCGTGGTCCGCATGGCCGTCCTGCACCTGTGCGCGGGGGGCCAGCCGGAGGACGTCATCACCGCCGCCTGAACGGGCTCCGAGAACGAATCAGGAACCAAGCCCAAAGCACCAGGAACGATTCCTCCCTCATGTCCAACCTCTGGATCACCAACGCAAGGGTCATCGACCCCGCCGCCCAACGCGACGGGGCCGGCGGCATTTTCATCCGCGACGGGAAGTTGGTCGCTTCGCTCTCCGCCGCCCAGAAAAAGCGGGCGAGGAAAATTGACGCGCGCGGGCTGGTCGCCTGCCCCGGCCTGGTCGACATCCACGTCCATTTCCGCGAGCCGGGCCAGACGCACAAGGAGACCATTGCCACCGGCTCGCACTGTGCGGCGGCCGGCGGGTTCACCACCGTGGTGTGCATGCCCAACACCGTGCCGCCCGCCGACAACGCCGGCACCATCCAGTACATCAACGACGCGGCCGAGCGCGGCGCGGTCGTGCGGGTCTATCCCACCGGCTGCATCACCGTGGGCATGAAGGGGCAGGCGCTCGCGCCGTTTGGGTCACTCAAGCGCGCCGGGGTCGTCGCCATCACGGACGACGGCGACTGTGTGCAGAGCAACGAGCTCATGCGCCGCGCGCTGGAATACGCCAAGATGTTCGACCTGCCGATCATGGACCACTGCCAGGACGCCGCGATGACCGTCGGTGCGGTGATGAACGAGGGCGTCATGTCCACGCGGCTCGGCCTGCGCGGCTGGCCGCACGCGGCGGAGGACATCATCGTCGCGCGCAACGTGATCCTCTCCGAATGCACGGGGGCGCATGTCCACCTGCAGCACATCACCTCGCGGTTCTCGGTGGACATCATCCGGCGGGCCAAGGCGCGCGGCGTGCGGGTGACGGCCGAGGCCACCCCGCATCATCTGGCGCTCACCGAGGATGCGCTGGCGGGCTACGACACCAACTTCAAGATGAACCCGCCGCTGCGCACCGAGGCCGACCGCCGGGCGCTCATTGCGGGCCTGCGCGACGGCACCCTCGACATCATCGCCACCGACCACGCGCCCCACACGCCGGACGAGAAGGACCGTGAGTTTGACCACGCGCCCAACGGGATCATCGGCCTCGAGACCGCGCTGGCCGTGTCGCTTGACGTGCTGGTGCGCCGCAGCCGGTTCAAGCTGCCGACCGTCGTCGATCTGCTGACCCGCAAGGCCGCGGACATCCTGAAGCTCCCCGCCGGCACCCTCGCCCCCGGCGCGGCGGCAGATGTGTGCCTCTTCGACCCGGAGGAAAAGTGGACTTACAACGCCAAGGCCGGCTGCAGCAAATCGATCAACTCACCCTGGCACGGCCAGAGTCTCACCGGCCGCGTGAAAACCACGATTGTGGGCGGCCGGGTGGTGTTTGCGGGCGGGAAGATTGTGGCTGAGGGGAGATAGGATGAAGGATGAAAACCGGAGATAGGTGGACTTGCCGCGCCACGTCCGGCCGCCACAGGTTGGAGCGCGATGACCCCCAACACGCCTCAGGTTCGTCGAATGTGGGGGCGTCGCTCGCCGACGCCCTGCCCCCTCGGAGCCGCGACGCTCCCGTCGCGGTGGCTACCGGCTGAAAGCGTCTGACGCGCCCAGGCCTTCTGGGACCTAAGGGCAGGTTTACGCGTCACACCCCGGACAGGCCGGAAGCGCGTTGGGGTCAACGCGCTCCACCTCGCACTCGGAAGCGCGTTGGGGTCAACGCGCTCCACCTGGCACTCGGCGCAATCGGGTTTGAACTGGGCGGGGTCTTAGTCCGCACTGGTGCCGCCCATGCCGACCGACGCCACCTCGCTCGCCGATTACCTTGATGATGTTTACGAGTCAGCCCTCGCGCTCGGCGGGCTGTGGCTGCTGTGGTCTCACGTCCTGAGCCCAAAGGCCAGAGCCCGGGGCCGGACGGTCCGGCTCGCCGCCTGGCCGGTCACGGTGGGTGACTTTTTTCTGTTCATCGGACTCGCGATCTGGGGTGGTCTGGCGTTTTCCACGGGGGGAAGCTTGGTCGCCGACCACCTGGTCCTCTCCAACGATGCCAAACTTATCGTCGTGGGTGCGGCCTTCCAACTGGGCCTGCTCGCCGGGGTCGCCATTTTTTTACTGCGGTTTGACCGCCGGGCCGGTGCGCCCGAGGCCCCGCCCGTCAACCCTTGGGCGACCGGAGCCGCCACGTTCCTGATCGCGTTTCCGTGGATCCTGCTGACCGCGTTCGTCTGGTATAACCTGTTGGATTTGTTCGGCTATGAAGTGGCCCCGCAACCCATGGTGGACCTCATGGGCCGGTCCGGGCCGCTGTGGCAGCGCATCACCACGGTCGTGTTTGCCGTCGTGATCGCGCCGATCACGGAGGAGCTGGTGTTTCGGGCGGGGATCTTCCGCTACCTGCGGACGCGTCTCCCGCGTTGGGCGGCCCTGCTCATTCCGGCGATCATCTTTGCCGCCGTGCACGCGGACCTGCCCAGCTTTGCGCCGCTGCTGGTCCTGGGGCTGGTCTTCTCGCTGGCCTACGAGCGCACCGGCAACATCAGGACGACCATGGTGGCGCACGCGCTGTTCAACCTGAATACGACGGTGCTGGTGCTGGCGGGGCTCAACGGGTGAGCCGGACTTACGGAAAGACAACCAGCCGCCCAGCGCTGATTCATGAATGGTCATAAACCAATGATGATGAAAGATAAAAACACTCTTGGAAAACCAGGACGAAAACTTTTTTCCGAACGGTCAGATTTAAACCACTGATGGACACTGATGAACACTGATTCTGAGGATCGGATCAGTGCAGATGAGTGTGCATAAGTGGTTAAAGTTCTCGGAATTCATTCCTTCGTGAATCAGCAGTGACAGCCACCGGCCGCCACCGGGTTTGTCTTGGATTTCGGCCACGGCGGGTGTTTCTTGGGCGGCTTCATGCCCTCAGCCGAACTTTCCCCCCGCATCGCCGCCGCCCAACGCGTGGTCCTGGCGCAGACCGAACTGCTCCACCGCGAGTTCGGCCGGGTGACCAGCCAGTGGAAAGCGGACGGCACCCGCGTCACCGCGGTGGACCTGGCCATCTCGGAGAACATCTTCCGCGCGCTGGGCGCGGAGTTTCCCGCCGACCAGTTTTTCAGCGAGGAGCTCGCCGACCCGGGCGCCCCCATTCCGGTGACGGCCCGGTTTGCCTGGGTGCTCGACCCGGTCGACGGCACCAACAACTACGCGCTGGGCATCCCGCAATGCGCGATCTCGCTGGCGCTGCTGCAGGATGGCGAGGCGGTTTACGGCGTGGTCTACGACCTCGGCCGGCGGAGCCTGATGCACGGTGGACCGGGTGTGGGCGCGTGGGACGGGGATCGGGCGATCGCGGTCAACACCGCCCCGCTGACGGTGGAGTCGATCGTCGGTTTCCACAGCCCGTTCGACAAGACCCTCCTGCCCGCCGCCTCGGCGGTGCTCTCCCAGTTCAAAATCCGCGGGCTGGGGAGCGCGACCCTGCACCTGGCCTATGTGGCGGCGGGCCTGTTCGACGGCACAGTGGATTTCAACGTGCGCATCTGGGATCTCGCGGCGGCGATCCCGCTGGTGCGCGCGGCCGGCGGCGAGGTGAGGTTTTTGAACGGCCCCCAGTTTCCCCTGCGGCAGTTCGACCTCAAGATGCCCCGTATCGTCTACTGCGCCGGCAGCCCGGCCATGTGCGCCCGGCTCGACGTGCTGATGAGCGCCAGGTAAAACGGGAAGCCTGGCTGCTGCATCATCCCCTCACACCAGATACTCCTGCCCTGGCACCGGATCAATGACCTTGGTCTTGGGGGCGCGGGCGGCGAGCTGCTCCGCGAACCATTTCCGGGCCGGCGGGTCGCCGTGGGTGAGCACCAGGCTGCGCGGGGCCGCCTGCAGCGCGAACTCCAGCAGTTCGTCGCGGTCGGCGTGGCCGCTGAGATGGAACCGGTCCACCCGGGCCTTGACCTTTGACTTCACGTTCGCGGTCTTGAACAAAAACTCATCGCCCGGCTTGGCGCCGAGGAGCTGGCCGCCGGGGGTGTCGGGGTCGCAGTAGCCGACGAAGCCGACCGTGTTGCGCGCGTGGCCCACCAGGCCGCTGGCCAGGGTGTAACTGGGGGTGCGCTCGACCATCATGCCGGAACTAACGATGAAAAGGGCGTTCTGCTTGGTGTCCTCGCCCGGGGTCAGCTTGCGGGGAAGGGGCTTGATCTTGAGCTCCTTGATGACGCTGCGGCTGAACTGGAGGGTTTTGGTCTTGCGGGTGATCTCGTCGAAATAGTCGGCCAGGTCCATGCCCAGGCCGCTGGCGAAGATCGGGCACTCGACCAGGCGGTTGAATTTCCGCGCGTCCGCGAGAATCGTGAGGATCTCCTGCATCCGGCCCAGCGCGAAGACCGGGAGGAGGAACGAGCCGCCGCGCTCGATGGTGTCGTTGATGCTGGCAACCAGACGCGCCATCTCGGAGGTCCGGTCCTGGTTGGGCGCGCGCTCGGTGTTGCCGCGCGTGGTCTCCATGATGAGCGTGTCGAAATGCCCGGAGGGAAACCTGGCGCCGGGCAGGATCCGCTGGTTGTCGAACAACACGTCGCCGGTGATGAAAATGCCCCGGTGCTTGTACTGCAGCTCGACGGCCGCCGCGCCGGCGACGTGGCCGGCGGGGTGGAGGATCAGCTCGACCTCGTCGCGGATGCCGCGGAGCTTTTTGGCGTGACCAAAGGCCAGGCCGGTGAAGCGGGGGCCCATGCGCTCGAGCTCCTCATGGGTGAAGAGCGGGTAGTCGGGGATGTTGTCCTCGTCGCGCTGGCGCAACATGACGTTGGCCGAGTTGTGGAGCATCCGCTCCGCCAGCATCCGGCTGCCCTGCGACATCAGAACGGGGGTGTCCGGGTGCTCGCGCATCACAACCGGCAGACTGCCGAGGTGGTCAAGGTGGCAGTGCGTCAGGATGATGAAATCGAGGCGTTTGCCCCGCAAAGCGGCCAAGTCGGGCATGGCGCGGCGGCCGGCTTGTTTGGGATGGAGGCCGCAATCCACGAGGATGCGGAGGTCGCCGAGTTGGAGCAGGAGGGAGTTTGCGCCGATGCCGCCGTCTCGGTTCAGGTCAGTTAGCTTCATTGATGCCGTGGAGGGAAAACGAGAACAGACCAGAGAACGAGAACCAAATTCGGGAGCGGCGGTGGGGACACTGCTGATTCACGAAGGAATGAATTCCGAGACCTTTAACCACTTATGCACACTCATCTGCACTGATCCGAGCCTCAGAATCAGTGTTCATCAGTGTCCATCAGTGGTTTAAATCTGACCGTTCGGAAAAAAGTTTTCGTCCTGGTTTTCCAAGAGTGTATTTATCTTTCATCATCTTTGGTTTATGACCATTCATGAATCAGCGCTGCGGTGGGGACTGTGCCGGCCCATGACAGGGAAGCATTTCGAGGCCGCCAGGGCTTGGCCTCCGCCTGTAACTTCACCAAACAAAACCTGTAACCACTAATGCGCACTAATTTACACTAATCCGATCCTCAGAATTAGTGTTTATTATTGAACATTAGTGGTTTAACTCCGACGCCCTGTTCCGGGGATCGCCCTTGCCGTGCCTTTCGTCTCGAAACTTGGTTTTCCTTCAGTCTTCAGCCTCCAGCCCTTCAGCCTTTCCTTCCGGAGGCACGGTCAGCTCAAACGGCGGAAGGATGACATGGATGGGCGCCCCATGCTCGTCCACCCCATGGAAGCTGCCCTGCACGCGGGCGTCGCAACCGGTCACATGGTAGCTGTTGTAGGAAAAATGCTCCCCGGGTGACAGCCGCGGGGTTTCCCCCACGATCTTGTCCCCCTCGACCACCAGGCTGGTGCCGTCGGCATGGGCGATGACCCATTTGCGGCCAAGCAGCGTGACGGTGCGGTCCGAGGAGTTCCGAATCGTCACAAAATACACGAACGCATGCGGCTGGCCGGAGGGCAGGCTGGGGCCGCCGTGGTGATAGACGAGCTTGTCGAGGCGGGCGGTGAGGCCGGTGAGGGCGAGGGAGGCGGACACGGTGGGTTGAGGGGAACAAACGCGGCGCCGGCTAGTTTGCAACCTTTGCACGCAGGACCGCCCCGGTCGGAGGATGATTAAGCGCCAGGACGCGAAGGGGCTAAGATTGGAAGGCGGTTCAATCCTGACCGCGCTGTCTCCGGCCGGTTACATGTCGCCTGGGGGTCCCGACCAACGGGCCATGGGAGGGAATCGAACCTGAAACGCCATCGGGCCGAAAGGCAATGTATCCGTGGGGATCCGTATCATCCGTGATTAACACCGCTGCTCCGTTCCTGTTAAAAATCCGTACCATCCCTGCCCATCCACGTATTCCGTGGTTAATTCCGATTTCGGGTTGAAAGCCGCCACGCGCCCCGAAACGCTGCGGCACA
>CAIYUN010000043.1 GCA_903929355.1 uncultured Opitutaceae bacterium
AGCACCGGCACCGGCACCGGCACCGGCACCCGCACCGGCGCCCGCGCCTGCCCCACCGCCACCGCCACCGCCACCGCCACGACCGGCGCCCGCACCGGCGCCGGCGCCACGGGCGTTGAGGGTGCTTAGCTGGGTCGCCAGGGCTTGCAGGAGATTGGCCGGATTAGTGGCGGGAGCCGCCCCCACGCCCCGCAACGCAGTGCCCGTCGCCGACTGCACGATGGAGATTTTGGCGGTGGCCAGGGGGAGGTTGTTGTAAGGGCGGCGGTTGAACTTGATGTCCGCCTGGTCGGAGTCCGAATCGTAAGACACGATTTGGAGGCCGGTGAGATCCGCGGAGTTGTCCTTGCCATCGGAGCGCATCCAATAGGTGTTGTGGGACATGCGGTCGTAAAACCCGAGATAATAGATCTCCTTCTTGGTCGCCGGATCAAACCCGGTCGAGATCACGCCGCGAAACTCCACCGGTGCGTCCAAGGCCAGCCCGGGGACGTCCGACCTCGAGATGAAGGGGGAATCATCAATCAAGCCGTCCAACCCGGCGGCGGTCGAGAGCGTGGCGGTGCCGGCCAGCCAGAGGGCGCCCCCCAGCAGGAGGGTGGCGGAAGAATAGGGTTTTGATTTCATACAGGTGGCAAAAGGGAAGGGGTGGTCACGGTCGCAAGGGAAGACGCCCCACGACCGGCCCAGGTAACACTGCCCGCGCATATTGCCAGTGGCAAACCGAAAATGGGGCTGGGGCGACCCCAAGGACGGCGCCTTTGCCTCTGATCCACCCAAGCCAAAACCTGTAACCACTTATCCTAAAAAGCGCAGAAGGGTTGCACAGAGAACACAGAGCCCAGCCATAGAGTCCACGGAGCAAACCACTTAAAAAATTCAGAGTGACGGCAAGCATCGCCCCCGGTGAGTGACATCAAAACTTCCTCACCTTCCGATGTATTTCTCTGTGACCTCAGGTCTTGCCGCTGTGGCCTCTGTGACCAACTGCTGAATCTAGGCTTATGCACACTCATCTGCACTGATCCGAACCTCAGAATCAGTGTTCATCAGTGTCCATCAGTGGTTCAAATCTGACCGATCGAAAAGAGAGTCATCCATGAATCGGCACTGGGTTGCGAGGGTTTCCGCAGAGGTGGCCGGCGCGCCGCCCTCAGGCGGGCGTCGAGGCCGGCTTCAGCGCCACGCATTCGTGGAGGACCCGGTCGGGCTGGTAGGTGGTCGTGAACCGGACCAGCAGCTCAACCCCATGAAATTCCACCCGGCCGGACTGGCCGAGCTGCGCCGCCAGCGGGCCCGCGCCCTCCAGCAGGCGGACCAGGTCGCGATCCTGGCTCAGCACGACGGTGGCGCCACCCGGCACCACCAGGATGGAGACCGGCACCAGGTGGCGGGCCTGCCCGGCCAGCAGCCCCGCCCCGGCGGCGACTTCGGCCCCCGTCTGCACCGCGGCCCGCTTCACCTCGAGCTGGATCATGCGGGCCTTCGCCTCCGGCACCATGGATTCCAAGGCCGCACTGATGGCGTCGAGCAGGCGGTTGCGGACCTCGCCCAGGTCCGTCAGCGACTGCAACTGCTGCAATTCCGGCCGGGTGGTGATGGCCTTGGCCAGCGAGGAAATCTCCTTGAGGTAGGCGTTTTTCTGCGCGTCGGGCACGAAATACATCACCACCAGATGCACGGGCAGCCCGTCGGGAGCGCCGTAGTCGATCCCGGCGGGGCTCCAGCCGATCGCGCAGACCAGCTCGCCATCGCGCAGGCTGCGGGCATGGGGGCAGGCCCAGCCCTTGCCGATGCCGGTGTTGTTCTGCTGCTCGCGCGCCAGCACCTTCTCGGTGATGCCGCCCTCGACGCCGATATCGGGAATGGCCTCGATCAGGGTCGCCAGATACTCCAGCGCCTTGGGCTTGTGGTTGTCGGTCAGCTCAATCAACCGGCCCTCTTGCAGGGCATTGAGGAGGCTTTTCATGTTAGGCGAGGCCGTGACGGCGGATAAACCACATTTTGACCCAGTGGGTCAGGAAGGAGTAGCCCAGCAGGAACAACACCATCCAGCCCCAGAAGCTGGGCGGCAGGGGCACGAGATGGAGGTAGCTCGCCCCGATCGGCAGGTACGGCAGCACCGCGCCGATGAGCATGATCAGGAAGGTGGTGAACAACAGGATCGGGCTGGCGATGCTCTGGATGAACGGGACCCGGTTCGTCCGGATGATGTGGACGATGAGCGTCTGCGTCAGCAGCGACTCCACGAACCAGCCGGTGTGAAACAAATCCATGTAGTGGGTCTTCTCGGCCACGCTGATCCCGGCCGCCGAGTAGAGGTGGCAGTCGTAGAAATACAGCATCAGGAAAAACGTCGCGTAATCGAAGATCGAGCTGATCGGCCCGATGCACATCATGAACCGCTGGATGTTCGCGATGTCCCATTTCCGCGGGGTCTGGAGGTACTCCTCGTCCACCCGGTCGGAGGGAATGCCCACCTGTGACGCATCGTAGAGCAGGTTGTTGACCAGGATTTGGATGTCCGCGAGGGGCTCAAACGGCAGGAAATACGTGCCTCCGACAAAGCTGAACATGTTGCCGAAGTTGGAGCTGGCCCCCATCCGGATGTATTTGATGATGTTGCCGAAGACCTTCCGGCCCTCGATGATGCCGTCCTCCAGCACCAGCAGGCTTTTCTCCAGCAGGATGATGTCGGCCGACTCCTTGGCCACATCCACGGCGGTGTCCACCGAGATGCCGACATCGGACACCCGCAGCGACAGCGCATCGTTGATGCCGTCGCCCATGTAGCCGACCACATGCCCGCGCTTTTGGAGGGCGATGATGATGCTCTCCTTCTGCGAAGGCGAAAGCCGCGCAAACACGCTGGTCTTCTCGGCCAGTTCGCCGAGCTGCGCCTCGGTGAGGCCGATCAGCTTGTCGCCGGTGATGATCTCCCCCGAGTCGAGCCCGACATCCCGGCAGATTTTGCGGGTCACCAGCGCGTTGTCGCCGGTGAGGATCTTGGTCGCGACGCCGTAGTGCTTGAGCGAGGCGATCGCCTTCTCCGCCGTGCCCTTCGGCGGATCCAGAAAGGCGATGTAGCCGAGCAGGATGAGGTCGCATTCATCCGCCACCGCGAAAGTCTGCTTGGTGCGGGGGAATTCCCGGTACGCGATGCCCAGCACCCGGTAGCCGTCGCGGCTCAGGTCCTCGTACTCCTCCAGCAGGTCGTTCTTGATCAGGTCGATCATGAGGTGGATCTCCTCGTCCACCTGGTAGTGGGTGCAGCACTTGTAGATGTCCTCGACCGCCCCCTTGCAGATCAGCACATGGTCGCCCTCGTAGTCCACGACGACGGACATGCGTTTGCGCTGAAAATCAAAAGGGATCTCATCCACCTTCTTGCAGCCGCGCTCAACATCGAGCTCGCTGTGGGACAGCACCGACCGGTCGAGCAGGTTGCGCAGGCCGGTCTGGTAGTAGCTGTTCATGTACGCGTAGCGCAGCACATCGTCGCTCTTGCGGCTGGTCACATCCACGTGCTTTTCGAGGATGACACGGTCCTGGGTCAAAGTGCCGGTCTTGTCGGTGCAAAGGATGTCGATCGCGCCGAAGTTCTGGATGGAGTTGAGCCGCTTCACGATCACCTTTTTCCTGGCCATGGCCATCGCGCCCTTGGACAGGTTGACCGTGACGATCATCGGCAGCATCTCCGGCGTGAGGCCCACGGCGACGGACAGGGCAAAGGCGAGCGCCTTCGCCCAGTCGTGCTCCTTGAGCGCATCGATCACAAACACGAGGCCGACCAGGACGACCATGAAGCGGATCATCAGCCAGATGAACGCGGCGATGCCGCGGTCAAAGCTGGTCTGGACGCGCTGGCCGGCCAGCCGGTCGGCGATGGTCCCGAAGTGGGTCCGCACGCCGGTGTTGACGACGAGGGCGCGGGCGGTGCCGCTGAGCACGTTGCTGCCCTGGAAGCAGGCGTTGGGCAGCTCGATGACGGCGCGCACGGCGGAGCCCGACGGGCTGAACGACTTTTCCACCGGCATGGACTCGCCCGTGAGGGACGACTGGCTGACAAAGAAATCCTTGGCCGAGATGAGCCGGAGGTCCGCCGGGATGATCGCGCCCGCCTGCAGGATGACGATGTCCCCGGGCACGATCTCGGCCATGGGGACCTCGACCTCCTGGCCGTCCCGCAGCACATGGCAGTTGGTCTGGACCATCGTCTGGAGCTGCTCGACCGCCTTGCTCGAACGGTGCTCCTGGACATAGCCCAGCACGACGCTGAGCAGGAGCATGCCGCCGACAATGACCGCGGACGGAATATCATGGGTGTACACCATCATGGCGCAGATGATCAGCAGCTGGATCACGAGCGGGTTTTTGCAGCGGTGCAGCAGGTCGCCCACGATGCCGGCCTGCTTTTTGTGGCCGATTTCGTTGACCCCATACAGTTTGCGCGCGGCGGCCACCTCGGCCGCGCCCAGCCCCCTTTCGCCCGACCCCAGGCGCGCGAGCGCCTCCTCGGGCGGCAACTGGCACAAGTCCATCAGCTTCTGCTCATGCTCGGAAATGGTGGCCGAAGAGGCCCGGGCCTCCTTCAGGAAGACCGTCGGGTGAATTTTTTCCAGAACGTAGCGAAACATAAGATGCGGGAAAGGCGACCGGAGGAGTGGGCGACTTCCCCCGCGCAGGCAAAACATTTTTTCCCGGGAAGGCCCGGACGCGCGTTACAATCGGGTGCCGCCGGGGCCGGCGGGTCAATTTTCGTACTTGGAGCCCGGCCCGGGCGCTGCCAAAAAGGCGCGATGCGCCGTCACGCCCTCGTCCTCGCCGCCGCCACCGCCCTCCTGCTGGCGGGGTGCGCCCGCCCGGCGCCCGCCGGCTGGCAGGGCTACCTCGAAGGCGAGTTTGTCTACGTCGCCGCGCCGCTGGCCGGGCAGATCGACACCCTGGCGGTGCAGAAAGGCGCGCGGGTCGCGGTGGGCGACCCGCTCTTCACTCTGGAACGGACCAACGAGCTCGCCGCGCAACGCCAGGCGGCGGCGGGGCTGCAAACCGCGCAGCACCACCTGGCCGATCTTGAAAAAGGCGCGCGCCCCAGCGAACTCGCCACCATCACCGCCCGCGTGGACGCCACCCGCACCGCGGCCGAGCTCTCCGGCCGCGAGCTGGACCGGGTCACCCGGCTCCATGACACCAAAGTCCTGAGCGACGACGAGTTTGACCGCGCCCGGCTCGCGCATGAAGTCGACCTCCGGCAGATTGCCGGGGTGGAGGCGGAGCTGGACACCGCCCGGCTGGGCGCGAGGGCCGAGGCGGTGGCCGGCGCGCAATCGGAGATCGAAGGCGCGCGCGCCGCGCTCGCCCGCGCGGACTGGGCCGTGGCGCAGAAAGCGCAGGCCGCCCCCGGCGCCGGCCTGGTGTACGACACCCTCTTCCGGGCGGGGGAGTTTGCGCCGGCCGGCACGCCGGTGGTCGTGCTGCTGCCCCCGGAAAACCTGTTGGCGCGCTTTTTTGTGGCGGAGCCCGACTTCGCCGCCCTCAAGCCCGGCGACCCGGTGCAGGTGACCGTGCCCGGGTTGCCTGCGCCGCTCCTCGCGCACGTGAGCTACCTGTCGCCCCAGCCCGAATACACCCCGCCCGTCCTCTACAACCGCGACAACCGCGCCAAGCTCGTGTTCCTGGTCGAGGCGCGCTTCGCCGACCCGGTGGCCGCGCGCGACCTGCATCCCGGCCAGCCGGTGGACGTGGCGCGGGCCCCCTGAACCCGCGATGACCGCGACGGAATACGCCATTGACGTCGCCGGCGTCACCAAGCGGTTTGGCGGCAAAACCGTGGTCAACGCCATCGACCTTCAAGTGCGCCGCGGGGAGATCTTCGGCTTTCTCGGCCCGAACGGCTCGGGCAAGACCACCTTCATCCGCATGCTCTGCGGCCTGCTGACGCCCGACGCGGGGGCGGGGACCTGCCTCGGCTACGACGTGCTCACCCAGCAGCGCGACATCAAGAGCCACGTCGGCTACATGACGCAGCGGTTCAGCTATTACGAAGACCTGAGCATCCGGGAAAACCTCGATTTCATCGCGCGCCTGTATGCGGTGCCCGACCGCCGCGCGGCGGTGGACCGCAGCCTCGAGCGCCTCGGCCTGCAAAACCGCAGCCGCCAGCTCGCGGGCCAGCTCTCGGGCGGCTGGAAGCAACGCCTCGCGCTGGCCGCCTGCCTGCTCCACTCGCCGCAGCTCCTCCTCCTCGACGAACCCACCGCCGGCGTGGACCCCAAGGCCCGGCGCGAGTTCTGGGACGAGATCCACCGGCTCGCCGCCGAAGGCCTCACCGTGCTCATCACCACGCACTACATGGACGAAGCCGAGCGCTGCCACCGCCTCGCCTACCTCGCCTACGGGCACCTGCTGGCGCGCGGGACGGTCGCCGAAGTGGTCGCCACCGCGGGACTCACGACCTGGACGGTGACCGGGCCCGGGCTGGCGGCGCTCGCGGACGCGCTGCGCGGGCAGGCCGGGGTGGAGCAAGTGGTGGCGTTTGGCAACACCCTCCATGTGAGCGGCCGGGACGCGGCGAAACTCGCCGCCGCCATCGCCGCCGTGCGCGACCCCGCGCACGAGTGGACCCTGGTGCGCTCCGGGCTCGAGGATGTGTTCATCAGCCTCATGGACGGCGCGGAGGACAATTTCAAATGAGCGCCCCGGCCATTCTCCCGCGGAGGAGCGCGTTGACCCCAACGCGCTGGCT
>CAIYUN010000044.1 GCA_903929355.1 uncultured Opitutaceae bacterium
CTAACTTGTATACAAAATATCACAATAGGTGCTCCACGAACACTCCGCGCGTCAGTTTGTCAGCCTAGCGGGTTTGCGGCATGGGCCTTAGGAACGCGTGGCTCAAAGGAGGCGGGAGGGTTCGTGGCCAATGCAGGGAGGCTGGCGGTGAAGTCCTCCATCATGTCGGAGAGCCTTGAGATGAAATCCGCCAGTTTTACGGGATCGCGCTGCTTGTAATGCTCGACCTCTTCGTAGAGGTCGGCGCGCTTCTTAATGGCCATCCATTGGGTGATCCGGTCTTTGAGGTAGTCGTACGCCCGCTCAATGTGGCGGGCCACACCGAGGGCAAGTTGCGGCGTGCGGAAGATGCCCTGCTTTTCCAGGGTCCGATGGTCGATCCGCGCATCGGACCCGACATCGGCCAGACTTGCGTTGGCGTAATCGGCCCACTGCGCACGCCAGACATTGACGTTGCGCAGCGCCTCCGCCGCCTCCAGCTTTTCACGATCGGCCGGAAGGCCGGTGTCGTTGAAACGCTTCCGGGCGTCGGCGACCAAGCGGGCAATATCCTCCCGCTCATTCCAGTCGCGTTCCTTGTGGGAATCGAAACCTGTCTCCGACGTGGCGTCCAGACGCCGCAGCGTCAGGAGGACATGGGCGTGGGGTTGCTCCCGACCGTCCGACGCATCGGGCCGATGGATGGCGAAGTCCGCCACCATGCCCTTGCTCACGAACTGGTCGTGCACGAACCGGCGAACCAACGCGACCTGTTGGTCGAGGGTCAGTTCGCGCGGAAGGGTGATTTCGACCTCGCGGGCGAGCTGCGCATCGACCCGCTTTTCCGACCGCTCGACCATGTTCCACAGGGTCTGTCGGTCCGTGACCCAGGACGGCGCTTCCACGCCGTCGGGAATCATGATTTGTGTGAACACCACATCGGGCTTGTCGAACTCGAACCACTTGCCTTGGGAAGCGTCAAAGAGGCGCTCTCCTGAGCGGTAGGCCGCAGCAGCTACAACGGAGCGTCGTGTTGCTCCGCCCGGTTTAGGGGCTCTTCCGAGTGCACGCGAATGCACTTTGAGCCGCAGGTGGTAAATCGCCAAAGGGCCACCTCAACATCCACCAAAGAGAGAAGAGGGTAACATGTGTGCACTTATACATCGTTGCCGATGTGCACAGGTCTCGCTCTCCAATTGGTCCACTAATTGTACCATAAGCGCTCGCTTATTGGTAGAACGATGGTGGATGGGTGGCATGGCGACCCAGGGGGACCTTCTCCCCCTCTGACCCCCAGCGAAATCGCTGCATTGCAGCGATCAAGGGAGCCTTCCCTTGAACCCCGTCAGGGGCGTTCGGCACACCCCCTGAGACCCCAGCGCTTTCTGTTTCTTGAACTTGTCGCCGTTTGGCGACATGCTACATTGTCGCTGAACGAATACATTTTGAACTTGTCGCCGAGCGACGACAAGTGTATAATGTCCTCGAACGACGACATGAGGGCTTATGTTTATCCGCACCCCCGCCGACCTTGGCGCTGCAATCCGAGACCGCCGCAAGTCGCTTGGCCTAAGCCAAAGCGAGTTGGCGAAGCGCGTCGGCGTGGGGCGTCAATGGCTGGTTGCCGTCGAACACGGCAAGCCAGGTGCGGAGCTGGCGTTGGTTCTCAGAGTGCTCGACGCGATCAATATGCCGCTCATGACTGGTGCGCCGCCACCCGCTGCGATCGGTGCCTCCGATATCAATCTCGACGCCATCATCGCCTCCGCCCGAGGAGATGCGTCATGACGGACGAGCTGATCGCACTGGTTGGAGCCAAAGAAATCGGCCGCGTGCATCGCCATGCGCGCGGTCGGCTGACCTTTGCTTATGACGACGCTTGGCGGAATTCGGCGGAGGCCTATCCGCTATCACTGTCCATGTCGCTAGGGGCCAAGGAACATGGACCGGAGGTGGTCGAGAACTTCCTGTGGGGATTGTTGCCCGACAATGAAATGGTCCTGGAGCGGTGGGCGAAGAAGTTTCAGATCTCCGCCCGCAACGTCTTCGGCCTGATCTCGAATGTCGGAGAGGATTGCGCTGGAGCCGTCCAGTTCGTTCGCCCCGACCGAGCTGACGCCATCCTCGGTGGTCGGGAAGACGGTGTTGATTGGCTGGATGAAGCCGAGCTGGCTTCTCGTCTCAAGGCGCTAAGAGACGACCATGCGGCGTGGCGTATGCCGCGCGACACGGGCCAGTTCAGCTTGGCCGGAGCCCAGCCTAAAACCGCCGTGCTGTTCATTCAGGGCAAATGGGGCATTCCGCGCGGGCGAATACCGACGACCCATATCTTGAAGCCTCCGACCGGCGCGTTCGACGGCCATGCCGAGAATGAACACCTCTGTCTGCGCACCGCCCGCAAACTCGGGCTCCCGACGGCCACCACGAAGGTCATCGAATTCAGGGGCGAGGTGGCCATCGCGGTGGAACGCTATGACCGCGCCTTCAGTGGCCGGGACATCCTGCGCGTCCACCAGGAGGACATGTGCCAGGCGCTCGGGTTGCCCCCCACCAGGAAGTATCAAAATGAAGGCGGCCCGAGCGCTGCTGACGTGGCGAGTCTGATCCGCCTCTATTCCGGTGCGCGGGACGAGGATATCGGTCGCTTTGTCGATGCCGTCCTCTTCAATTTCTTGATCGCTGGCCCGGACGCCCATGCCAAGAACTACTCGTTGCTGATCGGCGGCGCGGGACGGGTGCGTATGGCTCCGCTCTATGACATCGCCAGCATCCTGCCCTACGACGACTACGACCTGCACAAGGTCAAACTGTCGATGAAGATCGGCGGGGAATACGGCATCCTCGATATCCGCAGGCGTCACATCGAACGCATGGCAAAGGACGTGAAGCTGCCCCCCGATGCGGTGGTCGAGCGCCTGAAGACCTTGGCAGAAGCATTGCCCGACGCCGTGAGTGACGAAGCACGCATCGCTGCTGCCGATGGCCTGAATTCACACATCATCGACCGGCTGGTGAGCCGGATGGCCAAGCGGGCAACGGCCTGCCTGAACCTGATGGAAGAGCCTGCTGCGTAGCATCCCCACCATGGTGGTGACGATGGTGATGATGATGAAGAAGATGATGATGGTCACCGAAATCGTCATGGTCACCTGTGCCCCGGTGTGGCGCGTGAAGACGACCTCACTTCATGGGGCTTTATGGCCGAACGCGGCTTAGCCTCAACGCGGCTCGCTTCCGCACTCCACTGGCGTTTCGATTGTGCAGCTCCGCCCCGGCCCACCGGCCAAGGGCGTTTGAGCCCAAGCCTACTCCGTCCGGCCAGAGCCGCCCCATGAGGTCGCAATCACGCGGCCTCCCAAAACTGGGGCAAGGCCATGACGAAAGATCGGTTCGATATTCATCAGCACATCACCAACCAGATCATCACCTCTATCGAGCAAGGCGCTGGCGACTTTAAGCTCCCCTGGCATCGGGGCGGCGGCATGGTCTCCCGCCCGACCAACATCGCCTCCAAGAAGGCCTATCGCGGCGTGAACATCGTGGCCTTGTGGGCGGCATCCCAGGCTTGCGGCTTCAGCTCCGGTATCTGGGGAACCTACCGCCAATGGTCCGAGGCAGGCGCTCAGGTCCGCAAGGGCGAGAAATCCTCCTACGTCGTCTTCTACAAAGAACTCGAATACGCCCGCGCCGAGGATTGGGCCGACGCCGAATCTGAAACCCGGCTGTTTGCCCGCGCCACGCCGGTCTTCGCCGCCGAGCAGGTGGAAGGCTTCAATGCCGAGCCCGCCAGTGACCGCCCCGAAATCGAACCGATTGACGCCGCTGAGGCCTTTGTCCGAGCGACTGGAGCCGCCATCGCCCATGGTGGAACTAGAGCCTACTACCGGCCCGTTACACAAGCCCACGGTACGGGCTGCAAAGCCGCTTGGTGGCCTCGCCGGTGGTCCCAGTTCACGAAATCGGTGGTACCCAACTCAGGAAATCGACTGGGTCCCATCAGAGGAAATCGTGCAACCCGACTGATCAGTAGGGTCGATCGGTATCCGGGCGACGGTCAAAGCCGCTACTGGCCATGCGGTGCCGAGGACGTCCGGAAAGGGAACTTCGGGAAGGCGGTGCACCAATGTCGTCCTTGAAGTTGAAACATGTATAGAAAATTTGAGTTTTTATACATGTCATCGGTGACATGTATAGAAAAAGCCACTCTTCATCGCATGTTCTCAAAAGGGGCGATGCCTGTCGGAATGCCGTTCTGTGCGTTTTTCTAA
>CAIYUN010000045.1 GCA_903929355.1 uncultured Opitutaceae bacterium
CACGCGGGCGACGGGCCATGGCTTCGGCCTGCACTCCAGCGCCAACGCGGCGAAGGAGATGAAAGGCACGCTCACCGTCCACAGCGAGGGCCCCGGCACCGGGGCCACCTTCACCCTTGAGCTGCCCGCCGCTCCTCCGGCGTAGGGCGGGCCCGCCGGGCCGATAAGCTTGGGGTAGCGCTGGCATCACTGCCTGCTCCTGGGTGGAGCGGGTTGACCCCAACCCGCTTTCCGACCGCCTGAAACGAAATGCAGGAGGCGCCTCCCTACCGCTGGCGGGGCGAGGGCACCAGACTGGGCTCCACGCCGAGTGTGCCAGTGAGCCTTTCAAGGTAGGCGGGGCCGTGGGCGGCGCGCAGCGCCGAGGTGGCGTGGGTGAGGCGCCCGCGGATGTCGAGGTGGGTGGCGATGTCGGCGTAGTGGGGGCGCGCGAGGAAGCGCTCCAGATAATGCGCGTGGCTCTCCCAGTGGTGCACGTCCATCGCGCGCTGGGCCTCAAGGCGGGCGCGATACCAATCGCTGGCGAGCACGCTTTCGCGCGTGAAGAGCGCGCGGAACTCCGGGTCGTCGGCCCCGCGCCCCTCCCACGCGCCGTCGCGCATGAGGTGCAGCAGCGCGCGCAGTGGCGGGCAGGCGGTCGCGATGGAGCCATCGTTGAAGTAATTGTCGGCGGCGGCCCGCATGGCCGCGACCATGTTGTCCACCCCGTCGGCGAAGGTGGCGGCATCCTGCAGCTCGGGCCGGAGGAATTCGTCCTCAAAAAGGGAGCCCGGGTTGCTGAGCACGCGGCCGCAGAAGTTCTGCACAAACCGCGCGGTGATGCGCCAGCCCAGCCGGCTGGCCAGCACCCGGCGCCCCTCGTGGTCGAAGTCGGCACAGCGTTCCAGGCAGCCATGGGCGATGAGATATGCCGGGGTGCGTTCCTCGGGGGTCATGCGGCACCAGATTTCCGGCACCAGCAGGCTGATGTCGTGGTCCACGCGCAGGCGCGGGCCAACCCAGCCCGCCGCCGAGGAAAAGATCGGCAGGCCCGTCAGGACAAACGAGACGAAGGCGGCGTTGAGGTCGTAGATCGGCGGCAGCGCGTTGAACGGCCCCTTGGTCAGCGCGCCCTCGGAGCCCGCGCCGGTGGTCGAGGGCGACTTGCCGGTGAGGCTGGCGATCAGGTCCATGAACGCCTCGGGGAGTTCCTGGTAATGCACCGGACCGAATACGCAGAGCGGCCGGACCCCGGGCTCGGGCGGGTTCAGCCGGCGGCCCATGAGGATGGCGCCGACCGGGAACGGCACGGGCGACGCCCCCGGGAGCCGACGGTAGAGGCGCGCGCCCATCTGCGCCAGATAGGTGGCGCGCGGGGCGCTCAGGTCGGGCCGGTCCTGGAGGTAGCGGGGGTTCTTGGAGGGTTTGCCGTCCACGAGCCGGGGATGCGCCGGGGAGACCAGGAAGGCCGGATGGCCGGCCGCGAGAAACTCGTGGAAAATGCGGCGCATCGGGTCGGTGAACGCCTCAAAGCCCAGGGTGTCCTCGACGATGGCGCGCGCGGCCTCCGCATTGAGCGGCTGGTAGTTGGAGAAAAAGTGGCCCGTCTCGCCGAAATCGTGTTCCGTGCGGTGGTCATATCCCCGGATGATGGCGTCGTCCGGCCGCTGGAACAGACGGAGCTCGCAGTTGTGGACAAATTTGAGCGACGGCTCGGTCGCGGTGGCCGGCAGGCCGCCCACCTGGGCGCGCGGGGCGACGGCCGAGGCGGTGATGTCATCCTCCACCTGGATTTTTGTGGCCGGCAGAAAATCCTTGCGGAGGGTGAAGGTGCGCCAGCCGCCGTCCTTGGTGAAACCCACGCGGAGGTAGTGGGTGAGGAGCTTGTCGCGGTTGTATTTCAGCTCGTTGCCGGGGCGGGCGTTGATGGTGTCCACGCTGTAGTGCTTCCGCCAGTCTTCCTTCCACTCGGGCTTGTAGGCGCGCTTGACGATGAGCACGAGGTCGCGGATGTAGCGGGGGATGGTGCCGAGCCACTCGTTGTAGGCGTCGGTGTAGTCGGCACTGCGGCTGAGCAGCTTGACGACGGAGCCGAGGGACCGGCCGGGATGGAGGAGAGGGCGCGCGCGGCCGCTCTGGTTGGCGGGGTCGCGGAACCGGTCGTCGTAATTGCGGCGCAGGATCGTGTCCACCAGGTCGAGATCCTGGGCGAGGTCGTTGACAAACACCGGGCCGGTGAAGGTGGCATCGGCGATCGACTTGGAGATCTCGGACTTGCCACCGCCGGAGACCGTGCAGGGTTTGTGGCACAGGAGGCCCTCGGCGGTGGTGCCGCTCAGGCGCCAGCGGCGGCCCTCGTCGGGCTTGACCATCTCGACCTTGTAGCCCGAGGGGAGCACATAGGTCTGGCCGGGCAGCAGCTTGAGGAACTGCTCCGAGCCGGGCGAGTCGGACCAGGTGACGCGCTGGGTGCGGAGATCGAAGCGCGCGTCGTGCGGCACATAGCAGATGTCGGGGTGCGCGCGGTCGCGCGCCCACCCGCCGGATTGCGGTTCGACGTGGTCGCCGAGCAGGGTGAGCGCCTCCGTGAAGGTGTGGTCCACCACCGGCACAAAGGTGCTGAGCTGGAAATCCTCGCCGAGGTCGTAGCTGGGGAAGACGATCGCGCCGCCGGCATGCTCCTCCTCCGCACGGCCGAGCAGGTTGGCGGAGAAGCTGATCTGGGTCTTCACCTCCTTCTTGCAGTAGCCGAAATAGTTGTCGGAGATGAGGGTGATGATCACCCCTCCGGCGCTCCGCGAGGTGAGTTTGAAGGGCACGCCCTCGTTGTAGACATCTTCGGGCGACTTCCAGGCCATGCCGTCGCGGCGCTGGCGCGGCGTGGCGTCGGCCCAAGCCGGGAGGCCGAGGGCGCGCTTGGTGGCGCCATTGAGGTGCGGGGCCAGGATGATGCAGCCGGTGTGCCCCGTCCAATGCTCGGGATCGAGCGCGGCGTCGTGGTCGGGCAGGTGGGGGTCGCCGGCGTTGCCAAAAATGCTTTCGACGAAGTCGAGGTTCGCGACGAGCGAGCCGGGGACAAAGAACCGGGTCTCCATCGCGCGCACCGGGCTGAAGCCCGGCACCTCGGGCACCACCACGGGGCGCAGGTGCAGGGAGACAAAACACTCGGCCGGCGCGGATGCAGTGGCGGTGAACGGCAGCCGGAGCAGCTCCGCCGGCGGGGCGAGCGCGGTCGCCAGCAACCGGCCAAACACGGCCGCCGGGACCGCTTTTTTGTCGTCGGGAACCGGCAGTCCGCCCTCGGCGACATGGAAGATGCCCTGGGTTGTGCGGCGGTCGCTGCGGGGGTTGTGCAGCACGCCCTGGCGGACGCGGTAGGAGGCAAGGATGCCGCTGTGATGCTCGTCGCGACCGGGCGGGAGGGACAGCGCGCGGGCGAGCCCGGGGCGGTCCAGCACGAGGGTCGCCGCCGGCAGCCGCGCGGCCTGGCCGTCGCCGTCCAGGCAGTCATAGATGAAGTTTTGGATCCGCTGGTCCACCGGGCACAGGTGGCGCGTGAGCGCCCGGTCCTTTTCCCGGCTGAGGGTGAGAAAATGATCCACGAAACTGTCGAAGCCGGCGTCCGCCGGGAGCGCGACCCCGGGCTGGCCGAGCTCGCGCAGCTTCAGGTTGAGATAGGCCAGCAGCCGGGGATCGGCGGGATCGGGCAGGGCGGTGAGGGTTTGGGTGCGAAAGGGCATGGGGAGAGGCTGGGTGCAACTGTGGGCGGCACCATTGGCAAGGCAATCGCCTAGCCAGTTTCAGACCAGTTTTGGCCGGCAAGGTGAAAATCCTTCATTTTGGCGGATTGAGGCGGAAGGGAACGGCAGGGCGCAGCTGAATCAATTGCAGGCCGGGGTGGGCCGTGAGCACGTCACGCGGCCGGATTGACCTGTCCGCCGAAGTTTTAACCAAGGAAGAGGGTGGGGCGCGACACGATGGGCGCGCCGTCCTGTGACATGAATTTAACTGTGATGCACCCGGGAAGGCATTCCCATCCGTTTTCGCCTCGCGCTCGGCCGGGTGGCGCTGCATCAAGCTTGCATGTCCGTGCCTGACGCCCCATCCGACCTGCTCTCCGACTCGCAGCGCAGGCTTGTGGCCCTGGCCGTGGTGTTGCTCGCGCTGGCAGTCACGGTCGCCGTGCTGGTCGGCACCCTGGCCGGGCTGGGCTGGCTCCTGGGATATTTCTCCGGGGTGCTCTGGCCGCTGGCGGTCGCCGGCATCCTCGCGCTCATGCTGCGTCCCGCCGTGGACTGGTTGGAGACGCGGCTGCGGTTCGGCCGGGTGCCGGCCGTCCTGATGCTTTACGGCGTGGTGGTGGTGGTGCTGGCCGGTGGCCTTGTGCTTATCGGGCCGCCGCTGCTCGATCAGGCGCAGGCTCTCGTGGGCTCTCTCCCGGAATTCTGGCGGCGTGCGCTCGCCTGGGCGCGCGACCACCTCCCGGACCGGGCGAAAAGCTTCGGCGACCTGATGGCCGACCCGACGGTGCGCGATCTTGGGCAATCCCTGTCAGCCGGGGCGCAGAAGCTGCTGGGAAACGCGGGGCCGTCGCTCGCTTTGGCGGGGGCGGGGCTGTTGTCGGCGCTCAGTTTTGCCGCGCATCTCCTGCTCGTGCCGGTCTACCTGCTCTACCTGCTGCTCCTGCCCCGGGCGAGCGGTCGGCCGGCGCGCGGAACGGGCCTCCTCCCGCCGGCGCTCCGCGACGACGGATTGTTTCTCCTCCGGGAGTTTGTCGGCATCGTGGTCGCATTTTTTCGGGGCCAGATGCTCATCGGCGGCTGCATGGGGGTGCTTTACGCGCTCGGCTTCACCCTGGTGGGGTTGAAATTTGGCTTTGTGCTCGGCCTCGCGCTTGGGCTGCTGAATGTCGTGCCCTACCTCGGCACGCTGACCAGCCTGGTCACGGTGCTGCCCGTCGCCCTGCTCGACGCCGACGGCGGCTGGCGGCTGGCGGGCCTCGTGCTGGCGGTGCTCGGCGTTGTGCAGGCGGTGGAGAGCTGGGTGCTCACCCCCCGGATCATGGGCCGGCAGACCGGGCTGCACCCGATGGCGATCACCGTGGCGTTCCTGTTCTGGACCACCGCGCTTGGCTGGCTGCCCGGGCTGGTACTGGCCGTGCCGCTGACCGCGTTTCTCCTGACCTTGTGGCGCTTTGCCCGGGAAAAAATGCTCGCCGCCAGGCCTGCGTCCCCCTGATTTTCACCCCATGCCCGACCAACGCCCTCCGCCCGAAGAATGTGCCAACTGCGGCGCCGCCATCCCCCGCGACGCCACCGCCTGCCCGGAATGCGGTGCCGACGAACGCATCGGCTGGCGGGAGGAATCGCCTTACGACGGCCTCGACCTGCCCGATGAGAAATGGGCCGAGCACGAGACTCACGCCGATGGCACGGCCCCACCCCGCAAGGTCAACGGACTAGCCTGGTATTGGTGGGTCGTGGGTGTGGCCCTGCTCCTGGCGTTCGGCGGCTGGGCCCTCCGCTTGTTCCGGTGATCGCTGGACCTAAAACCACAGCAGGTTGACACAGAGCGCACAGAGGAAAGGCAAGAGGTCACGGAGCAAACCACTTCAACAATCCAGAGTGGCAGCAACCATACCACCCCGTAGGGACATCAAAACCTTTCCCTCGTAGGATTTATTTCTCTGTGACCTCGGGTTTTCTCTCTGTGGTCTCTGTGACCAACTGCTGAATCTGGGCTTATTTCAGATTCGGCATCTGAAACAGCGGCGGGCTGGCCGGTGTCGGGCCGGGCGGCGAGGTCGGGTTGGGAATCTGGCCGTTCGTGCTGCCCGACGGCGGCATCGTGAGCGGCGGCAGTGACGGCGACGAGCCTGACGCTCCCGGGGCCGAACGGAGCGGCGGCAGGGGCACTGCAAACAGACTGGCGGGGGCCGGCTCGTTGACCGTGATGGAGTCGAAAGTGATGGTGGACTTGTTCAACGTGCCGTCCTTGGCCTTGGTCACGGTGATGATTTGCCGCGGAAAACGCAGGCCGCCCGCGAGAATGTCGCCCGCCTCCCGGATCTGGTTGCCGTCATCCGTTTCCGTCATCAGCAACTGGCCGGTGACGGGGTCGAACCAGCGGGCGAAAAACACCTCGCTGTCGTGCCAAAAGATGAGCTTGCGGGCGGGCTGGCCGTCCAGTTGGACCGTGCCGGCGTCCTCGACATGGCCGTTGACCTGCTCAATGCCGCCGTAGAACGCGAGATTTTCCCAGGTGTTGGCTCGCATGCGGCGCACCTGCTGGACACCGAGCAGCCCGAGCCGGGGATACTTGGGGTCATTCGGCCGCTGCTCGCGCACCCATGCGCTGTATTCGTCGAGGCCGGTGGTCTGGTCGCCGGTGTCGGTCGTCACCGTGACGCGCTGCCGGTTGGGGTTCTGAAACAGCACGTCGATCCTGGTCTTCCCGGCTTTGGCGTCGGGCAGCTCGACGGTGCCGGTGTAGTGGACTGACTCGACCTTGGCGAGGACGGCCTCGCTGCCCACGGCGGCGCGGGCCTTGGCGATGAACGCCCCCACCTCGTCAGCGCGCGCGGCGGCGGCAACGACGAGGAGGAGGACGGGAAGAAGGCGGATAAACTTCATGAGGGAGAGGAAGGTGGTGGGGGTGGGGAAAGTCAGAAGGTCGAAAGTCGGAAAGTCGAATGGGAGGGACGAAGAACTAAGAACCAAGCACCAAGAACTAAGAACAACATGAGATTATTCCCACTCGATGGTGGCGGGCGGTTTGGAGCTGATGTCCAGCACGACGCGGGACACGCCCCGCACCTCGTTCGTGATGCGGGTGGAGATTTTTTGCAACAACTCATACGGCAGGCGCGTCCAGTCGGCGGTCATCGCGTCCTTGCTCTCAACCAGCCGGAGCGCGATCACGTCGGCGTAGTTGCGCTCGTCGCCGACCACGCCGACCGACTTCACCGGGAGATACACGCAGAACGACTGCCAGACCTTCCAATACCAGCCGCTGGCCATCATCTCGTCGTGCAGGATCGCGTCGGCCCGGCGGAGCACGGTCAGGCGTTCGGGGGTGATCGCGCCGGCCACCCGCACCCCGAGCCCGGGACCGGGGAACGGCTGGCGCCACACCACCTCGCGCGGCAGGCCCAGCGCGGCCCCGACGGCGCGCACCTCGTCCTTGAAGAGCTCGCGCAGCGGCTCGAGCAGCTTCAGCCGCATCCGCGCCGGCAGGCCGCCCACGTTGTGGTGCGACTTGATCAGCGCGGCCGGGTTGTTGCCGATCGCGACGCTTTCGATCACGTCGGGGTAGAGCGTCCCCTGGGCGAGGAACTCGGCGCGGCCGGCGGACTTGATGGATTGCTCAAACACGGTGACAAAGGTGCGGCCGATGATCTTGCGCTTCCGCTCCGGGTCGGTGACGCCCCGGATCCGGCGCAGGAAGAGGGCCGAGGCATCTTCGACCCGCAGGTTGATGTGGAAGTTCCGCGCATAAAGCGATTCGACCTGGGCGCGCTCGTCCGCCCGCAGCAGGCCGTTGTCCACAAACACGCATGTCAGTTGCTTGCCGATGGCCCGGTGGATGAGCGCGGCCGCGACCGAAGAGTCCACCCCGCCCGAGAGGCCCAGGATCACGCGCGCCGGGCCGACGGTCTGGCGGATGTGCTCCACCGCGTGCCGGATGAAGTCCCGGGTGGTCCAGTCCTGCTTCGCGCCGCAGACGCCGAGGAGGAAATTCTTGTAGATGTCGGTGCCGCGCTCGGTGTGAAACACCTCCGGGTGAAACTGGATCCCGTAAAAATTGCGGCGGCGGTCCTCGATGGCGGCAAACTCGGAGTTCTCGGTCGTGCCGATGGGTGAGAAACCCGGCGGCAGCCGCACCAGGCGGTCGCCGTGGGAGTTCCACACCCGGAGTTTCTTCGGCAGGTTGGCGAAGAGGCGGCCGGGCTTTTTGACGTGGAGGATGCCGTGGCCGTATTCGCGCCGCGCGCTGCGGCCCACGCGCCCGCCGAGCAGGCGGCCCATGAGCTGGAGGCCATAGCAGATGCCGAGCACCGGCACTCCCAGCGTGAAGATGGCGCGGTCGGGCATGGGCGCGCCCTTGGCGAAGACGCTGCTGGGGCCGCCGGAGAGGATGATGCCGATCACCCCGTCGGCGCGCAGCTGGGCGGCGGAGGTCGCGTGGTGGTAGATCTTGGAGTAGACCTGGCACTCGCGGATGCGGCGCGCGATGACCTGCGTGTATTGCGAGCCAAAATCGAGGACGGCGATGGTTTGCGGCATGACGGGAGTCGCGCACAAAAACCGCCACCGGCGGCGGCGTCAACCCCTAGCCGCAGGAGGCAACGAAGCATTTTTCCATTTCGGAGCAGGTGGGGCGCTTGCCGCGCAACGTTTCGAGCCAAGTCGCAACCCAGGTAGGGACGGCTCTCCGAGCAGTCCGCGGGCGCTCCAGCAGCCACCGGGGTCGCGCACCCAGAACCAAGCAGCAAGAACCAAGAACTAAGAACGAAGCACGAAGCACGAAGCACCGCTTGTTCCGAAGGAACAAGCATTGTCACCAATTCGTCACCCAACCGACGCGAAACCGTCGCAAAGGCCCGCTAGTCTCACGGCGCAATTGAAGTGCCAGCCCTTGCATCCAACGGCCGGCACCCAGCCAAACTTCGGGCCAATCACCATCACAACCACACCTCCAGTCATGAACATGAAATCGATCAAAACACTCGCAGCGGGCCTGCTGGCCTGCGCCCTCGGCAACGCGGCGTTTGCCGTCGCCACCACCCACCTCTACTTCATCGGCTCGACTGCCTTCCGTGCGGCTGCCGTGCAGGCCGTTGAGGACGCCATGGGCTCGGGCACCTACAAAGTCGCTTATGTCGGCTCCGGGAGCACCGAGCTGAAGGTCAACCAGTCCATCTTGTCAGGTACCATTGGTGGCAACCCGGTCATCGTCAAATTCAACTGGACTGGTTCCGTCACCGGCGTGCAGTCGCTGGTCAACGGCACCAATTTCACCAATGGCTTCCTGGCCGACTCGGTGTTGACTGGTGTTAGCGTGGGCAATACCGCCACCGCACTTTCGGGTGGCGCAGTGGTCTATGATCCCGCCGAGCCCGGCAATGTGACCATGTCCGACTCCCATCCTTCCTCGACCGGTCTGAACACCTCCGGTCTCACTTCTGCCGAGGTCGGAGTGATTGCCTTTGAGTGGGTGGTCAACAATGGCGCTCCCGCCAGCATCACCAACATCACCAACAACCAGGCACAGGCTCTCTATACCGGCTTCGCCGATCTTTCGCAGTTCACCGGTGTCTCCTCCGATTCGACGATTCCGGTCTATGCGGTCGGTCGCAGCGGCGATTCCGGCACTCGCTTGTCCTATCTCACCGAGACCGGCCTTGGTCTCTTCGCTTCCATCTTCCAGGTGCAGGCGACGACTGTCAGCGGCGTCGTGCAGGTTGATTCCTTTGGTTACAATCCCCAAAGCCCTTCCACCACCACGGTGTCCGACCCTTTTCTGGGGACGGTTGCCCTCGGGCAGTCGGGTTACGCTTCGGGCGGCAGTGCCGCGGGCGCCTTGGTTTTAAATACCAGCGCGGCCGCCAGCAGCACCGGTCTGACCAGCGGCAGCGGAGCTTGGTTGTTCTCCTATCTCGGTCGCAGCGATGCCAACACTGCTGTGGCTGGTGGCGCCCGCCGCCTCACCTATAATGGCGTGGCCGACTTCACCAGCGCGACCCTTTCCAATGCGAACGGCAACGCCAACCTCAACACTCCCATCATTGAAGGCCAGTATCAGGGCTGGGAGATCGAGCACCTTGCTTATCGAAGCAGCCTGGCCGACGGCCAACAGGTTTCAGGTCAGAGCAAGGAACTCACGCTCGTCAACGCCATCATCAGCCAAATCCAGAGCGATGCCAGTGCCGATTCGGCGTCCGGTCTCCAGCTCAGCGCCATGCATGTGAGCCGGAACGTCGAGGGCGGCGTCATCACTCATAATTGATCCTCCTCGGCTGACAATTGACCGCCTGCCGGGGCGGGTATTATCCGCCCCGGCACCTTGTCCTCCGCCACCAACTTATCTTCTCATGAGCACCATACGAACGCTGGCCACCACTGTGCCGCCGGGCGTCGCCCTTCTTGGGCTTGCCGCCTTCGGTTGGTATTCGTGGTCGCCTGCTTCGTCCACCGCCCGTCGGTCGGTGCCGGCGGTACGGAGCTCGGTCGCGGTCGATGTTCGTGCTTCATCTGCAACCGGCCAAGTCAGTTCCTCTACGGTGGTTCTATTCGGTTCGATTGGCGACGACGCTTACAGTCTGAACGAGCCTGTTTCCGTCCCAGGGAGCACGGGCGTGCCGCCCGCTTCGGCCTCCGGATTCAACCTACAGCATCGGAACAGCCGGTCTTTCATCGCCCCAGTCTCTATGCCGGTTGCCGATTCGGTGGATCTCTCTCAGCTGACGTCTGGCCATGATTTACCGGAATACAATGTTGGTTCCCACACCGGCATCGCTGAGGGGAATTTGCCTGATGCGGTAGGACATCGGTCGGATCCCGCGCCAGACTTGCCGCTTCCGTTGCCCATGGCGGCCTTGGATCCATCGGGTGCCGTGCCCACCGGGGAGGCCGCCCAGTCCGCCTTGGACGGTCTACAACAAAGCTTTCTTGCCGCCGTGGCCGGACCGGAAGGACCCGCCGGGGATGATCCGGTTGCGGTCGCCGATACTGTCGCCCGACGTTGGCAGTTGGCGCAACCTGCCAGTGACCAGATGTTCGAGGTGTTCTACGGTAGTCAGGCCTATATGGCCCAACAAACTCAGCAGCACCTCGTTCAGCAGGCCATGGCCGCACTCGCGCAGTGACGCGCTGATCACCCCGGCATCCTCCTTCGCTGCTCAATCGCATCTCCCACTTCCACCAAGCACTCAACACCAAGCACCACATGAAAAAATCTCTCCACACCACCGCCATTCTGGCCCTTGCCGGAATCGCCCTTGTCGCCCGGCCGGCCTTCTCGCAGACGCTTCCCACCAACATTGACGATGTCGTGTTGGGCTTCCAGGCCACCAGCGGCACGGGAGCCACGACCGACTACGAGATTGACCTCGGCAAGGTCACGCAGTTTCTCAGCGGCGGCACCTACGCCACCGGCTCCGGCATCCAGATCGTCAACACCATCGGCACCAACAGCTCGGGCAACATCGCCAACGATTTGGCCTCCATCTACGGCGCCTCTTGGGCCACCGATTCTGGCCTGAATTACGGTTTGGCGGGCTCGGTTTTCAACGGCCACACCGCGGTTGACGGGCTCGCCCCCAACACCCTGTTTGCGAGCCGGGCCGAGACCATTGCCGGCACCCAGAGCACCCCTTGGACCAGACAGTCCTCCAGCAATCAGGCGAGCACGGCACAGCCTATGAACGGCATGTTGACTGGCGGGCATGGTTATGCTTCCGGCAACCTCAATTCGCCCAACCAGACCCTATCCCTTAACAGCTCCATCGCTGTTATTCAGGCCACCAGCGAGGCCAACAGTTGGGCCTCCTACATGCCTGGCGGATTCAACAACAGCGTCGGCGGCGTCGCGTTCAATACGTTTTCCGGTGGCATCCAGGGTAATTTGGCCGGGGGCACCGCCAACGCGGTTGTTGATTTCTATGAGCTGGCGCCCGGTTCAGGCAACGCCACGTTGGTTGGTGCGTTTGACATGACCAGCGCCGGGCAGCTCCAATTCAGCACCAACCCCGCCGACTTCGCCGCGTCCACCGTCCCCGAGCCCTCGACCTACGCCGGCCTGCTGGGCCTGGCCACCTTGGGGTTTGTGGCCCTCCGCCGCCGGAATCAGGCCAACGCCTGATCCGGTCGCAGGATTTGAACCCGCGCATCACCTGTCCGCTTTCACAACTGGTGGCCTGCACAGCCACCAGTTTTTTTTGGCACAGTGGAACTCGCACACTATTCTGAACCGAATTCACCCCTTCGTTCCACCGTAGTGCAGAAGCGATCCAACCGTACGCTGCAAACATATTGGCTTGATTGCACCATGCTGATCTCGCCCAGCCAACCGATTACCGCCTCCACCCATGAAATTAGCCCATATTCTTCGCTGCCGGCCACACCAGATAGGTCCGCTACTTTTCTCATTTTTTACCCTACTTGCGGTCCTTTCCCCGCCGAAACTAAAGGCAGACGAGGGAGTTTTTGACGGCTTGGATATTGGTGGGGGGAATTTCACCATTGATGGGTCGGGCAACGCCCAGTTCAACGGCAACTTGTATGGCACATATTTTTTTGGCGAAGGTGGAGTAGGCCTGACCTTGCAGTCCGATTCATATGAAGGACTGAGTATTAACGCCAATGATGATGGCAGCTCGGCTGGAGTTATACGCATCAATTCCTACGGTAGCGACAGCGATTCCGACCCGACAGCAATTATTGTTAATGCGAATGGCAGTGGTGCCAATGCCGGTGCGATCAACCTTAATGCTTCTGGCACTGGCGCATCCATTGGTCTTCTCTCCACGGGAAGCATAAGTCTTGGCGCCAACAATGCAGTGTCAATTCTTAGCACTGGCACGATGTCGATCGAATCGACAGGCTGGTTATCCCTCACTACAGGTACGTTTACAATATCTGCCGAAAATATTCATATTAGCGGCACCAGTTTGTCCTCTGGTATTCTCGCGCTGAACTCCTCTGGCCAGCTCATTAACGCTCCACACACAGTGATCGACATCAGCAGCGGAAACCTGGGTCTGGGCACAACCACGTCGCCACTCTATACTTTGGATGTTGGCGGAAACGGGCGGGTGAGCGGCATCATGTATATGGGCAGCCTCAACAGCAGCGGCTCCTCCTCCATCAGCGGCACCTTGACGGTGAGCAGCCTTATCACGTCCGGATCGGCAACCCTCAGCAACGCTCTGACTGTTAGTGGCAGTACTTCCGTTCAGTCATTAAGCTCGACAATTGCTTCAATTAACGCGGGGACCGGGCCAGCAGGAAATGACCTTGTCCCGCTTTCGATCAGCGGCAGTGCAGATACCTCTTACTGGTATGGAGATGAAGACTCAGGTTCAGATGCTGGGGGAGTAGTCGGTTTAATTCAGAACTCATCAAGCGGGGGCTCGGCGTTTTGGAGAGCAAAAAACGACCAAGGGAGTATTCTCGATATTGGCATAGCTGGTTCAGGAGTCAATGGTTGGTCTGGTGGTTATTTCTACATGCCTTATACCGCTCCAAATGGCAGTGGATTGATTAGATATTCCGGTTCAGGCGCCATGGTGCTCGATGTGAACGCTTATAATAGCTATATAATGTTTGGTTATCGCGAGCTTGAATGGGCGCGTTTCAGTCCATTAAATGGCAACATGTTGATCGGTGGAACCACCGACATCAGTGGCTCTGGTGGCCTGAAAGTTTTCGGAACAACGCAGGCTACGAGCACAATTTCCGGTGCCCTGCAGGTGGCTGGCGGTGCAAGTGAGTATGGGAACCACTACACCGGAGGCAATAATGTGACCAAAGGCAGCCTGACTGTCACTGGAAGCTCAACAATACAGACACTTTCCGCCGCCAATGTTTCGATTAGCGGCACATTGCAGTTTGTGCTAACTACCAGATCATAGACACAGGCTGAGGCGAAAATAGGGTGACACTCCAATGAAACAGGAGTGTTACCATGAACGAGCAAGAAGTTGTGGAGAAAAAGCAGGAACGGAGGAGCCGAACCGGCTCCTCCCGGAC
>CAIYUN010000046.1 GCA_903929355.1 uncultured Opitutaceae bacterium
CACGCGGGCGACGGGCCATGGCTTCGGCCTGCACTCCAGCGCCAACGCGGCGAAGGAGATGAAAGGCACGCTCACCGTCCACAGCGAGGGCCCCGGCACCGGGGCCACCTTCACCCTTGAGCTGCCCGCCGCTCCTCCGGCATAGGGCGGCCCCCGCCGGGCCGATAAGCTTGGGGTAGCGCTGGCATCCCTGCCTGCTCTTGGGTGGAGCGGGTTGACCCCAACCCGCTTTCCGACGGCCCGGTCGGGGAGCAAGCCGGCGCGCGCAGCAAAACTGCGCCCTTCCCCTACGTCCGGGTGGGCGGTGACATCGGCGTGATTGGCCCCGCTCGTTCCAGTTGGCCAGAGGATTGACTCGCTTCAACGTTGGGGCAAGGTGGGCATCACCCGCTCCGTGGCAACCGGGGTTTCACCCGATTGGTCTGGGTGAGGCCGACCGAATGATAGAGGTCTGCGCCGGATGCCCATGGATGAAAACTTTTACTAAAATGTCACACCTAAAGACCGATCTTGGCGCTGCCACTGCGTTCACCCCATCCGTTTAACCCCCGCAGCCAAGTCCCCCACCATGTCCTGCTCCCACCCCAACACCCGCATTCTCGTCATTGACGACAACCGTGCGATCCACGAGGACATCCGTAAGATTCTTTGCCCGCAGCCAACCGGGGGTGCGGCCGCCACCATCGCCGCCCTTGAGGCGGAACTTTTTGGCGAGTCCTCCACCGCGAAGGTCCCGGGGGCCGGTGACAGCTGTGATTTCACGCTTAATTCCGCATATCAGGGTCAGGAGGGACTCGCGCTGGTTCGGGCCGCCGAGAGCGCGGGACAGCCCTACTCCATGGCGTTTGTGGACGTGCGCATGCCCCCTGGCTGGGACGGCGTTGAGACCACCCTGGAGCTCTGGAAAGTCGCCCCCGACCTCCAGATTGTGATCTGCACCGCCTACTCGGACTATTCATGGGATGATATGATCGCCAAGCTCGGTGGCTCCGACCGGCTGCTGATCCTGAAAAAGCCCTTCGACACGGTCGAGGTACTCCAGCTCGCCAATGCGCTCACGGAAAAATGGCGCCTGCTCCAGCAGTCCCGCAGCCATGCCGACCAGTTGGAACAGCGGGTCCTTTCCCGAACCGCCGAGCTCGAGCGGACCAATGCCTCGCTCCAGCAGGAGATCATCCGGCGCACCCAGGTCGAGGCCGACCTCCAGCGCGCCAAGGCGGCCGCCGAGGCGGCCGACCGCGCCAAAAGCGCCTTTCTCGCCAACATGAGCCACGAGATCCGCACCCCCATGAACGGCGTGGTCGGCATGGCCGGACTCCTGCTCAACACGGCGCTCGATGCAGAGCAGCGCGATCTGGTCGAGACCCTCGGCCACAGCAGCGAGGCCCTCCTCGCCATCATCAACGACATTCTCGATTTTTCCAAGATCGAGGCCGGCTGCCTCAAGCTGGAGTCGATTGACTTCAACCTGGCCGAGCACCTTGAGCACGCCATCGACCTGCACGCCCCCGCCGCCGCGCAAAAGGGCCTCGAACTCGTCCTCGACCTCGACCCGGAGGTGCCGGCCTGGCTGCGCGGCGACCCGCAACGCCTCAGCCAGATTCTGCTCAACCTGGTGGGCAACGCCATCAAGTTCACCGCCCGCGGGGAGGTTGGCGTCCACGTCCGGCCCGCCACCGCGCCTTCCGGCCGCTGCCGCGTGTGTTTTGAGGTGACCGACACGGGCATCGGCATACCCACCGATGTGCAGAGCGCCTTGTTTCAGCGCTTCGTGCAGGCCGACAGCTCGACCACCCGCCGCTTTGGCGGCACCGGGCTCGGCCTCGCCATTTGCAAGCGTCTCGCGGAGCTCATGGGGGGCGAGATCGGCGTCCACAGCCTGCCCGGCGCGGGCGCCACCTTTTGGTTCACCGTGGAGATTGATGCCGCCGCCGCGCCGGCGGGGAAGGCCCCGGCGTTGCCGCCCGTGGACCTGAGCCGGCACCGGGTGCTGGTCGTGGATGACAACGCCACCAACCGGAAGGTCCTCGCCCGCCACCTCGGGTTTTGGCGAATGCCCCATGCCCTGGCGGAGTCCGGGGACCAGGCCCTTGCAGAACTGTACCGGGCCGCCAATGCCGGCGAACCTTACGACCTCGTCATCCTCGATTACCAGATGCCCGCGATGGACGGCCTCATGCTCGCCGACGCCATCCGGGTCGAGCTTTGCCTCGGCCGGCCCGCGCTCGTTTTGCTCACCTCGCTGGGGGACCGACTGTCCCGGGCCGCCCTGGAGACCCATGGGTTGGCCGCATGCGAAATCAAGCCGTTGCATCCCGACAAACTGCGGGCGACGCTCGTCCAGGTCCTGACCACGGCCACCCACGCTGACCCGACCCTGCCGGTCCTGCCACCTCCGCCGGCCAGGCCGTTGTCGGCCCCGTCGTTGCCCGTCCTCATCGCGGAGGACAATGCCGTCAACCAAAAGGTCGCGCGCCTCATGCTCCATAATCTCGGCTACACGGTTGATATCGTGACCAACGGATTCGAGGCCGTGGCCGCCGTGCAGCGCAAGCCCTACGCCTTCGTGCTCATGGAGGCGCAGATGCCCGTGATGGACGGGCTCGAGGCCACCCGTCGCATCCGGGCCGCGCAGGCCGCCGGTCGGCCCGGCTTCCCGCGGGTCCTGCACATAGTCGCCATGACCGCCAACGCCCTGATGGGCGACCGGGAGCTTTGCCTGGCGGCCGGCATGAACGACTATGTCGCCAAGCCGGTCAAACCCGAGGCGATGCGCGCCGTGCTCGCCCGTTACCACGCCTTGGAAACCTCCCCGCCCGCTTGAACCACGCCTGACGCCATGCCCCCCGTCGCGCCCGTGCCCCCGGCCCCCACCGGGGGCAACTCCCATCAGATCGACCGCATGCTCGTGGCTGCGTTTCTCGACAACATTCCCGACGCAGTCTTCTTCAAGGATCGGGACTCCCGCTTCATCGCCGTCAGCAAATCCACCGCCCGCAAACATGGGTTCAGCTCCGACGCGATGATCGGCAAGACCGATTTTGAGCTTTTTGCCGGCCCGTTCGCCCGGGTGGCCTTCGAGGACGAGCAGCGGATCATGCGCACCGGCGAACCCCTTTTGGGCAAGCTCGAGCAGGAAGTCTGGCCGGACGGCCGCATCACCTGGGCGCTGAACAGCAAGCTGCCGCTGCGCGACGAGCAAGGCAACACCATCGGCACGTTCGGTCTCGGCAAGGATGTGACCGAGTCCAAACGCATGGAATTCGCCCTGGAGCACGCCCAGCGCGCGCTCGTGGATGCCTCGCACCGGGCCGGCATGGCGGAGGTCGCGACCGGCGTGCTCCACAACGTCGGCAACGTCCTCAACAGCCTCAACGTTTCCGCGTCCATGCTCGCCTCCGGCGTGCGTCACGCCAAGGCCGGCACCCTCACCAAGCTGTCCGCCCTGCTGCAGCAGCACGCCGGCGACCTGGGCGATTTTCTCACCAAGGACCCGAAGGGCCGCCGGGTGCCCGAACTGGTCGAGTCGCTGGCCCAAGGCTGGGTCGAGGAACAGTCCCGCCTGCTCAAGGAAGTTGAATCTTTGCAGCAGAACATCGACCACATCAAGGACATCGTGTCGATGCAGCAGTCCTACGCCACCATGGTGGGCCTGGTGGAGCCGCTCTCGGCCGGAGCGCTGATGGAGGACGCGGTGCGCATGAACTCGGCGGCCCTCTCCCGGCACGACGTGCGCGTCAACCGCGATTTTACGGACGTGCCACTGGTGGTGGCCGACAAGTCCAAGGTACTGCAGGTCCTCGTCAACCTCATCCGCAACGCCAAGTATGCCTGCGACGATGGCCCGAACCCGGCCGACAAGGTCATCACCCTCCGCCTCACCGCGACACCCGGGGGCGGCGCGGTCCGACTGATTGTGGCGGACAACGGCGTGGGTATTCCGGCCGAAAACCTCACGCGCATCTTCAACCATGGGTTCACCACGCGGGCGACGGGCCATGGCTTCGGCCTGCACTCCAGCGCCAACGCGGCGAAGGAGATGAAAGGCACGCTCACCGTCCACAGCGAGGGCCCCGGCACCGGGGCCACCTTCACCCTTGAGCTGCCCGCCGCTCCTCCGGC